>NZ_JARXIC010000149.1 GCF_031127905.1 Thalassobacterium sedimentorum | reverse complement strand
AACAAACGGCGGTTTTGGCAAAACCGCCCTACCCACTCACTGCACACCGGTAGGGACAGCTCGCCGAGCTGTCCGTTCGCCAGCGCATACCGAATGTCTATATTCAACGAACCTCCAAGCGCCCCCCAATAAACAAACGGCGGTTTTGGCAAAACCGCCCTACCCACTCACTGCACACCGGTAGGGACGGCTCGCCGAGCTGTCCGTTCGCCAACGCATACCGAATGCCCATATTCAACGAACCGCCAAGCGCCCCTCAATCAACAAACGGCGGTTTTGGCAAAACCGCCCTACCCACTCACTGCACACCGGTAGGGACAGCTCGCCGAGCTGTCCGTTCGCCAGCGCATACCGAAT
>NZ_JARXIC010000148.1 GCF_031127905.1 Thalassobacterium sedimentorum | reverse complement strand
ACCATAAATGTGGCCCCCTCCACGTCAACCACCGCTATTGATTGAGGTTGCTCGACAATCTCAGGAACAGGTAACTCATAGAGTCTAACATTTGAGAAAGTTACATCTGCACTTCCCCGAGTATCATCATCAGCAAAGAAACCAAGATAGTTCACGTCACCAATAAAACGCTCACTAAGTTGAATAGTATAATGGTAAGTGGAGCCAAGTTCGGACACTTGAGGCTTCTCCAAAAACCACCAGTCTCCTGTAAGCCAAGATGTATCGGAGCCTCCGATCACCAACAAACGGCGATCATTGGTAGGATTGGTGTCGTCGTCCAAAATCACACCAATGAGCTCGCTAGGATGGTTCATCGT
>NZ_JARXIC010000147.1 GCF_031127905.1 Thalassobacterium sedimentorum | reverse complement strand
CGCGCCGTTTGCCAACTGAATGCAACAGCCTTAATCATTGCCTCCGCCTAGTGCTTATCTAACGGAATCGGACGGATCGGCGATCCATCCCTACCTAGAGAGGCAGACCGCTTAATCCAGTTCACAAAAATGCTCTGAGAGTCGATGCTACGCGTGGATTTTGCAGGGGGGGCGCTGGTATTAGTCTCATGTGGTAGGGCGTGCTAGCCGAGCGCGCCGTTTGCCAACTGAATGCAACAGCCTTAATCATTAGCTACGCCTAGTGCTTATCTAACGGAATCGGACGGATCGGCGATCCATCCCTACCCAAAGAGTCAGACAGCTTAATCCAGTTCACAAAAATGCTCTGAGAGTCGATGC
>NZ_JARXIC010000146.1 GCF_031127905.1 Thalassobacterium sedimentorum | reverse complement strand
TCCTATTGGCCGTGGTTCACCCGGCGAACATTCAGGATCGCGACGGCGCGAAGTTGCTCCTTGAACTTCTCACCAATCGCTTCGGTTGGCTCAAAATCATTTGGGCTGATGGTGGATACGCAGGTAAACTCGTCCAATGGGTGAGGCAGCTTCAACGTAAGCGACCGATCCAGTTGGATATCGTCCGCCGCAGAGATGATACCAAAGGTTTCAAGGTTCTGCCTAAGCGGTGGATCGTCGAGAGAACCTTCGGGTGGCTGTCGAAATACCGTAGAATGTCCAAAGACTACGAAACTACCATTGAGTCATCTACTGCCATGATTCATATTGCGATGACTCGACTCATGCTCAAGCGTGCGGCTAGATT
>NZ_JARXIC010000145.1 GCF_031127905.1 Thalassobacterium sedimentorum | reverse complement strand
TAATCAACTTCAGCTTCAAGCGTGATAAACCTGACTGGATTGGTTGAGGTAATAGGATCTTTATAACGATAAGTGCGCCAACGATAAGTACCGTCATTCGTATCTTCAGTTAGCAAAAAGTCCTCATTGGACCACGTCAAAAGATCGACCGAATGCTTTGGCAACACAATCTGGCTTAATGACTGCAATGTTTGTCGAAAGCTCATCTCCAGGTAGCGAAGATCGCCATCCTCCACAATCACAATGCGATAGCAATCATCTATAACGCTTGCACGGCTCGGATCGGTTCCGAAGATGTATTCAAAAAAGTTTGGAACTCGATCATGATCCGGATCTGCAAACTTGGACATCACTAAAGGTTCATCCCA
>NZ_JARXIC010000144.1 GCF_031127905.1 Thalassobacterium sedimentorum | reverse complement strand
TAAGCGTTTTCTGAGAAATCAGCGACGAGGTTTCCTTCACCACGATTGATTTCAACTGTCAGATTATTAGACTCAACTGTTAGATCATCCACACCTGTGAAAGCGACTTGCCCGGCTGTGGCACGCAAGCTGGTAAAACTGCGTGACGCGCCGTCGATTTCATTAAAGAATGCCAGGCCGAAGTCTACATCACTGAGCTCAAGTCCAAGAGCATCTGAAGTATTGCCATTCAAACCAGCGAAGGCATCCACTCCACTGCCACCGAGTGTCAATAAGTCTACGTCGATTTCGGAATCGTCGGAAAGTGTGATCGTGTCGCTCGCCTTGGCCATCGCGAAACCGCCGCTCACTTGGAAGAAGCCAAACGCATCCAC
>NZ_JARXIC010000143.1 GCF_031127905.1 Thalassobacterium sedimentorum | reverse complement strand
GTGGATGCGTTTGGCTTCTTCCAAGTGAGCGGCGGTTTCGCGATGGCCAAGGCGAGCGACACGATCACACTTTCCGACGATTCCGAAATCGACGTGGACTTATTGACACTCGGTGGTAGTGGAGTGGATGCCTTCGCTGGTTTGAATGGCAATACTTCAGATGCTCTGGGACTTGAGCTCAGTGATGTAGACTTCGGCCTGGCATTCTTTAATGAAATCGATGGCGCGTCACGCAGCTTTACCAGCTTGCGTGCCACAGCCGGGCAAGTCGCTTTTACAGGTGGTGTGGATGATCTAACAGTTGAGTCTAATAATCTGACAGTTGAAATCAATCGTGGTGAAGGAAACCTCGTCGCTGATTTCTCAGAAAACGCTTA
>NZ_JARXIC010000142.1 GCF_031127905.1 Thalassobacterium sedimentorum | reverse complement strand
AGCTGCAGGCGACGCGAGCTTTTGAGCGTTTCGAAAAAGTGGCCG
Source organism: Thalassobacterium sedimentorum (assembly GCF_031127905.1). Taxonomy (GTDB): domain Bacteria; phylum Verrucomicrobiota; class Verrucomicrobiia; order Opitutales; family Coraliomargaritaceae; genus Thalassobacterium; species Thalassobacterium sedimentorum. The sequence goes on along the minus strand of NZ_JARXIC010000142.1, from coordinate 332 downwards.
ACTCCAATGCTCGACTCATCTAACATGGCCCAGTCTTGTAAGAAACTGCGGCCACTGCGTTCGTCATTGATCGAACGGTTCACTCCCATTCGAATCCATTGCCAGTCATCCAGCTCGGGACACTCCCGAGTGTGCGAACAGTGACTCAAAGACTCCCGCGCAGGAGCCAGAAAACATTCGGTAAGCGACTTATAATCATTAGGTTGCTGCATAGGACCAATTTTTCGGGGCACCCTCAAAGTCAAGCTTTAAGCACCCTGAGACCGCATTATTATGCGTTTTAAGCAGATTTTATGTCAAAGTCAGTTCCGCAAAATCGACCTCAGTCACCT
>NZ_JARXIC010000141.1 GCF_031127905.1 Thalassobacterium sedimentorum | reverse complement strand
AGCTGCAGGCGACGCGAGCTTTTGAGCGTTTCGAAAAAGTGGCCGACTCCAATGCTCGACTCATCTAACATGGCCCAGTCTTGTAAGAAACTGCGACCACTGCGTTCGTCATTGATCGAACGGTTCACTCCCATTCGAATCCATTGCCAGTCATCCAGCTCGGGACACTCCCGAGTGTGCGAGCAGTGACTCAAAGACTCCCGAGCAGGAGCCAGAAAACATTCGGTAAGCGACTTATAATCATTAGGTTGCTGCATAGGACCAATTTTCCGGGGCACCCTTAAAGTCAAGCTTTAAGCACCCTGAGACCGCATTATTATGCGTTTTAAGCAGATTTTATGTCAAAGTCAGTTCCGCAAAATCGACCTCAGTCACCT
>NZ_JARXIC010000140.1 GCF_031127905.1 Thalassobacterium sedimentorum | reverse complement strand
GATAGGCAGAAAATGGAATATCTCCTACTAATCCATAAGAACTCTGAAACACCACCCAGCGAAAGTGAATGGAATGAATTCTTCGAGGAAGCGAATGGCACAGGTATGTTTCAAGGTGGCAGTCAACTTGGATCGACCAGAGTCTTCGGAAGAGAAGAAATCCCCAACAGCACCAACCAGATTGGAGGATTCATGAGATTTGAGACTTCTAAAGTTAAAGAACTAGAATCTTTACTAACCAAGAATCCAGTAGTAAAAAATGGTGGATCGATTGAACTAATTGAAATGCCTAAAACTACTAACCCGAAGGAGCCTATCCAGACGCACTAGCCAATGCCTTTCGCGCTCCGCGCTACAGGCATCGGCTATGCTCCACGAT
>NZ_JARXIC010000013.1 GCF_031127905.1 Thalassobacterium sedimentorum | reverse complement strand
CTCTATAGAAGCTTATCAGCTTCTATAGACATCCATCGAATCCCATCGGATTGGATAGAACTCTAGCCATGTCTACATCTAAATAAGGGCAGAACATCGGACGCTTACCTTCGCGCACCCTTTGAGCCGCTTCTAGACGACGCACAGCCACAACGTCTTCTTCTAATATTGGGGGAGCGACTCCATGTTTTTTGTGAATACCAATGAAAGTCTGATGCGTAAAGCTTACCTCATCTACCTTAATCTTAAACTCAAAGGGGTCATTAAAGTTACTCGGATCACTGACATGAAGATACTGATCAGCTATCATCATCGCTGCGTAATGCCCTGTTGTATAATGATAAATCATAATTCAATTAAAAAAAATTAAAAGCAGAAGCTTCTACATAAAAACAAGATAAATAGACTGCCCCTTATTGAAGCCGCGTGATGGTAAAAACGTGGGCGCGACTTGTCACGCCTGCATTGCGATAGCTACTGTGAATCAACTTCACTCCTTAACATTCTCGAAAATCCCTTCTAACTCCGTACCACTAAGGCCATGCCATGACCCAGTTTCTGAACCTATGCCGCACTAGGGGGCACCTTATCTTATAGGGAATAAAAATGTCTCTCTCCTTGCCATAGGCGATCACTTAACTTCATCCCAAGTGACAATCCTAATCTCTCTAACTCCGAGCAAATCAAATTGATTTCCTCTCGTGAGTATCCTAGCACCAGAAGCTCTTCTTCTGATTTGGAAATAATGCCGCCTACGTCATAAATATTATTTGATAATAATTGCGTTAACAAAACTTCGTTCTCTTGAAACACTGTCAAATCACTGATAGGCATATATAAAAGAATCATAAGTCTCCGCTGCTGACTCACTTCGGAAAAATCACTAGACATACTTAGGTTCCTCAAGAAGAAACGAGACATAGAAAGAAGCTCAGTTAGTTTCTCATCAGAAGACAGGCTACTATCCATTTTAAATCTATGATCCTTAAAAGCCGAGTCAGCTTTTTCTAAAAAAGTGCCGAGAGATTGATAGAATAGTTTCTCCAATTGAGCATCAGTGAGACTACTGGTCAAAGTAGTTGATAAGCATTTAAAAATATCTAGTAAGTCTTGCTCATTTATAAATTTGGCTTGATGACTACTACTGAGTGAACTCGGAAGGTGCTCAGCTGTAGTTTCTTTCAACAATAACGGAACATAAGACTTACACCTGTCAGAAAGACTGAGAGCTCCAGCTTCGAACTGTATCCAAGGCTCTGAAGCATTTTGATCTCCGATAATTCCAATTCCAAAGTCAGCATTCGAGAGTTCAGTTCGAATGCGATGGAAAGGTCCTTCACCCGCTGAAATGTCTTTTGTTGAAACAAAAGAAATAATTTGAGTATCAAATACGGAAAAAATGAACTCTTTCAATGCCCGTGCAACATCACAACTTTCGGCTTTAGACCAACTGATAAATAGATTCATTAAAATAAGTTAAGGACTAGCTCAATCGGTATCAATTAGCTTATTGGACAACTCATCGACAATAGCTTGATTTGCCTGTTTTTTTTTTTGGGGGGGGGAGTTGACCTTACAAGGCGAGCCGATTTAGTCGTTAAAGAACTAAAAAGGGACAAACGATTACAGTAAATGCCCCCTCAGATTGGCTCCCCTGTTTGCAAGCGGTAGATCATATTCCAGATGCGGTCGGCCTCTCCGCGTTCGATGACTTGGAGTGGGGTTGAATTATCAAAGGCAGGGTTGGCGGCTTTGAGCCATTCGCCAATATAGGCCGTTTCCATAACATCCGAAAGCGCATCGAATAAGCGTACCAGCTCTCGAAGCTGCTTTTCGGCTGCTGCACTAGGCTTGTCGCCGGCGGCCCATTTGGCGACTGCCCGGGGCGAGTATTGAGTGAGCCGGCTAATGTCGTTACGGACTAACTTGTAGCGGTTGCAGAACGCCGGAATACTAAAACTGCGCGGTATTTCCTCAAGTTGTTTTGTGTTTCCCATACATCAAAAGATGCACAAGTGCATGCTCTTATGCAAGCCATTGTTCGAGTTGTTTTTCTCCTGAGATTGAAATACGGCTTTCAGATAACAATTGATCGGGGAACCAAATCAGATTGCGACCTCGTCTGTCTTTAGCAGAAGGGGCAATTAGGCCTTCGTAGCCTAAATCATGTATGGCGCGCCCTACTGTCTGCGCTAAGGTCTCGACACCACTACTGTTGAGCTTTTCCCAATCTTCACCCAGCAGTTCCTCGATGGTTGGTGAATCGAGGATCTCTCTAAGCTTTCTCAGATCAATAACCTGTTGTAACTCGACTAAGAGCTCCACACTCACTCGTGGATTTTGCCTCGGCTTATGAATTCCGTAGTAATCGTAGGCTTGACGTGATTCTTTGAGTGCAAGTGTTTCCGTGGACGCGGCATGCATCACACGAGAATTATTAGGTCGCATCCAACGACTGCCACGCTGTCGGGTGCCTTCACCTGAGATCAAATACTTGGGACGTGCCCATTTTAATTCAACGCAACGATAGACCGGGGCTTCCCATCGAGACTTGAGCTTCTCTCCCTCCCTTTTCAATTCAGCTAAGAGTCGTTTATAGGTGGGGTGGGGTTTGAGGGGTATTGGCACAGATACTAAGGCTTAGAACATGGGGGCGAGGCTGACGGGGCAAATGCGGAGATTTGCGATCCTGGGTGATCAAAAAAGGGCCGCCCTCTGGGGCGGCCCTTGTCGTTAATTTATTGGCAGGCTTCGCACTCTTCGCCGTTCATCATGGCTTCGAGGGAGCAGGCTTTCTTTTCTGCTGCGGTGAACTCCTTTTTCGCGGCGGGAGCGGCTTCGGCTTGGCCGGCGCGTCCCCTCACCTCTTTCTTTACGCTGGTGGTCGCTTTCTCAATGTTGGAAGCGCCTAGGCTGCGGAGGTAGTAAGTGGTCTTGAGGCCTTTGCGCCAGGCGTCGCGATACATGTGGGACAGTGTCTTGATGTCGGGCGAGGCAATGAAGAGGTTGACCGATTGGGATTGGTCGATCCACTTCTGGCGACGGGCTGCGGCGTCGACGAAGTATTTATACTCGATGCCGAAGGCGGTGCGGTATTTTTCGCGCAGGTCTTGTGGCACGCCCTCGATGGAGTCGAGCTCGCCGTCGAAGTATTTGACTTGGTCGAGCATGTTCGCAGTCCAGAGGCCGCGCTTCTTGAGGTCGCGGACGAGCTCGCTGTTGAGCACGATGAAGTCGCCGGAGAGATTGCTCTTCACGAAGAGGTTCTTGTAGGTGGGCTCGATGCAGGGCGTGGTGCCCATGATGTTCGAGATGGTGGCGGTGGGCGCGATGGCGAGGACGTTGGAATTACGCATGCCGTTCTTGGCGATCTTCTCGCGCAGTGGCATCCAGTCCATCTTGCCAGCGCGGGGCACTTCGACTTTTTCGCCGCGCTCTTGTTCGAGCAGGTCGAGGGTGTCTTGTGGCATCAGGCCGCGATCCCACTTGGAACCTTTGTAAGTGCTGTAGGTGCCGTGCTCGGCTGCGAGCTCGGAGGAGGCTTCGTAGGCGTAGTAAGCGATGGCTTCCATGAACTCGTCGTTGAACTCAACGGCGGCTGGGGAAGCGAAGGCGATGTCTTTCTTATAGAGTGCGTTTTGCAGCCCCATGACGCCGAGACCGATCGGGCGGTGACGGCTGTTGGCTGTCTTGGCGGATTCGGTTGGGTAGAAGTTGATGTCGATGACGTTGTCCAAGGCACGCACGGCGATGCTAATCGTCTCACGCAGTTTGGCGTGGTCGAGGTTGCCATCGGCGTCGAGGTGGGAGTCGAGCACGACGGAGCCGAGGTTACAGACAGCAGTCTCTTCGGCACTGGTGTTGAGCGTGATCTCGGTGCAGAGATTGGAACTGTGGATGACGCCGCAGTGGTCTTGCGGGCTGCGAATGTTGCAGGGATCTTTGAATGTGATCCATGGGTGACCGGTCTCGAAGAGCATGCGGAGCATGACTTTCCAGAGGTCAATGGCGGGGCGCTTCTGGCCGAAGATCTCGCCGCGCTCGGCCATGGCTTCGTATTCGCAGTAGCGTTCTTCGAAGGCTTTGCCGTAGAGGTCATGCAGGTCGGGGCATTCGTTGGAGCGGAAGAGTGTCCAGTGCTGACGGGCCTCCATGCGCTTCATGAATAGGTCGGGAATCCAGTTGGCCGTATTCATGTCGTGGGTACGACGACGGTCGTCTCCGGTGTTCTTACGCAACTCGAGGAAGTCGTCGACGTCGTTGTGCCATGTTTCGAGGTAGGCGCAACCGGAGCCGCGACGTTTGCCACCTTGGTTGACGGCGACGAGTTGGTCGTTGTGCAACTTAAGGAATGGGATGACGCCTTGTGACTCGCCGTTGGTGCCTTTAATGAAACCGCCGGTGCCGCGCACTGCGGTCCAAGAGCCACCGAGACCGCCGGCCCACTTGGAGAGGAAGGCGTTGTCAGCGATGCCGCGGTGCATGATGGACTCGATGCTGTCGTCGACCTTGTAGAGGTAGCAGGACGAGAGCTGCGAGTGCAGTGTGCCGGAGTTAAAGAGTGTGGGCGTGGAGGAGCAGAAGCGGCGGCTCTTATAGAGATTGTAGAGGCGCAGGGCGTAGCCTTCGCGGTCGTCCTTCTCATGGTGAAAGAGGCCCATGGCGACGCGGATCCAGAAGTATTGTGGCACTTCCAGGCGGCGGTGCTGCTTGGCAGTCTTATCGACGATCAGGTAGCGGTCATACATGGTCTGCACACCGAGGTAATCGAAATCCAAGTCCGCGGAGGGATCGAGTGAGGATGCGATCTGATCGATATCGAAGTCGAGCAGCTTGGGATTGACGCGATCGATCTCGATCGCGCGCTTGAGGTAGGGCTTGAATCCGCGGCGGTGCGCTTCCTTGAGGCTGTCGACGCCATCGCGGACGATTTCCCAATCGAGAACTTCTTCGTAAATGTAAGTGAGCAGGATGCGGCCGGCGAATTTGGCGAAGTCGGCATCCTTCTCGATCATGCTCTTGGCATTGAGAATGATAGTCTTTTGCAGATCGGCGCGCTTCATCTCTGGGTAGAGCGAACGACGAAGCTCTTTTTCGATCACGTCGGAGGCGATATTCAGATCCAGACCGATCGTGGCGAACTCGATACGGCGCTTGAGGTCGACCCCGTCCCAGAAAGTATTTTCACCGTTGGCCTCGGTGACGACAATCATGGACTCTTGCTGCGACTCGGGCGCGGGTGCGATACCCTCTTCTTCGCGGACGCGGGAGCGATGGGCACGGTAGAGGATGTAGGACTCGGCGACCTTGAAGTGGCCCTGACGCATCATTTCCTCTTGCACGGCGTCTTGCACGTCTTCGATGTTGATGAAAGCTTGTCCACTGGCGACCAAGCGATCCGTCACCGCGCGGGCGATCTCGACGGCTGGATCGGAGTCGAGGTGCAAAGCAAGGAAGGACTTGCGCACCGCGATCTCAATCTTGGCTTCGCTCCAGGGCACCACTTGACCATTACGACGGATCAAGCGAATGGATACGGGCTCGCGCTCGACACTTTGCGCGGAGGTATTACGGCCGAACATGAGGCTGCGAGCCACATCGTGCGCGTCGTTTTCGATCAACGCCTTTTCGATCAGCAAGTGCACATCATGGGTAGAGAGCTTGAGCGCCCTGCCCTGCTCGATCGAAGTGGCCAACACAGAGCCGACGCTCTTGGCGACGTTGGCCACAAACTTGCGGTTCACTTCCGTGAAAATTTCATCTTCCTGACGCGAGAGCAACAGGTCGGTCAGCGCGTTACCAATGGTATCGGCAATCTCGGCGAGATCAAAATCACGCTCGGAGCCGCCGGCATCCACTTTGATTTCCGGGCGTTGTAGTCGGTCCTCGCCGAGCACGGAGCCCCACTCGAAACGAGGCTTCTTTTCTTTAGGTGTGGAGGCAAAGCGTTTAAGCTCTAGATCTTCTTCGAAGGAGAGTTTATGTATCATGAAATAGTATGTATAGAGAGATAAGCAGGCGTGAAGAGGCCCGTGCCAGGCATCATATTATGTCTTTGGGAAACAGAGCCTGCTGGATGAATGCAGGCTCCGTGCGGTAGGATTTTCTATTGAAAGAAATTACAGCTCGTCATCGTCGACCGAACCAAGCGCGGAGGCCTTTTGATATTCGGTGACGCGACCTTCGAAGAAGTTTTGCTCCTTCTTAATATCCATCATTTCGGCCAACCACGGAAACGGATTCTCGGTGCCGGAGCTGATCGCTTTCAGGCCCACGTCTTCTAGGCGGCGATCGGCGATGTAATCAATATATTGGCAAAACTCGTCCGCGCTCAGGCCAACTGAATTCACAGGTAAGCAGTCGCGAATAAATTCCTTTTCCAGCGAGACTGCCTCACGCATGAGGTCGCGCAGCTCTTCCTTAAACTCGGGGGTCCAGACGTCCTCATTCTCTTCGATCAGATCCATGATCAAATTGCGGAACACCTCGATGTGATTGGACTCATCCCGCAGGGTGTAGCGGAACATTTGGCCGATACCAGGGAACTTGTTCTGACGATAGAGCGAGAGCACCATGCCGAAGAGACCGTAGAACTGCGTGCCTTCCATGCATTGCCCAAAGAGGAAGAGGTTTTTAGTGAAAGCCTGCTTATCCTCGGTGGTCGTCAAATCCATGTCGCGACGCAGCGCGCGCGAGTTACTGACCACGAAATTAGTCTTTTTCTCGATGGTGGGAATGTCTTCGAACATCGCCTCACACTCGTGCGGGTTAATTCCGAGCGAGCTGATCATATAGACCAAGGAGTCGGCGTGGATATTTTCCTCATGAGCGTGACGGCCCAGCAAGAGCTTGAGCTCTGGAGCGGTGACCAACTCGCGGGTGACGTGCTGCACATTGTCCCCGACAATGCCTTCGGCCGCAGAAAAGTAGCCGATCGCCATCTTGATAATCCAGCGCTCGGCATCGGAGAGGTCAGCACTGCGCCAAAGCTCCACATCCTTCTGCATAGGAATATCCTCCGGCTCCCAGTGATTATTCTTCATCGTCTTGTACAGATCGTAGGCCCACTGGTATTTGAGCGGCAGGATATTAAAGAACATGGTATCCTTACCATTAATGATCTTTTTGGCCGCAAAAGCCTCTTCAGCTTTGGCTTGGTCAAGGACGAAGGTTTTATCACCGATTGTGTAGGTTTTTTCCATGGATAGTATGCGTAGTTCTAGGGAGGAGATTTAGAAAAAAAAGATGAAGTCACAAATGCGGGGAAACAAAGAAAGCTCACGCCGCAGCTGAAAGTGTTGAAAGGTAGCGAGATAGTGCGCTGAAGGCAGTAAGTCGCACCAAAATGATGCGCGCAGCATGGAAGCTCAGAATTCTCACGTCAACACCAGACACACAATATATCGTAAGTTTTAACACAAGCACTACTAGATCTAGTAATTATGAACCATTTATTCACAACTTCTGTCTGAGCAAGTCTCAAGCCGTAGGCAAGACAGAGATACATATTTACCAAAGAAATTTACACTAAAACTCGCTGGCAAAATCACATCCGATTGATTTATAAATGCATAGAGATGTTAAGCTCCCTCATCCCACTCAAATTCAGTGCAACTTTTTGAGCAAGCCGACGATTAAACCTCTACATATGGCAACTACTCTTATAAGTTACACACCGTCGAGGTGGGGCGAACAAGTCGCCTCCCGCCCTCGAAATATGCATACCACATCGACAGCCACCTCTCCGCCCATTGAAGACATCGACAGCGCCTGCCTCAGAGCACTGGCAGATGGCGATCGCGCCGCATTTGCACAAATCGTCGAGCGCTGGCAAACACGCCTGATTAATTTCTTCTATCGCGCCACAGGCAACCGCGCCGACGCGGAGGATCTTGCGCAAGAGACCTTCATCGAGCTCAACCGAGCCGCCGCCCGCTACCAAGCGCAAGGAACCTTCAATGCGTTCATCTTCACACTTGCTCGCCGTCGACTCATCGATGGCTACCGAAAAAAAGCCCGCCGCCCACTTGAATTTGTCGATCCGGGCGAATACTTCATGCAGAGCCAACCAGAAGAAAGCGATCAAAGCCGTGAAATTGAAGAAGCCTTCCATCGCGCACTGGCTGCATTGCCGGACAACCAGCGCAGCGCCATACTAATGCTTCAGCAACAGGGTCTCAGTTATGACGAGATCGCACAATCCTTGGATGCTAGCGTTAGCGCCGTCAAAACATGGATTCACCGCGCGCGCACCCACTTGCGCCAAGAATTAAAAGATCTGTGCCAGCAAAATTAGCATTCACTCAGCCACCATTTCAACTCCCACATCAAAATGAAACCGAACCACAACAGCGACCCGCTCGACCAACAAATCGACGCCCTCTTCGCCAGCCGTCCACTCAAACCCAGTGAGGACTTCACTGCGCGTGTGCTCGCTGCAGCCGATGCCGACAATGCCGACACAAAGCCACACAGCAAACACCCACTGTCCAAGCTGATCAAATTCGCCTTACCGCTGGCAGCTGCCATCACAGTGACCGTCAGCTTACTACAATTCGAATCTCAGCCTGGCGAGCCGAGCGCGAACAGCGTCAGTAGCCTCTCCAACAACTTAAACTCGGCTGAAGCTCAGGAGATTTTTCTCCTCGAAGAAAGCCTCGCCAATCTCGCCACCCTCAGCACCACCGAACTGGGCACCCAAAACCTGCTAAGCACCTTGGACGCCCTCTACCTAGAGATCTAATTCTATGAAAAGCGTATTCACACTCATCACCCTCACCCTCGTCTGGCTGGTGCCGCTTTCAGCGATTCCACCACAGGATGAGCGTCCACCGCAAGACAGACGAAACGAAACGCGCATGCTGCACCACCTCCTTCAAATGGAGCAACAAGACCTCACCGCACTGCGAAAAACAATCGAACGCATCGAGCGTATGACACCCGAAGAAAAGGCACTGCTGCGTGAACGTATCAGTAAACTCGAAAAAATGAAGCCCGAGCGGCTGGAAGCCATGCGCGAGCATTTCGAGTCCATTGATCCCGAAACACGCGAAGCCATGCACCAACGCTGGCTGGAAATGAGTCCGGACGAACGCCGCAACTGGCGCCAAAAGCTACACGATCTCCCCCAGGAGGAGCGAATCAATCTCCTCAAAGAGCAAGGCTTCCTCCCGACTCCAGGCAAACCACCAAAGGGTGCGAAGCCTCCAACTATACCTGAAGAATAATTTTATAAAAAAAATAAATCCATGGCTTGACAGACAGGAGTTCAGTAACAGTCTCCGCATCTTCGTTCGTGATTAACGTCACTGACACACCTGCTGGATTAGCTCAATTGGTAGAGCAGTTGACTCTTAATCAATTGGTTCGGGGTTCGAGTCCCCGATCCAGTAGGCACAGTTTTTTTATACCAGGCCACCTTAGCTCAGTTGGTAGAGCAGTTGATTTGTAATCATCAGGTCGTCAGTTCGACTCTGACAGGTGGCTCCATTTAGAAAGCCCTAAGCAGCAAATGCTTAGGGCTTTTTTTGTGTCCGCCTCCCTCGAGCCCCCTCCTACCAGCACTCCAAACTGTCTCCCAACATTCTAGTAATGTTCACTTAAGATTACCGAATCATTGCGACCTGGATCTCCATTAGTATGACACCTCCCAGACAGGATGCGAGACACTACCGATTGACAGGCGAGACACGCTGGAGAATCAGCAATAAGGCAATACAATACGGCGTTCACCTCAAGCATACCTCAGAAAACCACCCAGCTCCTTAAGAACTACAGAGAAACAGTCCTTCTCACATTGGCCTTAAAATTTAAAGTTAATTAAAAACTAAATACTTTACATAATAAGTCAAAGCCGCGTTTACTACACACGCCTGAAAGCTCTCCGTCGCCTACACACGCAAAGCTCTCAGCAAAATTCAACAACACGATGAACATATCAAAATACACAAAGCGTCTCATTGCATGCTGCACATTATGGTTCACTTGCACTTCGCTGCATGCAGTACCACATGTCACAGGTTTGGCTGCAAAAATGCGATCCGGACAGGTTATTCTCACTTGGGATGAAGACTCTACAGTCGAAGGAATTACCTACCAGGTCTTTGCATCCCCGCACCCAATCACCCCTGAAAAGCTCGAAAATGCTTACAAGGTAGGTCAACACATCGAAGCAGGCAGCGCCTGCGACTGGTGGCAAAACCCAGCTTCATTCCAAGCAGATGCACCATCGGACCGCAGTCACGGATTTATCATCGATGGCATCGAACTCGACCCAGCCAGTGGCCTTTTTGTACATACAGTCACCCCCAAAGATCCAGATGAAATGTATTTTGCAGTGCTACCTTCAAACGCATCTGCCACACACATCCAAATGGGCGCGAACAGTCTAGCCACCCCCATCAAGACTCACGTTGCTCCACCACAACCCATTCAACTCAAAGCAGCGCCTGCAAGTGGAAGCGCAAGCGGCAAATCCCTGACTCTGGTACTACATGGACTCGGTGGCGGCCGCGATCCTCACAACACCTCCAACTTCCTCTTATTTGGAGATGCACGCCAAGGCTGGAGACAAGGTTTGGCTCGTAAATTCACCGTGACCAGTAACTCAGAAGGCATCATCATCGAACCTCGCGACTGGATGTGGATTGGCCGCCCACTACTGCACTCCAAAGACCCCCGCGATCATGCACTCGCCATCAATACCTGGTGGTACGGATGCAACGACCGCATCTACGATGCAAAAGAGGCTCTTAATGGAGTCGTCGTCAATTATACAGAAGAGCACCTACTCTACCTCGTGCGCTGGGCTCAGAAAGAATACGGAACTGATCCCAATAAAACACACATTAAGGGGTTATCGATGGGTGGCAGTGGAGCCATCTCGATGGGATTTCACCATCCAGAAACATTTGCTACAATTTTCAGCTCCGTACCTATAGTGGCCTATACCAAGCGAGCTGGAATCGACGGAAAGTCCAACCTCCCGCTACTCAACGCGCTGTGTGGGCGAACCTGCGACGAAACAGTAATGACCAACGAAGGAATCTCAATCATTGAACGAATGAATAGCGAACGCATCGCTCGTGAACACATCGGCGATCTCCCATTCTTAGTTTTCAGTAATGGTCGTAATGATCGTCCCATCCCTTGGATCAACAATCCTCCGTTCTACCACGCACTGAATGAAGCAAAGAGGGGGTTTGTAAGCTACTGGAACAATGGAGGACATGATATGTGGAAATCCGTCCCCGACGACGTCACAAACTACTACACATCACAACCAATACAGCTCAACAAAAGCTACCCTGCCTTCAGTAACAACTCAACCAATCGCAAGCCTGGCAATGGCTCACGCAAGGATGGCGACGCGACAGGCTGGATCAATCGTGGCCTCTATTGGAGTGATGTCATCGAAACGGCAGACCGCTGGCAGATCTCCTTACACGCGAGAGGAGACTTCCTTCCGAGCAAGCTCACCCTAGACCTCACCCCACGTAATCTACAAAAGTTTAAAATAATGCCAAACGAAATACTACTGGTAAACGGCCAGCAACAACAAGCCAGTAGCACCGGCACCCTCACCGTGAACGGCGTAACTATTCACAAGGGCGCTCCCACTCACTTACACATTCAACGCCTATAGTAAACCATCAAAATATGAGTCAGTAAAATCACAACAAACAAGTCACAATACTTTACTTAATTCTGTAATTTTGTGGACTTGCCCTGCGTGCGCAAAAAGGCTAACTATGTAATCATTCGAAGCTATGACCATGCTTACTAAAATAATCCGCATCTAATCTGGACTTTTAGTTAAACATATTCTTAAATTCGCCAAAATACTAATGGCTTTACAAAAAAAAATACTGATGGCCTTCGACTGGTACGACACCAGCATCCATGAAGGTGTCGCCAATTATGCCCGCGAACACGGTTGGTTTCTCAATACTCACATGGCCCGCACTGGGCAGTTCCCCATCGGATGGGACGGAGATGGCATTGTCGCCCTAGCGTCCACTGACAAAACACTCAATTACTTAAAATCTCTGGATCTACCGACCGTCGACATGGGCGGACACTTCCCCGACTTTCAACAAGTATTGGGGGACCACCACCAGACTGGCGTCATGGCGGCAGAGCACTTTCTAGAGCGCAATCACAAACATTTTGTATTTTTCCACGTTCAAAACAGCCGTTTGGAAAAAGAGATTTCGACCGGATTCATTCAAACTCTCAATGCCGCAGGCTACGAATGCGAAGAAGCCTCTTGGAAGAAAACAGCCGCAACAACAGAACACGAGATTCGCTACCATGACGTACAGAAATGGATTAGCGAAGCCTTTGCACGCCTGCCGCGCCCCCTCGCGGTATTTTGTCAAAATGATGACACCGCAGCACTCATTCTAACCGCAGCGCTCGAGGCCGGTTGCTCAATACCAGAAGAAGTGGCGATCTTGGGTACTGGTAATTCTGAACTCATTTGCAAAAATCTTCCAGTAGCACTCTCCAGCATCGGAGCCAATCTCAAAGGGCACGGCTATACATTGGCTAAAACGCTAGATGCGATCATGGAAGGAAGGCGTACCACCAAGGCTCCAATTCGAATTGAACCAGGACGCATTCACGTGAGGAAATCGACCGACTTCCTAGCAGTCACGAATCCTCACGTGCTAACAGTGCTACGCGAAATCTGGAAAAATTACGACCAACCGCTCAACATTGACGTCTTACAAAAACTAGTGCCGATCTCGCGTTCCGGGCTCTACAATGCCTTTATTGAAGATGTCGGTCGGCCAATGGGTAAAGAACTCACCCGCATCCGCATCCTAAAAGCCAAAGAGATGCTTGCCGACACCAACCTACAAGCAACCGAAATTGGTGAACGCTGCGGGTTTAATAGCTTAATCAGCTTCAGTCGTGCATTCTCACAAAACACAGGCATGAGCCCCCTACACTACCGCAATGACGTTCGCCGCCACCTCAAAGCAGACACAAATGTCGAGAAATAAGAATTAGCCGACCAACAAAATAAGTATCCATACAATTTTAAATGGTTCATATATAAACTTCTGAACGCTTAATTCAATGCAGATGGCTTGACACAAATTGTTATGTGAATGAAATTTTATTAATCATGAGATTAATAAATATCTGCATATCCCTATCACTCACATTACTATGCCTGACATTATCTGCCGAAACGGTACGTATTCTAGGTATTGGCAATAGTTTTACCTATAACTCGACACGCTACCTCCCCGGCATCATCCAATCAAATCCGAGACTCTCCGCAGAAGTCGGGCTGGTTGACATCGGCGGAAGCTCAATGCAACAGCATGCAACTTGGGCAAAAGAGCACGAAATGGATCCCTCGCAAGGTAGTTCCTATCGTTACGCAATCAACGGCGAAACACTGACACGGACCGCATCACTAAGAGATGTGCTACTAGATAAAGATTGGGACTACATCACAATCCAACAAGTCAGCACACAAAGCTATAAAATAGAAACTTACTACCCCTACGCCGAGGAATTGATCCACTACATCCAGAAATATGCGCCGGAAGCAGAAATTCACTTACATGAAACATGGGCGCATAATCCAGACAGTCATCGCAATATCAAATGGGGATTAGATCCAGATGAAACCTACGAGAAAATTCACGCGGCATATCATCAAATCGCTCGAGAATTTGGCTTAAAAACCGTCCCAGTAGGCACTGCATTTCAAAATGCCAAACAAGACCCACTCTGGGATTATCAACCGACAACTATCGATGTCTCAAAGCTCACCTACCCAGAAGACAAAGACAACTTACCTGACGAAAGCAAAAGCTTACACAAGATCTTCCAGTGGAAGAAAAATAAAGAGGGCGAGATGGAAGTGCGTAATGACGGGTTCCACGCCCGCGACCACGGTCAATACCTAGGCGCACTAGTCTGGTATGAAAGCTTCCTAGGAGCAGACGCACGCACAGTGACCTATATCCCGGAAGGAGTCACCACGGAACAGGCGAAATCACTTCAAGAGATTGCCCACGCCACTGTGCAAGCAAACCAGTCCGTAGAAAGAAAATAAAACTCACAGGTTCTTAAATCTATAGAAAAATAAAGCCCCCTGCAGGTCAGCAATGACCCACAGGGGGCTTTTTTGGATTCACGTATTATGCTAAAGTGATCGCGGTCGTAAACAACTTACAGCCATACCGACTGAATTTTCAATATCACTAAGCATCAGGATGCCGGGCGCAAAAGCCAAATGTTGCAAGCTTCGTCACTTGCAACATCCGCGGATTAGTCCCTGGAGAAACCACAAAATCTACGCCAGCATCTTGGCACCTGTTGCGTCTGCTCTGGGTAGCACCGTACCAGCGCCCAACAATAGAAACGCCGGTTGCTTTATGTTAATTGAAAGGAACGAGCAACTCGGTACGCATTAATGCCTTCTCGATCAACGCCTCCCTTAAAGCCAGGGCCTCCAGCCGCATTGTACCCCTGACTCGCCCCCGACTTGTCAGGACTCACCCAAAAAGAGTACAGCTTGCCTTTCTTAACATAAAACTTAAAGCGAACTTCTTTACCGATCAGAGAAGAAAGATCCTGAGCGCCTCTCCAGCCAATTTCAACAAGTGTACTATCCTTAGAAACACCGACACAATTACTCACCGAAAATGGCTCCAAAACTACACCGTTCTGATCCAAGACTTCCGCCCGGAACTCCCCCAGTGGACAGTCCACGTTCACAAACAAGTGCCTTCCCCTAAAGGTAACCGGTCGAGTCGTCAACGTGCCATATTCACCAACAGAGGACATAGAAGCAAAACCATCGCGTCGCAGCGTCGCGATGCCGGTACTTCCATTATGATACATCCCGTTCGCTCGATGCCCGCCTTGGGTCTTCTCAGTATCTCCGGCAAAGCCAGAATAATAGAACCACAATTCATCGCCCACAATAGAACAAATACCACCGACAGATTGGACATAGCCACGATCCCAATTCCCATCCACACGCGCGGCAGGAATAAATGCCTCACGATGCGAACGATCCCAATGAAAACCGTCGCGGCTAAATGAAACCTTTAGCTCCGTAATTTTGGGAATACCTTGCTTCGCACATTCATTGTTCCCCGGCCCTAAATGTATCTGATGCAGTCCAAGCATTAAACTCTCATAACCAACAGCCGATAAATTATAGAGCTGGGCATTATCGCCGATATCAGGATCCGGCAAATCCAAATGATCTGCGCCCGCCCAGAAAACTGCAGACTCGGCATCCCACTTTGCACCTTCAAAAAAATCATCATGCTCTCGATAGAATCGCGCACGCCCAGAAGGCACACGTGGCAAAGCCGATGAAGCAAAAGAACGAATACTGTAGACCCATTTCTTGCGAAATGGATTGTAAAACATAGTACTGCGGTCTCCACACGGCCCCGTTTCAACCGGCGTACTCCAGTGAATCCCATCCGGCGAGGTCATACTAAACCCACTCGGCAAGGTATTGCCCGGAGCGCGTGTAAACATTTTGAAGCGCTCCTGCGGATTCGTAGTAAAGTGATCCAAAAAAACGGTGGATGAATCAGGAACCAAATATGGCAAGATACGATTGGTGCCAGGAATAATCCCAAGGTCGGGACGTTCCCAGTGGATACCATCCCGACTGATCGCATACCCACTGGTAAGCAACCAACCGCACTCATACCACATCTTAAACACCTCATCTTTCGGATCCCACCAAACTCCACCGTCTTTGGGCGCAGCCACTGGATTACTTGCCTGCGTTCCATAAATCAGCCCTTTCTCAAAATCAGTTTCAGGCTGCAATATTGGATTATTTTCCAGCTTCTTTGCATTATGAAAGGTACGTTTTAAAGTCGTTTGCTCTATCAAAAAATCATCTACAAACATCTGCCGCCCGACATCAATAGGAACCACTGCAGGTGGCCGCTCCAAATAAGGCACTGGCATCGGAGCGTATGAACTCGGACTCATATCCTGCGGAGGCCAGACCTCTGGGAGCCGAATACCATTATACAAAAACTTACTCGAACTTAAATCCAAGTTCTGAGAAAAAGCGACTCGCGGGGTCAAGACAGCAGCAAGGCCACTTAATGCTGTTTTTTCAATAAAATCACGTCGATTCATAATAATTAAAGCAGGAACAATTGATACTAAAGTAGTTCATGCTTAACAATTAGTCGCATGCGTCAAGATTTCTTTACTATAAGAGGCAAAACTCACGACGAAGATTTTCCACAAAGCAACAAATAGCTTCAATACTCAAAATAAAAGTAAACAAGCCCCTCAATGATCACAAAAAGCAATCACCAATTGCGGTTCACAGACTAGTCATGACAATGAAAACCCTTGACCAAGTCTACTTAGAATTAAAAATTCACTCACAATTAATCATTTATTCCTAAATATATAAAATGAGCCCACTTCCTATCATGCGACACAAGTATCCCCAGCTCCTCATTCTCTCAATCACTTTATTATGCGCCAGTGCTCAAGCAACCCTGGAACAACTCGTCTACGACGATTTTGAATTCAGAGGCTCCATCAGCACTGGCGACACCTTATTTGGCCGTAGCACTGCGGTTGGACAAACGCTCTATGACTACCCTTCACGCCTCCCATTTCAATACTCTGAAATTAACGGAGATGAAGTCGCCAGCGCCAAACCACGGACACGAAACAGCGCCACATCTTTCGCAATCCCCAACATGCCTCAAACAGGCACCATTCGCATCGACGCAACAGTCAATTTGAACCAGAATAATTTCGATGGCATTGCGGGCGCCTGGATCGGCTTCACTGGGGACGACAGCATGGGCTTACTTTACGGAACCTCAAGCGAACATGTGGCACTACGCTTTCTGCCCACCACCAAAGATGCAGGGCGCATTCAACTGCGCTCTACAGTCAATTCTAAAAAGAATGCCTCACTCTCAACACAGGCCTTGGAGATTCACAATAATCACGACTACCAACTATCGCTGGAGTATGACCTCGATACAAACATAGCCACTGCCACAGTAACTAACACACACACTTCGCAATCCATATCCACCTCAAGCACGCCGCTACATTCGATCGTCCTAAGTAAGGGACAATTCGATTTCACCGCGATTAAAGCCAAAACCCCGCTGGAAGGCTTACCTTACTTCAAGGAAATTGCAGTTGCCCACAGCCCCCGATAAGCCACCCAACAGCACCCGCCCTCAATCACTTGGCAGGCCGGCAAAACTTATAATTATAGAGGTAGCGAGATGGTTTCCTGCCCTTAAAGGACCTCCATCAAGAGCAGGAAATAAAATCTCAGCCGATTTACAAGAACTCACAAAGACTGCTACTGCAGAACCCCCCCCCCCTACCAATCGTCAGTTCGGAACGGTGTTACTTGCAAACCATTACGATCTTCTAAATTCGCAACCGGATTAATGGCCCACGCATAACGCACGGCGACAGGTTCGGCAACCTGATCACTCGAAACCACCACCTGGTCTTTACCGACAATTTTAGCATCGGCCCAAACGAATTTTTGATCCGCACCTGCGATACTAAAGCCTTTAACCTCTGTCACATCAAAAGCGCGCAGTCCCCCATCACTGACGTGATCGAAGCGAAGCGTCACAGTGTTTCCCTCAACCTCCATCGATGCGTAACGCGGACTATCACTGGCGACATCAAAGCCATAATCCTTCGCCAACGCATGTCGCACCAAGCGATCGGCCACAGTTTGCTTATCACGAGGATGAATATCACGCCCCTCGCCCGCATCAATGATCACTGCCTCTCCTGTATTGGGCAATGAGAGTGTCATGGTCTGTGCCTCACGTAACTTCGCCCAAGAATGATCACTGGGTTCAGTTGTCTCTTTTTGGTAATCTGCCAATTGCACCCAGTAGAACGGAAAGTCTCCCTGCTGCCAAAGTTCACGCCAAGTCGTAATCATCAGCGGAAAGAGCTCGCGGTATTGCTGCGCGCGACCGGCATTACTTTCCCCTTGGTACCAAATTGTTCCACGTATGCCATAGCCGGCCAGGGGATAAACCATACCATTGTATATATTCCCCGGCCGATGCTGATTCGTGCGCGGATCGCTAGGCCAGCGTTTACGGGGATCGGGCTTACCAGCAGCCTCCCAGGCGCGATATTCCGCAACCTTTTCTGCGTGTATTTCATCACTATAAGCAGCGGCACGCTCAGCCCATAATTGTATATAATCACTAAAAGTATCGGATTGCTTCAGAACATCACGCGGAACCCAAGCTTCGGCAGAAGAGCCGCCCCACGAATTATCGATCAAGCCGATCGGCACATCCAATGCATGCTGCAAGCGTTTACCATAAAAATACCCAACGGCTGAAAAATCTGCAACCGTCTCCGAAGTAGCCAGCTGCCACTCGCCTTTAAAATCGTCTTGCAACTGCTGGGTTCCATTCTTCGAAACCGTGATCAGACGAATCTGTGGATTGTTTGCTGTCGCCAGCTCAACATCCGCGTGGTTGGAATTACGCACGCTCCACTCCATATTCGACTGACCGGAGCAAAACCAAACTTCCCCCACCAACACATCTACAAAGCTTAGGACATTATTCCCAGTCACACTCAAAGTATAGGGGCCTCCAACTTCCAGAGGACTCAAATTGACGCGCCATTTACCCTCCTCATCAGCAACAGCCTGATGCGACTGCCCACCGATTTCAACAGTGACCGCCTCCCCCGCATCGGCAGTTCCCCAGACGGGGTTGGCCTGCTCACGCTGGAGCACCATATGATCACCAAATATACTCGGCAGGCTCACGTCAGCTTGCGCCGTCAAGCACAAGCCAAGAATTGATAAATATGCGGGAAGAAGGGGTTTCATTTTTTGCATAAGATTGCTAGTCTTATGTAAAAAATTACGATGTGAAGCTTAATACAAAAAAAAGTTCTGTCGACCGCTGCCAAAGATCGCCCACAATACAGCGCTCAATAAGCATAGACTAATCCCAAAGAGCCTAGGCATAAGATTCGCTTATCAATAAGTTTGCTTCTTCTAAATCATAAAGATTACTTATTCACGAATCATTGACAGTTAAAGCAGGAGCTGCAAAACAACAGCCTTGTTGTCCAATTATTCGACTGCGTACGCAGGTGAAGGCAACAATTTCATCTCACATAGAAACCAAATCGCTTTTACTATGAGCACTATCATCACAGATATCCGCGCCCGCGAAGTCATCGATTCTCGGGGCAATCCAACCGTCGAAGTCGACGTCGAGCTTGACTCTGGCATCATCGGCCGGGCTGCAGTTCCATCCGGAGCCAGCACAGGTGAACACGAAGCTGTTGAGCTTCGCGATGGCGACAAGGCTCGTTACCTAGGTAAGGGCGTCTTGAAGGCCGTCGACAATGTCGATAACGTCATCGCTCCGGAACTAGTGGGCTTGGATGCTTGCGACCAACTCACCATTGACAAAACAATGCTGGCCCTCGACGGCACAGCCAACAAAGGAAAACTCGGTGCAAACGCGATGCTCGGTGTTTCGCTGGCAGTGGCTCACGCAGCAGCCGACGCACTCGGCCTACCACTTTACAAGTACATCGGCGGTCCCAATGCCAAGGTGCTTCCAGTGCCTATGATGAACGTTATCAACGGTGGCTCTCACTCCGACGCACCGATCGCATTCCAAGAGTTCATGATCCGTCCAATCGGCGCCAAGACATTCAGCGAAGCGATCCGCATGGGTGCTGAGTGCTTCCACAGCCTCAAGAAGGTGCTTCATGATCGTGGCCTCAGCACAGCTGTAGGTGACGAAGGTGGTTTCGCTCCTACATTCGAAGGCACTGAAGATGCGCTCGACACATTGAGCAAAGCTGTTGAAGCGGCTGGTTATAAGGTTGGCAGCGACATCACCTTCGCACTCGACTGTGCATCCTCAGAGTTCTTCAGCGACGGTGTTTACGACTACACCAAGTTTGAAGGCGAAGGCGGTGCAAAGCGCAACTCCGAAGAGCAAGCTGCTTACCTCAAGGAGCTCACCGAAAAATATCCAATCGATTCTATCGAAGACGGTTGCGACGAAAACGACTGGGATGGCTGGAAAGCGCTCACAGACGCGATCGGTGACAAAGTCCAACTCGTCGGCGACGACCTTTTCGTCACCAACGTGAAATTCCTACAAAAGGGCATCGATCTAGGCGTCGCCAACTCGATCCTCGTGAAGGTCAACCAAATCGGCACTCTCACCGAAACACTCGAAGCCATCGAACTGGGTAAGGTCAACGGCTACAACTCCGTCATCTCTCACCGTTCCGGTGAGACAGAAGACACTACAATCGCCGACATTGCTGTCGCGACGAATGCAGGTCAAATCAAGACTGGTTCGATGAGTCGCTCCGACCGTATCGCAAAATATAACCAACTTCTACGCATCGAAGAAGAGCTAGGTGAAAACGCGATCTACGCTGGAACACTCAAGTAATCTTTTCGATTCCATTTAAGCAAAGCCCTGCCGTGCCAACGGCAGGGCTTTTTTATGCAAGACAGGCGTCCTCCCTGTCACTCCAGCGCGACGCAGACGACAGACTTGAGTGTCTGTCTTACATAACCCTCTCATTTTTGACTTCTAAATTCCTCTGGCTAGCTTCTAACTCTGAAACACTATGAATTTAGAAGAAAAGAAAAACGCACTGGTCGAGGAGATCACCCTCATTCCCGATCCCTACGAACGGCTGGGCTATATCGTGGACCGTGGCAAGAAAGCCAAAGGTCTGCCCGAGGACTTACGGATCGATAGCTTTAAGATCGAGGGCTGCATGTCACAACTCTGGGTGGTACCTTGCTATCAAAACGGACTCTGCGAGTTTCAATCGGAGTCGGATTCTGCCATCGTCAAGGGTATCGCCAGCCTACTCTGTGATTTCTACAGCGATGCAACACCAGAGGATATCATTAAGACTGATGCCGACTTTCTAGCCGAGGTGGGCATCACCCAGCACCTGTCTCCCAATCGCCGCAACGGACTGAGCCGTATCGTGGAATCCATCCAACGCTTTGCTCAGTCCTGCCTAGCAGAATCCTAATTCGTTGGGGCTGCACCATGGCACTCAAGTTCGTATGGTCTTCACTAGTGTAGCCTCCGCTGATCAAATAGATGGCACCGAACCGAGCGACACAACCCAATGAAACTCTACGACGCTCATAGCCATCCACACGCAGCACTCAGTCATCCGGTCGTACTCAATGGAACATGTCCAGCAGATTGGCCGCAACTACTGAAGCTCGCGCATCAAGAGCCACAAATCATTCCCGCAATCGGTCTGCACCCTTGGCAGGTGAATGAGGCACCAAGCGATTGGCAAGCTAGCTTTCTCAAACACATCACTGCAGCCAGAGCAATCGGCGAAATCGGCCTCGACCAATGGGTAGACGGCTACGATATCCAACGGCAGCAATACGCGTTCATCTGGCAACTCAGGCAAGCCGCCACGCATAATTTACCAGTATCGATCCACTGCTTGAAAGCTCTTGACCCACTACTCGGCATCTTAAAAGCGCAACCCTGCCCCTCACGCGGCATTCACCTTCACGCGTATAGCGGCTCGGCCGAACAAGTGGCACAGTTGGCCCAACTCGGAGCCTATTTCTCATTTCACGCAGCTCAACTGAGTAACAATGCAAAGAAAGCGTCCGCCGCCGTTCGAGCCGTGCCCGCAGATCGGCTCTTGATTGAAACCGATGCACCGGACACGTTGAAAACTTCGACCAGTCCCACGGAATTCCTCTTAAATGGCTACCAACGTATCGCCAAACTGCGAGAAGTCGCAGTGGAAGCTCTCGCACAGCAAGTCGCCGACAATTTTACCCGCTATTTTATAGATGATTGACCACACACTCAAGCCTCTGCCCAAAGTTCGCCGCAGCGATATTGTAGATCGCGGCTTACGCTGCCAGTGTCCCAACTGTGGACAAGCTAAAATCTTTCGGTCGACTTTAAAGATCAACCATCGCTGCCCCTACTGCGGTATGACTTTAGAACGCGGCGATGGTTACTATCTCGGCCCACTCTGTATCAATTACGGAATCGCAGTTTTTGGCGTCGTCGCGCCGCTACTACTGGCGGGGTTTGCAGGCTGGATACCTTTTAGGCCAGCAATGATAGCAGCCGGAATCGCAGCGCTACTATTACCGCTGCTATTCTACCGTCTCTCTTGGAGTTTGTGGCTGATGAGCTACTATTTCTGCTTACCCGACGAATTGCATGCCAACCGCCCTGAAGACTGTGATGAATTATTATTCGAAGAAGAACAGAGGAACTTCGAACATTGAACGTCCGACATCCAATGGTGAATTGGAGATACGCGGGCTTGCATACACGACACGAGGGAGAATGGGGCGAACACTCGATTGTGAATTATTGATCATTCGACCTTCACCTATGACGTAGCCGAGTGCTTTAGCCTCGGTTCGAGCGTTCGACTAGCCGCAGCCGGCCCAACGCCAACGGGGTTAGAGTCCCCCGCTACAAGTTCACATTCAGAATTGGACGTTCGACGTTGGACGTTGGACGTTCTACATTCTAAACTTCGTTAGCCCAGATCTCTGCGAGCGTTTGACGACGGCGAATCAAGCGCGGCGCGTTCGATGTATCTAACATGACTTCCGCAGCTTCTGGATATGAATTGTAGTGCTTAGGCGTCATCGCCGAAGCATAGGCCCCGGAGCCATCGATCACGCAGTAGTCACCAATCGTGGCCTCGGGCAGCTCACGCGTCGCCAACAGTTCCGGATCGCCTGGCGCAGGTGTCAAAATATCCCCCGACTCACAGCAGTGGCCCACCACCACGTATTCTTTAGAGCTGGCGGATTCTTCACTCTGCAAAAGACAGATCGGATGTTGCGCCCCGTAAATGGAGGGACGCAGCAACTCAGTCATACCAGTGTTGAGTTTAATAAAATCATAGCCCGCCTCTCCGGTAGAGACCACGTCTTGCACCTTAGAAAGCAAAGCACAGGCATTGGCAACTAAGAAGGTGCCCGGCTCGACTTCGAGACGAATCTTGCGACCAGTCTCCGCTGCGAACTCCTCAAATTTCTCCTTAATCGGCTGCCCCACGATTTGCAGGTCGGTCGACTTCTCATCGGGCATACGCCCCACTTTAAAGCCTCCACCGAGGTTGAGTGTCACCACATCAGGAAATTGACGCACCATCTCAAAATTCATCTTCGACACTTTGAGCCAAACCTCGGGATCGCTGCCAGAGCCGATATGCGTATGAATGCGCACCGCGGTGAGCGAATACTTAGCCAAGAGCTCTTTGATCTGAGGAATCCACTCATACCAGATACCGAAACTGGAAGATGGGCCGCCCACATTGGTGCGATTGTTACCACCCGAGCCAGCACCAGGATTGATGCGAATGCCCACTTCGCCGCCGGGCTTAAGTTGACCAAAGCGCTCCAGCTGAGCCAACGAGCAAGCGTTCAGTTGAATACCTGCGTCCAAGAGCTCGCCCAAGTCCTCTGGCAATTCTTGCGCACTCAGACTGATTTTCTCTGCGGCAATACCTGCCGCCATCGCACGGTGCACCTCATGGCCGGACGACGCATCAATGTGCAAACCAGCCTGAGCAAAGAGCTTCAAGATCGCGGCATTCGGAGACGCTTTCATCGCATAACGAGCCGTCAAGCCGAAGGCATTAGGAAAAGCAAGCACCGCGGCCGCATTGGCCTCTAAAGTCTTTTGGTCATAGACATAGACGGGCGTGCCGAAGTCTTCGGCAACTGCATGAGCGGTCGTGAAATCGAGAAAACGGGGCTGTATTTTTTGCGCCATGAGTGAGAGCAAATGCGCTTCATCCGCTCAGGCAAGCGCGAAACCATGCAGCTTCGAACTTCCTCCACTCCTAATTCCTCCCCTGATTCGAGCATCAAACTTTTGTCCGTGGCTCTGCGCGTTCACAACCATAGCTCTCCAACATATCCGCAACCAAAGTCGGCAAATGTGTCAAATTCGCACCTGCACCAGCGGCCTCGCCCGCACAACACACATAGCCCAACTCATCCTCCAGCGACATCTCGAGCCCACGCGCATCCAACCACGCCCGCACCGTGCGCAAGGATTCCACCCATTGCCGCAGCGAGTAAGCGCTCTCATCCGTAGAATTAAAGAGCTGCTGGCGTACAGCAGCCCTCTCAGCTCCAGTAAAATTCGCCTCTAAAAACGCAAGTAACTGCGGCGAATCCGCAAACTGCTGCTTAAAAACTTCTGCACCTAAACTATCAATGATTTCAACCATGAGAGAGTCCTGACATAGAGAGCTACAAACCGCAAGCGACTCTAACGGCCTTAGCACAAATTTCACAGTATCTATGTTGAGTCTTGCTCCTGAGGTAATCTGCATTTGGCTGTATCCTACAACCATGCGTCATATTCGAACAGCGGCACGAGCTCTCATAATTTTAAACAAAAAAGTCCTTGCGATTAAAATGCGCGATCGGACGGGGGAATTCTACATCCTCCCGGGCGGCGGCCAACGCCACGGAGAGACCCTGCGCCAGGGGCTCAAGCGCGAGTGCCTGGAAGAAATCGGCACAGATGTCGAGGTTGGTGAGCTCCTATACGTCAGAGAATACATCGGCAGGAACCATGAATTTCGCGATTCACACCGTGCCTTTCACCAAGTCGAAAATGTTTTTCGCTGCTCACTGCCGAACCCCGACGGGATCGGCCCTGGCACGGAGCATGATAAAAAGCAAGTGGGCGTCGAATGGATCCCACTGGACGATTTGAATAATCGCCGTTTCCTACCAGAGGTCATCAAAGCTTTTTTCAAAGATGACGATTTTATCCCGGCCGGTAATTACCTTGGCGATGTGAATTAGTTGCCTCATTCGCAGTGCCTACTTTTTAATTTACCCACGTGTCCGTCTATCGCCGTATCTTTAGTAAAAAGTACCAGAACCTGATGTATCCAGGGGAGCGGCTACGCTTCGACATCATCAATCCACTGTGTATTTTCTTACTTTGTAGCATTGGACTGCTCTTTATCTATTCCGCGCAAATCTCTTACGACGGCGGACATTGGAAGCGGCAGCTATTCTTTATTCTAGTTGGTGTAGGCAGCTACACCACAATTTCAGCGGTCAATTACAAATTAATCCTACAATATGCTCATTTCATCTATATTGCGGGAATTTTTGGATTATTACTGACTATGCCCTTCAGTCCAATCAGCGTCGATCAAATGGGTGCCCGACGCTGGATTGACGTCGGTATAAGAATCCAACCGACCGAAGGCGCCAAAATCGGCACTCTGATTATGGCGGCCAGTATCCTAGCCCGATCCGAGATCGGAACCGTCAAAGATTCGCTGCTGGTGCTGACCAAAGTGGCCGCTGTCTTTTTACTTCCAATGTTGTTGATTTTCCTACAACCCGACCTAGGTTCCTCGCTTGTCTTTCCACCAATGATTTTCGCTCTGCTATATGTTTCCCGCTTGTCGGAGAAATTTTTCTTAAGTGCATTCGCCGCATTCGCGATCGCACTGGCAGTGTTGGGAGTCGATCTTTACGGTTATAGCCAGCATTTAGAAGCTCAGCGCGAAGCGAAAAATACTGGTAGTTCAGAGGTGATCAGCGACTACCAATCGTTGCTCCCCATTCACAATTATCAAAGAAACCGGATCCTCACCTTCGTCGCTCCCGACGTAGTGGATCCCACTGGCACCGGTGCAAGCTGGAATGCCAATCAAGCAAAAATTTCTGCCGCAACTGGTGGATGGTCGGGCAAAGGGTACCTCAAAGGTACTCAAGCGCAGCTCGGCTACCTCCCACAAGCGGTGGCACACAATGACTTTATTTTCTCCGTTATCGCGGAGGAAACAGGCTTTCTTGGAAGCGCGTTCGTCGTCGGGCTATTTTGCCTGATGGTCGCCAACGGCATACGTATTGCCGGACTCGCAAGAGATCGATTTGGAATGCAACTGGCCATCGGTGTCAGTATTCTATTCCTCGTCCACTTCTTCATCAACATTGGCATGACTATCGGCATCACCCCGATTACCGGACTACCGCTTCCGTTTTTAAGTTACGGAGGCTCCTTTGTTCTGAGCTGTTTTATTCTACAAGGTCTTGTACAAAGTGTATATCGGTATCGAAAGGATTTTTCATGATGCAGATGCACCCACACACATACAGATTCGATAGTCAAAACAGCCAGAACTTGGGATCCCCACCTCACCCACGGGAAACCAAGACCAATGAACGACGAATCAACTACTCAAAACACTTCTAACAGCGAAGCGAACAGCGACGATCAATATACTGAAGAGCTCACATCTGCTCCCAAGGAAAAAAAGACAGAACGCATCGACACCCGCGCACTCAAAGATGACGCTGCGAAACGCGAGAAAACACAACCGCTGATCACACGCATCGTCAAAGCAATCAAAGCTGAAAAGAAATCTTACACCGAACTCATCATCAATTCCGAACCCTTGGAAAAGCGCGTAGCCCTACTACAGGACGGCGTACTAGAAAAGTTCGAAGTCGAGCGTACTGGTGAAGCTCGCGAAGTCGGTGCAATCTTCAAAGGGCGCATTCAAAATTTGGAGCCGGGACTCAAAGCAGCCTTCGTCGACATCGGTGAAGATAAAAACGCCTTCCTGCACTATTGGGACATTCTGCCCGCTGCCAAAGACAATACGATCGAGATTGTCCGCGATAATAAATCGGAAAAGCAACGTAAGCGCGAAGCCGAAAAAATCACTGTTAAAGACATTCCAAAACTCTACCCCATCGGTAGTGAAATCGTACTGCAGATCACCAAGGGGCAAATTGGCACCAAAGGTCCACGCACAACCACTAATATTGCGCTCCCCGGCCGCTTCTTGGTATTGATGCCTTACACAGGCACGCTGGGCATTTCTCGCAAAATCGAAGATAAAAAGGAGCGCTCACGCCTCAAAGGTATCTTACGCGACCTCACCTTGCCCGAAGGTATGGGCATCATCGTGCGCACTGCAGGCGAAGGTAAAAAAGCCCGCTACTTCATACGTGACCTCCACATTCTACTCAAACGCTGGGAAGTTATCAACCAACGCATGGAGGCCACCAAGAAACCAGCTTGCCTCTATGTCGAGCCCGACATCGTCGGCCGTACTGTGCGCGACTTCCTGACAGAGGAAATCGACCGCGTGATGGTGGACAAGAAAGAAGACTACGACAATATCATCGAGGAAGTGACGAAGATTTCCCCGCGTTCGAAGTCGAAGATCCATCTGTTTAAAGACGACATTCCGGTATTCGAGCGCTTCAACATCGAACGCCAGATTGAACAGACTTACATGCGCTGCGTGCCACTCCCCGGCGGCGGTGAAATTGTGATCGAAGAAACGGAAGCACTCATCTCGATCGACGTGAATACTGGCTCCCACAAGAACAAGAATAAGGACGGCAAGGACTTTATACTTCAAGTCAACCTGGAAGCGGCCACAGAGATCTGCCGTCAAGTGCGTCTGCGCAATATTGGTGGTCTCATCATCCTCGATTTCATCGATATGAAGGCGAAAAAAGATCGCAACGCCGTGCTCGCACGCATGCGTCGCGAAATGGCGAGCGATAAGGCCAAAAACCACATTCTGCCAATTTCCACGCTCGGCATCATGCAAATGACTCGCCAGCGCCACTCCGAGAGTCACTCCAGTGGGATCTACACCGACTGCCCGTATTGCCACGGTCGCGGTTCGGTCAAGAGCTCCCGCACCATGAGCGTCGAAGTGCAACGTCGCCTAATCAGTGTCATCCGCCACATCCGTGCACGCGATGGCCACGATAAAGAGGTCGCCCTACGCGTGCTACTCCACCCGACCAACCTCGAACGCCTGCGCCAAGAGGATGAGGATCTGCTACTGGAGATCGAGCAATCCTACGGCGCACGCCTCTCCTTCCGTGCCGATCCGATCTATCACGTCGAGAATTTCAAGATCATCGACATCGAGAGCGGACAAGAACAGCGCTAAGCGGATAGGCCGAAACGAGCCATACGACACATTCTTCAATGGATCTAGGTGCACGCCACCTAGGTCCATTTTTTTTGAATGGGTATAAGCAGAAAAAATCACAATTCGCGCGCATAAGGCTGCTGCAAGGCATACCCTTCGCCGTCTTCCAACTTGCCCGGCCAATCGATCAGATTATATCCGGCCAATTTCGCGGCGCGAAGCACCACCGCATTGAGAAAGCGCTCGTAATAAAAAATCGCATAAGGCTCCGGCACCGGCGATTGGATGATCACGGGCGGGTTCACTCGCTCCAATAAAGGACTTAAACGCGCGACCAGATCCAGTGCCGCCGGCTGCTCACTGGTAAAAATCCAACGATGCCCGGGCTGCGCGCGTTCGGCTTGAAAGGGACCATGCGAATAATCAAACAAATCTCGAATACGTGGCGGTGCACAAAACACGGTCTCCAGCACCTTGGCCGCTAAATTTTGCGCATAGAGCGAGCTGCAATCACTAAAATAAAAATCAACACCCGCCAAAAGCTCGTGAGCGCAGCGCTCCAGCAGCTCGGTGTCGGGCAAGTCGACCGCCCAGACGGCATCCAGCATATCGGAGATCCTGGCCTGAGCTACAGTAGACTGAGCCTCCGCAACTGAGGCCGCGACCTTCCACGCCGCCAATAAAGCACAGGCAGGCCCGATGATGCGCGGCAAAATTTCAAATTCATCCTCCATCGGGTGCGTCACAATGGAAGCGCCCTCAGCTTCCAAATCCTGCAAGAGCTGCGCACGGTCAGTCTTGCCGGCTTGGCGCTGTCCCTCCAAGGTGGACGAAGTCACCAGCGTCAAACCCGCAAACTGTGATCGCCGCGCCAGCACGATCTGCGCGTTGGGCGAGAGCCCTTGGGTAAAAACGACCAAATGCTTACGCGCGCTGGCGGCCGGCAGCTCGCCATAAAATGCACAGGTCGGCAAAAATTCCGCATGTTGCTGCGGGATACGGTTCAGTTGCGCCTGCAAATACTTAGCGGCCGCCTCCGAACTCCCAATCCCAGTAGTGATCACCTCGCGGGCCGCACCGGCAAAGACAGGCGTCGGCAATGACGGAGCCAAAGTTTGCCGTAAACACTCCGGAACTTGTTCAATCCGTTGTGCCAAAATATCAAGTCCGCGTTGCAAGCTCATAGCCTCAAGTCTCAGACTCTAGAAAGATCCAATCAACTACATTTAAACCACTGCGGTGCAGCGCCTGTGCATACTCGTTTTTCTCTATCAAACTATTGGGCGAGTTCATGACCATCTGAATGTTCATGCTCGGGAGATGGCTTTTCAAAATTTGAAAGACACACTCGTAGTCACGCTGATCAAAAGGAACGCCGAGCTTACGGTAGGACTCGCGAGTATCATAGCTACGGTTTTGCTCGCGAAACATACGATCCAGCGAGAAAGCACCGAAACCTGCCCCACGCCCATCCTGATACACCAGCACCACCGCACCACTGCCATAACGCACGATGTGTTGAATCGCGCGGTTATACTTCGCCTTATTCTCGTCCACTTTTACAGGAAAACGATTCAGGATAGACTCACTCTGAATGCGCACGATTGGTCGATCATAAGACTTGGGGTTACCATGGGTCAGCACCACAAAGTCATCACCACTCACGATATCGTAATACACATGCACGCGAAACCAGTATGGCTCAAAGAGCAGGCGTGCGAATGGGTTCTCCTTAGGATCCTTGCCCCTGGCTTCGATCGCCTTGGAATCAATTTTCAAGATCAAGCGATTCCCTCGAATCGATTTAAATTCGCGAATCATCGGCTCGGGTCCCATGGTATACGGCTCCAGCTCCTCATCGCCCAAGATCTCACGCACCAGATCGTACGAGACCACGATCTCATCGTCGATCGGTCGAATCGGCAGCAGGTAACTCGCCATATATATAAAGCGCTCCGCGTGCTCTAAGCGCACAGGCTTAAAAGGCACTACGGCTTCGGGAAGGCGAATGTCCGCCAGCGGCAGCTCATTGGGCCGCGAGAGCACATGCCCGGACTCCTGCTTCGATTTCAAATAAAATAAATTAAAAGGCCCCGGCTCATACTCAATCGATTCGGTGCGCTCGACCGTCAATCCATTGCGTTGCATCGCCTCCACTTTGTCGGGATTATTCGTCAACACCACCCACTTGGCATCAATGTCCAAAATGTGCACGATATCGGCGATGTTGAGATACTGACGATAATCCTTCTTCAGCCCCAAAGTCTTATAAGCATCAAAGGTCGATAAGGTGTCGCCACTCGCCTGCACCAACATCCGGTCGCGTGCCTTCGCCGAGTAACCAACGCCGCGCCCCTCTTGCAGTAAATAGAACAAAATACCATGCCCACTCTCGGCAATCTTCTCCATCGCGCCCTCAAGTTGCTGCACACAATCGCAATCACATCCACCCAGTGTTTCACTGGTCACACAGCTCGAGTGCATGCGCGTATGCAAGAGGTCGGCCTCTTTAATGTCACCATAGGTCAGTGCGATGATATAGCCCTTATGGATAATATCCTGAAAGATACAGGCACAAAAATCGCCGTAGCGCGTAGGCACCTGAGTATGTGCTAGATAAACAGTCGTCCCATGCACGGGATGCCGATCAATTTCTGACTCATCCAAAACCGACGCATCTACCGAATAAGCACGTAGCCAGTCTGGCAAATTATGAATATCGATATGCGTTGGGTGCTGTTGAGTGGAAGATTCGGCGCTGGACGAAGGAAGAGTGCTCATAACGATAAATGGTTCTCAAAACCATTAGCATGCTTTATGCCAGCTAGCGAAGAAGCGGCACTCCAATTCCGTACGAGGTAATTTCAAATTATTCCACGAACAATGTTGGACCTTCGCCATTCGATGTTCATATTCGCGCCCATATGCACATCCTAGCCGCCTTCGATAAATTCAAAGATGCCATGCCAGCCGACTGTGCTTGCGATGCCGCACTGAGCGGCGCACGCGCAGCGCTGGGCGACCAACACACCTTCACTCGCGCCCCATTGACAGATGGCGGCGAAGGATTTTGCCCTATATTAACTCAGGCCGCCAATGGCTATATGGAGCACCATACGGTCTGCGGCCCACTCGGGGAAGAAGTCGAAGCCCCACTTGGCTGGGTTGCGATTGAAGCCATTCCCGCAAGTGCACGTCAATTTTTGGCAGTCAAGACAGGTCAATTAGCGATCATAGAAATGGCCTCCGTCGCTGGACTAGAGCAAGTGCCGCACGCCCAACGCCACCCCAAGCATTGCACCACACGCGGCGTAGGTGACCTGATTCGTATCGCGGTGGCCGAAGAGGCCAGTGCCATTCTGCTCGGCATCGGCGGCAGTGCCACCAGTGATCTCGGTCTCGGCGCTCTTGAAAGCCTCGGACTGAAATTTTGCCCCAGCGGCCAGATCACCCCAGCACAATGGGACGAAATCCAACAAATAACGGGTCAAATCGATATTGAAGTGCCTCCGATCTACATCGCCTGCGATGTAGACAACCCGCTGCTGGGCCCACAAGGTGCTGCCGCGATTTATGGCCCACAAAAAGGACTTAGCCCAGATGCAATCGAAGCGTTCGACGATGCCTCAGAACGTGTCGCCAAGCAACTTTGCCAATTTTTCAAACAGGACAATAGCCGCCTCAAAGTGCCCGGCAGCGGTGCCGCCGGTGGTTTAGGCTTCGGGCTCAACGTCGCTTTTGGCGCTAGCTATGTGCCAGGCTTCGAACTGGTCACCGCATGGCTAGACCTCGCCAATAAAATAAAGCACGCCGATCTCGTGCTCACAGGCGAAGGTAAATTTGACCAGAGTTCGCTCGCAGGCAAGGGCCCCTACGCGCTACTCGCAGCCGCCTACTCCAGCGACACAGCCGCCATTTTACTGGCAGGTTTGGCCGAAGATGACGCCGCCCAAAGCGTACGTGAGAGGTTTCCAGGCACCGCAGTGTATAGTATCACACCTGCAGGCACCCCCCTACCAGAAGCACTCAAAGGTGCCGCTCAATTTTTAACGCAAAAAGTGACCGAAGTCTTGCAGACCCAATACCGTAATGACGGCTGAGGAATCAGAATTCAACAAGACCAAATGGCGCCGCATACGAAGAGTTAAAAAATGGCTACGACCGCTCCCGCGGCGCGCCAACATACACCGCTATCCGATCTTAAAATTTTTCTCCGAAGCAGCCCGTAAGCGCATCTATATTTGGAGCTTTCGTGTCGAAAATGCAGTGCCTGCAATCTATGCAGGCAGCATACTCACACTCATGCCAATTTATGGCATACAGGTGCCGCTAGCATTTCTACTCGCACTCGTGCTCCGCGCAAACCTACCGATTCTAGTTGGACTACAAGTGGTATCCAATCCACTCACAGTCTTACCCATCTGGTATGCCGCCTACCAGATCGGACGCATCTTCCTAGGTTTTGTTGGCATACAAGTCGATCCACTGAACCATCAAGAGGTGCGCCTGCTACTAGACAATTTCATCCACGGAGCCTGGGGGAACAAATTTGACAATATCGCGATGGTATTCGGTGTCACCAATTTAGGCGCCTTGGTAATGGGCACCTTCTTCGGCTTGATCGGTAGTGTCATTTATCGCATCGTTGCCAACCGCACTGCCGCTAGCTATGCACTCTTACGTGCAAAAATGAACGACCACAAATCAAAGCCCGGCGCCTCAGCGTCCTCTAAAGACTCCATCAATGATTAAAAAGCTCTGCCTCTCATTACTCCCACTCTTTCTGTGGACTGGCCTCATCCGCGCAGAAACGATTTACCTAGGCATCGATGTGCTGGAACAAAGCGGCTTCCGTGCAATCGATGGCAAACGAATCGGCCTACTCACCCACCCCGCCGGACTCAACCGACGCGGAGAAAGTAGTATCGATGTGCTGCGCCGTGCCCCCAACATTCGACTCATGGCGCTCTTCGGACCGGAGCACGGTATTTACGGCGACGAACAAGCTAATGTCCCCGTCGACGATAAAATTGATCCTCGAACCGGGCTCCCCGTATACTCTCTGTATGGTCAGTATCGCAAGCCCACCGCAAAAATGCTTGCAGGTTTGGATGCACTGGTAGTCGACTTACAAGATATCGGCGTGCGCTCCTACACCTATGTCAGCTGCATGCGCTATGCAATGGAAGCCTGTTTTGAAAATGGCGTCGAAGTCGTGATACTGGACCGCCCCAACCCGCTCGGTGGTCTCAAAGTTGACGGCCCTCCACTCGATACCCAATGGCGCAGCTATGTAGGCGCCTTTCACGTACCCTATGTGCATGGCCTAACCATTGCCGAGTTGGCACGAATCGCCAAGAACTCTCCCGGTTGGATGGAAACCCCCAAAACAACACGCGAGCAAGGCAAATTAACTATAGTCCCCATGCAAGGCTGGAGTCGTGACATGCTCTGGACACAAACAGGACTGCGCTGGGTGCCCACCTCGCCTTATATTCCCGACCTCTCCGCCGTGCTCGGCTACGCGATGACTGGCCTCGGCGCACAAGAAGGTGGCTTTAGCCACGGCATTGGCACCCCTTATCCTTTTCGACTCTTACGCTATAAAGGCAAATCTCCAGCCCAACTGAAAGCCGCCCTAGAAGCCAAGCGCATTTCGGGACTCAATTACCGAATCGTACATACCAAGAGCGCCGCCGGAGCCTCACTCAGCGGACTTTACGTCAGTGTGGTGGATTGGAAGCGTGTACGCCCCACCGAACTCAGCTTCCACATGATGCAACTCTCAGCGGCATGGTCGACTAGCAATCCCTTCGCCGCGTCCAAGAACCCCACTCTATTCAATAAACATGTCGGTAGCACCGCATGGTGGAACGAAATCACTCAACGTGGCGCACAAGCTCGAGTCGCAGATTTCATGAATCAATGGACCCAACAAGCACAGAGTTTCCAAAATGAAGCCAAACGCTTCTGGCTCTATCGCTAATACGATGAAGTATATCTATTCACAAAAAGTGTGAACCTAATAGAGATGTTTCTCGTAGCCTCGCTTCTGAGAACAGGGAAGATCATGTCAAGAAGGCATCATAATGGTGGAGATCCATGTACAGTTTGAAACTAAGATTTGAGGGCTTATCTCTTCAAGCATGCCTTCCCCGCAAATGACGATGCCCCCCCCAAAAAAGCCCTCGGCTTACTGCATCCAGCAAACCGAGGGCGAAGTATAATGAACCACGCTCAATCGGCGTGGATTCAAAAAGCTAAACTAAAGCGGACGTGCCATGAAATTAACGCGACGCACAAAGACATCTCCGTGCTCACGAACGACGTCATCAACATCATCGTAACCACTACCAGCCATATTCTCTAAAATCTCTAAACCTTGGTCGGAGAGCACCGTCAATCGAATTTCTGCAAATAACAGAGGATTTGTAATCAAATCTTGGCTGGTACCACCAAAAGCAAATGCACCTCCAGCTCCTGCAACTAAACGCCCCTGAGCGGGATCCCAATTAATCGGTTCAGGCTCACCGCTGCCATCGTCTTCATAGAGAATCACTTTGAAATCTACAATATTACCCGCCAGATAATTCTTTTCGTCAGTAACTGCATCATCCCCCCAGAAGCCTGCAATCGCTCCGGTACTTGGTCCGACTAACTGAGACTGGGGGCTTTCGGTCATCGAAGAACTCCCCATCAAATGATTAAAAGTATCGTCGGGACGAGCGATGCTTCGATACAGCGCATAGACGTTATCCGTAGCTCCATCATAAGCAGGTTGATAAAACAGACGGTAAGCAATGCCACAGATATCACCAGCGGATGACTCATCACGATCCAAAGCAGGGGAAAATAGCTTTAAGGCCACCGTTTGATCCTCATAGGGTCCTCCTGGATTCTGTGGAGATTCCACGCGCAACCACTGCTGATCATTATTACGCAAGACAGCGGTTTCCAAATCCTGGGTGAGTAGTTCCATCGCAATACGGGCCTCGGCATTGGCCGACAGCTTACCGGAAGAACGATTCCAAACCTTGAGCACTTCGCTTGTAATCTGAATAACCAAGCCCACGAGCACCACCATGATGACCGTAGCCACCATGATTTCGATAAGTGTAAAGCCACGTGCCGATTTGTTTACCTTTAAATTTTTCATAGGAAATAATTAGCGAACGATTGCAGTGTTATAGGTAAAGATAGGATCCTTATCCTTGATGTTCACTAAGGTCGCATCCTTGGGGTCCTCTCCAGCGTTAGGCGGCAATTTCATAATGTCGTAGTTCGGAGAGGGATCCTCAACATAGATACGCACCTCCATCGCGAAGTATCCTTCTAAATAATTATCGAGTGTCTTATTTGAAAGGGTGTAGACTCCACTCGTAGTATTACGGTCAGGTGCGCCCGTGAGGTAGCTCTCAGGTGTCACCGAAGATGCTGACAAAACCACACGATAAATCGGCCCCGCGGCATAAACCTCTGTGCCATTAGTGATGTCGGCGTCCGTAACTGTAGCATTGGTCTCACCAATAAAACCGATTTTGAAGCCAATATTCTCCCCTTGTTCATACTGACGAAAGGCTAGAATTTGCGCGTAGTCATCGCCAACCACCGCATTAAAAATCGTCGCGAATTTAGACTCACCGGCATTAGCGATCTCAGGAGAATTCTGTAAAAACGCGTTCACCGAATTCACGATCGACGAAATTTCATCGGTCTTCTCCACATCATCTACTGATTTAAGAGTCGGTGCTAACAGTCCCACCAATGCCAGAACTGTAATCAGGAAGATTCCGATGGCCAAAACCACCTCAATGAGACTAAAGCCAGCTGAACGACTACGGTTGACCGACCGATGGAATGAATATTTTTTCACGTGCATGTTAAACTGAAATCAAAGGATTAAATTTTAGTGGGATCGTCGACCAGTGTTGTCGTGCCTACTTTGCGGAAGATGAGTGCAGCTTTCAGGCCAGCTTCCTCGCTTTCAGAATTATAAGCTTGCAGTTCACCATCCGCATTTAATTGGCCTGCTCGAATGACCAACCACTCATTGGCATTCTCCGAATTACCGTTCGACTTAAAAGTGTATTTATAATAAGGAACGGGATCGTCCGAAGAACCTGCCACAGTTCGACGCGGAAAATTCACACTCTCAGTCTCACCTCCATAATCCTTACTCAAGCTTGGATCAAAATAGATCCCTTCAGGCAGATAGACGCCTTGAGTTGCCGCGATCCAGCCCTCAGTGCCAACCTCATTGCCACTGCTGTCTGTATCATACCCCCTATAAATAATACCAATAAATCTACGATATTTCTCAAGGTCGGTAGGATCATTATTAATAATCAAGCAGGTCTTTGCATTTTTTAAAATGGCCTGTCCACGTGCGCCTTGTGCCACACCGGCAATGATACGCTGCGCCGAGCTTAGCTTAGCTCCAGCCCCTCCGTTCCCACCGATGAAAATAATCGATGACGCAATCAATATGATACTTATGACAACGAGGAGTTCAATCAGCGTAAATGCTGATTTCGAGCGCATAAGACTAGATTCTGTTCGTAGCATCATTTAATCGTTCAGGTAATAATCAGGTTCTTCCTCTTCTGTGCTAGGATCATCCAACACATAGGCGGTGGCACCAGCTTTGATTTGGCCCAAAACAGGAACGGTAAGTCGGCCGTCACCGTTCGCATCAATAAGGATCTTAATATTTGTATTATTAAAACGATCCGCCAATTGATTGGAGCTCACAACTTCCGTATCATTGTCGTAATAGAACTCTGAATCACTAAAACTGTGAAAGGCAATCATGCGGCGGTTGCCACCAAAGGCGACCTTCGCATTGGTAGAGCTATCGGGGTCACGCCCAGATAGCGTTTTAATAAAATCAACGCTGTCAGTGGACAACTCCACAGTTACATCCGTTGTCCCCGAACCAGTCACAAAGGGATAATAACCATATTCCCCCTTGAACATAGTGATCGCCGTCACGTAATTGGATAGTTGCGACTTAGAAGCTGCAATATTGGCCTGTTTACGCACCGCACCCACAGTCGGGATGAGAATCCCAGCAAGAATACCAATGATCGCAATGACCATCAACAATTCGATAAGTGTAAAACCTTTTACAGATGCGCTTGAGAATGAGTGTTTAGATATAGGTTGTTTCATAGTGCTTATTGACCCGCGTAAATGTTATCGACGTTTTCCGAATCCGTTTGTTCTTGGATACCTGAACTGTCGACAGCAACATGTTCGCCGTCCGGACCACGAGAATACAGGACGTAGCCAAAATTATCCCAGCCGGTAGTATTCGGACCAATATAATCATAAACATAAGGATTCCCCCAAGGATCCACGGGATAAATAGTCGTGGGTGCAGAATCAGCGGTATAATCACTGTTAAAAGTAAATTGCTCCATATCGACATACGACTTCCCGCGAGCTTGCTCCGGGTCAAAATCTAAGCGATATTTTAAATCAGCGGGCTTGCTACCACCGTTGTAGTTCCAATTCATCCAACCATCCAAAGCCAAAAGTAGACGGCTACCATTACTTTGAATCTGACCGTCAGAGGTCCCTCGGTTAGGAACCCATGGGTAATCACCGTAATCACTCTTAAATTGCTCCAAAGCCTGCGACAGCACAGCCAGCTCGGCCTTCGCTTTGGCACGAGCCTGCGCATTTTGCACGCCACGTGAAATACCAAAGGTAATTCCAGCCAGAATCAGAATGACGGAGATCACCATCAATAACTCAATTAGCGTGAAACCTTGCTGTTGCGAGCGAGGTCGAACCGATATAGGGGATTTAACTAGCATGGGGGATAATGTCATAGCTCTGTATTAACAGAATAAGTGAACGAGTGTCATAGCTTTAAGAAGCCCTGTCAACACTCGGTGTTGCGACAAGGGGGGTATTTCAACAGTTTTATCAAAAAGATTAAAAAACAAAAGCCAATGCCGCACTCCAAGGGCACCCAATTGCCTCGAAATGTGTTGGACTTCGTGTCACATTTGCGCTGAATCCCGAAGCATATGAAAATCGGCATTTATCCGGGATCCTTCGATCCAATCACGAATGGTCACCTCGACGTGATCAATCGCGCACGAAACATCTTCGACAAAGTCATCGTCGCCGTAGCGCGCAACGCAGCCAAGCAGCCTCTCTTTAGCAGCGAAGAACGGGTCAAATTAATCGAAGAGAATTTAGTCGATCGCCCCAACATCTCTGTCATCGCCTTCGAAGGCTTAATCGTCGATCTTGCCAAACAAACCCAAGCAGTGGCCTTAATACGCGGACTACGTGCCGTATCTGACTTCGAACATGAGTTCCAAATGGCACAGATGAACCGCCACCTAGACGACTCCATCGAAACTATCTTCCTGATGCCTAATGAGCAATTTTTCTTCACCAGTTCCAACTTGGTCAAACAAGTCTTCAAATTCACCGACCGCGAACGACGCTTAATTCCAGCCAATGTGCATGCCGCACTCTCCAAGAAATTTGGGCATGAAGGCAGCAGCGAAACACATATAGGCAATACAGTTGTCTGAATGCGCGGGCACGCCACACAGCTTGCGACACAGTAAATACAACTGAACCCACCCCGACTCGGCTATCAATTCAACTTGGAATCAGATTTACAATAGCTGCACACAAAACTTGCAGTCGAACACTTTAAAACATGTCAGAATCCAATCATTCAGAACCCGCTCCCAACAACCGCAGCCGCCTGGGCGTGATTTTTCTCACGCTGTTCTTAGATCTAGTCGGATTTTCGATCATTTTCCCGCTCTTTCCTTCGATGTTGGACTACTATCTCCCCAGTGGTGATGGCAGCCAGAATCTACTGGGACAACTGATCGCCCCCTTAGCCAGCATGGCTGAAAACAGTGGAGCCAGCGACCCACGCTTCATGACAGCAGTGTTATTTGGAGGCATACTCGGCTCACTCTATTCGATTCTGCAATTCATCTGCGCTCCACTCTGGGGCGCCTACTCCGACCGCGTGGGTCGACGCAAAGTGCTACTGATCACGATCAGCGGACTGGCGCTCAGTTATATAGCATGGTTTTTTGCCGCCTCATTCTGGATTCTGGTCTTAGCTCGTATTCTGGGAGGTGCCATGGGCGGCAACCTGTCAGTGGCCACTGCAGCAGTGGCCGACACCACGACTCGCGAAAAACGCTCAAGCGGACTGGCAATTATTGGAATCGCTTTTGGGCTGGGCTTCATAGTGGGACCAGCAATCGGAGGACTACTGGCCAAAATCGACCTCACTGAGCTTGCACCCTCGCTGAAAGCCCTGGGCGTCAACCCCTTCTCCATGCCAGCCTTGGTCAGCCTGATACTCACCATCATCAACCTAGTTTGGGTCAGTCGCCGCTTCACAGAAACGCTACCAGCCTCCAAACGTGACACACCCACGGTACGCAAAGGCTTAGCCGTATTCCAGATCTTCCAATGCCCCGAGCCCGCCACCCGTCGTACCAATTTTGTTTATTTAATCTACATGTTAGCTTTTAGCGGCATGGAGTTTACCCTCACATTCCTCGCCGTCGAGCGCTTCGGATTCTCCCCCGCCCAAAATGGAGGCATGTTCGTCTTTATCGGTTTGATTCTGGTATTGGTACAAGGTGGCATCGTACGTCGCCTAGCTGCTCCCGTCGGTGAGAAACGTCTCGCACTCGCCGGCTTAGCCTGTGGTGTCGCCGCCTTCTTAGCACTAGCCATGGCACTGCAACTGGGCCTCTTTTTTGGTGCACTCGCCTTAATGGCCTTCTCCATCGGTCTTGCATCGCCAACCTTGAGCGCGCTGGTCTCACTCTATTCCAAGGAGTCGGATCAAGGCGCCAATCTGGGCGTCTTCCGATCTGCAGGCTCACTGGCTCGCGCCATAGGCCCACTGCTGGCCGCCTTCGTCTATTTCGCCTACGGTTCACAAAGCGCTTACTTATTTGGCGCAATTGTGGTCATGATCCCACTACTCATGGCTTTCAAATTACCCACCCCCAGCAAAGGCCCAGCCTAAACAGGGAATTTCAAACTTATCGCGCACATACCGACACACATACCGATGCGGCAGCAATGCGGGCGTGTGATTCAGTGACGCTTGTCAATTCAGGCTCAACAAGCCCCAATCGCGTACCACAGCTTCAACGACTCAGCCCCAGACCAAGCAACTATTCTCCACCTTCACTATCACTGTTCTGCCGCTCTTTCGCGACATTCACCACTAATTGACGGCCGGCCAATGCTTGACCATCGAGCTGACGGATCGCTTCTTGCCCTGCGGCTTCGTCAGCCATAGTGACAAAACCAAAACCGCGCGGTCGACCGCCTCCGGGGCGAGTGACTATGACAGAATCTTCGACCTGCCCGGTTTGACCAAAGATCTCGCGGAGATCTTCAGCAGTGGCATCGAAAGAAAGGTTACCTACATAGAGTCGTACGGACATGAGAATATAATGACGGATAAATAGTATGGGAGAGTGAAAACAGAAAAAAATGCAGGATGCGCTCCGCTGACAACCTTTAATTCATATTCAGATTTGCCAAGGCTGGCAATCAGGGCTTGCGTGACAGATTAACCTTCCCGACACGTGAGCCAAACTACAGAGAAAACAAAGAAAAATACCATTTTGCGGGTCTCCGCCTACCTGTTCCGCTACAAGAGCCTTTTCTGGCTCACCATCGGACTTGCGGGCAGCATGGCCGCAATGGAGATCGCAGTACCGATCGCAATTCAACGCATTTTCGACGGCCTGCAAGCAACCGATGCACTCGAC
Source organism: Thalassobacterium sedimentorum (assembly GCF_031127905.1). Classification (GTDB taxonomy): domain Bacteria; phylum Verrucomicrobiota; class Verrucomicrobiia; order Opitutales; family Coraliomargaritaceae; genus Thalassobacterium; species Thalassobacterium sedimentorum. Next base: position 87,648 of record NZ_JARXIC010000013.1, on the reverse strand, counting down.
GGCCTACTCTACGGAGTGGGACTGATCGCACTCCTCTATTTGGGCAGCGAAGTGTTCAACAGCCTACGCATTCGGGTCAATAATACGCTTGAACAACGCGTGTTACTAGAAATGCGACGCGACCTACACAGCAAACTGCTGCGCCTGCCTGTATCGTTCTACGACCAGCGCAAGAGTGGCGAAATCTCCTCCCGGGTAATTGAAGACGTCGCCGCGGTGGAACGCGCCCTGCTCGATGGCACCGAACAAGGCACAGGCGCAATTCTACGCATCGTCGGCATAACGACCGTTCTATTCATCATGCAACCCTTCCTGGCGTGGTTTGTATTTTTACCCGTCCCCATTCTACTCATTGTAGGTGTTCTTTACTCCAAACGTTCACGCAAAGTGTGGAAGCGCGTACGCGAAAGTGCTGGCGACCTCAACAGCCTCTTAGTCGAAGACATTCAGGGTAATCGCCTGATACAGACCTTCGGCCTGCAAAAACGTGAATCGGCACGTTTTGAAACCAAGGCCCAAAAGCTAAGAGACAAAACGCTGTTTGCAATGTTTCGCTGGTCCATCTACAGCCCGGCGACTTCACTCGTCACCAAACTAGGCTTTCTAAGTATTGTGGGCGTAGGTGGCTATTTAGTATTACAGAACACTGCCGATTTTACCATGGGTAAGTTGATCGCGTTCTTCCTACTGGCAAATATGCTCTACCAGCCAATTTCGCAGCTGCACGGCCTCAACCACCTGATCGCCGCTGGTCGAGCCTCCGGAGAAAGAGTCTTTGAAGTCCTCGATGCACAAGTTGACGTCGACGAACCAGCCACCACCACCCCTCTACCTGCGGGCCCCATCGAAGTGACCTTTGAACAAGCCCGTTTTGAATACCCCGGCCGGCCGGCAGTGCTCGACCAATTCGAACTCACACTGGAAGCCAATCAAGTCACCGCACTCGTCGGCCACACAGGTGCCGGCAAGTCAACCGTCGCCAACCTCGCGATGCGCACCTACGATGTCAGCGGTGGCATCGTTAAGTTGTCAGGCGTCGACATTCGCCAGCTCAGCTTAAGCGAACTGCACGATAAAGTCGGCCACGTCGCCCAGGACCCCTTCCTCTTTGAAGGCACCGTCCGTGATAATCTCATGCTAGCCAAGGCAGATGCCACCGAAGACGAAATCGTCCACGCGCTCGAGCAGGCCTGCGCCTGGGAGTTTGTCGATGCCCTGCCAGAACGCTTGGATACCAATATAGGAGAAAAAGGCATCCGCCTGAGCCAAGGAGAAAAACAACGGCTCACCATCGCGCGAGTGCTGTTAAAAAATCCCCCCTTCGTCATTCTGGACGAAGCGACTGCCAGTGTCGATACAATCACCGAACGTAAGATCCAGGAGGCCCTGGACCGACTGGTACAACAGCGCACGGTACTTGTCATCGCGCACCGACTCTCCACCGTGCGGCGAGCGGATAAAATTGTGGTCATGGAGCAAGGTCGAATCATAGAGTCTGGCTCCCACGCCGCATTAATCCAGCAAGGCGGTCACTATGCCGACCTTTGGCAACATCAGAGTGATTTAATTCCTGAATATGATGGCTAGCGACGCTCAGCCTTAGGCCAGCCTCTCCGATTGACAATCCAAGTTACAGCCTCGACGCCTAATTCTTCAGTATAAGTACTACGTTTTCCCCCTTGACGGCAAATTTGCCTACAGACTTAATAAAAAAGTAACAGAGTCCGGAACGATTTAGAGAGAATTGGATTATTTCTTGCTAATATCGACAGTAACTCTTTTTTAGCGGCAATAAAACATGAGCACACCAGAAACAAGTGACAGCAGCGAAACCTTGAAAAAGGAACTCGTTGTGCAGAATAAGATGGGCATTCACGCCCGTCCGGCAGCCATGATCGTACGTATAGCAAACACATACGGCGGCGAAGTTTGGGTGGAGAAAGATGGTGAGCAGGTCAACGGCAAAAGCATTATGGGCCTCATGATGTTGGCAGCTGGCAAAGGCTCAAAGCTAGTCGTGCGCACAGAGGGTGCCGCTCAAGATGGCAAACGCATGCTCGATGAATTAGCCGATCTCTTTGATCGTCGCTTCGAGGAGGCTTAGGCCACGGCTCCAAATTCACCCGATCTCCCCGATGCAGTGCGCCCCCCGACTTTCGGGAAGCGCGGCTAGCCGCATACTCTCTAGAAAAGTCTGCAATCCCGGTTCCGAAGCGTGGCAGCAATCCAAAGACCATCTCCAGCGCAACAGTAAGCCATTACAAGTCGGCAGTCGTCGTTTCTGGAATCTCAACGCCCCTTTGGTGCAGGATTATCTCGACGAAAAACAGTAACGGATTTGGTCATTGAAAATTGCTCTTTCGGCGGACACCGGCTCGAACCTTCAATGATTTGAGCGATTAGCAAATGGCCATCGTCACAGGCGCAGTCAATTTCTACGAACAAGCCGCCCCCATAATCAAAAACGGCCACAGTCGTTTCTTGGGGCCCGGAGCCCGGGGCTGGAGCAATCCGACTGCTTGGCAAGGCCTGTGGCGCGAAAGCAACGATGACACTGAAGCCCTATTATTCATTCACACTTTTAATAAAACCGACTCTCGACATCTAGGTGTGAACGCCTAACTTTCTGCTCCTTTCAACCATGAAACCAAGCACTAAACCAAATCGCCCATTCTTCTCATCCGGTCCCTGCAGTAAGCGTCCCGGTTGGTCGCTCGACGCGCTCAACGACGCCCTGGTCGGCCGATCTCACCGAGCGAAGCCCGCAAAGGCACGCATTGAAGAAGTCATCGATAAGTCCGCTTCGATTCTGGGCCTGCCCGAGGGCTATGTCTGTGGGATCGTACCGGCCTCCGATACCGGTGCCGTAGAAATGGCGATGTGGTCGCTACTCGGCGAACGCGGTGTGGAAATGTGCGCATGGGAGTCATTCGGCTCTGGCTGGGTGAGCGATGTGCTCAAGCAACTGAAACTGGAAAATGTGACCAGGCACGAAGCAGACTATGGCCTGCTGCCCGACTTCTCAAAAGTCAATTGCGACAATGATGTAGTCTTTACTTACAACGGCACCACTTCCGGTGTAAAGGTGCCGAATTTGGACTGGATTCCTGCGGATCGCAAGGGCCTGACGATCTGCGACGCGACTTCGGCGGTATTCGCGATGGACATGGACTTCAGTAAGTTGGATGTGGTGACTTGGTCTTGGCAAAAAGTCATGGGCGGCGAAGGTGCCCACGGCATGATCGTGCTGAGCCCACGTGCAATTGAGCGTCTGGAAAACTACACTCCCGCTTGGCCGTTACCTAAGATCTTTCGTATGACCAAAGGCGGCAAATTGATCAGTGGTATCTTTAGCGGTGCAACCATCAACACCGTTTCGATGCTATGTATCGAAGACGCAGTGGACGGCCTGCGCTGGGCTGAGAGTATCGGCGGCCTTCCCACTTTGATCGAACGCTCCGAAGCCAATCTCAAAGCAATTGCCAACTGGGTCGCAAAGACGGACTGGATCGAATTTCTAGCTCAAGATCCAGCTACAATTTCCAATACATCGATCTGCCTAAAGATCACAGCCGACTGGTATCAAGCACTCTCGGCGGATGATCAAGCGGCCAAGGCCAAGCAACTGGTGAGCCTATTGGACAAAGAAGGCGTCGGCTACGACTTTGGCAGCTATCGCGACGCCCCCGCGGGCTTGCGCATTTGGGGCGGTGCCACAGTGGACGCCGCTGATATTGAAGCGCTCCTCCCCTGGTTGGATTGGGCCTTCGCTGAAATTCAAAAATAAGCGGCCTCAACACAATCACACAAAAGGTAAACGAAGCGCTCCGAAAGGAGCGCTTTTTTGTTGGTATAATATCATTCGACAGGATACTCAAGAGGAACAGCTGCTCCTTGCCGCAGCACAGTCTTCCCCGAGTTCCAGAGAGGTTCAACAGTGTGAATCATTCTGGATTCAGGAATCCCCCGTTCGTTGCGATCAATCATACCGCTAAGAATCTCAACCGCCTTCTGTCCCGAGTCCTCCTGACGTCCATCTGCATGCGCAAATTGGTCTAAATTTGCTTTAAATGGAGCCACATAGCCGACGTCTTTAGGAATCGAAATGCCCATTGCCTGTAAAAATTCCACACACTTATTTTGCCCGCAGATAATGGCGTCAGGACGATGCATGTAATACCAGGACGAGAAAGCTGAAGCATCGATATCATCTTCACACAATATTGGAATGCGTTGGTAGGTGCTGGGCATTTTATTTTGCACCGCCAAATACGCACCTGAATAACGATTTTCGACACGTTCATCCTGATGATGATTAAGCGCCAGCCCAATACGCCGATAGCCCAACCGGCATAATTCAAGCATGATGCGAAAAACAGCCTTATAAACATCTGCCCCAATCGTATGAAACTTAGGAGATTCCAAAGAAAAACCAATCTGAACGACGCAGAAATGCTGCCAATCAAGGATCAATTTCGAATGCGCACTCACTTGTGGCCCAAGAATCAAGCCTTGTATTCCCCGAGCCTGAAGTATCTGTGAAATTCGGTCTCGTTTCACACCTGGTTCATTGATCCAAAATTCCTCTACTTTATAACCGAGCTGTTTGCCACGCTCGGACGCTCCATCAAACAGGTTCTGATGATACCCTCCCCGCTTCACTAAATTCGGAGAAGCGGTATTATTAATATAAGCAATCGTCCCCGAGTAACTGGGGTTATTTTTCTGATGACGATATGAGACCAAAGCACGTAAAGCCGGGTCTGGTGAAAATCCCATCTCATCAGCCAACGCAAGAATGCGCCGTCGCGTAGCATTTGCACATCGTGGAGAATTCTTCAGGGCCAACGAAACCGTCATTACGCTGACATCTGCGGCTTTGGCGATATCCCGCATCGAGACACGTTGTTTCATGGTTGGGGTATTTTCTGTTTAATCGGAGTCAACGCCTAATCTAACGAGCATACGAATGGAATCAACGAGAAAGTAGTCAACAGCTATCGAACGCTTTCATTTAGCTTGGCATCCAATTCCGTCCATGCGGTTAAATCAGAACCTTTCCCAATAGACACTGGGGGCTGAGGCCTCAATTCAAAGTACTTAACCTCATAAGGCTTCAAGGCCCCCGCAAGCTGCAACTGACCATCCAGAGCGATCGCCTGAGCAACTGTCATCTCAGGCTCAGCCATATCCCGAAATGCCTGCACTTCGAATGGTGATAAATGATTGGGTCGATCAACTTCACACCAAGTCTCCCAGAAGCTTCCCTTGTGCGCACGAATCCACGCAGACGTCACAAGATACCTGACTGAATCGCGCGACTCCACAGGCAACTGAATATCGTATGCCCAAGTCTCGGCCTGCTCCACACTCACCAAAGGAGGATGATACCAAAGCAAGGCTTTAAGCACATCACCATCTCGAGTGACACAAGCCCCACGGTGCTCACCATATTGCGAGGACTGATTCGACTCGATCAACTCCCCGGTCATGCGTGCCAACAGACGAAATGCATTACAAGAAGCCTTCGGTAGCCCATGATTTGTTAACAGACCATAATTACAGGAAAAAGGATTCTGAGAATAACCGTACTCTTCGAAAATATCACTCGCAATCCACCACCCCAATGAATCGCAAGCCTCATCTAAAGCGAGCATATGTTTAACGATAAAAGATGCCGCAAAAGCGTTATCGACATAGATATTATTGCTCCAACTGACAGCCTCTTTGTTCAACGCGCTTTGGGTATTCCATTCGGTCCAGTGAATTTCCAGATCTGGCATCGCAGAACTCGCGACGGCTTCTTGAACCGAACGAACAATATCGATAAAATATTCTCCCGGCTGATGGGGGCTCAGCCCGTCTTCGAAAAGATTCTGCTCATCCTGTGGATAACTATGTGTGCTGACAAAATCAAGAGGCACATTGTTGTCGGCGCAATATTGAATCGTTTCTGAGACCCATGCCCCTCCCGCCGTCGCAGGTCCACCGATACGTAACTGAGCGTCCGCCTTTTTCACACCAGATGCGGCATGCGAATAGAGCTTAAAATACTCATCTCGATTACTCGACCAAAAATTCGATAGATTCGGCTCATTCCATACCTCAAAATACCATGTCCTGACTTCAGCAATCCCATAACGATCGATACAATGACGACTGAACGCCTCAATTAAATCTTCCCATTCTGTATAAGACTTAGGCGGCGTCACATTCATCTGATAAAAAAACATTGTTTTCGCACCACTTGCCATCGCCAGAGGCATGGAATTCAGTTCCACGAATGGCTTGAGTCCGATCGACAGCAAAGCGTCAAAAATCTTATCAATATGATGCCAATGAAAATGCAATCGACCATCTTGCATACGCTCGACAACAGCCATGTCGTCATGAAATAAGGCATGAAAACGGCAGTATCGATAGCCAATCTCCTGCTGTAAATAAGCCAGGTGTTGCATCACATCATGCCGCAGAAGGTCGTGCGCGCGCCCCATCGTAATTATAGATTTCCAAGGATGATTGAGTCGTTTAGCCATAGTCTACTAATTATTCGTTTCGCTAGAAGAGATCATTGCATTTTAAGTCATACGATCATAACGCTGCAGATCGACGAGATCCTCAGGAACTACGCCTGAAAAATAAGCCTGCATTCGTCTCAAGGCCATACGTCCCGCATAACGCCTGCTATCGACTGTATTGCCGCCTAGGTGCGGCATCACGACACTGAAGTCATTATCGCGAATTGCTCCATCGCTCGGATATGGTTCCACCCGAAAAACATCAACACCTGCCCGAATTCGTCCTGATGAAACCAACTCTGCTAATACCACTTCATCCACCAAACGCCCGCGAGCCACATTAACAAATACTGCGGTTTCAGGAAGGCGCTCTAGCAACGAACGATCCACAACTCCTTCTGTTTCTTCAGTCAACGCACAGCATTCAAAAAGAAAATCCGCACTGCTGAACAAGTCGGCCAAAGAGTCAGCTCTGCGCACTCCAGCAGCCACAAGCGACTCGTCTGAAACAAACGGATCCCACACCGAAATAGTTGTTTTAAATGGCGCAAGCAATTGGACTAATTCGCGCGATATATTCCCGAATCCATGCACTCCGACACGACGCTCGAAAAGGCTCCATGCTGGAATGTGTGGAGTGCGCCACATCCCACGTTCATGAAAATTCCGAGTATGGTGCCCTAGATTACGCGAAGCACTTAATCCCAACATCAAGGCAGCTTCCGCAACATAGCGTGAGATCGATGCGCCCCAATTAGTCACCACCATTCCCGCTTCGATCAAAGACCTAGGCACAGTTCGACGAATAGACCCCGCCAAGTGACAATAATACCTAGCCGGCAACTGACCATCAATGAATCGAAGCTCAGGTGTTTTCCACGCACCCACAATCATTTCAGGACGAAAGTCTCTCACAAGCCGCTCCAATTCATCTGAATTCCCCAGATGACATACGACTACACGATAATTATCTCCGAGTAAATCTTGCAGCGATTCATCTCCAAAAAAATCCTTTCGCTCTTGCTCGGTGAGTACAAACAAACAACTCCGCACAGCTTGATCGACTTCAGTCGGCTTGATTTTAAAACTATTATCTAACATACTAATACAGTTCTTGGTCAAAGGCAATCATCCGAACTGAACCATCTAAGAATAGGTAATGATTTCCTTCTTTATGATTTGGCTGCTCAGGTAAACGTATGTTACCACTTTGTAATTGACTGGCTTCGCGCAGAATCCAAATATCGTGAGGATTTTCCTGATATGCGTAAGTAATCGTTTTTGCGCCCTGTCCTTTATTAGGATCTGCATTTGCATAGCCAAAAAGATAGCCAGTCTCGCTTCCCGTTGGAATGACGTAACTCCTGGGATCTTCCTCAATCGGTTTTTCTGCAAGGTAAGCAGGACATGCAAAAACTTCTGCATACTGCTTCTCCTCTGTCGGCTCTGGAAGTCCCAAATATTCAGTAAGATGATACACCATCGCATTCGTGACACCTAACTTATAAGACGTGGGTTGAGCCCCAGTCAACGGACCGGGAAATCGTTGATTATGATCCTGCACGTACAAATTCAGTGCGACGCCAATTTGTCTCAAATTATTCCTGCATTCAACTTCATGAGATTTTTCTCTCACGCGGGTTATTACAGGAATTAAAATAGCAGCAAGCACGGCTATCACGGCAATAACCATCAGTAACTCAACTAAAGTAAAGCCTCTGAATCGATTTAACTTATATATATGCTGCATAATATATCAATCAGTGGTTTACCTTTCATGCGAGGGAATCGCGATTTCAACCGACTCAAAGGTGACATCGCTACGCCATGTCCGGAGACCAAAATTCCCATCACTCAAAGGATTCTCATCCGTCCAATCATGTAGCAGATGTCCGTCAAGCCACACTTGAATCCGATCAGCGATACGGATAAGAATAAGCTCATAAGTTTGCCCAACTTCTGACCGAGTATCAGCTTCAGAAACTAGATTGAAACCAGGGTTCTTCCGCAAGCGACTCCAACCAGGCTTAGCCCCTCCAGTCAACGTCATCGTGTAGTTTAAGATCGAATGATAGGCGGCATAATCACCGCTTCGACCGAAAATTAAAGCGCTGCCATCTGCTTCACGAGCATTCATAAATACATTAAGATTCGCAGCATTCGCCGAGTCCGATTCATTGACCTTTGCAATAATGCGAATCAAACAATCCTCGGGTAATTGAGGCCGCAGCCAAACCGTCGTGCCTCCAGCAGTCTCTGGATCAGCCCCCAGACTCACCCTCAAGCCCTCTGTATCCGCAAATACTGGCGAATTTTCACTTTCCACCATCCAGCGATTCATCCATGACGGAGATTGAAAATCCTCATGTAATATCCACGTTACAGGCATCGTCATGTCGCCGACCTGAATCGTATCATCCTGATTCCGACTTAACAATCGATATGGTTCTGTTTGTCTGCTATGCTCACGAATCAAATTCTGCGGTACAGCAATATCAGCCTCACTCGCCTCATCTGTAAATGATACCGTAATTTCACCAACTGCATCCCGGAGTGTAAAGACCCCATCTCCTTCAAAATCTACCTCAGCTTGCCTCACATTACTTGGGTCATTGTTCACCGAAAACACGGTTAGCATATGTGCTGTTCGTGTTGCTTCCGTCGTCACACATAAACGAGTCATCGTGTAATCTTGTTCTCCTAAGTTACGATTACGGCGCTCAAATGCTTCAACCAGCATTGGCTTATAGTTTGTCCCAGTGATTGGATTCACAAAAATTGATTCCCCCACATCCTTAAAAACAGTCACAGGTTCACTGGTATCCTGAAAAACCGTCGTCCGCACAGTCCCCATATCGTAGGCAGCAAGTATTCCAGATTCTGGATCTTCTCTAACTTCAGAAAGAGTCGGTATATTTAGCAGAAAAGAGAATCGCGCCGGATCCATATCAGCCCGACTTTCAAAGGTATCATACACTGCAAAAAATCGCTCATCCACCAGAACAAAACTGCGTATCCACTGCTTGAGCTTTAAATTCCCCCAATCATCAGGCAGCGGAGACAGGTATCCGTAATCCTCCTTTGCTTCCTTGGGAGGCACTAGGAACCCACCAGTTCCATCGATCGCTCCAATAGTCACTCCCTCACGAACATCCCAATACAATGGACGGGCGGCATAAGGATAACTCTTATTAAACCCTTGAAAGGCCTGTCCCTTACCATCAACCAGCACACTATTATGGCTCAGTGAATTCCTCGAATATGGGTCGGCATAAACTGTGGCACCCCCACCCGCAGCCAAGCTCTCTCCACCATATTGAAGCACAAAGGCACCTTCATGTGGATACGAATGGCTATAGCCTCCTTTAGGGCGAGCTAGCATCGTCATCCGAAGATCATTCCATGCGGTAGCTCGCTGATCGACCGGGTGACTCCCTGAAAAAAGCCAACCAGCCACTGGAAATATTCGAGATGCTTGCACGGGTTCTTTACGTGTCGTGGGTATCCCAAGAACATCGGCAGCAATGCAGAACACAGGGCCATCAAGATTCCTAGGTGCAACGCCTTCGGACTCGATCTGTGCAGTCAAATCGAAATAGCTCTGATCCTGAGACAATAACCCAAGCATCATCAAATTCCGTCTCAAATCCGCGCGTTTCTGATGATTGTTCATATCCAGCGTGTAATCACCAAATCCTTGACGCTCCATCCCCGGCGGCAAGAGATGCATCAGGAAGCGCCCCATTTTTTGAAACCAAGGCAATTCGCTGAAGCTGTAATCTTCCAGCAACACATCGCAAATCAAAGCAACTCGAATCGGATGCTCCGATTTGGAAATCGCATATGCGCCCGCCTCATTCCATGCTTCTTCTGGACCATACCCACTACCAACTCCAAGTAGATAGTTCAGCATCAGTGGAGCATAATGATCAGCAACTGAACTATCCCCGACTGTCAAAGCAATCGCAGCAGCCGCACTATAAAAATTCTCCAAAGGATGACTTTGCAAGAAACCAGCGACACCTTGTGAATGCACACTCCTCTCATCTTCCCAAGATGCAGCATTTCCCATAATAGCCTGTAAACGCCATTCGATAGCCGACAGCATTTCTGATCGTTGATTTGGCGTCATTTCATGATAATACCAGTCGTATATGTATGCGAGATAGAAGACCCAGCGGGTGCCCCATTTGTCCGACGCTCCGTTATACTCCGGTGTCGTTTCTCCCCGTTGAGGGTAGGCAGCAACCGTCAATGCACGCTCTAAAGCGCCTGCATACCGATCATCACCTGTAACATGATGTATAAAGGCAATTTGAATCAGTGCGTCGCCAATCTGCATGAATTTACGGGCGAGTTGCCGCCCCTTACCTTTGGTGGCACGGTCCGTTTGCGGAAAATCATGCCACCATTCTGTTTGCAAAGCTTGGTTCGCCTCGTCCTGCATACGTGTCAACACTGAGGCCGTGATCGTATTCGACATCAAGCGTTCCAGCAAGCCATCCCAGCGACCATCGCCAGGCGCTAGTCGTGGATGAGGCTTTTTCGACAACGCTTTTGACGCTTCAGTGAGCCAGCTACGGTCATCCACAACCGCATGATCTGGCACATAAAATTCACGCACAGCGCTCCATTGAACCGGACTGGCCCCTAGCGGTGCGTATCCGACACGCCAATACCACTTTCCATTGTCGATTGCAGGTAAGGCATTACCAAAATTGAATGCATAGGTCTGCTCGATTTCTGGAGAAACGAAAGAAGGCTCACGAGCAATCTGTAAGGTAAACTCCTGTTTCAAGAAACGCTCTCCACGCTCCCCCACCATTATCGGTGTATATGGCCAAGAAAAACGGGGCGGATTCACATCGACCTCAAAACCATGAGCAGGCCGAAACCCTAAATAGCGAGGCGAATCCCAGGTGCTATTAAAAGGGATAAAAGGGCCTGCTGAAACAGTAGCCCCAATCGCTGTTTCAATAAAAAAACAAACAGCTAATATAATTAATTTTATGAGAGCAGACATATTTTAAGCGTCAAAGTATGGGCATAGATCTATCGGCAAGAAATCCGCCTGCCGACAGAATCAACTAAAAAGAAACAGAAAAGCAGATAGGGATAAATATCGCTAGGATCCCTATACACGTTTCGAACGAGTGATACCTACCAAACTGACGACAAGTAGCCCCATGATTAAAGAAGCATAGCTCACCTCAGGAATCGCTGAAACAGACACAGAATCCAGCGAAAGGTCGGTATAACGATCTGCGTTTTCCGCAGCCTGTTCGGCCTGTATTGCTAAATGAAAATCACTGCCCCAAGAACTGCTCTCAAATGCGGTATCAAAAGTGCCGCTCGTTGAAATGTTAGTAGTTCCATCTAATGTACCGGTACTTATTTGCGCCTCCAGCGCCCAAGCATTCGCACTTACAGTCATCTCGATATAATCAAATGTCACAGATCCAAGACCACCTGAAAAATCAAATCCTAAATTCAAATTCTCAACACTCACAGAATCACCACCGATCCTCTGTACCAGTTCGAATGCGCTTCCATTACGATTCATTCGAATATAAATCGAATCGTCCGGGCCAGAATTCTTGATAAGATTACCGACATGCCCATTGGCGACACCAAAATTTGTCACATAAGTCGATCCACTAGAAGGCACGGACATTGTTAGGCCTTCAAAACGAACGACCTTCGCTTCACTAATAAAATCAAAATTAGAACTATAAGCTACATTAGAATAAATGGTCACGCTCGATGAACTAGGATTATCCGTAGAACTGCCTGCATGTAAATGTAACGACCCTCCACTCAACGAAACACTCGATTCATCTCCATAGAGCCAACGATTACTATCGTTCTCATTGTTACCCGATCCTACCGGAAAATTCGAATCAAATGCAGTCTGGTCGTTAAAATCAAATGTTACGTTGGCCTGAGTCAGCGTCAGTGTGGCAGTCAGTATAATGGTCACAGAGCAGAGTAATTTCTTCATAATCAGTTTAGAGGTTTGGGGTTCACACGGCTTTTCATTTAAGCCTAGAGAACTCTCATCTACGATCCCCTGAAATGCAATCGACACGTTTTTTTAACTGTAATACCAAACAATCTTACAGTTAAAAAAGCCGTGCCATTGTATCCTCCTGAGAAATGAGAATGACAGAAGCAAGACAGTGCACGCAGATAACTCCAGCCGCCTGATGGCACAGATTGCGCCCACCTCCAAAAGTATACTCATGCCGGAAAACCCTAATATCCTCTTTGTCATGTGCGACCAACTACGTGCCGACTTTCTGTCCATGTATGGTTGCGCAGCAATTTCGACTCCAAACTTGGATGCGCTCTCGGAACAATCCACTATTTATTCCAACGCCATCTCTCCATACCCGCTTTGCGTGCCCGCTAGAGCCGCACTATTGACTGGTCTCAACCCCCTCCAGTCGGGTGTCCTAACTAATCACCAATGGCTACGAACTGACCGATCAACGATTGGATACAAAACCTGGCCAGACCTGCTTCGCACAAAAGGCTACCGAACAGCATCTATAGGCAAGATGCACTTTCACCCTTTTGAAGCAGCTGAAGGATTTGATGAGCGTATTATCGCTGAGGATAAACGCTGGCCTAAGGTGCATGACGACTACGCCGAGTTTTTAGCCCAATCAGGTCGCAAGAAATTTGATGCGCGCACTCATCCAGATTACAAAAAAAACAAAGGATCCGTCGTCTATCCCGATACAGTTGAAACCACAGTTGATCATTTTGTAGCCAATGAAACCATTGAATTCATCCAACGACAGCCCGAAGGACGCTCTTTCGCAGTGATGGTCGGCTTTCCCAGTCCCCACTGTCCATATGATGCACTCCCCGAGTTTGCCAATACGGTGGACACCGAAAAGCTGCCAGAGTTAATCCACCGTTCCGCTCAGCCGACTCAAGAGGAAGAAAGCTTCTACCAAAACTTTTTAGAAAATCACCGCAAGGATTGGCATTCACTCGACTACGAAGAATTTACTCTAGCGCAAAGACTGTCGATACGCAAACAATACGCAGGCCTCATCAAACAAATCGATGAAGAATTCGGCCGCATCGTCCAAGCTTGTAAAGACAAAGGGGTGTGGGAAAACACGCTTGTGGTCTTTACCAGTGATCATGGCGACCACGTCGGCGATCGAAGCATGGTCGGCAAGGGCGATTTCTACCAGGAGTCGATTCATATTCCCCTGATAGTTAAAGCAGCGGATCAACAAACCTCATCTAGAGTGGACGCTCCTGTTGAGCTGCAGCAAGTTGCCGCAACTCTATTGGAAAGCAGCGGAAGCATGATTCCAGCCTGGTGGCACTACACCCCCCTACCTCTGAGCGATCGCCCCGACGTGACGCGCGATATTTTCGGAATTCTTGGAAATGGCTGCATGGTTCAACGTGGCTCATGGAAATTCGTTAGCTACCAACTCGGGCTGACCGAACTCTTTAATTTGGATGAAGACCCTACCGAGACGACGAATCTAGCGGATCATCCCGAGTATTTGGAGATCAGACTGAAGCTGGAAGCCTCAGTCCGGAAATGGTTGATGCAATCGGCCCTATCTGGACACCATGAGAAGCAGTTGACACATGGCATCGCTTTGTGTGAATCCGACAGCTTTGCTCAACGCGGCTGGGAACGAAACTACCCTCTACCACTCCCCCCTCAGTAAGTCCTACAGGCATAGCCCCTACATCTGTGAACATTATCGATCTCATCGTCATCGTCGCCTACCTAGCACTCATGGTCGGCGTCGGCTTTATCTTCAAGTCATTCAATAAGGATATCAGCGACTACTTTCGCGGTGGTTGCCGAGGCACGTGGTGGCTCGTCGGCATGAGCGCCTTTATGAATTCGTTCAGCGCGTGGACCTTCACAGGAGCTGCCGGTGTTGCCTTCCAATCCGGCTGGTCGGTCGCAATTATTTTCATAGCGAATTCACTCGGATTTTTCCTGAACTTCATCTGTTTTGCGCCATGGTTCCGTCAGCTACGCGCGACCACAGCACCAGAGGTCATTCGGAAACGTTTTGGGCCCGCCACACAACAATTCTATGCATGGGCGACACTCCCACTCGGCATCCTTTACTCCAGTCTCCACCTCTATGGTTTGGCCATCTTCAGCTCTGCTGTCTTCGGCTTTCCAGTCGAGGCTGTAATCATTATAATTGGCCTAGTCGTGCTGGCCTACTCAACTAGTGGTGGCAGTTGGGCAGTGATGGCTACCGACTTTTTGCAAAGTCTCATCCTATTCCCCATCACGGTCATCCTGGCATGCTTATGCTTACGCGAGCTTGGCGGCTGGGGTGAATTTTTGCAGGCCATTCATCTAGAAGGTCTAGAAAACAAATTCTCAATGATAAATTCCTATGGAGAGTTCGCTGCAGCTGCATTTACCTGGGGCTGGGCTTCGGCCATTATCTTTAAAAATATCATCACGGCGAACACCATGCAAAATGCGGTGCGCTACTTCTCAGCTAAAGACGGCTGGGAAGCTCGCAAGGCCGCTCTACTAGCCACGGTGCTCACACTTTTCGGCTCTTTCTTTTGGTTTATTCCACCAATGACTGGACGGCTACTCTACGCCGATCAGATCAATGCAGTCGACATCTCCAAACCAGCCGAAGCGGCTTATGCGATTACCAGCCTGAATCTACTGCCGACAGGAATGATCGGACTGGTGGTCGTCGCGATGCTGACCGCCACAATGAGCTCAATGGATTCCGGCCTCAATCGTAATGCCGCCATTTTCATAAAAGACATACTGCCTGCTCTCCGCCGACGCTTCCGTAAAGCTCAAATCAATGATAACCGACTTCTACTAGGCCAGAGCCAGCGTATCTCACTCATCTTTGGATTGATTATCATCACACTCGCCTTCTGGTTTTCACAACAAAGCGGCGTTGGTATTTTTGAAATCATGCTCAATATCGGCAGTTACCTGGCCATCCCCATGGCCATACCACTCCTGCTTGGTTTACTAATGAAGCGCGTCCCTTCCTGGGCAGCACTGGCTGGCATCGGCCTCGGCGCTACGAGTTCTATATCGCTCGTGCTGATAAAAAGCTTCACGGACATCGATCTTAACTTCCAACAAACGCTCTTCACAACAACATCCTGTAGCGCAACCGGATTCATACTCTCATCCCTCGCATGGCACACGACCAGTGCAGCCTATCACCAACAGGTGAAGGATTTTTTCAATGAAATGTTCAAACCAGTCGATTTCGAGAATGAAGTCGGCGGAGCCAACGACCTGAGACAGTTGATCTTAATCGGCACGCTAGCCACAACCATCGGCGCCCTCATACTTCCACTGCTAATCTACAGCCGTAATCACACAGATCAAATCGCGACACTCACCATTGCAGCCACACTGATCTCAACAGGACTTGCGATGGTTTACCTAGGAAAAAAAAGCCTACCTAAGTAAGTCGCGTGTTTCTTGAAAGGATTGACGCGTTGATCATTTATAACCGGAAACATCAGTTGTGTGCACTCAAAAATTCTAGAGCAACCGCTTCCAGACGTTCTCGAACTTCGGCACTCGCACGATTCTGATTGAAGAAACCATGAGTTTCTCCATCGAAAACTTCGAGTTTACAGGAAACACCGAACGCCTCTGCTTTCCTTTGAAAGGATCGAACCGAATCCATAGGAACAACAGGATCTTCACTACCGTGTAAAATGAGCATGGGAGCCGCTGAATTGCTTAGCTTCGCTATCGGATCATATTTAACTCCAAAATCTTCAAACAATGACTCGAAACGCTCAGACTGTGTAGTCACAACAGGATTGTAACCAATGTAACCTTGGAAGCGGCAAGCTCCAACCTCATTCAATTTAAGAAACACACACAGTGCTAAATGACCGCCCGCTGAGGCACCTCCAACAAACATACGAGAAACATCTATCCCTTCTTCTTCCGCATGCTCGACCAACCACTGATACACGGCTTCGGCATCTGCCACACAATCTTCCACCGAATCAGTATTCTTGCCCAGCAATCGATATTCTGCGGAGTAAGCCACATATCCAGCATCGGCAAATTCTGTAGCGTAAGGCGACAGTTGCCTTGGTCCACCCTTTTGCCAACTGCCCCCATGGAATAGGAGCACTGCTGGTAAGAGGCCATTCTCATGCTCTGGTCCGTAGCGAAGAACTTGGAGCGCCCCAACCTCTCCATCTGCATTCGGTACATGCAATGTTTTGAATGTGCTGGCTCCTAGAGTTGACAATAGCCCACACATACAGGCAATCGAGAGACTGAATAGAGAGTATAATCTGCGTATTTTATTCATAAATGATCACCAAAAGCGAAGCGCTTTTCCCTGCTGTAACATGGTATCCAAAGGTGCTACAGACGGATTCCAGTAACGCTCCCATTCCAGGCTGACTGGTCCAGAAAAACCATCCGATTTCAATCGACTAAATAATGCAGCCAACGGGAGCTCCCCTTCACCCAGCGGTAGATGCCGAGCTCCTTTAGGCGAAGTCGGGTCCAACACTGCATCCTTAAAATGAATGTGTGCAATGTAAGGTTTCAACAACTCCCAAGTCTCCAACACATCGCGACCACCGTGACGCCAAGTATGGAAAACATCCCATATAAAACGAATTTCACACGGAACAACCTCAACGAGTTTCAATACACTTTCAGGGGTCCATAAGCTCCAGTGGGTCTCAACCAACAACTCTGATTGAAATCCTTCTGCAGTTCGCACACGCTCCCACCAATCAAGGTTTTGACACATCTGATCTAATGTCTCCGTATCCACTAAATCACATTCCGCCCCACCATCAAACACACGCAAAGTCGGAATCCCTGCACCGCTCGCCCAATAAGCATACTTCATAAATGCATCTCGGTCTGCGTCCGACTCACTCGTCAACCGCAAGGAAGTGTTCAGCCCGCTCACAGACACAGGAGCATTCTGAATAATCGAAGCCAATTGGCTGGGACTGCCATACTTCGCCTCCAGGTAAGCGGGCAAGTCTAAGCGATTCTCCAGAACACGAACTTCAATCGAAGAGAATCCAAAAGTCGCCGCCAGTGCTGCAGCCGATTCAAAATCCAATTCTGGACAACCAAGCGTTGAGAAACACCAATTTAAAGGCATTGATAAAGACATCTTTTTATCACAACAATGGTAACATAAACATCAACTCTATCGAATTCTTAACTGTAAACATTGAATCTTACAGTTAAATAAACCCCTAGCTCGCGAGTGCCGAGGCATCCGACCATTCATGAACTAAAGCATTTCAAATGAATTTGAAATGCTTTGTTCTCGAGGCGACACCCCACTCGTCATTTCACCTCCTCAATTAATCCCCAACAGACTAAAACATATGCGTTCAGTGATTGTTATGTTCGATAGCCTCAACCGGCACATGCTGAAAAACTATGACTGCGATTGGACTCATACACCCAACTTCCAGCGACTGGCAGCGCGCACAGCCACCTTTGATCGCAGCTACGTGTGCTCGATGCCATGCATGCCAGCTCGCCGCGACCTACACACTGGCCGCCCCAACTTCCTCCATCGTTCATGGGGCCCATTAGAACCCTTCGATGATTCCGTCCCAGAGCTACTGAAAAACGCAGGGATCCACACACATCTGTCCACTGATCACCAACACTACTGGGAAGATGGCGGGGGCACTTACCACACACGTTTCAGCACATACGATTTAATACGTGGACAAGAAGGAGACCCATGGATCGGCCAAGTCGACAAGCCTGCCATTCCGGACCGTGCCATACCACGTTCCGAGCCAATGGTTCTTCAAGATGCCATCAATCGCCAAGAGACTCAGAAGCCTGAAAAATTCCCGATGCATGTCACTTTCGACAAGGGAATTGAATTTATACAACGCAACCAGGCGGCAGACGATTGGATGCTGCAAATCGAAACTTTTGATCCGCACGAACCTTTTTTTAGCCAAGAGGCCTTCCGAGCTCCCTACAAAGCACACTTCGACCAATACGGCGGTAAACCAGTCGAATGGCCTCCTTATCGTGAAGTCAGAGAGTCTGCAAACATTATCGAGCATGCCCGACACGAATATGCTTCTCTAATGAACGGGTGCGATCAACGACTCGGAAAGGTGCTCGACCTATTCGATGAGCTCAACCTATGGGAAGACACAATGCTCATTGTTTGCACGGATCATGGCTTCATGCTCGGTGAACACGACTGCTGGGCAAAGTGCTGGGCTCCATTCTATAACGAAATTGCCAACACTCCATTTTTCATCTGGGACCCCCGCTCACCCAGTTCTGCTGGCACACGCCGCCAAGCACTGGTTCAACCGTCCATCGATATCGGCCCAACCCTGCTGGGCTTTCATGGATTAAGCCCAACCGACGACATGCTGGGCTTTGACCTCGAACGCACCATAGCTGAGGACCAACAGGTTCGAGACTATGGCATTTTCGGCATTTTTGGGGGACATGTTAATATAACGGATGGCCACTACGTCTACATGTGTGGACCCGCCGAGGCAGAGAATCAGCCACTGAACGAGTATACTTTAATGCCCACACATATGAACCGCCGCTTTAGTCCGGAAGAACTCCGTCAGGTTAAGGAGCTCGCGCCCCCCTTTTCATTTACCAAAGAATGTCCCACTCTAATGATTCCGACCAGCTATGGTCTACCAGGTAACGAAGACACGCCCCTGCGATTACCCACTCAACTCTTCGACCTCAAGAGCGACCCGCAACAAATCATGCCACTTCAAAATGCAGCTCTAGAAAAACAATTTAGACAGGCCTTATCCGCAGAATTACAGCGCTGTAACGCACCTGTTGAGCAATACCAACGTCTAAACCTCGAACCATAAAGACTACTAAAAAAACTGCTGCTGAGAACACTTCAATTACGACTCACACATTCATTAATCAATTGCTTCGAATATGTATAAAACTATCAGATTACTCTTAATCTTGATTATGAGCACAGTCACTACGATGTATCATGCTAGGGGAGCTACCGGTGCGCCCATGATTGTGATCAAGGCGGACGACCTCCTTTACCGGTCAGATGGCACGATCTTCGGTAGTGGCTGGAATCGTTTTATCGAAATTGCTGCGGAATTAGATATCAAGATTTCCGTTGGCATCATCTGTAAATCGCTTGCCAATGGTGAGCCCGAATACTTCGATCGGATCCGAGCGTTACATAATTCTGGACAAATTGAATTTTGGAATCACGGGTTTACACATGCTAGGAATAAGGAAACGGGTGAAAGTGAATTTAGCGGGCCCGATTTTGAGACTCAATTAGACACAATTGCTCGCGGTCAGGCACTGGCACTTGAGAAGCTCGGTTTTGCTTTCAGGGCATTCGGATCTCCATTCAATGCCAACGATGCCAACACGACGCGAGCCATGCGTGAACACCCCGAGCTCATTAGTTGGCTCTATGGTCCTAAGAATGCAAACCTTTTGCCTGGGCAAATCATTTTAGGTCGAGTCGTTAATCTCGAGCATCCTGTGCACCATCCAAATTTTGAAGCTTTCAAACGTGGTTTTTTGAAAAATCCAAATCACCCATATTACGTCTTACAAGCCCACCCCAATAGTTGGGACTATGTCCGCTTTGAAGAGTTCGAAAAGATAGTGAATTTCCTCAAGGAAAGAGGCGCAGAGTTTATCACTCCAACTGAGTTAGTTCGGCGTCTTCGAGCAGAGAAATAAATAACGGTGGTGATTTGTTTCCCTTTCACCACAGCAGCTTTACTTGTCATAAACATAAAGGCGCAATACGGATCCATCATATACGGAAGCCACATGACTCCATGAATCGACGGGAATCGGTATATCCGAATAGCATCGGATTAAGCCTCGAATGTCGAATCGAACCATTCGCCATCCACCATCACGATCCGACTATCTTCAGGAACCCCGAGTTCATCATGCAATAAAAGGTCTGCCAACACGTTCATCGCGATTCGCCCAAGCTTTTGATACCCTAGGCGAACTCCCATACCAACCGCCTCACCATCGTCCGCCACCAAAGAGACTAAGGATAAAGATTCGGGGAGTCCGAACTTAGTCAACTGAGCTCTCGACAAATCAGTTCCGTTCAAAATGACATCCGGTTGATGCGCCTGAATCCATTTCGTAAAACCTTCCACCCCCGAACAAACAGGAAGACATTCAGTCGCAGACCACCCTTGCTGCTGGGTGAGCAGTGCCGCGAGATGGAGTTGCTTCATGGTAGGCTCAAGAACTGGATCGACCAACAATCCGAGCTTTCGATATCCCTGATCACGCATCTTGCCAATCGCTTGCAGTGCATTTTCATAATGATGTGTGACCACACGATGCAGGCGCGGCTTCATCACTGAATAACCTACTGTGACCGCGGCGAAACGATCCCAGGGAAATTCAAGGCAAGAGTTCGGGTGTCCCGTAGAGCCGACTAAAAGGCCCTGAATACCTCGAGCCTCTAATATCTGAGCCAAACGCTGTGACGACCTCCCAGGCTCATGGAGCCAAAACTCCTCGGTATCGTAGCCGTGCTCATTCGCGCGAGCTTGGGCACTCCCAAAGAAATCCATCAGAGCTGAAGTGCGTTGAATATAATCAACCGATTCACCCACATTCAAGAACGCGATCCGACTGCCGGATGCCCGGATACCTCCTTCATGAAGACGCAGCATTAGCTTCGATAAAACCGGGTCCGGTCGATAACCGATTTCCTTGGCAATGGCTTGCACTCGAGCTCGCGTCTTAGGCGCTGCATTCGGATCATTCCGGAGCGCGTAGGATGTGGCGGCACGCGAAAGCCCCGCCGCCTTGGCGACATCTGCCAAGGTCACTCGTCGACCTGAGTCGTGATTCATCTTTGCCATGCTCAACTCCAAAGCATCCACGATAATAGCAAAAGACAACTTCTTTTCTGAACGAGTCAGATTCGTAGCAATTGCTAAATCACCCACTCCTTGGAAAACTAAATGCATTCTGATATTGCGATTCTTTTGCGCGATAAAACCACCAATCAAAGACTCAAGATATGACTACGCCACCCGACCTCCCCACCGACACATTTGACATCATCATTATGGGCGGAGGCCCCTCTGGCACTCACGCTGGCATCGCGGCAGCACGTGCAGGGCATCAGGTACTCGTGGTGGAAAAGCATGCATTCCTAGGCGGATCACTGACAGCGATGGGCGTCGGCCCAATGATGAGTTTTCACAATCCGGCAGGAGAGCAAGTCGTGATGGGACAACCGGAAGAGTTGATTCAACGGCTCATGAAAAAAAATGCCAGCCCGGGCCACATCCCAGACAGTGTGACCTACTGCAGCACCGTCACCCCCTTTGACAGTGAAGCCCTGAAGATCGAGCTAGAGACCATGCTACTCGAAGCAGGCGGTCACCTACTCTACCACACTCATTTCGCTGGAGCCGAAACAGACGAATCCGGAAAAATCGTCGACGTGACATTATGCAATAAGGCAGGCCTTCGACGCTACAAAGCTAAAGTCTTTATCGATGCGACGGGCGACGGTGATCTGGCTGCTGCTCTCGGAGCCAAATTTGCCCAAGGTCGAGCAAGTGACCACGCAACCCAGCCAATGACAATGAATCTGAAAATTGGCAACGTCGACATACAAGCCGTTCGTCAAAACGTATTTGAAGATCCAGATAATTTTGAATTCGATTTGGGAGCTGAAGAAGGCCTACGACGACTGAAGAACACCCCACGTGTCAGCCTCAAAGCTTACAAAAAGACATGGAAAGACGCCCAAGAACGCGGCGAAGTCAACGTGCCACGTGAGTGTGTTTTGTTTTTCGAAACAGCGACTCCCGGGGTTGTCATCGTCAACACATCACGAATACAAGGTCTGGATGGAACCAACCCCTACCACTTAAGCAAAGCCGAAGTCATTGGGCGTAAACAAAATCTGGAAATCTTCAACTTCCTGAAAACTCACTGCAAAGGCTTCGAAAATGCAATTCAAATGGACGGCGCGGCACAAATCGGCATTCGAGAAACACGACGTATCGAAGGGCTCTATACACTGACAGCGGAAGATGTGCTTAATGAAGTTCAATTCCCCGATCCGATCGCCTTGGGCGGATATCCCATAGACATTCATTCGCCGGACAAAGTTGAGACAAATTCCAACCACCTAGCGCAGGGAACGAAATATCAAATACCGATGCGCTGTCTATTGCCCCAACAGCCCAACAACCTGATTGTGGCTGGTCGCTGTATCAGTGCCACCCATGAAGCGATGGCCGCCTTTCGAGTCAGCCCGATTGCCATGGCAATCGGGCAAGCCGCCGGCACCATGGCTGCCGTAGCGGTTGAAAAGTCCACGTCGACCCACTTGGTTGACTATCAATTGGTTCGTCAGCGACTAATCGCGTCTCAAGCAAAGCTACCAGAACTCACATAAGCCTATAGCGAGAAAACGGTTCCAGTTTTCCTGCATACCATATAAATAGTCACAACAAGTGAAGTGAACACATACAAGTTTACTTTGCGAAAACAGTATTTTTCGAGGCCATGCCTTCCTTTTCGAGAAATTATATGCTAAGTGTTGTGTGACATGAAACTACCGACAGACGCCATCACACATAATATTGCTGAACTGATATCCCATCCCGAAACGGGACAACGAGTGATTAGCCGTATTCCGCAAGAGTTACGTGAGCACCTAAATGAGCACGCCCAACAACGCGCATTGCATAGCAGTGGCTGCGAACTACGCTTTCGACTCACAGGTCCGACAGCCACTCTACGCTTACAGGCCAGTGAGGTGATCGCCAGTCACCACGGTGGCGGTTTGGCCCAAATCCTGTTCGGCGATTTCAGCCATACTTATTTTCCTGTCTTAGAAAATAAACTTATTGAATACGAAATCACGGCTCCTAATTACAATGACTTGGAACAGGCATCCGCTGGCCAACAACTCTTCAACCCTCACCTAGTCCGCATCCTGCTACCGACCCACGCCGCAATCAATCACCTCGAAATCGTTGGCGCCATCGCCCCCCCCGCCCCTGGCGACATACCGACCAAACGCGTGCTCAATTACGGATCTTCGATTACTCAAGGTACGGGTGCACTCAGCTCACGAGAAACTTGGGCGGGCCGCTGCGCACATCTACTTGGAGCCGACTTAATCAATCTTGGGTTTGGCGGTGGATGCCACTGCGAACCTGAAATGACTGAATATTTATGCCAGCGTAATGACTTTGATGTCGCGATACTCGAGACCGGTATCAACATGCTTGCTTTGGACCCGAAGGTTACCGATCAGCGAATTGAGCACTTGATTCGTGAGTTCAGTGCCGCCCATAGCGATAAGCCGGTCTTCTGCCTCGGTGTCTTCCCTTGCAACGAAGACTCAGAAACAAACTTCCAAGGCCGTGCCCAACAAATTCGTAAACTAGTTCAAGGCGTCGTTCAGGAGATACAGTCACCTACGCTCACTTTCATAGACGGCCGCGAAGCACTCACGCACTCGCTGAATATGAGCGTTGACCTCACGCATCCCTCACAAGCTGGGATGATAGAAATCGGAGCCTACGTAGCCGCACGTATTCAAGCCTCCGGCCAAATCTAAGCTGTAGCGCAGTGGATTTCCACGAATTCTCCACATATCATCTGTATTTATATTGATACCGTTCCCTGAAAATCTTTACCCGGATGATACGTATGACGAAGAAAATCGCTTGCTATAATTGATGCGCCTAGAGAACTCGAGCAACAGAAAGACAACAATCGAAGGAGTGAACACGTTCTATGCGAGTGAAACCATCATCACCTGCCATCTTATTTTACGATGGCGACTGCGGACTCTGCAACCGCGCGGTGCACGTTTTACTCAGACAAGACCGGGGCGAGCGATTGTATTTCGCCCCGATCCAAGGGGTGACAGCGCAAGAGTGCTTACCGATAGCCCTTCGTAGCACTCTATCAACTGTGGTCTATCAGCGCCCGAACTCCGATGGCACTGTGACCACCTGGACACGCTCCGAAGCACTACTTTGCGCACTGATCGATCTCCAGGGTTCCTTACGTTGGCCAGCCACCATAAGTCGCTGGCTACCGATTTCTTGGCGTGATGCCGTATACAACTGGATTGCACGTAATCGGCATCACTGGGGCAAGCGTCAAGTCTGTGCAGTGCCCAGCCCAAGCGAGCGGATGCGCTTCCTGCCCTAACCGACCCAATCGAAGGAGGCATGCGCCTCGAGCTCTTCGACTGTGGTGAAACCAAGCAAAACCTTCTTTAGACCATCGTAACGAAGCGGACGATAGCCCACCTTCTTCGCGGCTGCAGCGAGTTCGGCATCACTACCACCCGAAGAAATCAAGGCACGCATCTCATCCGTCACCAGCGCCATCTCGTGAAATGCAATCCGTCCACGATAGCCGGTTTTACGGCAATGTGGGCAGCCTTGTCCTTCATAAAAGACAGGTGCTTCCACTTCTTTATAGTCATAGAAAAATTTACGAAGCACATCCTCATCCGGAGTGTAGGATCGCTTGCAATGCTCACAGATACGAGCCGCCAAGCGCTGTGCCAAGACTGCCAGTAAGGACGGTGCCACCATGTAGGGCTCAATGCCTAACTCAATCAAACGCACCACGGCCTGAATGGCATTGTTCGTGTGCAAGGTGGAAAAAACCAAATGCCCGGTAAGAGCCGCTTCAGTGGCGATCTTAGCGGTCTCTAGATCACGAATCTCACCAACGAGAATTACGTCGGGATCTTGACGCAGTAAGGAGCGCAGAAGTGACGAAAAGTTCAGCTCAATACTTGCGTTGACCTGCGATTGAATGATGCCGGTCATCTGCGTTTCGACTGGATCTTCGATGGTGCAAATATTTACCTCCGGTGAATTAATTTCATGCAAGGCCGCATACAGCGTAGTCGACTTCCCAGACCCCGTGGGTCCAGTCACGAATATCATGCCATTGGGATTACGAATGACCTGCTTGAATGGCTCCAGGATCGACTGCGAAATAAGCATTTGATCCAAAGTTCGAAAATCCTTTTTCCCCGTCAGTGCTAGAATACGTAGTACTAGTTTCTCGCCATAAATAGTCGGAATTACAGAAACACGAAAATTGACTTGTTCAGCTCCCAAAGGCACCGAAAAACGTCCATCCTGTGGAAAGCGCGACTCGGCGATGTTCAAATTGCTAAGAATTTTAATGCGTGACTTGAGCGGCGCATGCAATGCCGCGGCGATGGTAAAAACATGCTGTAAGCGACCATCGATACGAAAACGTATATTCGTAGAATCCTCCCGCGGCTCCATGTGAATATCCGAGGCACGCTCTTTAATAGCCAGATAAAGCAAAGCATCACAGAGTCCAACAATCGATTTCGACTCACTCATGCCCTCCAATTCGTCCGGTCTCAGTTTCGCGAGAATTGCCCCCTGGCTTTTCTCCAGCTGATCAATTAACTCTTCAACGCTCTTATCGGTGCTATAGTGCAACTCGATCGCATCGTGCACCTCCGAAGTGAGGCAAAAAACCGGGCTAATATCCTTGCCTGTAATCGCAGCCAAACGATCGATCAAAGGCTGATTATAGGGGTCTGGCATGGCAACAGTCAGTGCCGACTCGATCTCATAAAGTGGCATAATATTGCCCTTACGAGCAATCTCGATCGGAATGCTACAGATCGCCTCTTCACTAATAATAGTGGACAGCGGATCCACGTAAGCAGATTCGATACGATCACTCCACAATCGGCAACCGACCTCTTTACTGATCAGCCCCTCCTCGATCAGATATTCCACTAGGTCCAAGGTCCCCTCCTCCGCACTCAATAAAGCACGCTGATAAACCTCGTCAGAGAGCGTGACGTGATGCGCCAGCTGAAGCTGTTCACGAATCGTCATACTCATTTTTTCTTCTTCTTTCGCACCTGTTTGCCAAACATCTTTTCGATTTCAGTCGCGTCCACCAGTTCACGACCAAAAACGGAATCCCGTCGATCAATGGCCACCTCAGCCATCATCTCTGCCAGCGAATAGCGCACGCCCTTTAGGGTGTTGCTGGAGGGCTGCGGATGCTCTTGATTCATAACAATAGAGTGCTACTCTCCCCAAATTTCCTCGATCAAATGATTAATCGTATCGATCACGATCTCCTTCTTCATATCCTTACGTAAATAGTAGGAAGCACCATATTCCACACTGGTTTCGACCGCTTGACGCGAAGCAACTGAGGAGGCCATCACTACAATGGCCTCTTCATCGTAGTCTACAATCTCTTTAAGCGCTTCCAGCCCTTCCTTAACAGGCATGTTCACATCCATCAATACGAAGTCCGGCTTCCAGCGTTTATACAGGTCAATCCCCTCCTGACCGTTGATCGCTTCGTAGATACGCTCAAAACCCAGCTGCTTGAGAATTAGTTTTAAATACGCACGCAAGTGAGCTTCATCATCAACAATCAGTGCAGTGGTCGGTCGGCTCATATATAATTAGCTTTTTTCATGTGATACGCTCTGTCGAGCACGAATCTAAGTAAAAGTCTCTACATAGGACTCGCTATAAGGCGCTCGCTAGCCTAGCTCCCGCACAATAATAAAAGAAGTGCCACGCCCCAATTGGCTGCGCACTAAAATTTGCATCCCAAGGCGGTTGCACATTTCTTTAGCAATATAGAGCCCGAGTCCCAAGGAAGGCTCATTGCCAGTTGGGCGCGAAGACAAACGGACAAATTTCCCAAAAAGTTTGCGCTGATCTTCTTCGCTAATGCCAGATCCAGTATCCGAAATTTCCAATTCGACACGTGTATCGACACAACGTGTCACAATACCAACCTGCCCGTACTGTGGCGTGTATTTGACTGCATTACTAACTAGATTACTAATACAGATATCCAGCCAATCGCGGTTGCTGTCGAATTGCAGCTCTTCGCTGGCAGCTAAATTAAGGTGCAAGCTAATCTTCTTTTTCTGAGCCTGACTATGAAACTGATCGACCACCGACTTAATCACTGAATTGAAGCATACAAGCTCAGTTCGGAGCTGACCGTTAAAACTTTCCAAACGAGAGACGTCCAGCAACCGATTCGTCAAATCCAACATTCGCTCACCGGACTTTTTGATATCGGATACAAAATCATCCTTGGAGAAATCTGAAAAATCTTCCTCGGCCAGATCACAAAGCCCAATCACCGAATTCAGTGGGTTACGTAAATCATGTGCCAGCACCCCAATAAACTCGTCCTTTTCTTTATTCAAACTCTTCAACTGTTCGTTGGCTTGAGCCAGCTCTTCCGTAGTCACCAATAGCTCAGATTTCTGAGCCTCATTGGTCGCATTAATGCGGGAGAGTTCCAGATTGCGCCGCTCGAGTCGCGACTGATGGCGGCGAATCGCAGAAATACAGATGTAGGACACAATAAAAGTAACCAACAGTGCCAGTATAATATTTATCAACAACTGCTCCTTAATCGGCGCAAGCATCATCGATTCACTTTGCTCCACAATCAAATACCAATCCAGCTCGGGCACATAGCGGCAGTGCAGTAAGCGAGTTTGTCCCTCACGCCGATAGCTCAACCGGTTGCGTTTGTCGCTGAGTAAATCAGGGACATGTTCGCTAAGCCCTTCAATTTCAGATAAGTTTGAATATTTTAACAGAGGGCTATTCATCGGACGCAGCACCATCTTACCACTGGAATCACTAAAATATATCTGTCGCTCAAACTTAGCTTCGTAACGACTGATCAGCTGATTCACACTGTTAACCGTCAAGCCCACCCCAGTGGCACCAATGAAATTCCCCTTATAATCGAAAGTCCGGTAGTTGATGAAAATCGTCATCTCGTCTGCATTGGCCAAATCAGCATCCACATTGATCTCGTATGGTGCCTCGATATCGCGTACGCGATAATACCACACGTCACGCGGCTCATCCGGATGCACATACTTCAATAATCCATGTGAATGATAATATTTACTAGTATGCTCCGACACAAAAAAAGAAGTGACCGTACCATACTTCACCTTAATCTCGTGCAAATAGCGGGTAATCGCATCCTCGTCCAATTCTCCCGCAATCACCCAATCCCGCAAAAAAGTATCGTGAGCCATCAAAGAAGCGATAAAGACCGGTCGCAAAAGATCGCGCTGTATCTCGGAATAGACATTATCGGATGTCAGCGGCAAGGTGCTCTCTTGAATCGTCTCACGAATATTACCGCGGGTCACCCAATAGCTACTAATGCTAATCAACATGAAGCCCGTGAGCAAAAGTAAGCTCACAAACCACGCCCAACCAAACCGTTTTGAAAAAATCGTGTCCACGGTCTAGAATGGTTGCTGATTTTCCTCTGCAGCCATCTCTGGACGTTTACTGTCTTTATTAAATCGCATAGATAGTAGTGTAGAGACCCCCTTCTCTGGCATCGTAACCCCAAAAACGGTGTCAGCATTAGAAATGGTACGCTTATTGTGCGTAATAATCAGAAACTGAGACTTATCGGTAAAGCCATGCAGGGTATCGCAGAAGCGCCCAATATTCGCATCATCAAGTGCAGCGTCAATTTCGTCCAGCACACAAAACGGACTGGGCTTAACCATATAAATAGCAAATAACAAGGCCACAGCAGCCATGGTGCGTTGGCCACCGGACAGCAGTGTCACACTTTTGAGACGGGTGCCCGGAGGTCGCGCAATAATATCAATGCCCGACTCCAGTGGGTCTTCTGAATCGACCAATTTCAGATCGGAATCGCCTCCTCCAGAAATTTTACCATAGGTAAATGCGAAGTTTTTCTTCACCTGCTCAAATGTTTCCCGGAAAAGTGTCTGCGAGGTCTCATTAATCTGCTCAATGGTCTCCACCAAACTATTCTTCGAATTCCAGAGGTCTTCACTCTGGCCTTTAAGGAAGTCATGACGTTCTTTCAGGTCAGTGTACTCACTAATCGCATCCAGATTCACTGGTCCCATATTGGAAATCCGGCTTTTTAGCTCGCTCACCTCCTCTTCAATACTGGTCCAGTTAGTGGCATCCATTTCGGCCAATTCCTCCTCTGTGGGATCTCGCCGCTCGTGCTTAGGTTGTGCTGACAACTTATCCGGATCATCCAAATCGTCTAAGTTCACCCGTTTCTCGAATTCAACGTTCCCTTCCCAGAGTTCCGCCTTCCAATTGACTTGAGACAGATCAACTTGATACTCGTCCAAAGCCGTGCTTTGGATAAAACCGAGCTGCGAGCGTTCTTCTGCCAAACGAATTTCCAACTTAGTCAATTCTTTATCAAAGGAACGACTTTCATTACGGCGTCCGGATAATCCTTCATCAATTTCATTGATAATCGCATCAATACCCTGCAATTGCTCCCGGTCTTTATCCAGTTCATCAGAGGCGATCGCAAGTGTCTTTGCCAGCTCTTCACTCTTACTGGCTTGGTGTGCGCTGGTCTGCTGGAGCTGCACAATCTGCTCATTAATGGTATCAATCTCCTGATTACGGCGCAGGATACGGTGTTGTAGATTGGCGGTTTCACGCTGCACCTCACTCAGTGCACGATCGGCCGACTCCAGACGCTGCTTCTTCTCCGCCAGCTCCAGGCGCACATCAGAAAGTGCTTCCCGCTTAAGGTCCCGCTCCTGACGTGCAAGGTCGATGGCAGCTTCCAAGTCAGTCCCCCCCTGACGCTCGTCTTTCAGTCCCTGTTCCGCACCTGCCAACTCGTCCCTTGCCGCCTCTAATTCGGCAAGTGAGTCGCCATGCTTAGCGTCCAAGCGATCAATTTCATCCTCCGCCTGTGTGCGAGTGCGGGCATTTTGTTCAATCTTTTGAGTTTGATTACGTTCTTCCGCAACCAAGCCCGACACTTCACTGGCAAGATCACCTAAGCGCTTGCGCTGCTCTTCGACGATCGCCTCCGCGACATTACGCCGCTCATCAAGCGCATCTGCCTCCTCACGCAAGACCTGCAATGCCGTCCGTTCGACCTCAATTTCCTTGCGTAGACTGCGAATCTCAGACTCACGCTCCAGAACACTGGCCGATTTTTTACCACTGGTGCGTCCACCATGGATCAGACCACGGCAATCGATAATCTCACCATCGCGCGTAGCAGCGAACAGAAAGCTAAAATTCGGGTGCGACTGCCAATACTCGATAAATAGGTCCAAGCGATCGACAAAATAGCATCCCTGCAGCAGACGCTCGACCGCATTTTGCAATTGTGGGTCTCTGACCGTGACGACTGATTGCGCGGTCACTATCCCAGTCTGTAACTCAGCCACGGCGATCGGCTCAGGTATCGCTGTAGCTGCGGGCAGATCGATCTGCAAACAAGCGCGCCCTAGAAAGTTTGTATCCAGCTGACCGATGACTGCCAACGCTTTTTGAGCATCGCCAATATAAAGTGTATCTGCCGCTGTCCCCAGTAAAGTTTTCAACGCGGTGGTATACGTACTATCGACCGTTAACTCTTTGGAAATAATCGAAATATCGTCCTTAGACACAACTTCGCTCAGCTTATCACCAAGAATGGCCTTCGCTCCTTCACCGAAACCTTCAAACTTAGCCTGCAAGCTTTCCAACACGTTCAGTTGCGCTGATTTACGAGCCACTCCCCGGTCCTGCTCTTGTATGCGTTCCTGTACACTCCGATACTGCGCAGTGATCTCGCGCGATTCCCCCCGCGCCTGCTCCACAGCTTGCTCACTGGCGGCTTGCTCAGCGCGGCGGCGTTCTAACAAACGCTGGATCTCGGCCAGTCCCTGCTCCAGGCCCACAACTTCTTCCTTCAAGCTCGCAGCACTTTCAGTCAGCGAAGCATGCTTGACCTGATAGGTCCTCAGATCGACCTCCAGAGTGGTGCAACGTGAACGTGCTCGATTAATCCGATTCTCTGCCGCCAGCAGATCTTGACGACGCTTTTGTAGCTGGCCCTCCATCGCGCTCAATTGCTCCTGCGCATAAACAAGTTCGTTATTTCGCTCGTGAAAAATACGGTCAGAGTCGTCAACCACGTCGAGCTGCAGCTGCTTATTCTCGCTCTCATCCTTCGCTCGCTCGGCTAAGGCAGACTTTTGCTCTTCTAAATCGGCGATCTCTTTTTGATATTCAGCAATGCGCGCCACCATATCCTTTGAGCGAATCACGGAAAATTCAGACTGATTCTCTGCATGCTCCTTTTCGGAGCGCAGGTTCGCGACACGCTGCTGGAGCTCTTCCATTTTCTGAGAAAGACCAGCGCGTTGCGCCTTCTTTTCCATTAAAATAGACTCATCGCGTTCGAGCGATCCGGTATGCACCTCAACTTGCTTGCGCAATTCAGCTGCCCGCTCAGCCAGTTTTTGAATAGATTGGCTCAAATCCGAATGACGGTATGCACTAAACGCGAGATCCAGATGGGTGAGACGATGCTTAATGCGCTGGTAGCGCAAAGCCTTACTTGCTTGACGCTTAAGTGAGCCGATTTGCCGTGAAACCTCGTCAATCACATCCGTAACGCGAGCGAGGTTGGCATCCACCAGCGCCAGCTTACTCAGCGCCTCTTTGCGCTGCGCCTTATACAAGGTGATACCAGCTGCCTCTTCAAAAATGGTTCGGCGCTCAGCCGGATTGGTAGAAAGAATCTGGTCAATCTGCCCCTGTAACATGAAGGAGTAGGACACA
Organism: Thalassobacterium sedimentorum; assembly: GCF_031127905.1. Lineage (GTDB taxonomy): Bacteria > Verrucomicrobiota > Verrucomicrobiia > Opitutales > Coraliomargaritaceae > Thalassobacterium > Thalassobacterium sedimentorum. Next base: position 55,450 of record NZ_JARXIC010000013.1, on the reverse strand, counting down.
CGCCCCACTCCAGTATTGGCAAACAGTCGCTGAATATCCTTCAAACGAGAAACTTTGCCATTAATATAGTAATCACTACCTCCATCGCGAGTCACACGGCGTGCAATGGCCACTTCATTGAACTGAGTACCCAATTCGGCTTCACAATCGGTAAAGGTCAAAGTTACTTCACAGGTTGGCAGCCCCTTACGCTTATCCGTGCCCTCAAAAATGACATCTTGCATGGAAGCACCCCGCAGGGCTTTAGCACTCTGCTCTCCCAGCACCCATCGGATCGCATCCACGATATTACTCTTCCCACAGCCATTTGGCCCCACGACAGCAGTGACCCCCTGACGCAGATCCAAACGTGTTCGGTCGGCGAAACTCTTAAAGCCACTAATGACGATCTCTTTAAGATACATATTTCAAATAAAAGCTGTGCAGGTGTGCGTCTAAAAGGCGATAAGAACAATGCGCCGAGCAAGCTCCCGCAACTCAAAAAACTGCCGAGCAGAAGGCCTACAGCCATTTATTTATAAATACGCACGCTGACCATAAAGCGCAGTGCCCACGCGAATCTGAGTTGAGCCAGCGGCAATAGCGGCCTCCAAATCCCCCGTCATCCCCATCGAAAGTTCACTCAATGGCACTCCAAAACTACCCGCCAATTCATCCCGCAAGTCCCGCAAACGCTGAAATGCCGCACTCGCAACTGTAGGATCCTCATCCAATGGCGCGATCGTCATCAGCCCCTCGACCTCTAAATGAGCAGCCTCCAAGCCTGCTTCAAGCACCTCCTCTGCCTGCGACACCAAAAATCCAAATTTATTAGGATCCTCTCCAGTATTACACTGTAACAAAATCCGCAGTAATTTGCCCTGCTCGCCCGCAATCCGATTCAGACGCCGCAATAACTTGAGCGAGTCCACCGACTGAATACGATCAAAAATCGCAACCGCATCCTGCGCCTTATTACTCTGTAAATGCCCTATTAGCTCCCAGCTTACCGGCTGTAAGCATGAGCCCTGCTTATCAGCCGCCTCTTGCACCCGATTCTCACCCACCGCCAATAAACCGCTGCGCAAGGCATAATCCACCGCAGCCACCGGATGATTCTTGGTCACTGGTAACAGACTCACCGTATCGGATGCACGACCACAGGACTCACATGCAAGAGCGATACGTGCTCGCACCTGCGATAAGTTTTTCTCAAAAATCGAATATTCAATCATTAGTTAGTCAGAAAGTTTACTTAATGGAAAACAACCCATAAGAATAGCTTAATTTATCATTGCATTTAAATTAGTCAGGGTTATACATTGAATCATGCACGTTGAAAATTTCAAAATATTCTCAGATTTAGTTGAGAGCGAGAGCTTCTCTCGCGCGGCCAAGCTCAATGGCATTACCCAGTCTGCGGTGAGTCAGCAGTTGCGAGCGATGGAGAAGCATTTTAGCATACTAATAGTGGATCGTAGTCAAAAGCAATTTCGTCTGACTCGCGAAGGACAAAAACTTTACGAGTCAGCTAAGGAGATTCTTTATCTTTACGACAAGCTAAACAGTGAGTTGCAAGAAATGAAGAAGGTGATCAGCGGGACCATTCATATTTCAACAGTCTATAGTATTGGTCTCCACGAACTGCCACCTTACGTGAAAGCATTTTTGACCAAATATCCAGAGGTCAACATCCGGGTGGAATATCGCCGCGCGAACAATGTGTATGAAGACATACTCACCAACTCCATTGATCTAGGTCTTGTCGCTTATCCACAAAAGCACAAGCAGTTGGAAGTCCTCCCCTTCCACGACGACATATTGATTCTAGTGGTGAGCCCGGAGCACCCACTCGCCAACCAAAAGCACGTAACGATTGAAGAAATCTCCGGGCAAAAGTTTGTAGGCTTCGAGCCCGACATTCCCACTCGCAAGGCGACCGATCAAATATTCCGCGAGGCCAACATCGAAATGGAACCCGTGATGGAGTTCGACAATGTGGAAACCGTCAAACGCGCCGTCGAAATCAACGCCGGCATCGCCATCCTTCCCCAAACCACCGTCACGCGTGAAGAAGCGCAAGGCCTACTGAAAGTCCTCAAATTCAAAAACAAAGTCTACAAGCGACCACTCGCACTCATCCATCGCAAAGGCCGCGTGCTAACTCCGGCCATGAAGAAGTTGATCGACCTGTTAACATCCAAAGATCTCAACAGTCTAGAAAACACTTCAGAAGACGAAGTCTAGCCACATATCAATTCATGAAAAATTCGAACTAAATAGAGCTAGTTTTCGTAGCCTCGGTTCTTAGAGCCAGGAAGTTCCCAGCAGACTTCCTCTTGCACCGCTCCTCTTACACCGTCCCTCTTTACCGGCCGGCGCCCCACACAGAAATTTACTCTGCAATAGCGCCGCGACGGTATTGGGTGAAGCCGTTCTTCATTGAGCTGTAAGGATCGATCGCACTTCCCTTAAATTGCTTATAGCGCTCCAGGATATCCGGACTTTTTACGATAAACTCTGTCCCACTGAGTGCTAAATGCGACTCCCAACGCCAATCGTCGATCAAACTGAATGGCTCTTTTAATGGATTCACTGCACGATCTCCAATCATTCCCCCGAGGTCACGTAAATTGGACGGCCCCAGTAAAGGTAAAACCAAATAAGGCCCTTCTCCAATCCCCCAGCTTCCCAATGCTTGCCCAATATCCTCGGGCTTAATGGGAGCCAAACCATTGATCGAATCCGCAGGTGTCATAATCCCGGCCACCCCGACAGTGGAATTCACCACAAAACGTCCAGTTTCAACCCAGGCACCTTGCATGCGCCCCTGCAACAGATTCCCCACCAGACGTACGGGATACTTCAGGTTCCTGAAAAAGTTACTGGCTCCCGTTTCCACTGGATCTGGAGTAATCGCAGTATAGCCGTCTACAATCGGCTGCAGAACCTTCATGTAGACATAGTCATTAAACTCAAAGGTATAGCGATTCATGCCTTCAAAAGGATCATAAATGCTCGTCGCCGAAACGACCTCCTCGTTATAGAAATCCTCATCCGACATCGCAGATCCCTGTGCACCCTGTGCAGCAAAGGCTGACACAGTGACCAAGCTAAATAATGCGGTCCAAGTAAGTGGTGATTTAAATTTTCGTATCTTCATTGATTTCCTCATGTTGAAGCAGTTCTTTAAGGCGTGCAATCAGTTCTGCGCCACTCCCTTTACGGAAATGATCATCCAATTGCTCACGGTAGTTGGAAACGACACTCACATTCTCGGCTACAATATCATAAATCTGCCAACCGGAATGCATTTCCCGCAGACGATAGAGCACATAATAGGTCTGCCCATCCAACACAATTGTCGACTGAATTTCCATACGCGATGACGAGGTCGAAGTCACCTCGCCCAAGCTCACCTTAGGCCGACTTTTCCCATCCAATCCTTTGACGTAAGCCTTCAGCACGAGTTGCTTCACCAGCTCAAGAACTTCTTCCTGCTCAGCCTCACTCATCAAACGCCAATTGCGCCCGATGGCGCGCCGAATGATGACATCCAAGTCATAGTTCGCCTCGACGACCTGCCTCACTTTAGACTGTTTCTCTTGGTCGGACAGGCTGGAACTACCGCTGGAATAAATCGCATCCAGCGCAGCATCGATCGTCGACTGCAGCTTTTCACGCTGTGCTTCCTGAGCTGACACAGAGCTGCCCGCAATCAAGCACAATAGTATAATAAATCGATAGAAATAGTGTAACATAATAGTGCTGATAGCTTATTCTGACTTCTCGTCAATACCTCCGAGTGCAAAGCGACTAATCAGACTTTCGATATCCATTGCAGACTCCGTATCCACAATCTCATATCCGGGCTCCATCGGCATGCCCCCTCCTGGAGAAAGATTGATGTAACGATCGCCTATCAAGCCTGCGGTTTTCACCGATGCAATCGTGTCTTCGTCCAACTCCAAGCTCTTCGGCAATTCCAGTGTAACAATGGCATCAAAGCGTTCATTCAAACTCACATCTTTGACAGTGCCCACACGCACGCCTGCGATTTCAACCCGACTACCGGCATTCACACCGCTGGCACTACTAAAACGAGCGGTAATCGTATAGTGATCACTCCCGAAAAAGCGGGCACTCCCTACCTGAATCGCGAGATAGAGCACAGCCGCCAGACCGACGAGCACAAAACAGCCCACGAGAAATTCAATGCTTCGATTTTTCATAAATTACTTGGCTCCTCCATGCGATGATATCCGTCGACCATAATTTGCCTTACTTAAAAAACCTGACAAGGCCGATTGAGCATCCGCATTCAATTCATCCGGTTTTCCAAAAAACTTAATTTTGCCAGCATCCAACCAGGCCACACGGTCACTAATCTCAAAGACCTCCGGTATATCATGGCTAACCAACAAGGCGGTAAACCCAAAACGTTCACGATAGTCAGCAATCATTTCAAAAACACTAAACTTACGCTCTGGATCCAGGCCCGTCGTCGGCTCATCAAACAGCACCACCTGCGGCTTGGTAATCAAGGCACGGCCCAAAGCAACACGCTTCTTCATACCTCCGGACAGCTCGCCCGGGAAACGCATGGCTGAAGCGCTCAACTCCAACTGCGCCAACATAGCATCCACCCGCTCCTGTATCTCCCGCGGTTTCAAGGCAGTGGCCTCACGCAAGGGCAAAGCCACATTCTCATATGCAGTCAGCGAGTCAAACAACGCATTATTCTGAAACATGTAGCTGAACGATACACCCGCATCGCTATGCGCACGACGACGGCTCTGCGAGATCGCCTGCCCATCCAACTCAATGCTACCTGCATCTGCTTGTAGCAGATTTGCGATGCACTTCAACAACACCGACTTACCGATACCACTCTTCCCGATAATCGTCGTCACCGAAGCAGCCGCCACATCCAGATCAACCCCATCCAGCACTCGATTCTCACCAAAATGCTTCTTTAACCCACGAATTTTCAAAAAAGCATCCATACTACAAAAGAAACGAAGTGATTAAATAGTCTGCCGCCAATACCGTCACGCTCGACCAAACCACCGCTCGAGTCGCCGATTCACTTACACCACGCACCCCTGGAAACCCCGCCTTACGATGCGTATTAAAACCACGGTAAGCACAAATTGAAATCGTCAAAACTCCGAAGACCAAAGCCTTGATATAGCCCCCCTGCACATCCGCCCAAGTTACGCTTTCAAACACACGGTTCCAATACACGCCCGCATCCACATTGAGCAACACACAGCCCGTCAAATAACCTCCAAAAATCCCAATTAAATCAAATACGGCGGTTAAAATAGGGAAACAAATCAAAGCGGCCACCAGACGCGGCCCCACCAGAAAGCCCAGGGGGTCAATACTCATCGTTTGCAGGGCATCAATTTGCTCATCATTTCGTTGAATCCCCAGTTCCGATGCCATCGCAGAGCCCGCCTGTCCAACCACCATCAAAGCAGTCAGCACCGGACCTAATTCACGAATCAAGGACAGCGCCACCGCAGTCCCCAAAGCCGATTCAGCTCCAAATTTCACCAGAGTATAATAAAGCTGCAAGCCCATGACCAAGCCAGTAAACAGCCCCACTGTTGCAATGATTGGAAAACAACGCACCCCGATTTCATGAATCGCCAGTGTTAATTTAGCCAAGCGACTACGTTGCGCGAAAAATCCGCGCAAAGCCCCCAAGCCAAAGAGTGAGAGCTCTCCCAACTCAAAGACCACACTGAGTGCTGAACGTCCAAGCGTGCGTATCATAATAAAAGGTTTAGGTATCTAAAAAGGCGCGTTAAAAACAGCAAACCAAGACTTATGGCACAGATCCCCCTGTCATTGGAAGCCGAACTTTAGAAAAGTTCTAGGGTAAAAGAAGAATTGTTACAAAATTCAGCTAATATCAATTCTAACAATACATGATCAATTCGGCAGTCCGCAAGCTCGCCTCCTGCGGGTTCTGCGAGCTAGGCAACGCAGTCGAAACGAAGTTTCAGCTGCGACGCGCCATCTCCCCCGATTCTAAAAACCAAAGCCACGAGAAACATCTCTATTCAGTTCAAACTTTTGCGAATTGGTATAATAACGCCCAAACTTCCGGTAACACAGCAGAGTGCTGGAGTAAGGTAGTCTTGTCGCCTTCCCCAATCGCGGGAGGCAAGGCCCTCGCCTAAAAGTGGCACGGGCGCTGGGATTCGAACCCAGGACCGTCGGTTTAGAAAACCGATGCTCTATCCAGCTGAGCTACACCCGCATCTAATTGACAACCAACAATTTCAACGACAAGAAAGGCAAGCTTAAATTAGCACCAGTCACCTTTTTTGGTAAGCCGATAAATTTAGAGCATGTCAAAAGCATCAAATTCAGCAGTTTTTAAAAAAGTAACAGAATGCCTGTATCGTAATGAGTCATCGAGCGACTACTATGTTTTGCTCAAGCAGTCAGGCAAGCAAATCCGTCGATCATTAATGACTAAAGCTCCCCGCTCGTCGCAAAGTCGCATATAAACAACACATAAGAGCTCGACTCTCCGTATCCGACTAAAGGCGAATTGCCCGCGATAGAATTCTGCGCCTTACGCCCTAAATGACTTAAGGATGATTGCGATCTGACTCTGCATTCCTAATAATCATTGCTAACTATGCGGCGTCAGCACCGCTGCCATATGGCGGCGGTAGCCTGTGGGCGACATCCCTGTCACTGTGCGAAAAGTACGACTAAAGAAGGACAGCGAATGAAAACCACAACGAGTTGCAACCTCACTCAAACTCAGCGATGGATCTAAAATCAGAGTCCGCGCACGATTGACTCTAACCTCCCGGACATAATCAAAAACCGTCTGGCCGGTCTCACGCTTAAAGACACGAGCCAGATGCTCTTCCCCTTTCCCAACATGCCAGGCGATTTCCCCCAAGGTCATATCCTCCGAAAGATGCTTTAAAATATACTCCTTAACCCCCAAAACCAGACTGGAAGGTGTCGCCCCTGATTCGATCGCCTCCTCATTCTTGGTATCGGTCAATTTACGAGCGACAGCTACGATCAAATCTGTGCAAATAGAACGCACACGATGCCGATAACCCACTGATTGTTGATCTGTTTCTCGACGCAAATCAACCAGTAAGTCTGTAATCTCAGTGTCGATCCCCCCATTCAATTGCACCACTGACGCAAAATGGTGCAAAATGAAATCGACAAAGTTCACCTCCGGCTTGCGCACTCGCCGCCGGGCCTGCTTTGCGAGATGTTCGGCATCCAGAAACAAACGGACTAAATGTAGATGATGCGCCTGTTTGGAGTGCTTATTAATGTATGCATGCTCATCGACCACTGGTGCAACTAAGATGTCACCACTGGATAAACTCACCCGACCTTCAATTCCCTCTATCTCATGCTCAATCGAACCCTCCAAAATAAATAAAAACTTGAAGTGGTTCTTTCTCAAACGCACCTCCCCTCCCTTGGGGATCACAAATGTCGCTTCATCCACCATCAGAAAAGGTGGTCCAAAGTTTTCAACGGGATGCCAGGAATAACTCATAAAGAAGCGGGTAGTATAAATGTGGCAAATACGCATAGCAGCAAACAGAGCCGACATAAAGCTTCAAGTCAAAATAGTGCAAACAATGTCAAATGCGCCTATAGCCAGCTTAGAAATAATATGATTTAATAGATTTAATGATAACCCACTCATCAATAGCCCCCCTGACTGTGGCCCAACTGGCCTACCAGCGCGCGAAAGAACTGCACTCGTTCGCGCACTACACAGGCATTCTAACTTTAAACGGACTAGCGCGCCTAGCGCTCTGCGCTGAATCAGCTGAGCTGCGTGCGCAACTCCTGGAAGAAGCCCAGTTGCAATACCGTCCTTTTTTGAGCGGCGAAGCTGAGATTTCATTTTGTAATTTTGATTGCTATCGCTGCGGTGGCAGTGGCGCGGCCTACCTATGGTGGAAAGACGCCCTACCGAATGCCGATGCTTCGACTTTTGAACCCTTCATCAATCAGTTACTCAACGAAGCTCCACGCGACAAGAATGGAGCGCTATGCCACCCGGAAGATGCGGCAAGCGAGCGAATCTGGATCGACATCGCTTTTGCAGTCACCCCATTTCTACTTTATTGTGGTCTCAAACTGGAACGCGACGATCTCATCAGCCAAGCATGGAAAGAGACTCGTTTGTTAATTGAAGCGCTTTACGTCCCTGAAACCGGTCTCGTCAATCAGGCGATTAATTTCCGCGGGCCAGGGCATCGCACTGACGACCATTGGTCACGTGGTAACGGGTGGGCGATACACGGTCTAGCAGCACTGATCGAATCAATGCCCAAGCAGCATCCGGATCGCCCTACAGTGGAGAAGATGTATGTCAAATTTGTCGATGCCTGCCTCAAATATCAAAACCCGAACAACGGACTTTGGCACCAGGAAATGACGAATCCGGAATCCTACATCGAGACCTCAGGCTCCGGACTGCTCCTGCACGGGATCGGGATCGGTTTGGCCGATGGTATTCTAAATGCCTCCTATCAGGAATCCTTCGACCGTGGGCTTAAAGGCTACCTCAGCTACATTGCCCTCAATGGCTCGGTGCACAATACCTGCACCGGCTGCCTCTGTCCGAATCAGGGAACTAAAGAGGATTACATTCAACGCACACATAAGACCGACGACTGCCATGCCCATGGTCCAGTAATCTTTGCTTATGCACAGGCATACGCAAACGGCATTAAAACCATCAAACTGTAAAACATTATGAACTTAGAGGAATTAGAAGCGGACCGCGAGATCGATCCCAACGCCCCATTGTCGCTTCCTGAAAAGGAAATTTGCGACCGCTACGAGAAAGTATTTACAGCAGCGGTCAATGATGCGCTACGCGAGAAGCGCTTGACCAATCAAACATTGCCCAACGGTCTTGTGCCCTTGCGTGAGCGAATGCGTTCAGCTGGTTTTGCTTTCACCATTAAGGGAGCAAAGAACCTGACATTAAAAAACGAAATGGCTGAACGTGCCCGCATGCTCGACGACATTCCGGAGGATTCTTTCATCGTCTGGGACACCTCCTTGGATCGCGATTCTGCTCACTGGGGCGAATGCATGACAATGGCAGCACAACGAAAGAACTGTCGCGGTGCGGTCGTCGATGGCGGCGTGCGTGACACCGATCAAGTCATCGACTTAGGCTTCCCGCTGTGGGTCCGCTATCGTAGCTCAAATGGCATGCTAGGGCGCTTCCGCATCAGTGCATGGCAAACTCCGATCCAAATGGGCGATGTCATCGTACGCCCCGGCGATCTTATTTTCGCAGATATTGACGGCGCACTTTGCGTACCACGCCACATGGCTGTGGATATCCTTATTCGCGCCGAAGAGCTCGCCAACGGCGAATCTGAGCTCAAGCAGTGGATCAAAGAAGGCATGTCCGCCGTCGAAATCGTGGAGCGCGGCGGCTATTTCTAAGTCAGCACTCCCTAAAACAAACTAAACAATACTGTAATAATTTTATGAATACACTTAAAGACAGAACAATCGTTCTCATCGGCGCAACTGGTGGTATCGGCCAGGCCGTAGTATCTAAGCTAGCCAAACATGGTGCCAACTTGGCATTAGGGGGCCGCAATCAATCCGCGCTCAACAGCTTAGCCGATAGCGCACGCGACGCAGGTGCCGGCACCGTAAGTGCCCAGACAATCGACGTAATCGACGAAGTCTCGGTGGCGAGCTTCTATAAGTCGGTCAGCGACACGTTTGGTCACGCGGACATTCTGTTGTATTTACCAGGCATGTCGATTGCCGCTCCAGTGACTGAAATGGACCTAAGCGACTACGACCAGATCGTAGATGTTAATGTAAAGGGACTCTTCCTTTCCGCAAAGTACTACTTGCCGATCACTCAGCCCGAGCGCAATCCGATACTCAGCTTTGTCAGCTCGCAAGCGGCAACACGCGCGAATCCCAATGCACCGGTTTACTGCGCAGCCAAGGCAGCCGCAGCCATGCTGGGACAAGGACTGGGCCTGCAAGCAATGTCCAAGAATGTGCGTGTCACCAACTTTAAGCCAGGCCCGGTCGACACTGATGGTTTCTGGGGCGACCGCCCGGTGCCTCGTGAAAAATTCATGCAGCCTTCAGATGTCGCGGAGATCATCGAATTTGTCTTCTCGCTACCTAGCCACGTGGCCATGCACGAAGTCAGCTTCGAGTCCTTCACTTTCATGAAGAAATAACACTCACCTCGGTCCTCCGCCACTCACCATGCCCCTATTTCTTAGCGACAGCGAACGCGCGGCATTTCGCGCGTTGCAATACGAAGATCCGCTCTCATCGATCTACTGGGCACTAAGCAGTCGCGTTGAGAAACGCGCAAGTGCGCCTGGATTGATCGATGCCCAAACAACGGTGCACTGGTGGCACTGTGCATCCGAATACTTGACAGATGCGGCCATGGTGTACGCGCTCAAGCCGTCGGAGCCCTTGGCTTGCTGGCTGCGCAATTGCACTATGGAAATCGTGCGTCGCCCTGTCTCAGATTGGGTCGGCCCGCCCTTTCGCGATCATACTGCAGAGCCTCCACTCGGACACTTAGAGACCGCGCACCTCACATGGAGCGTGGCCATCGTCTTGGACTTGGCTGCCGACTTGTTTGAGCCAGTCGAGTTGGACGAAATCCGGAGCGCACTCCGCGATAAAGGCATCGCTCTTTGCCAACGTTGGATTGATAAGACCACATATCTAAATAACTGGCGCTGCGTCATGAATGCAGGCATCGCCACCGCTGCGGCTGTCCTCGATGATAGTGTAGCACTCAGCGAAGCTATCGCTGCCTTTCAGCGTGATGTCGATGTCTTTCAAAAAGACGGCAGCTACGGGGAATCGCTGCAATATGGAAACTACACGAGCTACTGTCTAATGCTGACGCGAGAGGCGATCGTGCGTCACAGCCCGAGCCTAGATGCCGACCTAGCACTCGATCCATATGTTAAAAAGCCGCGATGGGATGTAGCTTCGCTCTTCTACAAAAAACCTCTACAAGGTTGGGGCATCCACCCCCGCCCTCGGAGTGCAAACTTCAACGACAGTGCGGCCATGTATCGCGCCTCTGGCGACTTTCTACTACACGTCGCAGTCCGCGCCCAGAAAAGTCACCCCATCGAAGCAGGACTCGCTCGCTGGCTCTTTGATACACTCTATCTCCCAAGTTTCGAGCAAGGCCCACACGATCAAGCCAGCTTCGGTTTCATCAACGACTTCGGCTTTCTCACGCTGCCACTGTTTGCACAAGCGTGCGCTGCGATCAGCCCTGAAGCCGCCGAGTTGCCACTAACCGATGCTTTCAGCTGTGGCGATGTGCTGGTGCGTGATGATTGGCCCTCGCGCGGCGGACGCACTGTGCTAGCCATCCATGGAGCCGATCAAGGACTCCACGCGCCAGGTCACCTGCACGGCGATTTAAATAGTTTCATTCTGGTACATAATAACGAACGCATGCTGGTCGACCCTGGGCACAGCTGCTACCGAGGGCTGGTGCACGGCATCGAAACATCCACCAATACGCATAACACCTGCACCTTCAGTGAAGCGGGCAAAAGTATGCTCCAGTCCAAATACTTGCGCCGCCAGTATGACCCGAAAACGAAACAAGCAGGCCCACTCGTCACTCGCGGTGGAAAGCAATTGCTGGTCGCCCGCAAAGGAGAAGTGAGTGTGGTCGCGTCCGAAGTCTCGGCTCTTTACGGCGACCCGATACAGGAGTTTACTCGATTTTGGTTTCAATGCGGAACGCATGCACTCTTTATTGTCGATCACATCGAAGCCAGTCGTCCCGTTCGCACTCACTGGAATTGGCTGCTCAACAATCGTGATAACGCACTCGACCTCAAACTGGTTCAACCGGATCGCTTGGTTGCACGCCGCGCCAATGCTGGCATGAAGCTCTTCCATTTAGGCGGTCATGAAATGCAAGGCCCTACCGCCTCTTATGTGCATGACGCCTACCACCCCCTTCCCAATCAGAACAGTGAAGGCAAAGCCAACAGCGGTCAATTGATCACCTGGAGTGAGCGTGAGCCCCAGCTCTCCCGCACAGTCACCCACGCTATCTGCTTGGACAGTTACGGCCCAATTACCAGATGGCATTTACACTGCGACGACACAAGCACTGCGCTCGAAAGCGAGGGCGCAAAGGTCAATTGGAAACTCTCCGGCGATGTGGATACTGACGGCTTCACGCTCAGTGAAACCGTCTCCAATATCAGCTATCGCATTTCTCAAGAACAAGGAACCTGGCAACTCCGCCGCAAATAATCACTCACTTAATATTATGAAAGCAGCCCTCTACGAAGGTAAGCAAAAATTTAGCATTCAATCGGTCGATCCAATCGCACCAGGCCCGGATGAAATCCGCCTAAGCGTCGCCTACGTAGGTATTTGCGGAACCGATACGCATATTTACCACGGTGCAATGGACGCACGCGTGCAGCCGCCACAAGTAATCGGGCATGAGATGTCGGGTACCGTCGCCGAACTCGGCTCTAATGTGCAAGGCTTTGCGATTGGTGACCCCGTGGTGGTGCGTCCACTCGACAATAGAGCAGAAACTGCCGCAGATCGTGGGCATAGTCACATCTGTCGCGACTTAAAATTTATCGGGATCGATTCTCCAGGAGCTTTTCAAAACTCATGGACTGTGCCAGCCTTCGCGGTTCACAAAGCACCACATGGTGTCGACCTGCAATTAGCAGCATTGAGCGAACCACTGGCAGTCGCCTGCCATGATGTGCGCTTGGGTGAAGTGCAGGCGGGTGAATTGGCAGTTGTCATGGGAGGCGGCCCGATTGGTATGCTCGTCGCGATAGTCGCTCGCGCGACAGGTGCACGGGTGATTCTATCGGAAGTAAACGAGAACCGGCTCGCCTTCGCCCGTGAGTTGGGCTTTGAAGCGGTCAGCCCGATTGACACCGACCTAGCTAAGCTTTGTCGCGAACGCAGCGACGGCGCAGGCGCGGACATCGTTTTTGAAGTTTCCGGAGCCAAAGCGGCCGCTGCTGGAATGACAGATGTCTTGGCCATTCGCGGGCGAATCGTGCTCGTCGCCATCTACCCGCAGCCAGTTGAATTGAACTTATTTCAGTTTTTCTGGAAGGAACTTAAGCTCTGTGGGGCCCGCGTATATGAGCCACAAGACTACGAGCAAGCACTACAGTTGATCTCAGAAAAGTCATTGCCACTGGATAAAATGATTACCCGCGTCGAACCACTCGATAATATTCAAGCCGCCTTCGAAAACCTGGACAGTTCGCCCAACGCCATGAAGGTGCTCATCGATTGCCAAGCATAAGCATTTCAACACTCAATTTATATGACGACTTCAAACACATTTGATCTCAAAGGAAAAACCGCCCTGGTCACGGGCTGTAAACGCGGTATCGGACTCGCCATGGCGGAAGCACTTGCCGAAGCGGGCGCCAATATCATCGGCGTTAGTGCCAGTTTGGAACAATCCGGTAGCAATGTCGAAAAGCGCGTCACTGCCCTCGGTCGTAGCTTCAGTGCCTACACTTGTGACTTTGGCGACCGGACCGCGCTCAAGTCCTTCACCGCACAAGTCAAAGAAGATCATCCAAAGATCGATATCCTCATTAACAACGCAGGCACCATTCTCCGCCAACCCGCAGTAGAACACTCTGACGAATATTGGGATCAAGTGATTGAAATCAACCAGAGTGCACAATTCATTTTGAGCCGTGAAATCGGCAAAGAAATGGTAGCTCGAGGCCAGGGTAAAATCATCTTTACCGCCTCCCTGCTGACCTTCCAAGGCGGCATCACCGTTCCCGGATACGCAGCCAGCAAGGGGGCGATCGGTCAGCTCACCAAAGCCCTGGCAAATGAGTGGGCTAGCAAGGGTGTCAACGTCAACGCGATCGCGCCCGGTTATATCGCCACCGATAACACTGAAGCCCTACGCAATGATGAAACTCGCAGCCGCCAAATACTCGAACGCATTCCCGCGGGTCGTTGGGGGACCCCCGAAGACTTCAAAGGGCCAGTCGTCTTTCTTGCATCGGATGCGTCCAACTATGTCCACGGCACCACCCTTTTAGTCGACGGCGGCTGGATGGGGCGATAATCGACGATTCATTTGATCACAAAAACAAAGTTACTCTGTTCTCTAAACCAATTATGAAAATTCTATTTGCCTGCAGCATCGCAGACTCAGAAGCCCGCCAACGCATGAGCTCATTAGGCGAGATCATCGAAACCCCTGAAGCCGATACTCCAGAAAAATTACTGGCGGCCGCTGCAGGTGCGGAAATCATCATCGTTCCCTACACCGCTCAAATGCTGGTGACCCAAGCCGTCATCGACGGCCTGCCACAATTGAAGCTAATCGGCAGCACTTATGGCGGTGTCCGACAGAATATTGACGAACTGTATGCTTTGGAGAAAGGGATCTGTGTGATTCATACTGGCCCGACACGTATTCGTCCGATGGCGGAGTATACTTTGGGCTTAGCGCTGAGCGCCTTGACCCAGATCTCCAACTACCACCACTACATGCGTAGCGGTGAAGCTTGGCCGCGGGCAAACTTTGGTCGCACTCGTATTCTGCACAATCGCAAGGTCGGTGTGATCGGATTCGGCTGGATTGGAAAAGGTATTGCGGAACTGTTCCAAGCCTTCACCAAAGACATCCAAGTCTACTCCCAGCACGCAAGTGAAACGAGCTTGCAAGCTGCTGGCTATCAGAAGGCAGAATCACTGGAAGCCGTTTTTAAAGAATGTGAAGTCATCGTATTGGCCGGTGGCTATAACCCAGCAACCCACCACATGATACGTGCTCAACATTTCGAAGCAATGGCCGACGAAGCGCTCTTCATCAATATCGCACGTGGTAAGATGGTCCATCAAGCAGAGATGATCGAAGTCGCTGAACGCAAGAACATCTATCTGGCTCTTGATGTTTTCGAAAACGAACCCTTGGAAGCCGACAGCCCACTCCGCGAAAACGACCGCTACTTGATCACGCCGCACCGTGCCAATGCCCCACGCGAATTTGAAGAACGTTGGAAGTATCTTGCTGACGAATTGGAACGTTTCACTGCAGGTCAATCTCCTGAAACTGCACTCAATCCAGAGCGTGCAAAGGTAATGAGCGAATCATGAGCATCTGGAACCTACTGGATGGGGGCATGAGTAATCCCGCCCCGCCCACCAATTGGCGACAACGCTTTGTGTTCTGGTGCGGACGACGCCTCGCACGGCGCTATAAGAATGTCCATGTGCCGAAGAGTTGTCGCATTCACCCAGGCGCTAAAATCAATCCACGCGACGGTGCTATTTACTTTGGCGAAGACTGTATCGTCGCTGACGGTGCCATCATTCAAGGTAATGTTCGCTTCGGTGATCACTGCTCTGTGCAGCCCTATACCATTTTGACAGGTACAGGGACACGTGAAAACCCAATCGGACAGATTACAATCGGCAACTACGTACGCATCGCATCTCATGGCATGATGATCGCCGCCAATCACAATTTCTCGGATCCGAAAAAGCCAATTCATCATCAAGGCCTCACGCTGGGCCCCATCACCATCGAAGACGACGTATGGATCGGAGGCCGCGTCAACATCACCGCTGGCACCACCATCGCCCATGGATCCGTCATCGGCAGCGGGTCAGTTGTGACAAAAGATATCCCCGCGATGTCAATCGCGGTGGGAGTTCCCGCCAAAGTGATTAAATCTCGGAATGATGTCAGTTGAGAAACACTCGATATACCCCAAACAACTTTGCGAAATAGAACGAATAAGTTCAAGTTCGCAAAGTCTTCCCCTCGCTCCAACTTCCCTCGACCAACAGACACTTGGGGACTTTAGGTAAACCAATTTCATTTCTTTGTATTTGCGCAACTACAATATCCACAGCACCCAATCCAATCGCTCGAATCGGCACATTCATTCCACTCACTCCTGTAGAATCCCCCCGAAGGCTCAAAGAAACAAAGCCTAGATCCTCTGGAATTTGGACGTTCAATTGCTGAACCCAATTCCAACCAAACATCCAACTGCTAACAATCACATCCGGCTTATTCTGATGATACCATTGTTGGAATTTTTCGCGTGTCATTCCATCCATCCATAAAGGATCAATTCGATTCTGCGCAGATACCTGATAATTATGCCGCAAGAATACCATAAGTGGTATGTGTTCGCTGCGTGAATCTGAATCTTCCCATACCAAAAAACCGATCCGTTGATAGCCGCGTGCTTTGATTTCAGACAAGGCACGACTCATGGCATGTTGAAAATGCATCATTACATAGCTAATCGTTGGTGCCAGTAAAGAACGGCCGATAGTTGCCGCGGCGTAACGATTCCATGGGAAATTAGTATCTTCACTAGGATGACTCTTTGGCGCAATGATCACCCCATGGGTACCACGCGCGTTCAAAATCGTATCAATTCGACTCGAACTGAATTCACCTGGCACATAATATAACGTGTCAAAACCAAACCCAAGTTCATCCGCTCGACGACGAGCTTGATCACGAAATTGTGCGATCGCGTTATGTGCTTGCCCAACCAGTTCTTCTTCGATCCACACTATGTTAGAGTCCAGGTTCACATTTTTACGCCGCACCTGACTCATTAATGCCTGCACCATTGGATTTCGACGGTAGCCCAAGGCTTGGATTGATGCTTCAACCCGTGCCGCTGTCGCCGCTTTAACGTATCCCGATTTATTTAAGAAACGAGAAACCGTCATATGGGACACGCCGGCATGGCGAGCGACATCGGTAATACTGGGGGTCGTAGCTTTCCGGTTCTGTTTGCCTGAACACATTATATGTTACGTTGAACATACAATACCGTTCGACTCAAGCGTATAAGTTTATGAAGTATTAACTATTGCACTTATCATGAGTGTCAAAGACCCACAACCCCAATCTAAATCTGCGATCTGCTATGAAATTACACACCTCGTATTCCCCCCTAAAATTCTCACTAGCTCATGCCGGTTTACTCGGTTTTGCGATGCTCAGCAGCTTATCAGCCTTGAGCGCAAACACAGTAATACCACTGCTATCAGATGCCCGAATCACCGACGACAATGAGAATGGATCAGGCAATTTTCTTACCTTCGATCCGCCAATGTATGTTGGTGACAGTAGTAACAACAAAACTGTTTTTTCAACTGCATGGCGATTCGACATTACCAGTTTCTCTACAGAAATCAGTGATGCCACTTCTATTATCTTTCAAGTCGAAGTCGATAGCCTACTAGGCGATGCCAATACAGTTTTCCCAAGCTTGGATTTTCTATCATTAGACACCCCAGACTCGGGCACATCATCCAGTGACTACCAAAATAACAGCCTATTGGGTACAATTGATATGAGCACCGCGGGCGATGGCACGATCGTGACTTTTGATGTGACAAACATAGTCAAAAGTGCGACTACAGATAGAGTCGGCTTCATTCTCAAAATTCCAAATGCAACTGATGGCGACGGTACCAGTGCGATTCTCGGCAACAATGAGAATGGCGCTGCCGACCTCTATATATTTGTTGAAAACAACGCAACGCTTTCACTGATTCCCGAGCCATCCAGTTTCGCCTTGTTCGCGGGTAGCCTGTGCCTTTCAAGCATGTTGCTTCGTCGTAGAGCAAAGAGATAAGCTCATAAAATCATCGGTCGGCCAAACGCCTGCTGGTAGAATCATCAACCCGGTTCAATCGCACACTTCTGCAAGGAGGCATGCGACAGGAAGCCATAGTAACACGGCGTCCCCGTGAAGGCGCAAAGGTCTACGTGTAGACGCATTGTAGACTAAATTATGCAACACATAATGCAAACGATCGAAAACAAAAAAATTCAGGAATTAGGCATTCCCAACAGATGGTGCCTACATAGTTATTACACACTATGCCCTTATGCACCCGATGGATCTGGACGCCTATTAATTGCGGGAGCTGATTTAGACAAAGATAAAGCAGAAGTGTTTGTACTCGATTCAAATGGAGCAATTTTAAATCGCTTTGGAAACATCCCGACATCCCCCAGTTTTTGGCACACTGGACTTTGGCAGAGCTGGTCTCGGGACGGCCAACAAATTTACTTTCAGAGTGGCTCTCAACAAAAGCCACAAAGTACACGTATACACCTCCAAACAGGCAAACACGTCGTAATTGATGGTGATATCGAAGGAATGCCTCCGCTGGGTGAACCTGCCTTATCCTGTAGTCATGGTATGCTATATGCCGCCGGTTATGGCAGCAATCGATATCAGCCGGAACGTGCCCCAATCCCCTTTCAAAATAGAACGAAACATGGCATTTCTCAGCTCTCCTTTGAACATCCAGAACACAACAAACTCAAACTCAGCACGCAGCAAATCTTAGATCAGCATCCACAACGCGAACGCATCTTACAAGCAGACGAAGCGATCAAGGAACGTCTGGGATCGCATGAGGGCTTAACACTGATGACCTATTGCGTGCGTTGGAATCGAGCTGGAGATCGCTTATTATTTTTCTTTGGTAACCATTGTGTGGTGTCGGAGAGGAACGAGCCTAAAATCACCTCAATCTTTACGGCCAACCGAGACCTTGAGGATTTGCAACTCGCAGTGGATTTAAGTTTTGAGCGCCGAGGTGTGCACTGGGGGTGGCAGGCCGACAACAAGCACTTAATCGGCTATGGCCCCTCCCCCGATGACCCAAACAAGCTATGTTTGGCAGAGGTTTTATATGACGGCACTGGCTATCGCAAAATTAGTGACCATCAGAGCGGTGGGCATCCGTCAACGAGCCCCCGAAACTCCGACTTAATTGTCACGGATGAGTGCACGCCTTCAGGCGGGAACGTGGTTTTCATTTCGAAGCAGACGGGAGAGATTATCGAGCGTATTGCATTGCCTAAGTTCATCGGTGATGTTGAGCCAGCAGGCCGCAATCCACAACGCATTTGCCACCACCCGGTATTCAATCATGACGGCACACGTGTGTTATCTAATACCCTACCAAATCGGTATTCAAGCTTGGTAGAAATCGAACCTCCACTCTGAGAAGCATTTCCTCTTCAAGAGTGCTAATCATCCGTCAGGAGTTTCCTCTGTCTCCAAAAAACTACGTCAATGTAATCGTATTTATACATTAAGAACAATCCGCCGTCTTATCATCTTTCTATGAAACTAGTATCAATGAAAACCTTATCGTTGCTCACGTGTATTCTAGCTATATCCCAGCAGGCACTTATTGCGGCTCAGCTACCCGAATCCTCGTCTCGCATGACAGTCTTAACAGGAGTCGATGTCGCCCAAAACGTCAAAGCTGACCTGATTAAAGACCCGACTGCCATCAGTGGATATTACGCAAGCCCTGCCCTCGACTACAAACCATTCGCAACGGCCAACATTCCAGAAGAAGGCGAGGAATTCAACGTCTGGGTACACTATCGTCAAGCTGCTTTGCAGATGAAAACAATGATCCATAATAAGTGGATACAAGATGATTGGAACTGGAACAAACATCCTAATAGTTTCTCCTGGCGCAAGGTCGGCACATTCCAACGTGATGAACTCGGCAATCGTATCATATTCATCACGCCCACCCAGCACTCCCCGCAAAGGCGGTATCGACGCTGTGGTTGTCACTGCTGATTTGAATTGGGAACCCAGCTCGAGTAACAACACATCACGTCGTCAGTTCGATGCCCCGGATGCAGCCAATGCAACTGTCCAATTAACTTCTTCAGATTCCAATGATAGAAACCTAGCAGCTGAATCCGAAATATCCATTGACTGGCAAACATCGTGGGGTCCAATACATGAGGATCTTTATTCAATCAATACTTCGGCAATGGTCATTAAAGATCGTATCGACGGTCCCGAATGGCCTGCCTTGATTGAATATCTGCAACCCAGATTACTGCGCCTACACAGTTCTGGCCAAAACAAAATTTGGGTCAATGACACGAAGGATGGATGGAATTACCAGAAGGTTAAAGAATCGATCATGACTGCTCAACTACCTGAAAACTGTAAACTCATGATCAACATCTATCGCTGGCCAGATAGCTTCGATGCAGATGAAGATGGACGCTTAGACAAACATCGTATCGATGATTTTGCAGACTTTTGCGCAGATCTCGTTCGATACGTCAATATTGAGCTAAAGCAAGATGTTGAATATTGGGAAGTTACCAATGAGCGTGATTTTGCCTATTGGCGAGCTCCCAAGGCTAACAATGCCCCAGACCCACAAGCCCTAGCCGACCTATACAATCGCGCCGCCAATGCAATGCGTCGAGTCGACCCAAGTATTAAAATTGGTGGGCCAGCGGCATGCAGTCCACTTCCGATCGCCCCACTAATTGAGTTCGCGGAGCATGCGAAAGATAATCTCGATTTCTTCTCATTTCATGCCTATGCATCCGGCAATAATAGTGAAAGCGATCAAGTGATTTATGATAAAGCTGCCATCATCGCAGAACAGTCCAGAGACCTTGCTGATCAACTCCAGCAGGTGATGGGCGATCGCACCTTCGGTGTGCATCTGAATGAATACAACATTTGCTACAATTGGCGTATCCCAGAACCTCGTATGAGGAATCATAAAGGAGCGGTCTTTGATGCACTGCTGCTAATTCATTTGTCTCGCGTATCAGGCATAACTGCAGCCAATGCTTGGAATGATACAGAGCCGACCTACGGTAAAGCCGACCGTGAAGGCAATCTTCGGCCAGGCGCACACGTTTACCATTATCTGAATGAATACTTTCAAGGTGATCAGGTAGCAGCGCAGTCAAATAATCCTGACGCAGTCGTCCCCTTCGCGGTGAACCGCCCCGATGGCACTCAAAGCTTCGCACTCGTCAACCGTAGCGGTATCGAACAAATGATCACGCTCAAAGCAAATTCTGATACCCCTTCAACTTGGTATTCGGCCACAATTGATGCAGATGGATTACATCAGAGTGGACCCATAGCTCCATTCTCCCATACCTTCGATCTACCAGTCGACAGTGTGCGCTTTTTCTGGCAAGCAGCTAAATATAATCCCTAATAAATGCCTCAATGCCCTCACACACCACATATTCACGTCCATGCCATCAAAAACCCATAGCAAACACCGGATTCGCGCTGGTGACCTCGCTGCTACTGATGTCTTTCATCATTCTTCTGATTGTCGGTCTAAGTGCATTGGTGAGTGTTGAAACTCAAAGAGCCTCAAGCTCTCAAAAGCAGCTCGAAGCTCGGAGCAATGCACTGTTGGCATTAAAGATGGCAGTCGGGCAGCTACAACAACATGTAGGTCCCGATCAAAGAATCACTGCACCTTCAGACATCAATGAAGCGTCTAATCCCAATTCAGACAACCATTCACATTGGACCGGCGTATGGCGCCAAGCCCCAGGCTCCAACATCCGCAGCCCGGCCTTGCTGACTTGGTTGGTGAGCGGTAACGAGAACGGAATAGACCTCACCCCTTCCACTACAATCGCTGAGCCTACCGGAGTCACCTCCTCCAGCGTTTGGTTAGTCGGCGATGGCAGTGTAGATAACACTGACAAACAGATCAAACTTCCAAAGCAGTCGGTGCTCAATAGAAATGGAACAGCTTCTGGACACTATGCCTGGTGGACCGGCGATGAAGGTGCCAAAGCACATCTCGCGCTAGTCGACCCAGCAGAAATCCGACCTGATAATGAACGTATCTATAGTTTTCTAGCCGCTCAGCGTAGCGGAGGAGAACTGATCGAAGACGCCGAGAATACTCTCTTAGGAAGCCACTACCCAGCGAATAACTCTGAACTAAACAATGTAGTCAGCCCTGCTCAACTCCCTTTAGCTACAACTGACGTTAATACAGTATTAACAAATACACTACGTAGTCGCTTCCACGATGTCACTGTTAGTTCCGAGAGCTTACTAGTTGATACTGCACAAGGCGGACTAAAGAAAGATTTATCCGCATGGCTAAATAGCGCACCCAATTCAGTCGGCCCTGACGACGAGGACTTCATAATCTCACCAATCGGCAACGACGAAGAGGGGCTGCCGCGCTGGGGCTTGATCCGTTCCTACAATAGCATTCGAGAAAACGGCAGCATTGCACTCGCAGCCCGAAATCAATCGGAAACCGAACATGGGCTGTATCCAGTCATTACTTACGCGAATCTGGGCTTTAACCTGTCGTGTTCGGGACAAGATATGAGCTTACAAGTTAGGCTCTTTCCGGAAGTAGTCATCTGGAATCCGTACAATGTACCCATTGCAGCCGCCACCTATGAATGTGGTATGGGGGTCTCCAACCCAACTAACCGCGCCATCAATTTTGAAGTCGATGGTAACACTAAAACAACTCTGTATCTCAATAAAGCAGTACTCGACAATTCCTCAGCCCCCTCCCGCGCATTTAGCTTCACTCTTGAAGCACCCGAAATTCCCCCTGGCGCGAGTCTCCTCTTCAGCCTAAGCGACACCGAACACAATAATGAATATACACATGGCGAAAACATCATGACGGCTGACAGCACTCCCGGTATCAACTCTGTCGCGATGACCCCGGCAGTAGGCAGTGGGGCCAGTATTCATTTCACAGAAGACGGAGGGGATTTGCAACCAGCCACCGTGACTTGGAACTTTCTCGGCAACAGTGGTCGACTCAATGCCGCCCTCCGCCTAAAACCCTCTGTCCCGGATAACGCTGAAGGTTTCACCTTCGGTGACGACGCGCTTCATATAGTGGATGCCGTCGGTTACAGTGCGACTAGCGGTAGTCAAGACACCTTAGTCGCCGCAGGCCAAGAAGCCTCGGGAACCCATTACAATATTTTTCTTGAAATCGCGATGCGCGGAGGAGCGAGCAATGCCCGAATGGCCTGGGTGAGTCAAAGTAATTTCCGTGCCCCCGAATCCAAGCGTTTTGGTCGTGACTCAGAAAACCCAGCCTACTACGCAAATGATTCTCCGGCAACTTTGACAACACCAGTCGCTCCTAATGCCAATAGCTCCTATTGGCGAGCATCCACTGGCGAATTGATCAACTCGCCATCAGGTAAGGCTCAGGACACGGTACTTGCCGAGTTTCAACCATCGGGAGTTCCCTTGTTTTCCATCGCTCAATTACAACATGCAAATTTATCGCTCATTAGCGGCTACCCGACCTACCCCGTCGGCAATTCGTTGGCACCGATACGCATCGCACTCGATGCGACCAGCGATACACAAATGAATTATGGTGCGGGGATCGACCGCACTTACGACATCGCATACTTGCTCAACGAGCAACTTTGGGACAGATATTTCTTCTCTACCCTGCCGTCCAATCTGACTCAAGCAGAACTCGATGCAGGCTATCAAGCTCCCAACAGTAGACTTGCTATCGAACAAAACACAACACTCACAGATCTCATTGGTACAGGCGCATACAACACAGCCGCAGAAAAATTAACGATTCGAGGTGGCTTCAACATTAACTCTACTTCGGAAAACGCATGGCGTGCGCTCTTCGCCAGCCTCAACGGACTCGCCTACGATCCAGTTGAACGCCAAGTTAGTAACTCCCTATTGGACTCCCCTTTTTCCCGTTATGCACTACCTCAGTATGACACAGAAACCACTTGGGATGCTAGCTATCGCCAACTCACGGAAGAGCAAATCGAAGATCTGGCTCAAAGAATGGTCGAAGAAATTCGAGAACGTGGACCTTTTCTATCTCTAGCTGACTTCGTCAACCGTCGCCTAGTGGACGGCGAACACGGCTTCAAAGGTCCACTTCAAGCTGCGATCGATCAGCAAAGTTCCAATCCTGCCACCGGCACCACGGGCATCAACGCACTCTCAGACTTTCCAACCGGCAATCTAGCTGGTGTCAGTAGCTATATGTGGGGAGAGGATAACTACTTCCTCCCACAGCTACAAGGTGGCGAGAATGCAGAACTGCCAGCAGCGTCCCGCTTCGCCTTTGCTCCAAGCTATCTGACACAAGCTGACATGCTGTCCGCGCTAGGACCAGTGCTAACTGCGCGCTCCGATACTTTTCTGATCCGCACCTATGGAGATGCCACGAATCCCACCACTGGCAACGTTGAAGGTCGAGCATGGTGTGAGGCGATCGTTCAACGTACCTCCGACTATATAGATCAAAGCCTAGATGCATCAGCTTTACCGACCTCCGGATCCAACAACGAGCGGTTCGGTCGCAATTTTCGCATTCTCTCCATCCGCTGGCTTACCGAAAATGAAGTTTAAATCTATCATCAAATCCCTTCGCCCTCTAACTATTGCTCTTTTTTTGTCTTTTTTCGCAGCCATTCCAGAGCTCAAAGCGATTGAATTCCGCCTACTTAGTTGGAGCGAAAGTATTGAAGACCTAAACTACACCAATCAGGGCGAAACAATTTCCGTGATTGCCCGGGAAAATCTACTGTCACGCACCTATAACTACAAAGGTTCCGCAGTGCTGGAGTTCTATCGCATAATTGAAACCGAAGCAGGTGCTCAACGAGTCCCCCAGCTCCAAACAGAGGTCCCTGAGGGCATGGAAGAAGCGATTCTTCTCATTCGTCGCCTGGAAGACAACAGCTTAAAAGCTGTCTGGTTCAACCACTCATTTGACTACACGCCGCTCGGCACCATTCGCTTTCATAATCTATCGAGCTATCCAGTCGCTCTTGATCTAGGCGATGAACCCGTGATGATGTCTACGCGAGATACGTATGCCCACCTCGCTCCAGCAGGCGCTCGTTACGTAATGCTACGAGCCGCGACCGCAGAGGTCGCCAACGAGTGGCAGTTATTTTCAACACGGCCGCTACCAACTCAGGCGAATCTACGTACAATCGTGATTATGCGTAATGCACGCAGTCGTGATGCCAAAGAAGCTGGTCCAGTTGAAATGCTAATCTTGCGAGACAGCAAACAACCACCAAAGCAAGCGCAGTAATCCCGATTTACAACAGTTGGAATTATTAAGGCTGATATACAGAAGAAAAGAAGCCAATCATACGCGGTTTTAACCGCAGAGAGCACAGAGGAAAGAATCTCCCCAACGACTCAGCGCCCTCGGCGAACTCCGCGGTTTAAAAATCCCAGAGAAGATAATTGAAGGAATCGACATTCTAACCATCATTAACCTATCAAAATTAATCCAAGAAATGAATACTGAGGAGGCAGGACAGATCGAGCGCATTGGGACTGACCGAGCGTATATCCAGACGAGAGTGGTTAACTTCGTTCGTGCCTCACTACGTGCCCCCTCTTGACGTTGACCTCAGTTGGCCAACGGCGCGCTCGGCGGGCACGCCTGACCACATGAGACTAAGTTCACACAGAATACTTGTAGGTTCGTCACTACTGGTCTGCCAACAATCTAAAGCACAGCCCCGCAGCCCCACCTGCTCAGCCGATTCTATTTATCGAAAAACACAAAGCGTATTGAGAAAGGAGGCATCACGACAGTGTGCGTTTGCCCAGGCATTGGTTGCAAGTGCGTGGTGAATGTGGTCTCTTCTGCTTGAATCGTCCAAATCTCCATGCCTCGAAAAAAGGGGCTGGGATCTCCGATCGGATCAAAGTTTAGTAGCTCGACCTCTACGGGGATCTCACGGTCGCTTCGGTTGGTCAACGCGAATACATATTCTTCCGGTGTGACCGCCGCAAAACCTTCAACCTGATTAGGTAAATCTGAATTCACAGCACTTAGCCGCGTTCCTTGCGGCAAGCGATTGTTAATCAAACGGAAGAGTTCGCCGGATGGCCGGATACGTTCCACACCTACTGAATCGTACTGCACGCTACCGTATGTGCGCCCTGTAAAATGCCAAGAGTGAGCCATTTCAGCCTCACCATCATAAAGTAAATTACGCAACACCGACCAAGTCCAAACCGCAGCATGCCCATCTCGCAAGCGCAGGTCACTAGGCCGCCAAGCGCTATAATTCATACTGTATTCCGAGATGACCTGTGGCAGTATTCGGTCTGGCATCACGGCTCTATTCACATCCTGAATACGACGCGTAAACATCGCATAGCGATCGGTGCGATCCATTAGTTCTGCAAATGGAGTGGCGGCGTCGCCCGTTGGATACATTTGCCATGAAATAAATTCCGTGACTTCTCCACACTCTTCCAGAAATTCTCCGATCACATTGTGACAGGGCCAGCACTCAGACATGCCACCGACCAGCAACTCCGGATATGCTGCTTTAACTCGACGAGCGAGTGCGTTGTAAAATTGATACTGTTTCATACGTACCGCTTGAGTGCGACCGATGCCGATTTCATTATACAAAGCGACATGAGTAATCGGCAAACCATGATGTTCATACACATGACGCAGCAAATCCATATACCAATCCACCACGGCATCAAAAATCTCAGGATGGTCGGTGGTGCTCTCCCCTGAAAGCGAACCATCATCTTTCCATAGATATGGCTTACGAATCAGCGTATAAAAAATGGGGGTTACTGACTGTTCTTTATGCCCCGCATATTTTTCCTCAAAATTTTCAAGGACACGAATGAAGTCCGGTCGATTACGTCGTAATTCCTCATCTTTTAAGTCTCGTTCCACATCAAAGCCCCTCAGATAATCCTCTCGCGTGGGTTTCATCGAGTTCCACATTCGGATGTTGGGAAATTTCATATCTGCCAACAATTTGAAATATTCTTCACTAGAACCAAACTCTGGGGCATTCATGGAGAATAAGCCGCCTTTAAACTCCCGCGGATGCACCGCAAAGTTAGCGGTCACATATGCCTTTCCACCAGATGCCTCTGAAATTCCCTCACTGATATCTTGTTCATACAAAGCCAGCCCCAACAGAAACGCGATCATTCGAGAAGAGGCGGACATGTTGATCTGAACAATTGTTTTATCCGGACGCGGGTTCTTCCATTGAGTGAAGAATACATTGACCGAAGCTCCATCGATCAGCGAAGAATACACCAGAACACCATCTTTAATAAAATAATCCATTAGATGTCCAGCTACCCGTTCGCCCTCACGGACAGGAATCAAAATCTTTTCACCATCTTCATACTCGATTTCGTAGGCAAAGAGTTCGTCCAGTAACTTAGCCGAGCCACGAACTCCATGTAGAAAGCCGATATACTCGCCACTTATATTTACAGGGACAGAAAGTTCAGATGGCAGCATAGAAGGAATCACCCGCAATAGATCCTCTCCTTGTGGCACTTCAGCATCATCCTCCTCTTCCGTCTGAGTCTCGCCCTGCGCGATAGCCATAAAAGCAGCGCCCTCTGATTGTAACGGAAAGCGGAAGTCTAAGATATCGAGGCTCGACTGTGCACGCAGTTCGGCATCCACAATATGCAAGGCCGGATCATCTGGCAGCATTGGCACATTGGCAGACGCGCTCAAGTCGACATAATGCACTTCGCCTGCCTGAACGCCATCGTCCTTCGCCGCTGCATCAGGATCATAAACCTCAACTTCAATCCAGAGGTCTTGCGAGACTCCCGTCACAGGATCTTGCGCGGTGATTCGTAGTGGATGCACACCTACACTGGATCGATTCGTATTCCAAATCAGATAAGGATCAGTATCTGCATTCGGTTTAAAATCGGGATCCGTACTGATGACTGCTTGCTTCAACTCACCAGAGATGTGTGCGGGAACTAGGCAGTCCACTTGAGCGACTGCTGCATCCGCTGGAATCTCACTGGCCAGCACCCACTTCCAATCTTGATCAACGCGCACGCGACGCCCACCACCACCGCCACCGCCGTAATAAGTCACGGTGCCAGATATTGCCGAGCGGATACCATCGCCCCCAAAGGAGCCCATGCGCGTATCACCATCAAGCCCAACAGCGCCGGCACCACCGCCGCCGCCGCCCGCTTCTGCGTGGGTCGGATGATAACGACCAGTTCCGCCCGCATATCCCTGCCCAGCAGTGCCCTGACCACCGGAAAAATCCGAATCCTCAACATGTCCTCCCGCTCCGCCACCGCCAGAGCCACCACTGGCACCTGGGTGATTACGCGATCCACCAGCGCCACCTCCCAGTGCCTGAATAGATCCAAAATGCGAGGGCTCACCATTTTCACCGGGGCCTCCTCCCGCGCCGACCACAACTGGAGTGGATGTAGAATGAACTGCCAGCTCGGTTTGAAGCACACCACCGCCGCCACCGCCGCCGCCGGATCCTGCTCCGCCACCACCGCCACCGCCAACGACTAGCACCTCAACCTCAAGCTTGCCATTCGTCTCGAAAACGTCGTCTTCGTAAAACGTGTGTATGGTATATCCATCAAGATGCTGAACCCTTCCACCCTTTGCTAGCGAACGGGCGTCGTTCTGTGGATATCGTACAATCACAAGACCGGATCCACCTGCGTAACCAGCGTGACGCTTATAAGGTGCGCCAACATCCATCCCCCCCCCGCCACCGCCGCCGCCGGTATGCGGATATCCAGTAGTGCCGGAATCAATCCCAGTGAAAGTACCCTTTGCGCCTGTGCCCCCCACGCCGCCGCCTCCCAAACCTCCGGCTGCGCCGCGGCCCGCAGGAATCCAATCGATCTGCGCGACATCTCCTTGGCAACGAGTCTCCAATCCTGCACCGCGCATTTGCACCCATAAATACAGGGTCTCTGAACGATCCTCGGGAAGTTCAATCGATAGTATAGCTGCGCTCATATCATTCGTAGATGCATCTTGTTCAGCCACAATAAATCTTGGAAACAAACGCTGCTGATCACCTAATGAAACTAAGACGTCGCTAAATACATCATCTGTTGGCGCCACTTCGATACGAACCGTTTCTCCTGCCGCCACACGTTCGGGTGCATCCACTGTAATTAGAGAAGTCGCGGCAATCACTTCCATTGGAAATGCCCAGACGATCAAGAATGTACACAACACCTGCGCAGTGTAAGATGATAGACGAATGATAGAATTCATTATAGCTAAAGATATGAGGCAAATGCTCGCTGGAGTCTCAGCGAAGTAGTCAAGTAACTTTAACTTACATGCACTTCTTTATAGGTCTAGTCACCATCCTCGCACACTGGTGCGAAATTAATTGATAGCCACATAAAACACAGTCACATAGCCACTTGGATAGGCATAAATTAATCTACAGTTTCAACCGCCCGTGGGCGCAAAGTCCCGCAGTCAATCCAAGTGTCATCAATCAGTAGCGTATGCGGAAACTCGGGAATACCACGCTCTTGACGGTTAATCATAGCGACTACCACATCCACTGCCACCGCGCCTACAGCATTTCGATTACCCACAATTCCAGTAATGACGTCCGCATGTTCAGGCTGAACCAGAGCGACCAGCCCGATATCCTCTGGCACACGCAAACCACTCTTACGAATTGAATCCGGAATCAAATCATCCCCCACAGCGATGATAGCATCTGGCGCATAACGATCTATCCATGTACAAAATGATTCGTGTGTAAACGCATCGAATAACAGTGGAGGAACACGCGTATCTGTAGGCAACTCATTCTGCTCTCTAAAAAAAGCAGCGGACCAGTGATAATTCACACGGATATCCATACGCTTGGAAATACATAGCCCTGGACGTCGATAGCCCCGGGCCCGCAACTCCGCCATCACCTTGAGCATGCCCCCATGATGGTTCGAAGTAATCGCGTGCAAACGTGGTTTACTTAGAGAATGCCCAATACGTACGGCTGACAAATGCTCCCAATCAATGTCCTCGAGACTCGTCTGCGAAACAGGAGCCGGCACAACTATTGCCGCATGAATACTGCGGGCCCTAAGCATAGAAGTAACACGAGCGAGGGCATCGCCGGATGGAGCGACCGTGATCTCTTCCAATTTAAAACCGAGCTTCTGCGCTCGATCTGAAGCACAGGCAAAATACTCGCGATACGTACGATGACACTGCCACGAGGCGGCTTCACTGCTCGGATTTAACCAGGCAATCACCGAATGAAACGCCATCGGACGGCGCCCTCCGCGATAAGCAGCGAGAGCGCGCAACATAGGATCTGGCACATAGCCCATTTTCCGAGCGAACTCCCGCAGATACTCTGCCTTCGCAGCCGCAATCTCAGGGTGATGACGCAGCGCACGCGACAAAGTAGTGTGATGCACTCCAGCTGCTTCGGCAACCTGACGTAATGTTGGAGAGGGGCCGGACATAAAACTTTAGCAATTATAGATCCTGCTTGAGAGTAAAAACAAACAGCTCTCGCACCAGTGAGCGAAGCTAGTAGCTTGATTGCAAGATTTATTTACCACACATCTATTCTGAACCTCAACTGTGCAGTTTCAACAATCTCGAGGAACCGCACTTCCCCAAACCTCACGGAAAAATATACAATGAAAAACCATCGTTTACTTCCCCCTGCCCTCATACTCATCTCCAGCTGCGCGCTGTCCCTATCAGCTCAAGTAAACTACGAATGGACTGGCACCACCGACGGACAATGGGACCTTGCCTCTAACTGGAATCCCAATACTGCTGCTCCCGGAGGCGCTACGACCGACATTGCTAACTTCGATACTGCTTCGGCGAATAGTTCGATTACATTGGACACAGCCATCTCCATCGGAGCATTAAACTTTAATGCAGGCGCAGGCGCTTATACCTTGTCAGGCGAAGCACTGACACTCAGCAGTGGCGACAGTATTTCAAATACTTCAGGCAATCATCAGATCATCAATACGAATATGAGCCTCGCCGGCGCAAATACAATTAACGTAAGTAGCGGCAGTTCCCTGACACTAAGCGGAACTATTTACAATACCACTAGCGGCGGCAACTTTGATATTACCG
This sequence comes from Thalassobacterium sedimentorum, assembly GCF_031127905.1. Lineage (GTDB taxonomy): Bacteria > Verrucomicrobiota > Verrucomicrobiia > Opitutales > Coraliomargaritaceae > Thalassobacterium > Thalassobacterium sedimentorum. Next base: position 24,652 of record NZ_JARXIC010000013.1, on the reverse strand, counting down.
GAAGCGGCATTGTTAATTTGACAGGAAAATTCGCTAATTACACGACCTTTACTAATTTACAAGTAATGCAAGCTAGCACAGTCAACTACGACACAACATCATTCAATGGGGTTAATAATTACATCGCAGACAGTGGACGCTTGAATCTGCATCGCAATCCAGCATCTGGTGGCATCACATTGCAACTGAAAGGTGACGGCAGCGAAATCTACCTATCTCAAGCCGGTATGGCGACAGCAACCACACTGCGTTTCCGAGGTGACGGCGATGACGGAAAAACGCTAAGTTTTGGTGCTGATTTTTCTGGAACTGGTATTTCGACCCACAGTGGCGCCATTCAACTCAACGATGGGGGATCGGGGGTCAATAATAACTACCGCTTCGATGCAGCCGCGGATAATACATTGAGTTTAACTGGTACTATCACCGATACGAATGCATCTGGCAGCGGAACAAAAGTACAGATTATCGGCGACGGCATCGTCCGCTTTGCTGGAAGCGACGCCAACACCAGCCAGACTCCGATCGAAGTGCTCGGCACACTTGAATTAGCCAAAGACGACGAAGTAAACGCAATCGGCGGCGGCTCCATCACAATTATGACAGACGGTCACCTGCAAATGGCCGCCAACAATCAAATCGCAGACACCGCCTCATTGCATTTATCCGGTGGCAGTTATGTGATCAACGGATTTGACGAATCAATGGGAGAGCTAAGTGTTGCAGCCTCCGGCGGTACAATCGATTTCGGTGGGCTGGCCGCCACCTTGAACTTCGACTCCCTTGCAACAATTGTCGGCACCCTAACTATCGAAGGCTGGTCAGAAGAAGTGGACATTTTCTTCTCCGACGGGTCAGGTTGGGACACCGCAGCGCTGGGCAAGGTGAACTTCTCGGGATTCGGCACGGCACAGTACGACAGTGAAACCGGTCGCCTGAGCGCGATCCCCGAGCCATCTGCGACTGCGGCCATCATGGGGATCGCCGGGTTGCTCTTTATTTCCCAGCGTCGGATAGGTCTCCTTCAGACCAACTAATAAATAACTTGGTACTGAGAGTCAGTAAAGAGAATAGCAAGCCTCGGCGCTAGCGCTTCTTGCCACGCTTACTATTATGGGCATTATGAGCCGCTTTGACTTGTGTGATACGCTTGCGGCGCTCGGGGTGTTTGGTGTCAATCTTAGCGGCATCAGGACCCATTTTCTTAATACGTGCCTTGTTCTGCACAGTATCACTATGACGCGGAGCCACGATGCCTTCACCTTCCTCATAGCGGCGTTCTTTACCGACCAGATCAAATCGTACAGGACAGCCATTAAGACGAAACTCGTGGATAATGGCCTTCTCGAGATAACGACGATAACCAGGGTCGAGGCGTTCGATGCGGTTACAGAAAAAGCGAATACGTAAGGGCCGGGATCCAGTCTGAACAGCGTAGAAGACCTTGAAACGCTTAGTGCCGATAATTTTCGGCGCGCGTGCCTCAAAGAGGTTTTGAATGACATTGTTAAGTTTGCCTGTCGGCAACTTCATATCAAGAGTGGCCTGCATCGCTGCAGCGACATTCAGCATGGACTCAATCTCAAATCCAGTGCGCGCAGACACGAAAAGAACTGGAGGATTGGGCAAAAAGAACATCTCCTTACGCAAGGACTCTTCATAACTTTTCAAGAAATGCTTGAGATTTTTAAAGCCTTCGATCGGGTCGTGTGTCCAGCGATCAATAATGAGGTCCCACTTATTGACTACGATGATCAGTGCACGACCGGCATCAAGGATTTCGCCAGCCAAGGCCTGATCCTGCTTGGTCACACCGTCCACGGCGTCGATAACCAAAAAGACCACATCGGAACGTTCCATTGCCGCTTGCGTACGAACACTGGAGAAATACTCCACTGGACTATCGACCTTACGTTTCATGCGCAGACCTGCCGTATCTGCGAGACGAAATTTAAGCAGCTCTCCATCCTTATGCTTATAATCCAAATCCAGCTCCACCGAATCGCGGGTGGTACCAGGTACATCGCTGACGATGAGACGGGTCGAATTCAACAAACGATTACCGATGGAGGACTTGCCGACATTGGGACGCCCCAACAAGGAAATACGAATCCGCTGAGACTGATCAGCCTCACTCCCCTCTGGCTTCGGCCCCAATTTCTCGTCGATCGCTGTTTCTAGCTCTGCGATACCGCGCCCATGCTCGGCAGAAACACGGAGTGGTTCGCCGAGACCGAGGCTGATAAATTCGTCCGCAGCTTCTTCGTTCTCTTCCAAATCAACCTTATTGGTCACCAGTAACACGTGCTTACCATAGCGGCGAAGTTTCTGAGCAACGATTTCGTCAAGGGTGGTGATGCCCTCACGCACATCGACCACAAAGAGAATTACAGAGGCCGCCTGAATCGCAAATTCAACCTGCTCTTCGGCAGCCACTGAGATTTTCTTGGAGGTCATCTCAATCTCCATACCAATACCACCGGTATCAAGTAAGACATAATCGTCACGCACTTCTGTGGAAATGAGGTCGCGGGTGACTCCGGGCATATCATGCACGATGGACATGCGTTTACCGCAAAGCCGATTGAAGAGACGGCTTTTCCCGACATTAGGGCGCCCAACAAGGGCGACGGTTCTGGATGGATCGATCATATTTAGTGGGAAGATTGAACGCAGTACGTCCAATATCAAATTTTGAATGAATACAGTTATTGCGGCGGCGTCCACCCCCAAGCTTGTGAATTGGAGTCAGGACCTTCGACATGAATGACAAGCTTAAGCCTTTTTGCTTAATTTTTCAACATATCGTTCGATACGGTCGGTGGCTTCCAAAATACGCTCATAACTGGTAGAAAAACTAGCACGCACGAAGCCCGCACCACTAGGCCCAAAAGCAGTCCCCGGAACGACGGCAACTTCCTGCTGATCGAGCAAGCCCTTACAGAAGGTCAAGGAATCCAGTCCAGTGGACTGAATCGACGGAAAAGCGTAAAAAGAGCCCTTGGGTGAGTGACAATTTAAGCCTGCCTCATTGAAGCGGCGCACGATCAAGTCACGACGGCGATGGTATTGTTCCTTCATTTTAGCCACTGCAGGCGCGCCATGCCGAAGCGCTTCGATCGCCGCTTCTTGCGAAAGTATCGGTGCACACAACATACTGTATTGGTGTACCTTCATCATGGCTTCAATTAGCGGTTGCGGTCCACAGGCATATCCAATTCGGAACCCAGTCATCGCAAATGCTTTGGAAAAGCCGTGCAAAAAGATGGTGCGTTCCTGCATTCCAGGCAACGATGCGATGCTGGTGTGCTCTCCCTCAAAGGTAAGCTCCGAATAAATTTCATCGCTGATGACCAAAAGATCTTTCTCGATGGCAAACTTAGCTAATCGCTCTAATTTGGCACGCTCGGTCACCCCACCGGTCGGATTGGTGGGAAAGTTTAGCATCAGCACCTTGCAACCTGGCTCCCAAGCAGCTTCCACTCGCTCAGGATCGATTCCAAATTGATCCTCCGCCGATGTACCCACGGCGATGGGCTGTGCATGCGCCAAGACAATGCTAGGGCTATAGGACACATAACATGGCTCGTGGTAGAGCACCTTGTCTCCCGGATTAAGTACCGCACGCAATGCGATATCCAAGGCCTCGGAAACACCGACTGCAACCAAGACATCCGTCTCAGGATGATAGCTAACACCAAAATTATCTTCTACGTAGCTACTGATTTCACGACGCAGGCGAATGAGCCCCAGATTATCAGTGTAACTGGTCTTCCCCTTTTCGAGGGCAAAAATCGCAGCTTCACGAATATGCCATGGCGTTACGAAATCAGGCTCACCGATACCTAGCGAAATCGCTTGTGGCATCGCAGCCACAATTGCAAAGAAATCGCGAATACCCGAACGAGGCAGACCTTTTACGTGGTCTGCCACAAAATGTTGACCATTATCACTCATTATGGACTTACCGCTGGTTTATCTTCGCCATCACTGGGAGCAAGAAGAAGGTAGCCTTGTTCCTTATACGCACGCAGCATGAAGTGCGTCGCCGTCGAAAGCACCCCCTCCACAGTCGAGAGACGCTCAGAAACGAATGATGCAACATCGCGCAAGTCGTTGCCTACGGCAAAAACCAATAAATCATAGGCTCCAGACATCAAAAAGCAGGATTCCACAGCATCAAAACGTGCAATACGGGTCGCCAAGCGATCGAAACCACCATCGCGTTCCGGACTGATCTTAACTTCAATCACTGCGCGCACATTCCCTTCTTGCGCTCGATCGGCGTTGATCACTGGACGCCATCCGAGAAGAATCTCTTCGGCTTTGAGACGTGTTAATTCGGCTTCGATCTCGGACTCGGACATGCCGAGCACCTGCGCCATTTGCGCAGTATCGAGACGCTCACCTTCGAGGAGCAATTGCAGGACGGAACTCATAAGCGCGCGAGTAAAGAGGGATTCTCAAAAAAAGCAATTGTGCAAACAGCCGATTTTTCAGCTCCTCGATCCAGCCATATGTAGCACGCCAGACTCAGCACAACAGCACTAAATCGCAGAAAATTCGACTTCGTTGGCGAGCGCACGCATTGCCTCAGAAAGCGCGGCAGCCGTGATTTCCAAATTCTCAGCATCTTCAGCTTGGCTAGCAGCTTCCATATCCTCCGCCAATTTCATGCATTGCTTACAACCAAAAATCCCCGCCACACCTTTCATAGTATGCGCAATAAAATAGCATTCTTTAAATGCTTTTTGACTGACTGCATTCTGTAACTTGAGCATATCCTTAGGAAAGGATTTCAAAAAGATTGGTGCCGTAGCCAACACATCTTCACGATCGTCTGGATCCATTTGTTGAAGTCGTTCACCAAAATCGCCTCCACGCGACTCACTTGTCGTCGGTTCATGCTGCATAGCGACACTGGTCGCTTCAGCTAAAACCTCCTTCAAAATCTCCACTCGAAAGGGTTTTGGGATATAGTTATTCATTCCCGCCTCTAAACAAAGCTCGCGATCTCCCTTCATCGCATGTGCGGTCATCGCCACAATGTACTGAGGTGGCAATTTACACTCAGCCTCATAGGCACGAATTATCCTCGTCGCCTCAAAGCCATCCATTCCCGGCATCTGAATATCCATCAAGATACAATCAAAGGATCTTTTCTGAACTAGATCTACAGCTTGATGCCCATTCTCAGCCAAAGTCACGCTATGCCCGAGCTTCTCTAAGCGGCGAAAAGCTAGGTCCTGATTGATCGGATTGTCCTCGACTAAAAGCACGCGCAGCGAAGTTGCATGCTTCGCCCCCGGCAAAACAGACCGCACACCGGAACGTCCAGTCGAGCCCCCGATTCCAAAAGTTTCTAAAATGACCTCTTGCAAGGTCGTACGCTTGACTGGCTTGGCCAAGGCCCGCGACACACCGATTTCCTGTGCGCGTGTGGATTCCTCACGATTCAGTGACGAAGACAGCAAAATAATTTCAGTATCGCGCAGGTCGGGGCGAGAGCGAACCAAGCTGGCCAAATCCAAGCCGGTAAGACCTGGCATTTGCTGATCCAATAAGATCAAACGATACGGATCCCCTGCGCGAATCGCCTCTTCCATTGCAGCCAGCCCTGAGACGCCATCATTCGCAAAGTGGCTGCGATACCCCCACCCTGCACACATTTGCCGGTAAAGATCACAATTGGTCTGATTGTCATCTACAATCAAGACACGTAAGCCTGCCAGTTCAGCATTAAAAGGCACCGCATCCGCCCCAGGACAGGCAGTGAGCGAAAAGGGAATTTCAAATTCAAAACGCGCCCCCTGCCCCGGCTCGCTCAGCACATCAATAGAGCCCTGCATCAAGCGAATCAACTCCTTACAAATCGAAAGCCCTAAACCGCTACCACCGTATTTACGGGTTGTAGACATATCCGCTTGAGTGAAACTACGGAAAATTGCATCCTGCCGGTCTTTGGAAATACCAATACCAGTATCAGTCACAGAGAAGAGCACCCGCACATGGTCTACATCTAGGTCGATGACCTCCGCACGCACCGCAACTTCTCCCGCATCGGTAAACTTAACAGCATTTCCCACCAAGTTATAAAATACTTGTTTCACTCGCGTAGGATCTCCCAACATATACTCAGGCAAGTCAGAATCGTATCCCACAACGAGTTCGATCCCCTTGGTCCGAGCTGCTGGCGCAAACTCCTCAAGCACTGATTCGATCAAATTACGCGGGCTAAAGTTAAGACTCTCTAAATTTAGTTGCCCGGCCTCAATCTTAGAAAAATCCAGTACATCGTTAACCAAGCCCAACAATGTGGAGCCACACTGAATGACAGTATCCAAGTAACCGCGTTGCTCAATATCCAGCGGTGTCTCACGACACAGTTCGGAGGCCCCAATGATTCCATTGATCGGCGTTCGTATTTCATGACTCATCGCCGCAAGAAAGTCTCCCTTCGCCCGGCTCGCCTCGTGTGCCTCGGCAATCGCCGTGCGCAATTCCGATTCGGTGCGCTTCAAATCACTAATATCACGCGCCACACTCAACGAACCGATGATGCTCCCCTCTCCATTGCGCACGGGAACAGTGGTCAGCTGTAACCAATGCTTGGTACCATTTTGAAATACAAAGAGTGAGACCTCGTTGACCACAGGCTTTCCTGTTTCAATCATACGCATGTCCAGTGATTTAACCCACGCTGCGCTTTTTACTGACACAAAATCTTCGATCTTCGAGTCCACGCCTGGACTGCGATTCCCCACTGCGACGACCGAACGAAATGCCTCATTCGCCAAAATGAAACTGCCATTCAGGTCACGAAAAAACACATATTCCAAGGTATGGTCCAGTAACACACGCAGCATTTTAAGCTCACTACGACTGCTAAATCGAACCTCGTCGTTCACCAGTGGGTGCTCCAAAACGTACAACCAGACTTGCTCTGATTCAGCAGCCAAGCGCTCTAATATAATTTCGACTGAACTAATACCGTGTTCGTTATTCTGTGGGTAGACCCGCCCAGTCCACTTCCCCCCCGGTTGTAGTGACGTCACTTTCGCGCAAAAAGACTCTTCCACAGATAGGCTAAATAAATCTGCTGCAACACTGGATTCATGACAACCGTAGATCGTCTGCATATAATGATTTGCCACTAAAATCCGCCCAGTTTGATACGAAAGTACAGCAATGCCCCACGGACAATGTTCCGGCAACGAAATCAAAGATTTTGAGACATCAGGCATTAGGATAAGTTAGTTGCGAATCGGTACAAAATCACAATCTCGCAGCAAATAAGGGGAAAGCCTCAGTAAGACTCAAGTCTGGATATCGCAAGATGTAGCCTGGCAGTCAATAAGACTAGCGAAGCCATTTAAGTAGAAGGTAGATTAATCAGAACCATCACAACACCCCCCAGAACAAACAAATTAACCAACAACGGCTTACGACAATATAAAAGCACAGTTACTGAGTCAAAAATTTACAAACCTGCTGCCACACCTCCGAACCACCGTCCTCAAGTATGTAATGACCGTGCTGTGAATAGACAGCTGATTCCGCTTGTGGGAAAAACTGTTGGAAGCGTCGGTAAAAATGCATATTAAAACAAAAGTCTTTCGCGCCCCAGACTAATTGGACTGGTTTATCCTTTAACTGCGACAGCCCTGCCTCTACCTCACTTAGTGTTTGATAGGAGTGATGTGATGCGTGCAAGGGAATATCTTTTACAAAATTCCAAACAGCCACCCTATCGGCCCATGAACGATAAGGCCATAGTAGTCCACGCTTCACAGCTGGCTTTAGCGGCACCTTGGCCGCCATGATCGCCGCGGGCCCCGCAAAGCCATTCAGTGCACGAATAACAAATTCACCAAAGACCGGCACTTTAATCGCTGCAATCCGAAGCGGAATTCGCTTGGAACGGAAAGCACCCGTATTGAGTAGCACGAGTTTATCCAAAGCGTCTGGTCGTCGACCAGCGACACCACAACCAATCGCTCCGCCCCAATCATGAACAACCAAACTGAAGCGATCTATTGCAAGCTGGTCCAACAGTGCCTCCACATCTTCGATCCGTTGCTCCAGGGTATAAGTATATGTGGCAGGCTTGTCTGAAAGGCCACAGCCGATATGATCAGGCACAATGCAGCGATAACCGACAGCAACCATAGTCTGCACTAAGTTACGATAATAAAACGACCACGTCGGATTACCATGCAGCATCAACACGACCGGGCCCGTGCCCTCATCCAAATAGTGCATCGTAGCACCATTCTTCAGTCTCAGTTCATTACTGGCAAAAGGATATTCCAACCGAACATCAGCTGGGAGTTGAGTTGCACGTGCGACACTCATGACTTAGGCCACTCCACGGCCATCATTATGCTACTTAAACCACTGCCGATTCCCAGCAACGCAGCCTTCTCACCTTCACAATAGGCCCCCTGCTCCATTGCTCGCGCCAGCGTGATTGGACATGATACGGAACCAATATTGCCCAAGCTTTCAAAAGTCGTAAAATCTTTAGCCAAGTCGAGCCCCAGTGCTTTAAAAAGTTCACGCGAATGTGCCTTCCCCACTTGATGAGTGATAATACGGTCTATCGTATCCGCCGTCCACCCAGTCGCATTCACAAACTGCGCCCATGCTCGTGTGGCCACACCAATCCCCGCCACCAGTAATTCCTCCGAATTCGTCAGCATCTCCAGCGCATCGCCCGCACTGTCTCCTTGGCAGAGTTCATTGTGAGAGGTGTCCGTCTCGACCACTGCCGCCGTCATCAGTGGACAGGACTTAGCGGTAAGGCCACGACGACACAGTACTGCCGAAACCGCACCAGCTCCAATAGTGAGATTCGCAAAATACGGCTTAATCGACTGGCGTGTTAGCTCAGGATTCAGCAATTGCTGTAAGGTATGCTCCACCAAAGGCCGACCATTCTCTCCCGAGCAAATAAGTGCCCGCTCGATCTGTCCACTTTCGATCATACTCCCCGCCACCACCATGGCATTCAAAAAACCGAGACAGGCATTCGAAACATCAAAGATCTGTGCCTGACCTGATAATTTGAGTAAACCATGCACATAGGCAGCCGTCGCTGGTTCCAAGCGATCACGACAAACAGCTGAATGGATCAAGAGATCGATTTGCTCTCGTTTGAAGGACGACTTGGCCAAAGCCGCCTCCCCTGCCTGTGCCGAAGCGACAGAGGCAGGCGTGCCTGCCGGATAGAAGCGTCGCTCCTGAATACCCGTCATCAGCTCTAAGCGCCCTTCGGGTAAGCGCAAGCGTTCATAAACAGGCGCCAGCTTCGCCTCCACATCCGCGGAGGTCCAGACCTCTTCCGGAAGTGCATACGCGATTGATTCGATGGCTACATTTTTAAAATTCACAGTAGAGGAGATACGCCAAACGAGATGCGAGTTGCGAGTGAAAAGTTAGGAAACGACAGACTCAGGCAATTCGCAGGCTGGAAGACTGCTCGCAAAGACGCCGCAGACGCGACCTCCCTGCGAATCTCATACCGCTAAAAATTCAGTATTACCGCGACACAGGCTGTAACCACGTCCGAACGAATTCGAGCGGCTACTCATTAGCTACGCCAGCTTTTAAGCACGCGCATATAGTTTGCCCGCTCAAGAGCATCTGGATCCGGACAACGGAGGAAGTTCATACAACCACGCAACTCATCCAATGATGTATATTCCTTTTCCTGCATCCACCCCTGCAATTCGTCGAGCATCTCCTTTACTTGCTCGGGACCATTAATCAGCAGACAGGAGACTATTTGAACCACATCCGCACCTGCCATCAATGATTTCACAGCATCAATTCCCGTGTGCACACCTCCGGAGACTGCAAGCTTCGCATCAATACGACCACTTAAATAAGCCAGCCAGCGCAAACGCATCCGTAGTTCATGAGAATGCGACAGATCCAGCATCGGCCGAATATCAAGTTCCTCAGTGTCGATATCAGGCTGATAGAAACGATTGAAACAAACGAGACTATCCGCCCCCGCCGCAGCTAAACGTTTGGCAAAATGTGGCAAAGCCGTAAAGAAAGGCGAAAGCTTCACGGCCAAAGGTACTGTAATCCGCGCCTTGACTGACTCGACGATGCGAATACAGCGATCTTCCAACTGGGCGGCACTCTCATCCATATCTGTGGGCAGAAAGTATAGATTCAGTTCCAGTGCATCAGCCCCGGCACTCTCAATCAGGCTGGCGTAATTCACCCACTCGCCTTCACGCGTGCCATTGAGCGACCCGATGACTGGCACAGCAACAGCTGCCTTCACTTTGACTAGCTGGTCGAGGTAATTATCCACACCGCGCTCCAACAAATCGACATCCGGAAAATAGGAAGCCGCCTCCGCAAAGGAATTCTCATAGCTGCCGACATGCGCTTCAGCTCCTATGCTATTTTGAGTAATCTGCTCCTCAAAGAGCGAATACATCGTAATCGCGGCGATCCCCCCGTCTTCAAGTGCACGGACTTTATCGAGGTCATCCGGCAGCGGCGAGGCGCCAGCAATGATCGGATGCTTCAAGTCAAGGCCGAGATATTTAGTTTCTAAGTTCATAACTATGGATTAGGTTCGACGTGAGATTATTCTGCGTCCGCGGTTTCAAAAGGCTTGGAGAGGCGATCGTAGAGTTGGAAACGTTGATCAACGAATGTCTGTGCAGCCTGCCCCAACTCTTTAGCACGTGCAGGATCCTTCATCTTCAACATTCGGAAGCGCGCTTCGTTATCAGTGTAGGCATAGAGCGGCTGCTTTGGTTTACGTGAATCAAGCTTAAGCGGATTATCACCCTGAGCTGCACGAGAAGGGTCATAGCGATAGAGTGGCCACGCACCGCTATCCACTGCGAGTTTCTGCTGATCAAAGCCGCTGGAGAGATTATAGCCGTGAGCAATACAGTGACTATAGGCAATGATCAGCGAAGGCCCGGGATGGCGCATGGCCTCATAAATGGCGTTGACTGTCTGCGTGTCCTTCGCTCCGAGAGCGACGCGCGCCACATACACATTGCCATAATTCATCGCAATCAGCCCGAGATCTTTCTTCCCAGTCACCTTGCCGGAAGCTGCAAACTTAGCAATGGCCCCGATCGGAGTCGACTTACTCGCTTGTCCACCGGTGTTGGAATAAACTTCCGTATCCAAAACCATGATATTGATATTGCGTCCTGATGCCAGCACATGGTCCACACCACCAAACCCAATGTCATAGGCCCAACCGTCACCTCCCACAATCCAGACAGATTTCTCGACGAGATAATCCGCAACATCCAATAAGCGCTTAGCTTTCGGTGTGTCCAAATTGGCCAGCTCAGCTTTGACTTGAGCCACACGGGCACGCTGCTCAGCAATGCCTGCTTCCGTGGATTGATCAGCCTCTAAAATCGCCTCGACCAAGTTGGCATCCAAGGAAGCAGCCAAGCCACGTAATAGATCCTGCGCGATCACAACCTGTTTATCCACTGCAACCCGCATACCGAGTCCAAACTCGGCATTATCCTCAAAGAGCGAATTGGCCCATGCAGGCCCACGCCCGTCGTCATTACATGTGTAAGGTGTCGTCGGCAAATTACCGCCATAAATCGAAGAGCAACCGGTTGCGTTAGCCATCAACAGGCGGTCACCGCAGATCTGAGTCAGCATTTTCAGATAAGGTGTTTCCCCGCAACCAGCACAGGCGCCCGAGTATTCAAACAGTGGTTCTTTGAACTGTGTAAACTTCACGTCATCCTTCAAGGTCGCACGATCCGGCTTTGGTAATTGAAGAAAGAAGTCATAGTTGGCACGCTCTTGCTCTAACAGTGGATTCTGCATGCGCATATTGATCGCCTTCTCTCTTGGGTTCGTCTTGTTTTTGGCGGGACAAACCGCGACACAAAGGGAACAGCCGGTGCAATCTTCAGGGGCAACTTGTATCGTGAATTTCTTATCGACGAAATCACGCACCCGAAAATCACTCGAACGGAAACAGTCCGGCGCATTGTCCAATGCCTGCGCATCGTAAAAATTAGAGCGAATTGCGGCATGTGGACAGGCCTGCACACATTTATTACACTGAATGCAAACTTCAGGATCCCAGATCGGTATTTCCTGGGCGATATTGCGCTTCTCCCATTGGCTAGTGCCAACATCCCACACACCATCCGGCCGGAAGACGCTAACAGGCAGCGAATCTCCCTTGTTTTGCAGCATAACCGAAGTCACCCGCTGCACAAAGTCTGGCGCAGCGGCAGGAACTACAGGAGGCAATTCCAAAGTCGAACTCACTGCAGCCGGCACCACCACTTGTTCCAAAGCTGCTAGCGTTTGATCCACTGCGGCAAAATTCTTCTGCACAATTTCGGGTCCCTTTTTACCATAGGTCTTTTCAATCGCTTGCTTAATTTTAGCAATCGCTTCGTCCTTAGGCAATACCCCTGAAATCGCAAAAAAACAGGTCTGCATAATTGTATTGATACGTCCACCCATACCAGCAGCACGTCCAACCTTGTATGCATCAATCACATAAAACTGTAATTCTTTTTCAATCACCGCCTGCTGCACAGTGCGCGGAAGGTGGTCCCATACCGTATCCGCGGAATAAATCGAATTCAGTAGAAAGACACCTTTCGGTGCGGCATATTCAAGCACATCGTATTGCTCTAAGAACTGAGCTTGGTGACAGCCAACAAAGCTGGCATTCTTAATCAAATATGGCGCACGAATCACTTCAGGCCCGAAGCGCAAGTGTGAAATAGTAACAGCACCTGATTTCTTGGAATCGTAAACAAAATACCCCTGAGCATAATTCGGCGTGCCCTCCCCAATAATCTTCACACTGTTCTTATTGGCACCCACCGTGCCATCTGAACCGAGTCCGAAAAAGACCGCACGGATGACATCGCTCTTCTCCAGATCGAAGTCATCATCCACCTTGAGTGAAAGACCAGTGACATCGTCGACAATACCAACCGTGAAACGGCGCTTAGGTGTGTCAACCAACAATTCATCAAAGATCGCCTTGACCATCGCAGGTGTAAAATCTTTAGAACCGAGCCCGTAACGTCCACCAATCACGGTCGGACAAAAAGAATCCGGCACGAGGCCAGCCTGACGAGCCTCTTCAATGCATGCCATGACCTCCAATAGTAATGGCTCCGCAAGTGCACCCGACTCTTTGCAACGATCTAGCACGGCGATACGCCGTAACGACTTAGGCATGGCTGCGACCAAACGCTTCAAATCCAAGGGACGATACAAGCGAATTTTCAACACACCGGTCTTACGGCCTTGCGCATTTAAGTACGCAGCAGTTTCCACAGCTGTTTCCGACCCGGATCCCATAATGACAATTAATTCTTCCGCATCCTCGGCACCTTCGTATTCATAAAGTGAATACTGACGCCCGGTCAGATCAGCAAATTTATTCATTTCAGCCTCCACTACATCAGCGCAAGCATCATAGAACGGATTGGCAGCTTCACGCGCTTGAAAGAAAACGTCCGGGTTCTGAGCAGTGCCACGAATAGTAGGATGGTCCGGCGACAAGCTGTTCTCACGGATACGCGAAATCGCATCGGTATCCAGCATCGCCTCTATGATCGAATCATCCAGCAATTCAATCTTATTAATCTCATGCGAAGTACGAAAACCATCGAAAAAATGCATAAAAGGCACCCGACACTTCAAGGTAGCCGCATGTGCGATTAAAGCGATATCCTGCGCTTCCTGCACCGTATTGGAAGCCAACATCGCAAACCCGGTTTGACGACATGCCATCACATCCGAATGATCTCCAAATATGGACAGCCCATGCGTGGCCAAGGCCCGCGCAGCCACGTGCATACAAAAAGGTGTCAGCTCACCGGCAATTTTATACATATTGGGGATCATCAACAGTAAGCCCTGCGACGAAGTAAACGTCGTACACAGCGCACCTGCCTGCAAAGAGCCATGAAGTGCACCGGCCACCCCGCCCTCCGATTGCAACTGCACCACTTCAGGCACATCCGCCCACACATTGGGGCGACTTGCAGATGACCACTCGTCGCAGACTTCAGCCATACTCGTGGACGGGGTGATGGGATAAATCGCAATGACTTCTGACGCGCGGTAGGCCACAGAGGCCACCGCTTCGTTCGCATCCAACATACTAACAGAGGAAGGGTTCTTTTTTTCTTTCACGATAAGAAACCCTAAAGATAAAGCTCCAAGAAGTAAAGCGTATCTAATACTGAAATGCGCGAGTTTAGCAAAACTTATAATTAAAATTAGCCAATTTCCAAAGATCAAGCCACAGGTACAGATTAAATTCCCTGACTGCGCAGGCCATAATCACGGTCTCACTTTCTAGGCTCGGTAAAGCGATAAAAACCACGGCCGAGCTCAGCCCCTCCCCCAAACTAGAATTTTCTGAGGAACAAGCCGGCACTCAGCACTCAGGAGACTGCCCGATTTGGGCTATTTATCGCCTGCATTGTAACGCTCGATCCATGCAGTGCTCCAACGAGCATAGTCCCCTGCCTCAATATGAGCACGCGCTTGCGCCATTAAATCGAGGAAAAAGTGGGTATTATGTAGCGAAAGCAGGGTATGCGCGAGCAGCTCCTTTGCCATAATCAGATGCCTCAAATAGGCACGGCTAAAATTCTGACAGGTATAGTTATCCGCATCCATAATTGGATTAGGATCATGCTTAAAGCGTTCATTTTTAAGATTCAGCACACCGTTGGGCGTAAAAACAGTAGCATGTCGCGCCAGACGTGTGGGCATGACGCAGTCAAACATGTCCATTCCCAAGCCAACCATTTTCAATAACTGCGGTGGAGTGCCAACTCCCATGACATAGCGAGGCTTCGCTTTCGGCATGGCAGGTGCCGTAGCCGCCACCTGCCGGATCATTTCCTCTTCCGGTTCTCCTACACTGACACCTCCGATGGCATAGCCGGGAAAGTTCATTTCAGCCAGTGCCTGACCACAATGTTGGCGTAAATCATCATAAATAGAGCCCTGAATAATACCAAACACATGATGCCCGGATGCAATAAAACCGTCATCTGTAGCATGCTCTAAAAACTCACCGGCCCAGCGAATGGTACGAGCAACAGCACGCTCACACTCATCGCGTTCACAAGGATAAGGTGGGCATTCATCCAAGACCATCGCAATATCAGTATCCAGATTCTTCTGAATCTCATAGCAATTCTGAGGCCCGAGGAAGAGCTTACGTCCATCCAAGTGCGATCGAAATTCGATCCCCTTTTCTGTAATTTTGCGCAGTTTGGATAAACTAAAAACCTGAAAGCCACCACTATCGGTCAAAATTGGCTTCTTCCAGTTCATAAATTGATGCAATCCGCCCATTGCATGCACCAGCTCCGCCCCCGGACGTATATTAAGGTGGTAGGTATTGCCTAAAATAATCTGTGCACCCACCTCTTCGATCTGCGCGGGCGTCATGCCCTTGACCGTAGCCTGAGTGCCCACGGGCATGAAAATAGGAGTCTGGATATCACCATGCCGAGTCTTAAGAACTCCACGCCGGGCCTGACCGTCTTCTTTAAGCAATGTAAACATTGAAAGAACGTTGAACATCCGACACAAAACTTCCAATATCCAATATTAGAAATCGCTGTAAATTACAGCTCCACCAGTCCAGTGAGCCAAAGAGTACACAGGAGATAAAGACAGTCACTGCCATTTCGCTCAATACATTCAAAGTTCGACGTTGTATGTTCAACGTTCGGCGTTCTTATTCATTCACCCTTATGAGTCTCGACATACCAAGTATTCAGGAAATAGACGGCAGCGGCCTCCGCATTGCTATTATCGCCTCTCGCTACAATGAAGCGTTGGTTGATTCGCTGGTGCGACATGCATGCGCCACCATAGAGGCCTCGGGCGCAGACTCTCCCGTAATTGAACGTGTACCCGGTGCAGCCGAACTCCCCTTCGCTGCGGCAACACTGGCCGAGCATTCCCGCTTTGATGCAATCATCTGTATCGGTGTGGTCATCGCCGGCGACACAAATCACCACGAAATCATTGGAGACAGCACGGCAAGCGCGCTACTGGACCTGAGCATTGCACAGAAAGTGCCTGTTATGAATGGCATTCTGGTGGTCAACAATTTGGCTCAAGCTGAAGCTCGGGCCGGCCAAGAAATCAATCGTGGCAAAGAATTTGCCCAAGCTGCCCTGGAAATGGCACAATTTACAAAAAAATGGACGACGAAGTAAAACCAGCCAAACGCGCCTCACAGCGCCGCGAAAATCGCATGTTTGCGATACAATTCCTGTATCAATGGGAACTCAACAAGCCGGAGCAATTAAACGATGCCTTGCGAGTCTTTGTCGAAACGAAAGAGGAAGCGCGCGAGTACTACGCCTTTGCGGAAGAGCTCATTCACGGAGTGATCGAACACATTGATGCCGTCGATGAACAAATCAAAGTCCACGCAGCCAATTGGACTTTCGATCGCATCGCGAAAGTGGACCTCTCTGTTCTACGCCTGGCCATTTACGAACTACTTCAACGACGTGACATCCCACCGATTGTCAGCATTAATGAAGCGATTGAACTTGGTAAGATTTTTTCCAATCCTGACTCAAAGCGCTTTATTAACGGTATTCTCGATCAAATGAAAAACAAGATCGACCGTCCACTTCGTAGTGCGGCCGAATAAGTTTGAAACACCCTCGATTATGCGCGGACTCTTTAAAAAGTTCAAAGAAGGCCTCAAGCGGCAAACCCCCACTTTCCAGAAAGCATTCAACGGCATCTTTGCTGCCGGGAAGCTGGACGATGCCGCCTTGGAACAATTGGAAGAAGCTCTCTACACCGCCGACTTTGGCCATGAAACCGTAGAGGAAATCATTGAAGAAATCAAAGCGGCCTATCGTGCAGACAAGGAAATACGCGGCGAAGATGCAGCTAAAATTGGTGCAACAGTGCTAGCCCGTGTGCTGGAAGGTGCTGAAGGTCGTGTAGAAGTCGGTCAACACAAGCCGGAAGTCATCTGCTTGGTCGGCGTCAATGGTTCCGGCAAAACAACAACTTCAGCAAAACTGGCTCATCTTTACCAAAATAATGGCTATAGCATGCTACTTGGCGCTTGTGACACCTTCCGTGCTGCAGCCAATGAACAGATCAAGCACTGGGCAGAACGTCTAAATATCGACATCGTAGCCAGCCAACACGGAGCCGACTCTGCCGCAGTTGCTTTTGACGCTTTGGAAGCCGCGAAAAAGCGCTCACGCGATATAGTCATTCTCGACACCGCAGGACGGCTCCACACAAAAGGCAACTTAATGAAGGAGCTAGAGAAAATGCACCGCGTCATTAAGAAACAAGAGCCCAGTGCGCCCCATCACAGTTGGCTCGTCGTAGATGGCAGTCTGGGCTCCAACTCAATCGAACAGGCACGCGTCTTTCACAAAAGTTTCCCGCTGACAGGGCTCATAATCACTAAGCTCGATGGCACCAGTCGCGGTGGAGCCTTGGTGGGCATCTATCGCGAACTCAAACTTCCCATCTACTTTGTCGGCCTAGGCGAACAGCCTGATGACTTACAACCATTTTCGGCCCAGAACTACGCAAACGCAATCTTTGGACTCACAGAATAAATGACTACAGCTGAGCCCTGCCACATCTAAACAGCCACTCCCAATGTCCACAGAAGCTCTCACCGTCCGTCTCGCTGAACGCAGCTATCCGATACACTTCAGTCAAATAGCGGAGACGCTCAAGACGGATGTTGCTGCACTGCGCGCAGCGGGTCGCAGCGTCCGAGTAGTGAGCGACGCACGCGTGCTACACGCACATCCCAGTTACCTTGCTCAAGCTGGCTTTCAAGATGAGGAGATCCTCTCACTACCAGCAGGCGAACCAACCAAATCCGTCGAATTCTTCAGCCAATGTCTCAGTTTCCTTGCGAGTGCTGCCGCTAACCGAGACTGCGCACTCTTCGCCTTTGGTGGCGGCGTCATAGGCGATTTGACCGGCTATGTCGCAGCTAGCTACTTGCGCGGCATCGATTTTTACCAAATTCCCACCACTTTACTCTCAATGGTAGATAGTTCGGTAGGCGGCAAGACGGGAATTAACCTACCGGAGGGGAAAAACTTGGTGGGGGCCTTCTGGCAGCCCAAGGCCGTCTATATTGACACTGCCCTACTTCAAACACTTCCCGCCCGTGAATTCGCAGCTGGAATGGCCGAAGTAATCAAATACGGAATGTTGGCCGACCTCGAGTTGTTTAATGACCTGAACGCACTCGATGGGCTCAATGCCGAATCGCCCGAACTGCCTGGCATAGTGCGTCGTTGCTGTGCAATCAAAGCGCAAGTCGTTACTGACGATGAAACAGAAACTGCCGCCACAGGCGGACGCGCACTCTTAAATCTAGGCCATACTTTCGCTCATGCCATCGAAAATGTAGCCGGCTACGGCCAGTATCTACATGGAGAAGCAGTTGCCATCGGGCTAAGCCTGGCCACCCACCTCTCTGTAGGACTGAATCAACTTCCGAATAGTGACATCGCTCTGGCGAATCGACTCATACAACAATTTCAACTGCCAATTCGCCTCAACCATGCATTGCCAGTCCAAGAGTTGATGGCCGCCATGCAACGCGATAAAAAAAATCGTGGCGGCCGCTTACGTTTCGTCACGATGACCGCGCTCGGAACGGCCGTCACTACCAGCGGGATCGACCCCGAATTGATCGCAACTCTCTGGCGGGAAGCTGGCGCCGAATAGTCCTCAGTTCGCAAGAATTGACTCAACCTCAGCAATCAAACAATCCGCCGTGTATGGCTTCCTTAAAAAGCCCTGCACCCCACAAAGCTGAATGCCTTTGAGCCGGGCAGCCGATTGCTTTCCTGTTGAAATTATAATTTTCACATCTGGATTCAACTTGTTCAAGGCACGGCAAAGCTCAGGCCCTTCTAAATAGGGCATTTCCAAATTAGTCATCACTAAATCAATCTCACTAAAACGTTTGGCATATAAAGCGAGTGCTTCAACCCCATCCTGCGCAACCAATACTTGATAACCGCGATCTTCAAGCGTTCGCTTAATTGCTTCGCGCACAAACATAGCATCATCGACCACTAAGATCCGCTCTCCCCGGCCACGCACCAACGAATCTGAAGTGCGCTGAGCATCCAGCTCTCGAGCGACCTCTGCAGCTGCCGGAATACAGATACGAACGGTAGTTCCCTCGCCGCGCTCGCTTTCAATCACCATGAAGCCATGGTGCCCCTTAATGGTTGCATGTGCTTGCGCCAGACCAAAGCCAAAGCCTTGCTTAGGCATTTTAGTGGTAAAAAATGGTTCGGCAACATATGGCAAGACTTCGGCATCAATACCTGAGCCTGAATCAGTGAATTTGATTTCAATATACGCACCCGCTTTCGCCTCTGGAGCTAAACTTTGATAGTTATCATCGAAAAAACGATTCTGAACATCGATCGATAAGATCCCTCCCGTGGGCATCGCCTCACAAGCATTTTGTACCACGGACTCGAATGCACACTTCAACTCAGATAATTTGCCGCGGCACTCCCACAGGTCCTCCGCGACCTTTAACTCCAAACTCACTCCGTCAGATAGCAAAGCTTCGCCGATTCCAAGCAATCCGCGCCGGATTTGCGCGCCTCGTATCGCGTCATTTCCCCCACCACGTCCTCGCTCAAATGCCAATAGATCCGAAACTAACGCAGCTCCCTTCGACGCGCACTTCTCAATCATACCCAACATATTCTGGGCTTTTGCATCCTCCACCGTGCGCTTGAGCATCGCAGAAGATAGCATAATGGGTGCCAACGCATTATTCAACTCATGCGCCACACCCCCCGCAAGCAGACTCGACGACTTGACTTGACGTGCCCGCTTGCGCGCATCGGCCTGCCGCCGCTTCTTGGTGACATCTGTATTAAACGAAACGATGGCCTGTGGCGAACCATCCAAATCACGCTGCAAATACTGACGAACTTGAACCAAATACTCATCACCATTACGGTCCACATGACGCAACTCACGCTGCCATGTCATACCTTTATGCAAGGCTTCCATAGCCTCAGCACGCTCATCGCGATCCATATAGAAAATCTGCGAAATTTGACGGCCCAAGATCTCTTCCTCATCCCAGCCATACAGCAATTCAGCTGCCCGGTTCCAAAAGAGCACACAATCATTCAGGTCATGAACGACCACTGCGTCGGGAGCCGCTGACAATAATGCCTTAAAATCAATTGTAGCTGATGCATGCAAATCACTCATTATTATAAAAATTTAAGATATAAGGCTGTTCTTCGACAATCTAATACCAATTCGAAAAAAGTTTGGTCCTAATAGATATATCTTTTGTAACCTCGGTTCTCGGAACCGGGGCGATGTCAATCGCTCCCCGAAACAAAGTTTCGAGGTTACGCTAAGGCCAAGCTTATAGATCATATATTCTTAGAAGTGGTATAAGACGCTGCACTCAAAACGACTAAAATATCGGTGACAGTTCCAATACTTGCCCCGGCTGCAAACTAAATTGCCCACAAGTGTCAGGATCTTCGTCATTACGAAAAATCTGAATATCGATCGGCTCCTGAAAATCGACCGAAGTCAACCAACGCCATTTACCGATTTCCTCAAATTCCATGGCGATCCCAACCTCCCAACTCAAGCCCGCACCGCTTCCACGTATATATGGCTTATTGCCAATCCCAATGAATACGGACGCAATGACTGAGGTATCTGTTTTCTTTGTACGCTGATGCACTGGAGTCGCTTCAACCACAGATGACTCGCTGAATAATGTCGGTTCAACTTCCAGCCGCTCGCCTGTCGCCTCAGTCAAGTTTGATTCACTAAGCGATAACTCCGGGATCACAACAGGATCGCTTTGGGCGGCGACTGCGCCGTCCAGCACCGTTTGTTGTAGTTCTTGTGGTGGCGCGTCCTCATCGAGCTTCGTAGGCGATGGTCTCGACTTCGCCTCTATGATTCGACTAACAGCCTCGGATGAGGCATCTTGCTTCTGCTCAATAGCACGTTGCAACAGCCGAGGTTCGGGATTGCGCCGACGCCGCGAAGCGCGCACTTTCTTTGTCGCCGACGACTCCGATTCCGCAAGATCTGCCTTTTGTTCTTCCACACTTACCGCAACTGCTTCAACACGCACAGCAAGCTCGGACAGTTCAGTCTGCAGCTTCTCAATCGCCACTGGTTCTATTGGTGATTGTTGCGATGTCTGCAAAGTAGTTACTTTCTTTAGCAAGTCATCCAGTGCAGTCGCCTGTTGAGCTTGTAGATCACCAAATTGCGTAACCTGCTCCGTAAGTAGTTTCAATTCTTGTTTGAAACTGTCCAGTAACTGAGCCAAGGCCTGCATCCGCGTCGATTGCTGCGCATGCTCCGACTGCATGGAGGCAAATTTCTCTGCTGCAGCTTCACGCTCACCAGTGTATTCTGCCTGTGCCAGTGTCAAATTCTGAACCGCCACACTTAAAGATTCAATTCGTGCATCGCTGGCATCCAACTGCGCTTCCGCAGCGATCAAGTGACGACGCATAATTCGCAGATCCGCACTCCGGTCGTCAGACTCCTCACGTACACGCACTTGGTACTCCACAATATACGGCAGTACAAATAAGCCACAGCCCAGAGCTACTGAAATCACGCAGGCTCCAACCTGCCAATTGGTCAGCCGCCAGTCCCCGAGGATAGCGATGGCCAAAGCAGTCGCCACCAAAAGCACATCACAAAGAATAAATGGCCATTTAGAAAGCGTCGTAGGAAGGTCGTCGTCCGATTGCATAGGGGCGTAATGTTTCTGAAAGCAGACTGTGAAAGCAGCTTAGTCGCACAATCAAAAAAAAAGGCCGCCCCGACTAGGACGGCCTTTCTAAGAAAAGAGAGCGATACTTACTTACGGCCCGCTTCGACCAAGCGTTTTTCCTTAACTTGGTTCGCAGCCTTACCGATACGGTCACGCATGTAATACATACGTGCACGCATTG
Source organism: Thalassobacterium sedimentorum (assembly GCF_031127905.1). Taxonomy (GTDB): domain Bacteria; phylum Verrucomicrobiota; class Verrucomicrobiia; order Opitutales; family Coraliomargaritaceae; genus Thalassobacterium; species Thalassobacterium sedimentorum. Next base: position 2,630 of record NZ_JARXIC010000013.1, on the reverse strand, counting down.
TGACAGACTCGCGGTCAATTTCAATTTTTTCGATTGTTGGGCTGTGCACAGGGAATACTTTTTCTACACCCACACCAGATGCGATACGACGCACAGTAAAGGCTTCTTGGATGCCGCCGCCCTTACGGGAAATGACGATACCAGCAAAGATCTGGATACGTGTCTTATCACCTTCTTTAACCTTAAGGTGAACGCGAACGCCATCGCCTACTTTGAAGTCGGCGCGGTCGTCGGTAAGTTGATCTTTAGTGATTTCTTCGAGGATTGCTTGGCTCATGGGATTACTCCGGTTTATTGTATAAAAGTTATGTATCTAAAAGGTCGGGGCGTAATTGCCGCGTTTTTTCTATCTGTTGCTCGTGCCGCCATTTTGCAATCGCCGCATGATCTCCGGATAGGAGAACCTCTGGAACGCGCATCCCGCGGAAGTCAGCTGGACGCGTGTATTGAGGAAAGCCGAGCAAAGTGCTCATGAATGATTCCTCCGTCAAGGATTTTTCGTCACCTAAAAATCCGGGAATAAATCGGCTGATAGAGTCGATCATGACTGCAGCCGCTAAAGTACCATTTGTCAGCACATAGTCACCGATACTGACCTCCAAGTCAACCAATTCATCGCGCACCCGCTGATCCACCCCCTCGTAATGACCACTGAGAATAATCAAATGCTCTTCCTTCACTAACTCCCGGGCAAATTGACTGCTCAAAGGCACGCCATCCGGCGCCATATAAACAACTTTTGTCTGCGGCTTCCGCAATGCTTCAACCGCCGCAAAAATTGGCTCAGGCTTCATCACCATGCCAGCTCCACCACCATAAGGCAGCTCATCGGTCTTATTATGCTTATCGCTCGTCCAATTGCGCAACTGATGCGTACGAATATCAATTAGACCGTTCTTCTGACCACGTGCCAGCATACTGGACGTAAAAAAACCCTCCACCATTTCTGGAAAGAGGGTTAAAATGTCAAACTCGAGGTGCATGATTGCAATGTACCTCCGCGCGAAGACGCGGACAATAGACCGAGTAACAAGAAATGCCTACGCTTCGGCAGTCGCCTCAGCTGGAGCTTCGCGGCGAGCCTTACGAATCAAGCTGGCAGCAGTATCGGTTGGCTTCGCGCCAACAGACTTCCAGTAATCAACACGATCAAGCTTTACGCTAAGTTCGTCCTCAGGGCGCTTAGCCTGCGGCTCGTATGTGCCGAGAACTTCGACAAAACGACCATCACGACGAGCCAAAGCTTCGGTGACGACCATGCGGTAGAAAGGACGGTGGCTTGCGCCGTGACGTTGGAGACGGATTTTAAGTGCCATAATAGAAAAGTGTTGAATAGAGTCGGCAGTACGCCGGAATTTGGGAAAAGCGAAGAAAAAAGGTGTTTGCTAAGCGACTGTCAAGCGCAGAGCCAGATAAAATTATGAATCCGCCTCCACTACATCTGGCGAATCCGTCCACGGCAATGGAAAAGCGCTCTTTTGCCAATCCTTACGCTCATCCCCTATTTTAGCAAATGCATCTTCTTCTCCAGCGACCAGAACTCCCGAAAATTTGTAACGCGTCTCCTCCCCCGTGATCCGCACACGACGCTTCCCACTATAAGCGACCAGCGTGCGCGGCGTGGTATAATCGATTTGGCGAATTTTAGATACTTTCGAATCCATCATTTGTAATTGAAATAAAAGCAGTCAGAAAAAGCACTGATGCCTAAAACAAATCAGGCAGCTCAGCCCATTCTGCATCCCCGTCAGCGCTAATTCGTGCAATCTTGGCATCAAAGGCATCCCACTCCGCTTCGGTGCAGAGTTCGTAGCTATGCCCCCAGAAATAAAAGACGCCCGCTTCGGAAGTCTTTGCCTGCTCATATAAATCCCAAAAACGCTCGTTATGAAAATGACAATCCGCATGCAGCATCATCGGATCTGCCACTGGCATACAAGGCGTCGCATTTTTCGTCGTACGCGCATACAAGTGCCCCGCCTCCCGCACGACATCCGCAGTCGCCGCATCGCAATCACCGTAAGGGTACACAAAACCTAGAATCTCCTGCTGAAACCAGTCCTGTAAAATCTTTCTCGCATCCACCACCTCAGTTCGCCAATCAGCCAAGGGTATTTGAGTCGGCCACGGATGCGTCATGGAATGATTGGCAATCGTGAAGCCCGCATACACATCATTCAGCTCATGACGCGCCAAACGCTCAATTCGTTTCCCCCAACGTTCGTTATATGCCCCCTGCCGCAATTCACCATGCGTCGCGGGATTCAGATTAAAAGAGGCCTTGGCGCCATGTTTACGTAAAATTCCGATCAAGCGAATGTCGTCATTCACTCCATCATCCCAGCATTGTACGACTTTAAGCATATTTAAGTGAGTCAATTAAAGACAGCGCATGCAATCAAGCTTCTATTAAACCCGAACTATGCAAACGGACTTTTTGAGCGATAGGATTTTATCTGTAAGTGTTTCTATATCAGACACATTTCTAATGCATTGCATTGGAAATGTGCTCACCAAGATGGTGCTCAAAAATTCCTTAGGCGACCAAGGCACATGGCTGCCTGTCAGGCCAGCAGTCACGTATGCTTATACGCTCCTTCGGCCTTCAGTTGCCGAGCACCTTGCTCATC
>NZ_JARXIC010000139.1 GCF_031127905.1 Thalassobacterium sedimentorum | reverse complement strand
GTTCCCATCTCACAAAGCACGCCGCACGGCCGCATAACCCGCACACGACTACGACGAGCCTTCCAAAATATCCAAGGGACTCACCGTCAAATCCTGCTGATCTTCCATCACGTGCAGATAAATCATCGTCGTCTCCACGCAAGCATGGCCCAGGAAATCCTGCAAGGTTCTAATATTTGTCCCATTCTCCAGCAAATGCGTGGCATAACTATGCCGTAACACATGCGAATTTGATCGTTTCGGGATTTCTGCTTTCACTGCCGCGAGCGAGAGATGCTTTTGATACGCACGCGGCAATATGTGATGTCGCCGCTTAGCTGCATCGCGTTCTCCGCGAGGATCACGCGAGAGGCTTTGCATCGGAAAGAGCCAAAACCACTCCCA
>NZ_JARXIC010000138.1 GCF_031127905.1 Thalassobacterium sedimentorum | reverse complement strand
TACCGGCTATATCTTCCGGAGGCTTGGACGCAGGACTGTGAGCGCATGGATCGCGCTCATGTTCCTGCAGATAAGCGCACGTTTAAAACGAAACCTGAACTAGCTTGGGAGATTATCGAGAATGCGATCAATCAAGGACTTGAGTTCAACTGGGTCGGCATGGACAGTCTCTATGGCAGCAACAGCAAATTGCTAGCAAAGCTTGAAGAGCAAGGGCTACGTTACGTTGCCGACGTTCGCAGTAACCAGAAGTTCTATGTTCGCGATGCCAGTGGAGCGCTGGTGTATCAACGCGTGGATCGGATTTGGATCGAGCGAGGTGGCGAGCAAGCCGAACATGTTCACTTCCGCAATGCAACCAAAGGCCCCCTTCACGCACAGGTGCTGCGCATAGCGCTT
>NZ_JARXIC010000137.1 GCF_031127905.1 Thalassobacterium sedimentorum | reverse complement strand
AGTGGGCTGACTCTGATGTTTTTTTAACCGCTTATTGCCGCTGATGGACCGCTTATCTTACAACGCTGTTAGAGGAATCTGCGTGTGAGAGGTTTCTTCTTATAAGCGTGTCATAAGGGGTGATAAGCGGTTTCCGACGTAGGCGGCTCTTCGTGTGAGCGGGCTGACTCTGATGTTTTTTTAACCGCTTATTACCGCTAATGGACCGCTTATCTTGCAACACTGCTGGAGGGATCTGCGTGTGAGAGATTTTATTATAAGCAATTCTTGACGTCAATTAGGCTGACTTTGAGGGGATATACTCTTTGTGAATATAACGTTTCCATTGCAACTGCTTCATCGGGCCAAAGTTAATTAAATACCCGACTGCCTTCTTTGTAATGTGCATATAGTTAAGCAACTGC
>NZ_JARXIC010000136.1 GCF_031127905.1 Thalassobacterium sedimentorum | reverse complement strand
GGAACCTATTCGATCGCCATTACCGCAGTTGCAGCCCCCCAAACATTCGCAATTAACATTGGCGATACCATTCAAGATGGCACACCCAGCCCAGGAGCCGGAAACATTGAGTTCCCAGCTTCCTATGACATTTACACCTTTGCCGGCACAGCCGGCGACAGCATTTTCATCGACAAGATCGCTTTCTCAGGAACCACGAATATTGATTATACATTGATCGATCCCTCAGGTAATGAGCTCGACAGTCATGAGCTGTATCAAAGCGACCTTGGCAGCATTGAGCTCCCCGAAACAGGGAGCTATACACTACAAGTGGGCGATTCCAGCAGTGATCAAACCGGAACCTATTCGATCGCCATTACCGCAGTTGCAGCCCCCCAAACATTCGCAATTAACATTGGCGA
>NZ_JARXIC010000135.1 GCF_031127905.1 Thalassobacterium sedimentorum | reverse complement strand
ACTTCCAAATCCCCGCTCACTTCCAAGCTCGGTCCAATGCTGCCGTCTACGGTCACCTCATAGGTGCTGTTCGGACCATTCACCACTTCCAAGGCCGCATCTGAAAAATCAAGTAAGCTACCATCGCTCGCCGCTTGATTAATCGTCACCGCAAGAAGGTCACCATTCAAAGTCAATCCATCGACCCCGATGAAAGAAGCACTGCCCGCAGTGGCTTGTAACGCGGTCCATTGACGCGCATCTGCGACTTTTTCCTGTGCCAGCACTAGGGCCAAATTAACATTTGTTAAATCAAGCCCCAGCGTACCACCCAGACCGGCGAAGGCAGAAACATCACTCGCTCCGATGGTCAATAATTCAACTGCAACATCGCCAGTCGCTTCATTCAAATAGACTGGAACTGTCGCTT
>NZ_JARXIC010000134.1 GCF_031127905.1 Thalassobacterium sedimentorum | reverse complement strand
AAGCGACAGTTCCAGTCTATTTGAATGAAGCGACTGGCGATGTTGCAGTTGAATTATTGACCATCGGAGCGAGTGATGTTTCTGCCTTCGCCGGTGTGGGTGGCACGCTGGGGCTTGATTTAACAAATGTTAATTTGGCCCTAGTACTGGCACAGGAAAAAGTCGCAGATGCGCGTCAATGGACCGCGTTACAAGCGACTGCGGGCAGTGCTTCGTTTGTTGGGCTGGATGAATTGACTTTGAATGGAAGCCTTCTTGCGGTGACAATTAATCAAGCGGCGAGCGATGGTAGCTTACTTGATTTCTCAGATGCAGCCTTGGAAGTGGTGAATGGTCCGAACAGCACCTATGAGGTGACCGTAGACGGCAGCATTGGACCGAGCTTGGAAGTGAGCGGGGATTTGGAAGT
>NZ_JARXIC010000133.1 GCF_031127905.1 Thalassobacterium sedimentorum | reverse complement strand
AGACGGAGCATCCCCTCGGCGGGCAAGTCAAACACGTGTAGGTAGAGCTCATTTCCTTTTGTGGTGATATCCCCCCAACTAAATCCCTGGTCAAAGGGCGACGCGCTCGCACCATAGATCGCCTCCCCATTCTCAGCGAGCCACTCCCCCGAAGCCGTGAGTGCTTCAACCGCCGGGGCAGGAATCGTGCCATCGCCCTTCGGGCCGATGTTCAGCATATAAGAACCGCCACGAGCGACCACCTGAACGAGACGCTCACAAATCAATTTGGGTGACTTCCAGTTTTGATCATACCAGGCGTAGGACCAGGAGTCATTGGTCGTGTCCACCGTTTCCCAAACGCCCACATTCGGGCGCACAGGCGGGATGTGCATATCACCGAGCGATACGTAGTCACCATATCCACCGCCGATTCGGCT
>NZ_JARXIC010000132.1 GCF_031127905.1 Thalassobacterium sedimentorum | reverse complement strand
AGACGGAGCATCCCCTCGGCGGGCAAGTCAAACACGTGTAGGTAGAGCTCATTTCCTTTTGTGGTGATATCCCCCCAACTAAATCCCTGGTCAAAAGGCGACGCGCTCGCACCATAGATCGCCTCCCCATTCTCAGCGAGCCACTCCCCCGAAACCGTGAGTGCTTCAACCGCCGGGGCAGGAATCGTGCCATCGCCCTTGGGGCCGACGTTCAGCATATAAGAACCGCCACGAGCGACCACCTGAACGAGACGCTCACAAATCAATTTGGGAGACTTCCAATTTTGATCATACCAGGCGTAGGACCAGGAGTCATTGGTCGTATCCACCGTTTCCCAAACGCCCACATTCGGGCGCACAGGCGGGATGTGCATATCACCGAGCGATACGTAGTCACCATATCCACCGCCGATTCGGCT
>NZ_JARXIC010000131.1 GCF_031127905.1 Thalassobacterium sedimentorum | reverse complement strand
GTTTGATCGGCGGCAAGTAGGCGTATAATCGCTCCGAGTTTATCGAGATCCTTTCCTCTTTTCTTAAGACGTTTGATATCCTTCTTAAAGTAGCTGGTTTGAATAACTGGCTTCATTGCTTCCAGCTATCAATAAGGTCATTCGCGCTTTCGAAGCGCTCCAGATTGTGCCCCGATCGGGAATCCATCAGCGCTTGCTCTGTCTCCTCATTCGGAATTTCCACAGAAAAGGGCAGACCGTTCCGCAGGGTGATCTGCGTGTAAAACATCCGAATCGCCTCGGTTGGGCTCATGCCCAACCGATGAAGAATCATTTCCGCTTTTTGTTTCGTTTCCGGGTCAATTCGACTGTGAATGGCTGCTGTTTTCATACTTTTGAATGTGTTGCATATGCAACACATGTCAAGCTGCCAATTCTCTCACCATCG
>NZ_JARXIC010000130.1 GCF_031127905.1 Thalassobacterium sedimentorum | reverse complement strand
CGCCAAGCCAAGTTCGAGTCTCATCTGCGTATCATCCATGCCATAGTGAAAATCCTGGCTCGGCGTAGCCGACCTAAGTCTAAATCTGGAAAAGCTTGCACGTATTTTTTTGGTCAATGGGACGCCCTGCAGGTGCAACTCAAGCACGGCGAGGCCGAACTGGACAATAACCTGATCGAAAACGCAATCCGCCCCTCGGCAGTAGGCAAAAAGAACTTCTTGTTCATCGGCTCTCCAGAGGCTGGAAAACGCACGGCGATCATTTACTCCATCCTTGTCTCCTGCGAGCGGCATGGCATTGACCCACTCGCATACATGACCGACGTGCTCGAGAAAGTACCTGCGATGACCAATCAAGACGACTTCTCGCAACTGCTTCCATCGAACTGGAAGAAACCTCTATAGAAGCTTATCAGCTTCTATAGACATCCATCGAATCCCATCGGATTGGATAGAACTCTAGCCA
>NZ_JARXIC010000012.1 GCF_031127905.1 Thalassobacterium sedimentorum | reverse complement strand
GCGGGTCTTGATGACCTTCACTCCTGAAGTTTCCAAAGTCTCGCAAAATTCATTCGTGAACAGCGGATCGTTGTCGCAGACGAAGTATTCCATCTCATCCAAGAAGCCATCTTCCGAATCAGTGAGGTTCCGGGCGACCTGTGCCATGACCTGACCATTCATCTGGCAGCTAATCTGAGCGATCTGCACCTTGCGCTTGGCGAGGTTCATGACGAAAAGCGTGTGATAGCGGACGAGGCCTCGCATCGTCCAGACTTCTGTGGTCAGGAAATCGGCCACACACATCGTTGCCATATGCGAGCGCACGAACTGCTTCCACGTAGATTTCTTCATCCGTTCTTCCGCTGTCGGAATGCCAGCAGCGCGGAGGATATTACCGACCGTCGTTTCACTGACTTCGTAACCGAGATTCGAGAGCGCACCCTGGATACGTCCATACCCCCAGCTTGCGTTCTCTTCCGCGAACTTGATGCAAAACTCACGGATGGTTTCCATCTCCTTCTGGCGATCCGTCTGTATCTTGCGCTTAGCCGTGTATTTGAATGCTACCAACTTACGGTGCCAGTAGAGAATCCGATCCGGCGTGACAATACTCGCGTATTGTATCAGTCCCTTGCGCCCGAGCTTCTTGCCGCACTTTGCAAGTTTTCGTCTTTGGGTATTGCTCAAAGCTAACTTCACATCCTTCTTCTCCAGCTGTTCTTTGAGTATCTCATTCTCGGCATGCAAATAGTTGATCACATCAAGCTGTTTGCGGTTCAGCCAGCCTGCCATTGCGGCGAGAAATATAGTCAATTACGTCTTCAAGACGCTTTTTCGTATTTTCATAAGTCGTTCGCAATTAATATAGATGCTAAATTTGAACCTCTCAGGCATTTTCATTATTTGTTACACTTGGTGGTGCGGCCTATCCAGTTCTAGTTTAACCTAGTGCAGTAAGTAAGTTGTGTAACCAGCGAGCATCGCCATTGCAAAAATGACGACAACAAAGACAAGCAGAAGTCTAGCGGTAAAGAGTGAGCGTAGCAGGATCAATTCAGTCAAACTGGCCCCCGCACTACCAATAATCAAAGCCAACACGGTCCCTGCGCCGACACCTTTGCTCATTAAGGCTGCCGCCAGTGGAATCACTGCTTCGGCCCGGATGTAGAGTGGCACTCCAATAACAGCCGCAATAGGAATCGCAAATGGATTATCCTCGCCGGCTACTTGTTCCAAAAAGGCGGCTGGCATATAGCCATAGATGACACTACCAATACCGATACCGAGGAGCAGATAGGGTAAGACTTCAACAAAGTCAGACCAAGCCTCACGCCAGAGCCCATGATAGCGTCCTTTTGCCGTGACCTGAGCCTTCCCAGCATCCTCACCACAGCAAGCGCTCGCCGTGCGGATCGACACCGGACTTTCACAGCAGCCCCCCACGACAGGCTGGAACAGGGGCAGGTCATCTCCCTGCGTTGAATGAGAGCTGCGGTCGGATGCGTGCAAGACATCACTGCGTATGGTCCGCTCAAAGCCGAAAACTTGCAACAAGTAACCCGCCACCAAGGAGACTAAGAGTGCGGCCAAGGTATAAATCATTGTCAGTTGAAGCCCAAAAGTCGCCGCCAGCAGGACGACAATGATCGGATTGAGCAACGGAGATGCAAAAAGAAATACCATCATGGGCCCAAATCCCGCACGGGCTCGGATCAAGCCTTTCAGCATGGGGATCGTCGAACAGCTGCAAAAAGGCGTCATCGCCCCCAGCGCAGCCGCAAGTAAATAGCTGCGCCCACGTCCAGCACTCAGTAAAACTTCAATCTTCGCTGGCGGAATATGGCGCTGCAAGGCTCCTACCAACAGACTGATCCCTATGAATAAAATCGAGAGCTCGATCGCCAAAAAGGCAAACATGCTCAATGTATCCTGTAATTGCTCTGTCATGAATTTCATATTTCTAGTATTGTCGAAATATAGCTATAAATTGCTCCTTTGACATTTGTCCACAACATTTCCATGTTTTTCGAAATATAACGAATTGAGAATATGATTACAGATAAGGCAGCCGCCGAGAGCTTAGCGGAATTGGGCAACATACACCGCTTAGCGATCTATCGATACTTAGTCAAAGCGGGACACTCAGGTGCCTTGGTGGGCGATATTCAAAAGGCCTTGAATATTCCGGCCTCCACCCTCTCGCATCATTTAGCTCGCATGGGAAGAGTTGGTTTAATTCATCAAGTAAAAAAAAGCCGCACGATTGTTTGCAGCCCAGATTACCAGCACTTACAGGAGCTCATTCATTTCCTTCAGGCAGAGTGCTGCGCGGGCGATTCGAAGGATCAAGCCGACTGAGTTTTTTCAAAAAGCATTTGACTACAAGCAAGGTTCGCGCACTCATAGTTTTATATTTTGCTAACTGACAAACTAATAAAGCTATGAATGATTTAATGAATATGACAAAGGCGCTGGCGGATGAGAGCCGAGTGCGCGTCGTGGCGGCTCTCTCGCGCCATGAGGAGTTGTGCGGCTGTCAGGTAGTGGAATTGTTGCGCCTGGCGACACCGACGGTGTCGCGACACATGGCGGTGCTCCAGAGCGCTGGCTTGGTGCAAAGTCGCAAAGAGGGCCGCTGGGTGTATTATGCGCTCGCTAAGGATTTCCCCGTGCATTTGCGGGCATGGCTCGATTCGGCCTTGGCCGATGCTGAGGAGATTCAGGCAGATCGACTGGTTTTAGAGGAGATTGTCTCGTGCACGGTTCAAGACCTATGCCGGGACCAAAAAAAGAGAAAGGAAGAAGCTTTATGAAAAATGTAGAAAACGAATTGGGGGATGCATCTTATTCTCAGAAAGCCACTGAAATGGTTTTGAAAATATACGATCCGGCGATGTGTTGTTCTTCGGGAGTCTGCGGACCGAGTGTCGATCCCATCCTGGCTCAATTTGCCTCGGCTTTGAAGGAAGTCTCAAAGCATGCTGGTGTGCGTGTGGAGCGCTATAATCTAGGGCAGCAGCCACAGGCATTTGCTGCCAATGAAACGGTCAAGGCCATGCTTGGTAATGGCGGCATGGAGGAGCTGCCTTTTATTTTCATCAACGATGTGCTTTGGCTTAAAGGGCGTCACCCTTCGAAGGCTGAGTTGTTTGACGCTTTAAATATTAAGGCGTCGGTGCTGTTTACTTCGTTTACGGCGCCGCAAGATGACAGTGCTTGCTGCGCGGATGGAGGCTGCTGCTAATGAAAGATTTTATCAAAAGTCTGCCGCGCTATGTCTTTTTTACGGGTAAGGGAGGTGTCGGCAAGACCTCGATGGCCTGCGCATCTGCGCTGGGATTGGCGAAGCAGGGAAAGCGGGTCTTACTCATTAGCACGGATCCGGCGTCGAACTTGGATGAAGTGTTGGAAACTCCGCTGGCTTCCTCGCCGACTGCCATTCATAATGTGCCTGGCTTGTTTGCCTTGAATATCGATCCGATCGTGGCCGCCAGTGAGTATCGCGAGCGGATGGTTGGGCCTTATCGTGGCGTCTTACCGGAGGCGGCCATCACCCAGATGGAGGAGCAACTTTCGGGGGCTTGCACGGTCGAAATTGCGGGCTTTAACGAGTTTTCCAAACTTTTGAGCGACGGCGGGGTCGGGCAGGACTTTGAGCACGTGGTGCTTGATACGGCTCCCACGGGACACACGCTACGCCTGTTGAATCTGCCATCGGCGTGGAACGATTTTATTGTGTCCAATGAGAATGGTAGCTCTTGTCTCGGTCCGGTGGCTGGTTTGGCTGAGCAGCGTGAGATGTTTGAGCAAGTCGTCGGGGCGCTTAAGGACCCGGTCCGCACTTTATTGACCTTAGTCTCGCGTGCGGAATCGATGACCTTAGCTGAGGCTGCAAGGGCTAGCCTGGAACTGGGCGAACTGGGGCTAAGCAATCAACATTTGATCATTAATGGGGTCTTTACATCGCCCTCGCAGGATACGATCGCTGAGGCCTTTGCTGCCAAGTCGAGTGCTGCCATCGCCGCAATGCCAGAACGCTTGCAAGCATTGCCATCGACTACGGTGTCTTTTCGTCCTGCGGGTGTCATGGGGCTCAAAGCGATTGAGAATATTTATGCCGAAGCTGCGATTCAGCCTGAATTGGCAGACAATCTTTGTTCGATGGCCGAACTGGATGAGGTGGCTGCGCGCACCTGTGATTGGGAAACGTATATTGGAGAGCTGGAGCAAGGGGGCAAAGGCGTGATCATGACGATGGGCAAAGGCGGCGTTGGAAAGACTGTCATGGCGGCTGCCATTGCGGCGGAGTTAGCGCGTCGCGGCAATAATGTGATTTTATCCACCACTGATCCTGCTGCACACGTAGCTGAAACTGTGGGTAATGACATCGACAACCTGACAGTTGAGAGAATCGACCCTAAGTTGGAAACCAGTCGCTATGTCGATGAGGTGTTGACGAAAAACCGTGGTGTTTTGTCCGACGACGAGATGGCACTACTCGAAGAGGAGATGCGCTCGCCTTGTATTGAAGAGATTGCCGTATTTACCGCGTTTGCAGAAACCGTCGCCAAGGGCGGGCAGAGTATCGTCGTGCTGGATACGGCGCCGACCGGGCACACGCTCTTACTTCTAGACGCTACGCAGTCTTATCATCGGGAAGTTGCTAAATCCGCTGGCGAATTACCAGAGGCAGTCAAAACACTGTTGCCGTGTGTGCGGGACCCCAACTTTACCAAAGTGCTGATTGTCGCGCTGCCGGAAGCCACGCCCACGCACGAGGCCTCTGCTTTGCAGGATGATTTGCGCCGCGCTGGCATCGAGCCCTTTGGATGGATTATGAATCGTAGTTTCGCATATTCTGGAACGCAGGACCCCGTGCTATGTGCTAAAAGTAAGGACGAGTTGCTGTACCTTAACGAGGTGCTGGAGCAACACTCCAAGCGCACGGTAATCTCCCCCTGGTGCCCCGAGGAGCTCAGTGGTGTTAATAATTTGAAACAATTAATTGGATACAAGAAATGAAAAAAGAGAATCAAGAATCAGGAATCAGTTTTTTTGAAAAAAACTTAACCCTTTGGGTCATCCTTTGCATGGTGACGGGTGTCTTAATCGGTAAGTTTTTGCCAACAATTCCCGCTGCCTTAGGGCAGTTGGAATATGCGAAAGTATCCATTCCCATCGCTGTGTTGATTTGGCTAATGATCTACCCGATGATGATGAAAGTTGATTTCGCCAGCGTCACAAATGTGCGGCGAAATCCCAAGGGGCTTTACGTGACTTGGGTGATGAACTGGCTGATCAAGCCTTTTAGTATGTTCGCCATTTCGGCTTTCTTCTTTTATGTCGTCTTCAAGGCTTTCATTCCCGCCGATCTCGCAAAGCAATACCTCGCTGGCGCGGTGCTACTCGGAGCGGCTCCCTGCACCGCGATGGTGTTTGTCTGGAGTCATTTGACCAAGGGCAACGCGGCCTACACTGTGGTGCAGGTGGCGACTAATGACCTGATCATTTTGATCGCCTTCACCCCTATTGTGGCACTGTTGCTGGGTGTGGGGGGGATCACCATCCCCTGGGATACTCTCTTGCTCTCGGTCTTTCTCTTTGTGGTCATCCCTTTGGTTGGTGGCGTTCTTACCAGAAATTATATTATCAAAACCAAGGGTGAAGATTACTTTAACGACGCTTTCATCCCCAAGTTTAATAACGTCACAATTGGAGGCTTACTGCTTACCCTGATACTGATCTTTTCTTTTCAAGGTGATGTGATCTTGAGCAATCCTTTCCATATCGCGTTGATTGCGATCCCCTTAATTATTCAGACCTGCCTGATTTTCTTCCTGTCGTATTGTACCTGCCGCAAGCTACGCTTGAGTCACGATATCGCCGCACCCGCTGGTATGATCGGAGCGTCTAATTTTTTCGAGTTGTCCGTTGCAGTTGCGATTACACTCTTTGGTGCGTCCTCACCGGCTGTATTGGTCACCATCGTTGGCGTTCTGGTCGAGGTGCCGGTAATGTTGGCACTGGTGCGCTATGCCAATAGCACTCGCTCCATGTTCCCATCCGCATAAGCGGCCACATTTGCCCTCTGCATCGATATTTCTTTCCGCATCGAGGACGGTGTTGACGCAACTTACCGAATAAATCGATTTCGGCTCAATCTGAAGGTTCCGAAACGAAGCCCGAGAGCTTTCGAACCTTCACAATCCCCAGCAACCTGATTCTCTTGCTTTACAATAAGATCCGATAAGCACCGATAAAAATAAGGGCGACACCAGTCATCTTTAATAATATCGATTGTGCTTTCGCAGAGGGCAATAGCCTCATACCAGTGACTGCAACCCAAACATAAAAAGCCTTGGTTATGCAAATAACTACCGAGACTAGAAGCAACAGCACCAGAATATCCATGACAGTAAAGTTCTCGATATCGAAAAAAGCAGGTAATACTCCCAGATAGAAGGCTAAGGCTTTAGGATCAAGAAAGGTAATCGCGAAACCTGCAGCAAAACTAAACTCTCGTTTTATGCTCTGCTCTGATTCCATTTCAGGCCGACCGACCTTCACACAGAGCATCCAAACCCCGAGGCCAGTGAGTACTCCAGCGGAGATCCAGCTCAAGCATTCCTGATAGCGAATAGAATAGTCCGAAGCAAGACTGGCTCCGTAAACGACCGCGAGAATGAAAATCAAATCTGCAAGCAGAATGCCCAGTGTTACATCCACGGCACTCCGGTAACCTCGCCTCAGCGCACTACCTGCAACCAATAAATCACTTGGTCCAGGAATCACAGCCAGTGTAACAAGCAGTAGTAGGAGCCCTAAACTTCCAGCAATACTCATAGCAGCTCGAATCCCCTTCCCTGCTTGCTTTTGAACAACTCTGCCACTACCACATAGTCAGCTTTCATCATCTGTTGACTCAAGTCCTGAAGCAATTGTTCGTGAAGATAAACGTTCCCTGATCGCACTCTCATAACTATAAAGAATACCGTTTCTTTTAAACGATCAATCCAAAGGTACGTAGCCCTCGAAGCAATAAACAGCCTCCCCAATAACCGCCAATAGTTTATCCGCCTCAGTCACGTTATCATGGGCGTTTTTCCCTCCGTAAAACACGCCTATGAGTTCATTTTTCTACTTTAGGTAATTGTATTACGACTATTTTTAGATAGATAATTGTTTTCAAAAGTTAACCGCGTTAGTTTAGCGCGCATTTTTAACATTATATTACAAAAGGAAATACTATGACGATTGGATTAATTATACTGGCCGTGCTTGTTGCGTTTTGCGTGGTTGTGGCGCTGTGGGTGATGGGAATTTACAATGGTCTGGTGACCTTACGAAATCGCTTTAAAAATGCGTTTTCGCAGATCGATGTGCAGCTGAAACGTCGTTACGACTTGATTCCAAATTTAGTGGAAACGGCGAAAGGATACTTATCGCATGAGCGCGAAACCTTGGAAGCAGTGATTGCAGCGCGTAACGGTGCGGCCTCTGCGGGACAAGCTGCAGCGAGCGATCCCGGTAATCCTGACGCAATCAAACAGCTAATGGGCGCAGAGACTGCATTGACGGGGGCCATGTCGAAATTCTTTGCATTGTCGGAGGCTTATCCCGACCTGAAGGCCAATCAAAATATGATGCAGCTTACCGAAGAACTGACATCTACAGAAAACAAAATTGCCTTTGCTCGCCAAGCTTACAACGATGCCGTAATGACCTACAACACCAAGCGAGAAGTCTTTCCAGCTGTGCTGATTTCCAATGCCATGGGCTTCCGCGAAGCACAGCTATTTGAAATCACTGAAGAGCGCGAGCGTGAGGCAGTAAAAGTTAGCTTCTAATTCTGGATTAAGAGGAATTGAATGGATTTTTTTGAAGCCCAGGAGTTGGCTCGTAAGCGTACACGCCTGATGCTGGTGCTCTTTGCGATGGCAGTCATCAGCATCGCCATCGCCCTATATGGAATAGTGGCTTATGTAGCGGGGGCTGGCTTTTTTAAGGCACAGGATGCAGTCAACGCCCCCATTACCTGGTGGCAACCAGATCTGTTTTTGGGCACACTTGGAGCAGTGATCCTATTGGTCAGCGCTTGCTCGCTCTTTAAGGTAGCGCAGTTGCGCTCTGGTGGTGGCTATGTAGCGCGGTCAATGGGAGGCATCCAAATTGAGCAAACAACTCAGAATGCCGACGAACGCGTATTGATGAATATCGTGGAAGAGATGTCGATCGCATCCGGTGTGCCGATGCCGGATGTTTATTTATTACCGGAAGATGGGATCAATGCCTTTGCGGCTGGCTTTAGTCCGGCGGATGCAGTAGTGGCTGTAACACGTGGCTGTATCCGCACGTTGAACCGTGATGAATTACAGGGTGTGGTCGCACACGAGTTCAGCCACATACTGAATGGCGACATGCGCCTTAATATTCGTCTGATGGGAGTGCTTTTCGGCATTCTGGCGATTGCAGTGCTGGGGCAGCTAGTGTTCAGAAGTACCGCAGAGGCAGGACTATTAGGGGGCGGCCGTCGTCGTGGGAAAGACGGTGGTGGAGCGATGATCGCGATCATTTTGATCGGTATCGCAGTCATGGCAATTGGTTACATCGGCGTATTTTTTGGACGCTTAATTCAGAGTGCAATTTCACGTCAGCGTGAGTTTTTAGCCGATGCGGCAGCGGTGCAGTTTACTCGAAATCCCGAGGGCATCGCGGGGGCATTGAAAAAGATTGGAGGCACACCACTGCGCGGAGCAATCGCCAATGCACACTCCCAGGAAGCCGCCCACTTCTTTTTTGCCAACGCACTCAAGTCGAGACATATCAGTATGTTTGCGACGCACCCGCCCCTGGAACAACGTATTACCGCGATTGAGCCCAGCTGGGATGGCCGTTTTGTCACTGCAAGCGAACACTCCGATCAGCCTCAGTCCACTGCCAGCTCATCAAAGCCCCCCAAAACGCCGATGCAGGCACATGATTTCATCAACAGCATTGGCCAAATCAGCGCGGCAGCGATTCTAACGGCTCAGGAGATTCATGGACAAATTGAAAAAGACTTGAACCGCCTACACCAGAGTCGCAATGCTGCCTGTGCCGTATTGATCGGGTTACAGATATCAGCCAGTGCCAAGGAGGATGACTCCACTCAGTTATCACTAGTCAAGACGCAAGTAGATGCTGCGATTTATCGTGAAACAGCAGACTGGCTACCGCGCTTGCGGGTACTCGATTTGAATCAACGATTTGCGCTGTTCGATGTCGCCCTACCGATGGCCGCTGCCAGAGATCTCAATATTCTGGCAAACATATCAGATCTGATTCGGGAGTTAGCGCATAGCGATGGCTCGATTGAGTTAGAAGAACTCGCCTTACTGCGTGGAGTTGCTGCATATTTAAGCGCACGTCAAGCCCCATCACGTCAAGTGAAACCACTGCCACCTGCACAGATGGAAATGCCCATCTGCGTCTTGCTTTCGGCAATCAGCTATACGGCATCCGCTGCAGTAAAAGAACGTGAGGCAGCCTTTCAGGCCGGCGCTCGCAAGTGTAACCGCTATCTATTGAAACAATCGATTTTATTACCCGAAGAAGATATCACCTTTGAAGCGCTCGAAGCCGCCTTGGATTTGTTCTCGGACCTCCCCTTACCACAGAAAAAAATAATCTTCGAGGGTGCACTCAGCGTTGTATTGGAAGACGGTAGAGTCGCTCAAGATGAGCTAAGCCTAGTGCGCATCATCGCAACTAACCTCAATTTACCGATGCCGCCGCTGATCAGTAAATAAATCAGTTTAGAGCTTCCAGCGTCAGAAAATAAAGCTTCACCGATGAGATCTGTCATGAGTCGCGCTTATTGGTTGAAAAGCACAGTAAAGCCCAACTAGATGCTTCCCATGACAGATATTTTAGCACCTTTCGCTCGTCCAGATGGTCGCGCCATCGATCAACTCCGCCCGATTTCTTTTGAAACTGGCATCGCTCCACACGCGCTGGGCTCAGTGTTGGTGAGCTTTGAAAAGACACGCGTCATCTGCGCGGCATCGATCGACGAGCGTGTGCCGGGTTGGATGCGGGCACAAAAAGTCGAAGGCGGCTGGATGACCGCGGAGTATTCGATGCTTCCTTATAGCACGCTGGATCGCAAGCAACGCGATATCAGCCGTGGCAAAGCAGACGGACGCACCATTGAAATTCAACGGTTGATTGGGCGTTCTTTACGTGCGGTTTTTGACCTCAAAAAACTGACAGGCAAGACTCTTTGGATCGACTGCGACGTGCTGCAAGCCGATGGAGGCACCCGCACCGCCTCCATCACTGGCGCCTATGTAGCTGCACAAATTGCAATTCAAAAACTAATTGCTGATGGCAAGTTGGCCGAGAATCCTTTCACAGATTCCGTAGCAGCTGTGTCCGTAGGCGTATTTAAAGATACGCCTGTGCTCGACCTCAACTATGTCGAAGACAAGGACGCCACCGTCGATGCCAACTTGGTAATGACTGGCTCTGGTAAATACGTAGAAGTACAAAGCTCCGGCGAAGAAGCCACTTTTACACGTGATGAAATGAACACCCTGCTCGACCTCGGAGCCAAGGGCATTGCCGAGATCAATTTACTGCAAGAAGCCGCCATCGCTGAAGGATTAAAGTTGTAAGGAAATTGAGCGAATCACGATCCTTCTAATAAGCAAATGGGTGTTCTACCCGTGGATCGCGATACGCTCTTGAAACGAGCACAGTTGCGGTCGCCCCTAGAATATCTAAATTGCGCAGGACGAGTCGAAGGGCTCGTCCTGTTTTATGGAGAACCAAACATAGAATTGAGCAAATCCAAGCCCATTTCGATATCATCCCGGCGCTTTTCCTCTTTGGATTTCTTTTTTTCATTCGGCACGGCATTCAGATTCTCAGCACTGCCATCTGCTGGTGGAATCGCTGCTTCGCCCTTGCCAGAAGAGGATGTTGCCGGCGTAGATTCTTGATCCGAGTTAGAACTGGAGAATGCACTACGGGCAGCATTATTGAGTAAATCTTTGAGTGAGCTGGTATTAGGCGCTCCGAGTGTGCCACCAATCACGATATCTTTATTCCAATTACGAAAACCATCTTCATCGATTTTCGGGCCTAATAGCTGAAGTGTATCCAGATACTCAATCAAACGTCCTTTTGCGGCTAGCCCAAGCGTAAGATCCAGAGGTTGATTGAGCACTTCATTGAGACTGCTTGCAGCAATCACACCTTGCCCATTAATGCGAAGATTATCACCAATAAACTTAAGTTCTGGTATGTTTACTTTCTTATCCTGAGCTCGAACTAACTTTAAGGTGAAGTTTTCAAACTTCATATCTTTAAAATAAGGGACTGCTTGCGCCATCGCAGTGATTCCTGGACGCTTGAGGCTTTGTCCAAGGATGCCAACTCCCAATAGCCCGAGCTGGCTGCGATCGTCTAACTCAAATGCGGTTAAGACCCCCTCTCGACCTGTCACCAAGAGATCCGCTTCTGAGTCTTCAATGGTCTGTTGCAGGCTCGCACCACGACCACTGACATTAAAATTGCCATCAAAGAGCCCTCGGACGGGAAAGCTACCTGAGGCTTGCTTGGAGAACATACTTGGATCAACATTTTTAAAGCTTAACGAGGTGCGCATCGCATATGCCTTATCCAAATTCGCATCGTAAGTCACCTGGCCCTCTCCTGAAAGTTGGCCCTCCTGCATTGCTGCAGCGAGTTCACTCAAGCGCAGCAAGGCTTCCGAGACCTCAGCCTTCACCCGCAGATCCCGAATCGTATGACCTGACTGTAAGGACAACTCATCAATCTGGACCGATATTTCACCATTATAATCAGCCCAAAGCGGAGGCTCGGGATGACCTGAAGAGGACGCGACCGACGACGTGTCAGCAGGAGACTTCGCACTGTCCTGGGGCATCGGATCGTCTATTACAGCAGAATTGGTCGCTGGCGGGGACTGCAATGCGGCCAATAATAAGTCGATATCACTTTGTGAAACAAGCGGGCCAGTCAGTTGTATTTTGAAAGGCATCGGCTGTTGCTCAGGTTGCACTTGCCCTGCCAGTTGCAGGCTAGTGCTAGGACGTTGCTCCGATCCAGCCTGGAAATTTGAACCCACGGCATAGCTACCTGAAGCCGTCTCCTTAAGCTGCACAGCGAAACGATAATCTTGTCGCGAACCCGGTAGCTCACGCGCACGCAAGCCTGTAATACCCACCTGGATTTGAGCAGGATAGTCAGCAGTGCCATCCACATCCAATAAGACGTGTGCTTGACCTGCCATGAGGTTTCCGACTCCCGCAAACACAGGTTGCCGCAGTAATTCGGCTAAGCCGAGGTCTAAATTAACTTCTGCTTGCATACCGGCCAGCTGTGAAGCGCCCGTGCCCTCTCCTTGCGAAGCGCTCACCTGGCCACTCAGCACAACACCATAGCGATCCAATAACTGTAAATCACCCACATCAAAATGAATGCTTTGGTCAGCCTCGACTCGAGCGACTGGAGTCATTCGAAGGCTAATTTCCTGTAACAGCACCTGATCATTTTGGTAAAGTGCAAGCGGCCCGATCTGCAATGGCGCCAGGGTTTTTACTTGCAAGGCACCACTCGACTCGCCGGACACAGTCACTTGAGCCGATAAGGGATCACCAGAGAGTTGCAGCCCCCGCCCCAACCATGGATTCAACCATGCCAGCGGTAAGTTAATGAGATTGATCTGCATCAACTCTCCGACGATTTCCTGTTCCGCGCCTAAGGTTAATCTCTGCTTGAGTTTCACGCTCGCCACTTGCTCCCCTCGAGACAAAGCCTCGAAGTCAGCGGTCTCTAAGATCAGCGCACTCCCCTCAGCAGAGGCCTTCAACGCTCCCTGCAGTGACAGACCTTGCAGTGCCAGCAATTCTGGCGCGAATACTTCAGGATGCGGCAGATCTGCATTAAAACTTGCCGTAAAACTACCAGACTCTTCAAACCCATTGATCATCAAATCAAGACTTTGTGAAATCGAAACTAAGCTCCCCCCATTGGCATCACTGCCCTCGGTCTGCGACTCCACATGTAACTGTTCAAAACCACCCGCTTGCTTTTGAGTAAAAATCAGACGCGCCTGAGAGGTGAACTCTTTCAAACCTCCTTGCAGCCCCTCTTGCGACTCTAATTTGAGCGCAGCCTCGACAGTGGTCTGTGCGCCCGGTGCCATACGATCAGAACCGATATCGAAAGTGTAACGATTTCTTACTGCATCAATCAAGGCCCCATTCAACTGAACGGAATCAATATCAAAAAGAATCCCAAGGTCCCCTAAGGCATAAAGCGCATCTGTAGGCGAACTGGTAACTTCCTCCTTATGCTCGATCGCTTCGCGAGTTCCATCCATCGGCGCAGGCGCGCCTGTGCCGACGGATGACTCACTGCGACTGCTGGTCGGTGCCGCCATCGCTGCGGGTAGTTGAACCACCAATCCATCGACCTGAAGCCCTCGCAATTCAATCGTATCATGAAACAGTGCTGCCATGGGCGAAAAGTCAGAGCGCAAATGTTTTACCTTTGCGGTGGTGCCATCCGCTAGTTGTAATTTCAACTCGGAGAGCTCGATACGGCTCGGAGTCACCTTTACAAACTGAATACTGCTTCCAACGGGCAGCTGACTTTCCACCAACTTCTTTTGAAAGGAAGGTCGCATCACTATAAAGTAGCCAGCGCCCGCCACAATAACAAGCAAGCCAATAAAGATAAGAAAGATACGAATTAGGGTTTTCATAGTGTAAACAGTTAGTTCTCGAATACTATATCACGCATCGCTGACGGCGCAAGGTTCCTCAGCGAAGATTTGTGGAAATGCCACCTTTGCCTGCGTCTCAGAGCACTGTAGCCGCCGATCGAAGCCAGAGGGCCGGCCGATCTAAGCTTCAGCATCTATGCGATTTTGGTCCAACTGATAAAACAGTAGTCCATTCAATGCCAGCGCATGACCAATCTTACACTCACGCACCCATTGCATGACTGTCGCTTCGGGTAACACGCACACTTCAATCTCTTCATGTTCATCCCAATCAGTACCGGAGACATCTAAAACGACCTCTTCGGCCAGCACGACATGACAAAAATTATTTAGGATTGCCGGATTGGGACGCGCGTGACCGATCAAGCGCCCTGTTTTTGCGACATATCCAGTCTCCTCTTGCAACTCACGCAAGCCAGCTTTGACCGGATCTTCACCAGCATCAATAATGCCTCCAGGCAATTCCCACGATAGCTCATTCGCCCCCCAACGGAACTGCCGAATTAATAACAACTCGCCCTCAACTGTGCGAGCGACAACAATCACCCAGTCTCGCGAATCAATATAATAAAAATCCCCTTCCTTGCCAGTCTTAGGATGCCGGTAGCGCCGTTCGCGTAAATCCCATACGCAACATGCATTTAATAGACGATCGTCTAGAACTTCCCAACACGCCGGCACCTCCCCCTGAGCATGAACTGTCATCAGTTACCTGGGATGTTAATCTCTTGCCCGATACGGAGACGGCGCGGATCTGCATCCGGATTGGCTTCCAGCAAGGCATCCAAACTCACGCCTTTCAGCGATGCGATCTTGCCAAAGGTATCCCCGGATTGAATTTTATAAATAGTACTAGTGCCCGAAGTCGCTGGCGTCGAAGCAACAGAGTTCGAGCTCGCGCTCCCTGAATTCGGATTCACTGTCGCGACAGTTTCTGAGGGCGCGCTACGCTCAGGAGCCGGAGATGGGGCTCGCACACCAGTACTAGCTAATTCAGACATTTTTTTGGCTAGTTTAATTAATTCACCACGATTCGACTCCACTCCGGATCCTGCTTGATTAGCGACGCGTAGTGTTTGCGAACTCTCACGACCAAGTCGTTGAATGGTCTCTTTCAACTGACGATTTTGAGTCGTCAACTCATCAATACGTGCATCCAAGGCTGCGAGCTCTTTATCAATACGAGCTGTAGAACTGGAGCCCTCATCAACTGATTCCGTTAAAGGCGTAATACGCTGATTGGCATTCAGTCCAAAATAAAGTCCAGCCCCTCCCAGAACAATGGCGAGTAAGGCAAGTGCGAGCGGCACCAAAGAGGTGCCCGAGGATTCAATATCTTCTTCCATAAAACACGCAGGCTAAGTGCTTTCCAGCGAGTGGCAAGCCAGCGTTACGGCCGAATTCCACCATATTTACGATCTCAAGCCCCCCGATCATGCGTGCATTTCCCAAATCCACTAGAACACAATCCGTCCAAACCACCATTCGAACACATCGAACAAAAAATCTAGCCAGCAACAGCGAAACACTCCAACGTGCGCGCAATGACAACGACCTCAGAGCCAAGACCAAGATTTTTGCGTAACCTAGCCCTACTACTGATTCCTGCGCTGATTTCAGCAATGACAGTCTTTCTACTCTGGCAACGTCATCCAGAATTGGACTATTGGCTGCAACTGCTAGACCGAGGCCGCACATTATTAGAAGAGAACCCTTGGGCACTCATCGCCGCATTAGCGACACTCCCAGGAATGGGCTTTCCCATCACTCCTGTGATCCTACTATTTGGAGTCGTACTCGTCCCTCGCTATGGGATCCCATCCACTCTAGCCCTTGCGATTGCTGCACAGGGCCTATGTACAGTATGGACCTATGCACTGGCGGCGGGTCCACTACGCGGCCTATTAACTCGCTACATTTTACGCCATCGTGAATTACCCGATATGAGTGAAGGCAATGCTCTGCGACTTTGCCTCATTTTGCGCTTAACTCCAGGCATCCCCTACGCAATACAGAACATCGTTTTAGGAATTCTAGGTATGCCCTTTCGCCTCTATCTACTGGTATCGATCCCAACCACCAGTATCTGGACAGCAGGCTACGTCATCACTGGCGGCGCTATTTTTGAGGGGCAAATTGGTTGGGCCATTACAGGCGTCATTGTTATCATTGTGCTCATACTTGCCACCCGTATGTGGAATCGAAAAAATGTAAAGAATGCTGAATAATAGACTCACACCCTCCCCCGAGCAAATACTCAAGGTCACCGCGCTCACACGTCTAATTAAAGGACAATTGGAAGAAAATTTCGCACGCGTATGGGTCAAAGGTGAAATCTCCAACCTCCGTAAACAAAACTCCGGGCACCTCTACTTTTCTCTCAAAGATTCTGGTAGCCAATTACCTTGTGCCCTATTCGCCCGTGATGCTGCGCGCCAATCCTTTGACCTCAAGGACGGAATGGAAGTGTTACTACATGGAGACATTTCAGTATTTGAACCGCACGGACGCTATCAATTGATCGCAAAAGTCGCCATACAAAGTGGTGAAGGCCGTCTACAATTGGAATTCGAGCGCCTCAAACGAAAGCTAGCTGCTGAAGGACTCTTCGCAGCCGAGCGCAAGCAACCGCTCCCAACCTTGCCGAAAAAAATAGCCGTGATAACCTCGCCCACCGGCGCGGCGGTGCGCGATTTTCTACGAATACTACGTCGTCGTCATTATTTAGGCGAGGTCGTCATTTTCCCAGCAAAAGTACAAGGTCAAGGGGCCGCCGAAGAAGTGGCCTCGATGTTACAATACGCAGGTGCCAGCAACGGCTTTGACCTTGTGGTTCTAACCCGCGGTGGGGGCAGCATCGAAGACCTCTGGGCATTTAATGAAGAAATACTAGCGCGTGCAGTCGCGAACTGTCCACTGCCTGTCATCTCAGCCATCGGTCACGAAATCGACACCGTACTCACCGACTATGCAGCTGACAAACGCGCAGAGACCCCATCCGGCGCCGCTGAATTAATTTCGTCACTTTATCTAGAAGCTCAAGCTCGCTATGAAGATGCACAACAAGATCTAAATGCATACATTGCAGACGCCCTCACTCACACACATACACAGCTAAGAGATCTAGACGCCAGAATGCGTATTATTGCGCCAGAGCGCAGCGTGCAGCATTTAGGCATGCGACTTGACGATTTAGAAAATCGACTCAGTCAGAATTTATCACGCCGGATAGCCAACGAGCAACAGTCCTTAGCGCGTTGCGCACAACGGATCACGGAACAACACCCCAAAACAAGACTCGGAATCGCTGCACAACACTTATCAGACTATTCCAGACGCCTGGAACGCGCCACGAAATTCAGTCTAGTCCAAAACAAAGACAGAATCAACGCCCTCCAACACCGACTCAATAACGGCAGCCTACAAGCCACTATGCGACGCGGTTTCGCTGTGCTGCAAAACACGGAGGGCACCCTTATTGATAGCGCCGCGCTCGCCCGACAGGAATCACGACTCAAAGCCAGCTTCCATGACGGAGAACTGCACCTAAAAACAGAAAAATAGGAATGCCTCCTTCAGAATATACGATAATCACTCGATAGCTTAATCAGGCAGAATCATCTAGTATAGCGTGATGGCTTCATCACACAGTAAATTAAGCATTGGCTTCGAGTCCGAAGTCGGAAGTTTTTACGTGGAATCAGACAATCAATTAGAGAATATTTTTAATCTCAGCTTCCGCACCGGCAACCGGGAGCCCCTACTGCTGGGGCAATATTGTTCCATTACCGATGCTGTGGCAGCAGTCGTACAACAACAAACAGGCTGCTCAGAATGGGATCAACTCGCTCCGCAAGAACTTCCGCGGCGAGTGCACAATATAGCTAATTGGAAATTTTCTCAGAATTTGGGAACAATCCCTCAAGTTGCGTGTTCTTAACTCATCACTGTTGTATTTTTCAGTGAGTTAGGGGTTAATTAGGTTAGTAATAGGCTCGCTTCCATGATTTGGGGGCGAGCCTCAATCTTTTTGTAAAAGCAGCAGCGCCGATAAAATTAGGCTTTGCCTAGCACCTAAAAGCTGCACTGTAAAAGCTGCAACCCTTTACCATGAGCGAAGATTCCAAGGCCAAACTGCCCGTAAAACTAACACTCTCCCGCCACCTGAAGACTGAAGTGGACACACGCGCGCAGGAGGCAGCCCAACCAGATGCGGCACAGCCAAGCCCTAAACCCTCCGTGATGAAGCTTAAGCGTAAGCACGATCAATCGCTCACATCAACCTCCTCCAATACGGCTTCTGACACCGCAGCTGACTCCAGCGATCACACTTCGGCGCTCAAGCAAAGGCCCGAAATCAGCCCGACAGCTACCAAGCCTAGCTCAAGCCCGGAGACAGCAGCTCCAGCGCCGGAGATCGCTCGCGGCAAGACGACCGACAAGACGACCGAAGCCGCACCTGTCTTTGATCCAAAGAACCCGTTTGGCAAATCCACCCAAGAAAGTGAACTCTTCAGCAACAAGCCACCAGCCGACATTCCCCAAACGGCCGCTCAAGCTGGACAGCAAGCAGCCCAAGCAGCTAGCGCGAATATAGATTCTGGACATGAACTTGAAAAGACGATCAACCAATTACACCCAACGCACACCCCGAATAACAAAACGCACACAATTATCCCATGCATAGCGACCATTCTCTTACTGCTACTGGTATTACTCGGTGCCAGTTATGGTTTGTGGATGATTTTAGAAGATCCCCAGGCCTCGGGCCCTCAGCTTAAAGCTAACAATCAAGCCCAGAGCTCCCAAGAGCACAACTCGCTAAATCCGATAGAAAAAGCTAAGGCCACCATCGCACAGGTGCCGGTTGCCGATATCGAAGAAATAGGCATCCCGAGTGAACCGGCAAACAAGCCTAGCAACACTGCCACCACCAACAGCGAAAAAACAGCGTCAGCACCTCAAGCAAGCATTCAAACCAAGGCTCAAGTCCTCCAAGCAAACACAGCTGACGATGCGGGCACCACACTAGCAGCAACCGCAGCGGTGTCAGTGGCGACAAATAATACGATTGATTCCAATAAGCAAATGATCTCACAGTATCTCTCGGGAATCCATATCGACGGCTTGCGTCAAGGCGATCGCCCGATGATTATAATCCAAGGCGAACGATTTCAGGTCGGTGATTTGGTTCAGGCTGAAACTGGCCTAAAATTTGACGGACTTCGCAACGGGCGACTTGCCTTTCGCGATCAGCACGGAATCGTATATCTTAAAAGCTTCTGATTGCACTCTCCGTAAAATCACTTACAAACTTCAATAAATTATGAAAGCAACACTCATTACACTCCTCACAATTTGCGCTCTGCTTTTCGCTGGCTGCACAACTCCGGTCGCCATCGACCCTCAAACTGGGCAGGAGCAACTCGCCAAATACCGCGCAGGTTACTTCTATGCTCCCTTGAATGCACCGATTGGCCAAATTTTCAAAACAGCGATTCGCGAAATCGACAGCATGGGCTACTTCCGAACTGGAGAACTGCACAAAGACACAGCAATCACCATCTACGGTCGTAAAATTGGTGATGAAAAGATCACACTACGCATCAGTCAAGAAGCTGAAGGCCAGTCTGAAATTCGTATCCGTGTAGGCAAACTTGGCAACTTGGCGGAGTCGCAAAACATCTACGCAAAAATCCGCGACGCTCTTTAATCGCGAACTATAACGCGCAAACAAACCGCCTCTCCAATAGGAGCGGCGGTTTTTTTCTTTTTCAAGTCACATCGACAACACTCGACTCTCCTGAATTAACTCCCTCTCAACCCCCCGCCTCATTCATGCAGGAACCATTTACCATTATCGGCATCGGCAGTCCCATTGTCGACGCAATCGCACAAGTCACTGAATCTTTCGTCTCAACTATCGACGGAGAGAAAGGCGGCATGGTACTCGTTGACACCCCAACTATCAAGAAGCTTATCGAAGGCTTACCACAAGCTGCGATAGCTGCGCCTGGCGGCTCAGCTGGCAACACTCTCTTCGCGCTAGCCCGCATGGGCGCATCTACCAGTTTTCTAGGGAAAACCGGCAACTGCAACGAGGGTGCCTTCTACCGTGACTGCTTTGCTCAACTTGGCGGCGATGCATCTCGATTCAAAATTGGAAACATCGCCAATGGACGCTGTCTCTCGCTGGTCACCCCCGATGGTGAACGCACTATGCGCACTGACCTCGGTGCTGCCATGACCCTAAGCCCCGAAGAAATATCGGTCGCAGATTTCAAAGGCTGTGCGCACGCACACATCGAAGGTTATCTACTCTTTAACGAGGCCCTGATGCGCCGCGTGCTCACATCAGCCAAAGAAGCAGGCTGCACGATAAGTCTCGACCTAGCGAGCTTCGAGGTTGTCAATGCCACCAAGGACATATTGCCAGATTTATTACGTGATTACGTCGATATCATTTTTGCCAACGAAGAAGAGGGAACTGCCTATACTGGAATCAAAAAAGACTACCCAGCCATGGCACTCGAATTAGCCAAGCTCTGTGAAATCGCAGTCGTCAAGGTGGGTGCCCATGGTTCCTATATCGCGCAAGCAGATAAAATAGAACAAATCGCTCCCATGCATGCAGCCAAAGTGATCGATACCACCGGCGCGGGCGACTTATGGGCGGCAGGTTTCCTCTATGGCTGGTCTCAAAAGCGCCCACTGTCAGAATGTGGGCAAATAGGTTCCACTTTAGGCGCCGCAGTCGTACAAGAACAAGGCAGCGTCCTGCCCGAGCATGTCTGGCAGGATATTCTTTCAAATATCTAATCCCTTGCCCCTAAAAATCACGTTTCCAATATGAGTACTGACTCCATCACCGAACTTGTCGTCGACATTGCTAAGCGGGCCCGCCGTGCATCCTTGGAACTGGCGGCCTTAAGTACCGAAACTAAAAACCGCTTTCTCCTGGATTTGGCGCAGCGTTTGGTCAACGAAACTGACGCCATCATACAGGCCAATGCACAGGATCTGAATAATGCCAAAGAGTCAGGCCTCTCTCTACCCATGACGGAACGCCTGACTTTTACGCCCGAGCGCATTCAAAGCATGGCTGAAGGGGTCAAGCAAGTCGCCGCCCTGCCCGACCCTGTCGGCGTCGAAATTGAACGCCTCTCTCCACCAAAAGGTTTTGACCTACGTAAGATTCGCGTACCAATGGGCGTGATCGGTATCATCTATGAATCCCGTCCCAATGTCACCATTGATTGCGCGATCCTCTGCCTAAAATCTGGTAACGCCTCCATTCTACGTGGCGGCAAGGAAGCCTTCCATAGCAACATGAAGCTCGCAGCAATCATTCAGGAAGCATTGCGCGCCAACGGAATTCATGAAGATGCGGTGCAATTTATACCAACGACAGATCGGGCAGCACTCACGGTACTACTCAAACAAGATGACACCATCCACTGTATAATTCCCCGCGGAGGCGAAAGTCTCATACGCTTTACAGTTGAGAATAGTCGCATTCCAGTGATCAAGCACTACACTGGTGTTTGCTCAATTTACGTGGATGCCTCCGCGGATGCAGACATGGCCGAGAGTATATTGATCAATTCTAAATGCCAGCGTCCAAGCGTCTGTAACTCAGCAGAGAACCTAATCATTCATCAGGACGCGAGTGCACAACTTCCACGACTGGCCAAAGCACTCCATGATCACGGAGTCGAACTACGTGTTGATACGCACGCCAAAGCTCTGCTCAATGCAAGCGGCTTACCCTTAGTCAATGCCACGGACGCCGACTTTGCCACCGAATACACTGATTTAATCATTTCTATTGCAGTCGTTCCTGACATCCAAGCAGCCATCGCTCTCATCAATGCAAACAGTTCAGGTCATACTGAGAGCATCGTAACCGAAGACACGTCTGCAGCGCAACGCTTCCTTACTGAAGTAGACTCAGCCGCCGTTTTTCACAACGCCTCAACACGCTTCTCAGACGGTTTTGAGTTTGGACTAGGAGCTGAAATCGGCATCTCGACCGACCGCTTACATGCACGGGGTCCCATGGGGCTAAACGAACTCTGTACTTATAAGTATGTAATTCACGGCACAGGGGAAATCCGCTAAAGTTGCTCAAGACGGGAACCTCCATGTTTAAGCGTAGTCAAGCTAACGGCCCCCCGAAGAACTAACGAATCGACACGTTCCATTCTAGTACCTACAAACAAAGTACTATGAGCAATCACGCCTACCTACCTGGACACCTTCGATTGATTCTTTCCATAACGCTCGTACATATCATTGCCTGGTTTGCATATTACAGTCAAATACCTGCAGGTCAATACCCCGGCGAGACGACACGTGCTACATTAGACGCGGCTCAGTTACTCGCCAACGGAGGCAACAGTATCACAACAAGCCACTCACTCTATACGTACCTACTTTCTATCCTAGCTCGTATTTTTACAGGAAGTGAAAATCTGACTACAGCCGCACGCGTGCTCAATGCCTGTGCACTCATGCTAAGTGCAGGTTTCACTGCATCAGCGGCAGGTCATTATTGGCGTCGCAATCGAACAGTCTGGCTAGCTGGACTACTGATTGGACTGAATCCCTTATTAGTTTTCTGGGCAGGCGAACTCACACCGACTCTACTGACGACAGCCTGTATAAGTTTTGCCCTATGGCGAATCACCTTTTGGCTTCGACGCCCCCATCCCCTAAATAGCTTCAGTATCGCATTCAGCCTAACGCTCGCGACAGCGTTTGAAACAAGCTTATACCCATTTATCATCTTGTGGCCACTGCTTGCTTGTAGTTACCCACAGCGTAACAAAATCCCCCATTTGATCGCTGCCTTAGTACCGGCACTGCTCATGTGCAGCGCTCTGATTCTATTCAAATTACAACTCCAGTCTCCCATACTGTGGAATTTCGACCACTTTACACAAGGGATCTATGCCTCCCTAAGCAGTACGGACAATTATGATGAAAAAAGCTTTGGACTCTACCGCCAGCTACATCTAATTTTATTTTTAAACCCCATCCATTGGGGAGGCCTATTGGCACTCGCTGGCATCGGAATTCACATACGCCTAAGAGACGGTCATCGCTGGCACAGCGTATGCCTAGCAATTGCCACACTCATCATCTTCGCCATCAGCTGTACACTCAATCAGAGCGGCACTCAAGCTCGCAGCTCCCTAATTCCTCTACTTGCCATACTAGCGGCAGGCATCACTTTATTTCCCAAAATCTGGCAACATAGCAGCAGGCAAAGACGACGAAAGATAGTCGCTCTCGGAGTCCTGCTATGCCTCTTCAGCTATTCAGGTCATTGGCTAGAGAGGCACCCGAAATCCTGGGAACGTGATTACTCTTATTTAGCTGAAGCTAACATTCAAGCCGGCCATAATGAACGCGCCGCAATCTGGGCTGAAAAAGCACTCGAACTCAATCCGGAACGCGACGACATGCAACAATTACTTGTGATCGCCCAATTCAATGACTGGGCTACGGGTAGTCGGCAACGTACACTCCCCATCGAGCAGACACAAAATTATCTTAATGCAATCCAAACTATCAAAGGCACCTCAACTACCCAAACCATCAGTGCAATCTACCAATACAAGCTGCACCAAGTAGAATCTGCACAAGCCGTTTGGCAAAGCCTCAGCGACGAATGCGCCCTCGCTAAACTCTGCTTATACTGGACTGGCACAATCAATTCAATCACTGCAGCAGACCTAAATGCCTATGCAGGACAGCGCTACCATGCACTGTTACGATCCGCGGCAACTGTCAACCGCAACGCACTTGAGTACACCAATATTGAGAAACAACTCGATAACATGCTCGGATTCGCTTACTAGCGAAAAATACGCTAGCGTAATTTGAGCGTAGCCAAACCAGCCATCGCAAAAATAAGCGAGAGAATCCAGAAACGAATCACCACTTTATTCTCATGCCATCCCTTCAGCTCAAAATGATGGTGAATCGGCGACATCCGGAAAATACGCTTCCCCCTCAGTTTAAAGGAGCCGACTTGCAGAATCACTGACCCCGCTTCCATCACGAAAATCCCCCCCACAATGATAAGCGTAAGCGGTTGATGTACCATAAAGGCAATAATGCCAATGAGCCCTCCAAGAGCAAGTGAGCCAGTATCTCCCATAAAGATTTCGGCTGGGTGTGAATTGTACCATAAAAATGCAAGACTCGCCCCAAGTAAGGCAGCACAAACCACCGTCAACTCACCAACGCCTGGTATGTAACTCACATATAAATAGTCAGATATAATCATATTCCCCGCAGCATAGGCCATAATCGCATATGCCAGTGCCACTGTCACTGTGCACCCGATTGCCAAACCATCCACACCATCGGTTAAATTAATCGCATTGCTGGAACCTGATAGAATTAAAAAGAGAAATGGCACTAATAAAAAAAGTGGCATTTCCGATAAGAGCATATCCTTATAAAAGGGCACCCAAAGTTCACGCATTTTAGCTGCCGACTCAGGCATACTTAGCAAACACAATAGAGCGATCACAGTCAGTATCGCCTGTCCCAACATCTTCCAACGCCCAGATAAGCCTTTGCTGTTTGCTTTCGAAACCTTCAGATAATCATCCAGAAAGCCAATGACTGTAAGCCCAAGGTATATAATGAGTGCCGTATAGACATACACATTTGGCTTAGCCCAAAGCACCGCACTACCGACGACCGAAACACAAATCATCAGGCCCCCCATTGTAGGTGTTTGCGCCTTACTCGCATGCAAATCGGCTAATGCTCCTACCTCCTCTTTCCCACGAAAGGCCTGCTTCGCACTTAGCGCACGCAATTTGGCAAAAAGCCAGGGACCGAGAATAAAACCAATACTCATCGCCGTGAGGCCGGCGAATGCCGCGCGCAGCGTCAAGTAACGGAACAAACGAAGTGGACCAAAGATATTTTCGAATTCAGCAAGATAGGAGAGCATGTGAAGGTGTAGTAAAAATGAAAGGTGAGAGCGGCGGGACAGACAATTATGCCATCACACCGCCGCCCGATAGTCGCGATTAACTCGAAATCCCCGGAGGCAATAACTCTTCGAGCCGATAGCTACGGCTACCTTTGAGAAAGATCGCTCCCTCAAAAGGCGCAACCATTGATTTAATTTTTTCGATATTCTCGAAGCATTGTATTTGCTGCGGTGCAGCCCCCCCAGAGAGTGCCCCTAATTGATAGGCCGAAGTCAGCGGTTCAGGGCCAACAAACAACGCTCGATCACACTCGCGCAATGAAAGCAAACGACCTAGCCGTTCATGCTCAGACAGTGCTGTGACTCCCAGTTCATTCATTGCTCCCATAACATAGATCCGCGCAAGATCGGGCGAAACACTCTGTATAAACGCACCCAAGGCATCGATCATCGACGAGGGATTAGCATTATAACAATCTATATAAAACGTCTGCGCGGCTAAGGTTTCGATACGCCCACGATTCCCCGCGGGACGCCAGCTAGCAATACGTTGCTCAATTTCACTTTCGGAAATGCCTAATTGCTTGGCACTGACAATCGCTAAAGCAGCATTACTAGCCATGCCATGACTCAAACTGGCGATGCGATAAGTATGATTCTGCATATTTAACAGTTGGTAACCATCTTCCATCACTGTGGAATAACGAACGAGTTCATTCGGGACGACAGCAGGTTCTGCTTGACCGTCTTTCAAGAGAGCAATCACACGATTCGCCAACTTAGCATAAGCGGGAAAAGCTAAAGCTGCTGCTGGTAAAACGACCGGTGAATCCGGCTTTGCACACTGTACTAAAAATGACTTTTCAGTCGCGACATTGTCCATGCTTCCCAGCAGCTCCAGATGAGCATGACCAATATTAGTCACCACACAGAGATCCGCCTGGATCATCTGTCCCAACTGTAACATTTCATCCGGTTGATTTATTCCTGCTTCTATGACTGCAAAGTCTTGTAGCCTACTATCGAGACCAAAGAGCGTCATAGGTACCCCAATACGATTATTCCAATTGCCTGCGGTCGCATGAGTGCGTGCTGAACCAAGTACTAGCCGCAGCATCTCTTTGGTTGAGGTTTTTCCACAACTCCCCGTGATCCCCACCACTGGATGACTATACTGTGAGCGTACAGCTGCTGCAATGGCTGCGAGCGCAACAAGTGTATCAGCAACCTGAAGCTGAGGCAGTGCAATAGGCTGAATACGCTCGACCAAGGCGGCCACGGCACCTCCTTTTGCAGCTTGCTGAACAAAGTCATGCCCATCACGCCCCCCCCCACTCAGGGCCACGAAACACTGACCAGGCTTAATTTGACGCGCATCAAAACAAAATCCCTCAATGTCTAATTTCGAAGGATTCAACCAAGTCCCACCCGTCCAATCGGCGATTCGCTGTGCTTCAAAACTAGGCATCATCCATCAACTTGAAAATCAATTAACATCTGTAAAAGCTCATTCCATGACTCAGCCAAATTACAATTATTAAGCTCACTTTGCCCGTAAACACACTCAGCATCAGAATGCGCCCTCTTTCAATCGGATCAGCTCCCGTGCAACTTGGCGATCGTCAAAGGGAATAACCGTTCCGTCAAACTCCTGAAATGCCTCATGTCCCTTCCCGGCGATCAGCACGCAATCCCCAGCCTGCGCACAATCCAAAGCTAGTGATATTGCATGCTTGCGATCGCTAACATAATGCGCTCGCTCACTGTCAGTAGCTTCACGCATATCAGAGAAAATTTGATCGATTGACTCTGTACGCGGATTATCCGAAGTGACAAAAACTTCATCTGAACCAGCGAGTGCAGCTCGCAACATCGGTGCACGCTTACTACGATCGCGGTCACCACCGCATCCAAAGACGACAATTAGACGCCCCGCGGTAATTTCGCGCAGCATGGAGCACGCGTGAATCAACGCATCATCCGTATGCGCATAATCGACTAACACATTGAATGGCTGACCTTCATCCATACGCTCCATCCGCCCTGGCACACCGGGAAATGTCATCACCCGCTGTAAAATCGGCTCGATCTCATGTCCCTTCGCACGCGCAATCGCTAGCGCTGCAAGTAAATTACTCACGTTATAGCGGCCCAGTAATGGCGCACACACCTGAATCTGTCCTTCCGGCCAAGTCAGGCGAAATTCAGTGCGATCTGCGAATAAAGCCACATCATCTGCACGAATAATAGCCGAGTCAGCTTCAATACCAAAACTGATTGCACCTACCCCATCTGGCAACTCACTAAGAAGACGACGACCATATGCGCAATCGACATTAATCACAGCCGCCCGTGGGCGACGCCCAGTCTCCCCGGTAAAGAGCCTCTTCTTGACCTTGTAATAGCCTTCCATCGATTTGTGATAGTCGATGTGATCTTGCGTAAGATTGAGAAACACCGCGACTTCCACATCCACACCATAGGTGCGTTTCTGGTCAATACCATGCGAACTCACCTCCATCACTGCTTCACTACACCCGTGGTCCACCATTTGGGAGAGCAATGCATAGACATCCACCGACTCAGGAGTGGTACGAAAGGAAGGCAAAGTGCGTTTCCCCAAATCGTAGCGTATGGTACCAAGCAATCCCACCTGATCCTGACCACCAATCAAATGTTGGGTCAACATGGATACAGTGGTTTTTCCATTCGTGCCAGTGATTCCGGTCACACCTAACTTCGCGTCTGGTGCATCATAAAATTGACGTGACACCAATGCCAATGTCTTCCGCACATCTGAAACCTGAATGTAATCAATCGGAAAATGCTGACCAAGATTCTCCTCAGTAATAATAGCGACCGCACCACGATCGACAGCTTCCTCCACGTATAAATTACCATCGGTCCGTAGACCACCAATCGCAAAGAATAAAGCACCCGGCACCACACGACGACTATCAGTAATAAGGCAGGCAACTGGACTATCTTCGCGTATTTTTTGGCGAATGGTTTCCATACCTGTAAGCAATTGGCTGACGCGTGGATTCATAGCTGGAGTCTGAAGATCATTGTTCGTCACAAGTGCCATGTGACGTGAGTAAGATTGGCGAGCGCCATTAGCAGAAAGCAAAGTGCTAATTTGAAATTCTGCTAGACCTATCATAGATAGAAGGTTGTAAATTAACAAAAGAAGCATCCGAACGAGCGGGACGAATGCCTAAATACGCGATGCAGGCTTCAGCAATGTTACGAAAAGCTGGAGCCGCAACCGCTCCACCGTAACCCACTCCATTCGACTGTGGGTCATCCACAACCACGGTGATGACCAGTGAAGGATTCTCCGCAGGGAAAAATCCACTAAACGAAGCGACATGATGCTGTCTGGAATATCTACCATTCACGATCTTCTGCGTGGTGCCCGTTTTACCCGCCACATCGTAATTATCGATCGCGGCGCGACGAGCGGTACCCTGGTCCCCGACAACATCGGCCAACATGGAAGCAACGCTGTGCGCCACTTCTGTCGATATGACCCGACGTTTAGCTTTTGGCTTAAAACGAATCACATCCTGCCCATTTGCATCAAAAACGCGCTTAGCCATCATCGGTTCCATCAAAACACCATGATTTGCAATCACAGACATTGCCGAATGTACTTGCATCGGAGTCGCACTCACCGCGTGCCCCATTGGTAAACGCGTAATAGTCAGACCATCCCAGTTGCGGGGAGCGTGCAGGGTTCCTGTGATCTCACCGCCCAAATCACAGCCGGTGGTCTCACCAAAACCAAAAGCAGCTGCATAGTCATGAAGTCGCTGCTCACCAAGTAACAAGCCTAAATGAGCTGCTCCGCGATTACTGGATTTCATAACGATGTCATGCACAGATAAACTCTCATATATACGATGATCATCAGGTAAAGACAGTGTACGGCCCTTATAACTGACACGCTTCACACCTGTTTGAAACATATCATCCGCATGAACCAATCCCTCATTCAAAGCAGCAGCAGCGGGTACGATTTTAAAAGTAGAGCCCGGTTCGAAAACATCTGTCAAAGCACGATTGCGCTGCGAACCGATAGGGTACTTTTTAGTGTTATAAAATTCATTCGGGTCGTAGCTGGGATAGTTAGCCATTGCGAGCACCGCACCTGTGGTGGGCTGACTGACAATCACACTAATTCCCTTGGGCTCATACTCCTGAGCAAGACGAGTGATCTCAGCTTCCACAATGTGTTGTACCATCTGATCGATGCTAAGCTCTAGATTC
The DNA here is from genome assembly GCF_031127905.1 of Thalassobacterium sedimentorum. Classification (GTDB taxonomy): domain Bacteria; phylum Verrucomicrobiota; class Verrucomicrobiia; order Opitutales; family Coraliomargaritaceae; genus Thalassobacterium; species Thalassobacterium sedimentorum. The sequence continues at coordinate 99,946 of NZ_JARXIC010000012.1, read as the reverse complement.
AATCCATCGGTCGGCTCCACTTCACGCTCTCGGTATTGTGCAAGCTCATGACGCTTGCCATCACGCTCAGTCTCCCGCCAACCATCTTGCCCACGCAAATAATAGTCAAAGAAGCGCTCGACCCCAGTCACTGGAGTCTCCTCCTTATTCACATAGCCAAGTACGTGTGCAGCGAGTTGTCCCGCTGGATACGCACGCGAATGACTTTGATTCCCATACACAGCACGAAACCCAAGTGCCTTGATTGCATCATGTGTCGCTTCATCCACCTCCTTCGCGAGTACCGCCCAACGAATCAAACGCACCTCTTTACTATCTTCAGAAACCTTTCGTGTCTTACGCGCAATTTTCTCTTCAATTTCAGACAATGGTTTACCTAAAATCCGCGCTAATTCAGGAAGTTTCTCCAGGTCACTGTCAAGAACCGCCTGCGGATCCACTCCAATGTTATAACTGGTTCGTGTCGTCGCTAATAAATTCCCCCGTGTATCTACAATGTTCCCACGTCGCGCCTCAACAACGTTCACCATCTTACGGTTGCCTTCGACATATTCCAGAAGGGTATCCTGATCCCACACATGCAAGTAGAATAAACGCCCGAGTAATACACAAAAAGCGCATGCCACTGCTAGTGATATCAGCGATGATCGTCCACTGGATACGAAGGCCTTACTCATTAGATTAATTCAAGCAATGCGATTCTGACGATCGTTTTTATACAGGTTCTCCAAATCACGTAAGGTTCTGCGCGATGGAATCAACGGTACTGGCGGATTGGAGGCGGATATGTTATCAGCGGCACAAGAAGACTGTGCAAACAGAGTCGATGGCTCTGGCATATACGTGGCACGTTGGGCACGGCAACGAAAGTAGTCTGAGGTAACATGCATGGTTCGTATACAGTTGGTAGCGAAGGATTAGCGGCTACTGTCAAAATCAAGCAAAGCTAAATCCATAGAAACTTCGTAAGGTTGTGAAACTGCATAAGTGCGCCCTTCTGCCAGCTGACGCTCTTGCACGAAAACAACTTGATCCTCAACAGAAGGACGTAAGATACCAGCAACTTTCCCCTGTAAAACTACCGGCTGATGGTAACCGGCGATCCGTTCATCCAAGTAGCGCAGTTTGCGCGAGGTTTCTGCAAGTTGCGACTCGAGTTGTTTACTGTTTTGGGCCGTACGAGAAATCTGCTGCTGCATCCAAACAATGGCAAAGGCACTTCCTACAGTGACAGCAACCATGGAGAAAATCAGCACGATGACGTGCCTGCGTGCTCTAGAAGATAATTTTAACATATAATAAAAGAATTAGGAAAGTTTACGAACGGCACGTAGACGCGCACTGCGGCTCCGTGGATTATTCTCAATTTCAGATTTACCCGGACTAATGGGGCGTGTGGAAACCATAGTCGCCCGCACTTCGCGCTCATCTTGAGTACGGTTGTCATGGGCATGCTCTGGGCGTCCAGCCATTTTACGACAAAAGCGCTTAACAATACGGTCTTCCAGAGAATGAAAGCTGATCGCCGCTAAGACGCCTCCGGGCAAAAGGCGATCGAACGCAGCTGGCAGGCCACGTTCGATCGCACTCAACTCATCATTGATCTCAACTCGAATACCTTGAAAAGTACGGGTGGCCGGGTGCACCGCCTTACGCCCACGCGGGGTTGGCCCCACTGCGTCACTAATCAATGCAGCCAACGACTGCGTGCGTTGTAGTGCACCAGTGCCGCGCGCGTCCATAATGGCTTTAACCACACGGCGTACACGCGGCTCTTCTCCATAATTACGCACAGCGCGAACCAATGCTGCCTCCTCCGCAGTTTCCAAAAATTCGGCAGCACTAATCCCCTCCTCCGGGTTCATGCGCATATCAACCGGGGCATCATAACGAAAGGAAAAACCACGCTCTTCTGTGTCCAGTTGAAAGGAAGACAATCCAAAATCAAACAGAATACCGTGAAAACCAGATTCATCCAAATCTCCCAGATCACCAAAATTAATATGATGCAGGCGAAAGCGTTCACCAAATTCTGCTTTGAGCGCAGCAGCTCGTGGCAATGCGGCTGGGTCACGATCCAAAGCCACGACTGTAACATCCTCTGCAGCTTGCAACATCGCACGGGTATGGCCGCCCCCCCCAAAGGTTCCATCCAGTAGCTTGACACCTGCACTCGGAGCCAACAGCTCTAACGTCTCTTTAAGTAAGACGGGAACATGGCCACTGTTTGTGCCAGCTGTGACGACATCATCGGAGGAGAAAGACATTGATTGGGTGCGGTAGCGTAAAAATTCTGTTTTAAGTGTAGGAATGGGTTAGAAACCGAAATCTTTCGCAATTTCAGCCAAATCTTCGCCGGCCTCATCATCGGCCATCAACTGATCATAGAAGACTTCGTCGTAGATCATAAACTTGGAGGCCTCCCCGAGTAACACTACTGACTTAGCGATACCAGCGTGCTTAATAAGCTTATCGTTCAAATTAATGCGCCCCTGCTTATCACATGAAAAATTATGCGCCATGGACATGATACGACGTATCGCACGCTGACCGTCCTTATTTCCCATGCTGATTTGCGAGAAACGCTCATACAGCTGCTCAATCATCTTGGGAGGATACACCGTAACCGATTTCTCAGTTAAACTCGGCAATGCAAGAAAGTTATTATCCTCAGAATCCACCTTGGGACGCCACTGCGACGGGATAGTCAGACGACCTTTGTCGTCCACACTATGACGATATTCGCCGAAAAACTTCCCTGTGTTGTGCGCGCTCATTTATGCCTCAGTAAACCATTTCACTCCATTTCGCCCCATTTTGCCCCACACGTCAAGTCACTTTTATTTGATTTTCTCTTAAAAACGGCTGTAAATAAATGAGTTAAGTAACTTCCAAGCCGAATCCCAACACCACCAATCAACATTCAACATTCCCCCAACCAAGCCCCCACAGCGCCCCACTTGGCGCCCACTCAGTAAGCATTGCCATCCAACCCTCCCAAGGCTCACAGTACCTCGAAAAAGATTTCGCCGCAGGTTCAGCAATATCCTTTACATATCATCATATCAGCATAACTTGATGCGTTTATGTCAGACATTTCTCTTAAACAACGCTTACTTTCGGGCAGCCCCCTATTCTCAATTGAATTTTTCCCGCCGAAAACGGATGCATCTGCCGAGCAACTATTACGAACCGCAGAAGCACTAAAGGCGTACGCACCAGATTTCGCTTCAATTACCTACGGAGCCGGAGGAAGCACACGCAGTCGTACACTCAAATACGCACGCCACCTACGGGAGGATTATGGCTACGCAGTAATGCCTCACCTGACCTGCGTCGGGCATTCTCGCGATGAGCTACGTGGTATCATTGCAGAATTTCGCGATGCAGGCCTAGGACAAATTATGGCTCTACGCGGCGATCCTCCCAAGGGGGAGAGCAACTTCAAGCCTCACCCAGACGGCTTGCATTACGCCAATGAACTCGTGAATTTAATCCACGAAACGTACCCTGAATGCACAGTGGGAGTCGCTGGCTATCCCGAGATGCACCCAGAAGCCCCCACTGCGGATGCCGATCTGGTTAATTTAAAACGCAAGGTTGATAGTGGCGCACATTTCGTAACCACCCAGCTCTTTTTTGATAATGAAAAGTATTTTTCATTCGTTAAACGTGCCCGCGAAGCCGGAATCAAAATTCCCATTCTCCCTGGACTCATGTGTATTTCCTCACGCGAGCAAGCGCTGCGCTTCTGCGATATGTGCGGCACCACGATACCCAGCGAACTCGAGCAACGACTACTAAGTGCCGCTAACGACGCCAAGGCCGTAGAAGCAGTCGGCACGAGTTGGGTATTTGAGCAAGCCCGCGAACTCCTTGACCGCGGTGCCCCGGGCATTCATCTCTACATACTAAATCGCAAAGGACCTGCTGTTGAGCTAATGAAACAATTAAAGAACGCGGGGTATTATCAAGCATAAGCCATGAAACCTAAGGACATCCAACTGATTGGCACTGAACTCGCAATTTTGTGGGAAGACGGCAGTGAAAGCTATTTCCCAGCTGAGTTTTTGCGTAAGCACTCTCCCAGCGCACAAAACATTGGCGAAGTTGATATTCTAGGTAACCAATATGGAGGCGACGGCCCCAAGGAATTTCCGGGCGTCACTATCACTGGCTGGGATTTCCAAGGCAATTACGCCTTTCGACCGATATTCAGCGACGGACACAGCAGCGGCCTCTTCAGCTGGGATTACCTCAAAGAACTGGAATCCAAGTTACAGTAGTGCAACAAAAGCAACGGGCGCGTAACATCTCCCGTTTACTATGTAATTTCTTTGACTACAAGGGCTTGTAGAATCAACAAAGTCAGGCGATTTAATAACAATCGCTATGAAAAAAACAACCCTCTCCTACAAAACGATCATCCTCTCAGATGTGCATTTAGGCACCGAGGATTGCAAGATCGACGAGGTCAACCACTTCCTCAAGCACACCCACTGCGAGAAGTTGGTGCTCAATGGCGACATCATCGATGGCTGGAGCCTTGCCCGCCATGGCGGTTGGAATGAAAAGCACACACGCTTCATTCGCTTAGTGCTCAAAAAACTGGAAAAGCGCAACACCGAGGTCATTTACTTGCGAGGCAATCATGACGACATCCTCACTCGCTTCCTTCCACTCTTTTTCGGCAAGCTGCGCATCGTCAACGAGCACATCCACGAAGGCACCAAGGGGAACTATTTGGTCGTACATGGCGATGGTTTCGACGCTGTCACCATGAATCATAAATGGCTGGCGGTGCTAGGCGACATCGGCTACCAAAGCCTGCTTAAGCTCAATCGAGTGTATAATAAATACCGCGCATGGCGCGGCAAAGAGTACTTCTCTTTAAGTAAGGCGATCAAGGCACGCGTCAAATCAGCCGTCAGCTTTGTGGGCAAATACGAGGAACAACTACAAAGCTTCGCAGAGAAGCGCAATTGCGCAGGCATCATTTGCGGCCACATTCATACCCCCGACAACAAAATGATCGGCAACACCCACTATCTGAATTCCGGCGACTGGGTGGAATCATTGACTGCACTCGTCGAATACGAAGATGGACGCTTCGAGGTGATCGGCTATCCGGAATTTTGCCGCCGCTTGGATGAAAAAACACAGCTCAAAGCGCTAAAGAAGCTCGCTGCTGGAGAAGCCGACCTCGCCCCGGTTGAAGAAGACGACCTCGAAATAAACATGCCACTGCCATTTGCCTCCTAAAAGGATGCGCCCGCGACTCCTGAGAAGGCGAATAGAGCTTAACGTCGAATGCGTATACAGCGGGCCATTTTATCGTGAAGGCCCTGCTTTCGGTTCGTCCAACTACCATCAATCATCCGACGAATAGGATCCGTCCGGATGATTGACCGTCTCCACACTTTCTTCGATCACACGCTCCGTTGAAAACAAGCCGTAAGGATCCTCCACCAGTACAGAATTGGGAAAGATCAGACCTCCGATCACAAAGAAAGGAAACATCGCCAGAAAACGGCACCAAAACCCGGCATAGCGGTCCCTCTCATGCATAGATAATTAGTGGGGCAAGACCATAAACATAATTGCCATCACCAATGTGGGGAAAAGTGCCGCAAGCAGCAACTTCAATGGAGACACGCCGCCCTTAAAATGCTTATTCAAAATACTCTGTCCTGCTGGGTTCGGCGCATTGGCAATCACAGTCAATCCACCACCGGTAACCGCCCCTGCGACCACCGCATATTCCAATCCTTGCGCATTGGAAAGCGCATTACCTGCCTTAGTCACCCAGTGATCCGCCACCATCATATCAGGGCTAAAGGCCGGCACCTGCGAGGCTAGAAAAGTAATCGCGGCATTATCATTAAAAGCAGTCAAAATGGTCGCACCAATAAAGAGTGGCACTTCCGCCAGAGAACTCAGCACTGGCGAAATCCACCAGCCTTGCAAACCACCATGCGTCACGAGGCCCGCGAGAAAAAAGCCCACTAACAAGGGCGACTTTAACTGAATATCATATTGGTGATGGTGCGTCGCCATCGTAAAGGCGAGGAAGAACAAAAAGCCACCAATGAAGAAAGCCGGATGATGAAGCGTCAGCACAGTCCAGGCGACAAAGCCCAGATGCACCAAAACAATCCATAAAGGCGCAGGTTCCGGCTTGGGCTCTGAAGCCTGTGACGCGGCGATCTCATTCGCACGCTCCTTCATTTCTGCAAAATTCTTCCTAAAGATCAAAAAGTAAACCGTGGTGGCCATGGCCACACCAAGCACCGCACGCCATCCAAAATGCGTAAACATATAAGGCAGATTCCAATGCCAAGTGTCGGCGACCATCAGCACCGGGGGAGCCGCGAAGTGAGTTAGAGTGCCACCGACTGAAATGTTTACGAACAGCAAACCAAGCGTTGCATACTTAAATGTTGGCGAAGGGTTCAAGGCATAAAACTGTTGCCCCAGCAGTAGCGCTGCAATCGTCATCGCAGCGGGTTCAGTAATAAATGAGCCCAACAAAGGCGCGACTATAAGAATCGAGAGCCACCACGCCGCGGGACTTTGTTTACCGATGGAGGCCACTCCACGCATGGCCGTCTCTGCAATCTGAATAACAGGACGACTCGACGCAATTGCCATGATAATGACCACAAATACTGGCTCGGTGTAATTTCGCGTATCCACATAGAACGCCGCCACACTCAAACCATTATGCTCCATCAGCGCAAGCGACACAAAGAGCGGAATCAACCAGATACCAAAAATGGCCTCAACTTCGCCCAAGAAATGAAAGAGTGTGGCCTTAAAGCTAACCGGCTCTTTGCCCTCGACATACACCTTGTTATGCGAGCTCATATTCGCGCGGTGCTCCACCTCGAACTTGTGTGCCATTTTATTAAACGTAGTCGCCAAGAAGGTATGAATCACCGCGAGAAAGAAAATAATAGTCGCGACTAGGTTAAAAGGATCCGCTTCTGCACGAATCTTTAATTGATCCATCAGTCCCAATTCATGCCCTACTTCCTCCGCATGATGCGCTTCCATCTCAGCATATGCGGATTCGGGGATCGGGAAAACGATCTCCTCCCCATGTGAGCCCCCCCCACCGCCGCTCGCATGTAGCTGGCTAGTGGCACAGGCCCCAAGCAATAGTAATAGCAATACTCGGAAGTAAGAGACGGCAGTGGTAGCTTTCATCGACCACAGAAACAATGTGCGCCGAGACCTGAGGCAAGCACTATTTACTCGGCTTCATCCTCAGCTAATTGATCGTGCACAGTCTTGGACCAGAGAGCAACGCCCCTACGATAAGCCGCCTGTGCAATGGTTTGCGCTGCCACAGGCGTGGTCAAATAAAAGAACACAATAATTAAACCAACCGTAATGATGGCCCGCAGACTTCCAAAATGGATAGCTGCCGCCAGCAAAAGTAAGGCGGCACCGAAGGCCCCTGCCTTAGTCGCCGCATGCATACGTGCATAAAAATCCGGAAACCGAAGGACACCTAATGCCGCCACAAAAGCGAAAAAAGCACCCAATATGAGTAATAGTGCAACCAACCAACTCATTGATCTCCTCCCTTTCCTAAGTATCGCGCAAAGGCAACCGTTCCAATGAAACTAACAATCGCAATAACGAATGCAGCATCCAAAAGCACCTGCTGATCAAAATGTATCGCGAACATCACAATGATACAGAGGCAAATCCCTCCAATCAAATCCAATGCCACCACACGATCAAATGGTGTCGGCCCCTTCACGATACGCAATAATGCCAGTGCCAGCGCAGCGACCAACAAAATCGACGCCACCAAACTAGCCAACGCAAGCGGCATTCCCAATTCTTCAAAATACATTGCGCACTCGCTTTCCGTAAGTATCTGAAAGTTCAGCACTGAGCACAGCTAAATCTTCCTCGAGGTACATGGCATGTAAATAGAGCTTATCCTGATTTTCAGAAAAGCAAATGCCTAGCGTGCCAGGTGTCATCGTAATGAAATTCGCCATAAAAAGAAGCTGGCGATCACTCATACCGGCGACATCCACAGCAATAATGCCTGGTTTCATATGATGCGTCGGCGTAAGCACGTCGTAGGCAACGCGGAGATTGGATTTCACAACTTCCCCAATATAGAAGGCTATAAAGCCTATAAAGTGTAATATGCGCCTCATGGCAGCACCTCCGTGTTAGGTTGTAAAACCGCTGAAATATATTCTTGCGGGTTCAGTAATTGTGCAGCGGCTCGTTCAGCGAAACTAAATAGAGGCTCTCCAAAGAGTCCGATCCAAACTGTCGTTACAGCTAAGACAGTAATCGGTGCCAACATATAAGCCAGACGCCCCACTGGGTTCGGCAAAGGGCCCGCTCCGACATTCTCGGGCTGTTGCTTCCAAAAGGCCTCGCCCCAAATTTTTGTCATCGAATACAGAGTAAGTACCCCGACCAGTAACGCCGCCGTCACGGCCCACCAACTTTCGATCTCAATACCTGATTTCACCAGAGCGAATTTCGCCCAAAAACCTGACAACGGCGGAATACCACCGAGCGAAAAGGCAGGTATAAAAAAGAGGATCGCCAGCCACGGAGCCGACTTACACAGACCACCGACTTTTGCCAGATCACAACTCCCCTTGAGCCGAATCACCACACCACTGACCAGGAAGAGGTTTGTCTTCACGATAATATGGTGCACAAGATAAAAGATTGCAGCAGCCAGCGCAAGAGGCGTCATAAAAGCTAGCCCCAGCACCATGTAACCGATCTGACTGACAATGTGAAACGACAAGATCCGCCGCATGTCGAAGTGCGACGCCGCACCGAAGACTCCAGTCACCATCGTCAGCACCGCCAATACGAGGATTAACGGCTGCACCTCGGGAAAAATCGGCGCAAACATGAGCGTATACGAGCGAAACAACGCATAGACACCCACCTTGGTCAACAGACCCGCAAAGACTGCGGAAACAGCTGAAGGCGGCGTATGATACGAAGCGGGCAACCAGAAAAAGAAAGGAAAGATACCTGCCTTGAGTCCGAAGGACACCAGCAAAAGCATGGAACTACTAATCACCCAATTCACATCTTCGGCCACACTCAAATTATACGCCAAGTCGGCCATATTAAGCGTACCCGTCTTGCCATAGATAATACCGGCCCCCGCGAGGAACATGACCGAAGAGAGCAAATTCAAACAGACATATTTAAGGCCACCTTCCAGCTCACCTTTCTCTCCCCCCATGGAGATCAGCACAAAGGAAGCAATCAGCATGATCTCAAACCAAACATAGAGATTGAACAAGTCCCCGGTCAAAAAGGCGCCATTGACCCCGAAGAGCAAAATTAGATACAAAGGAAAAAAGAATTTCCTAAGCCGCGCTTCGTCGATTTCAGCCAGCGCATAGATCGCCACGGCAGCTCCCATAAACGAGGAGACCGCAACCATCACCGCACTAAAGCGATCCGCAACCAGACTGATCCCAAAGGGTGCCTGCCAATCGCCCACTTGAATCACAACGAAACCTGCGCGATCCACCACGTAGACCAGATAGAGGGAGAGCGCAAAAGTCACACTGGAGAACACAATTCCGCCCGCTCGCTGAAAGGCGAGAGAGCGATGTCCCAGCAAGAGGCTGACAGCCCCGACTAGCGGCAAAAGCAATGTAAGGAGTAAGCTGTATTCGTTCACGTATCCGTGTTGTTAAAGGCGTTAATATCGTCGTCACCTACGGCCTCGTGAGCGCGCGTGACCAATGCCAGCAAAAAAGCAGTCAAACCGAAACCGATGACGATTGCGGTCAAGACCATCGCCTGCGGCAAGGGATCTCCGAAAGGTGCCGGTGGCGCGACACCGTCGGCTGGCACCAGAGCAGGACGTCCCGCCAGCAAGCCACCGGTAGTAAAGACCAGTAAATTGGCTCCCTGTGAAATCAGCACCACGCCGATAACCAGCTTCACAATGCTGCGACGCATCAAGCAATACGTGCCAGTCGCAAAGAGAACGCCGACTAAAACTGCGATCAAACTTTCCATTATTCTTCGTGCTCCTTTATTTCAGTGTAAGCAAGTTCCGCCAGGCAAAAGGTGGTATGTAGTGCGAAACCGATGACCACCATATAGACGCCGACATCAAAAACCAGTGGTGTGCCCAAGTGCACCTTACCAATCAATGGTAGCGAAAAGCCGGGCAACCATTCACCCGTCATGAATGGTGCGCCTCGCAACAAACTGGGCATACCACTCACAACTGCCACCAACAACCCAAGCGCCATCAGCTTGACTGGCTCGATTCGTAGTAATTCTTTGGCGCGTTCCATCGAATCCCCCAGCCCGACTAAAATAAACGCGGTTGCCGCCAAGAGTCCACCAATGAAGCCCCCACCAGGCAAATTATGCCCACGATAGAGCACGATCAAAGACAGTACCAAGAGTGCTGGAAACAACAAGCGACTCGCTTGATTTAAAATAAAGTATTTCATGAGCGCTTGCCCTTCCCCTTAAGACCTGACTTCACCAGTGCAGCAATTCCGAGAGCGGCAACGGTGACCACCACAATCTCGCCCATAGTATCCAGAGCTCGAAAATCGACTAGAATGACATTCACGACATTCTTGCCCTTGGCCTCCGGGTAGCTCATTGCGGCTAGCTGATCGGAGATCGCATGATCAAACTGTATATTCACCGCCTTTAATAGCAGTATGGTGATCAAACCACCAAAAGCCGTCGCCATAATGCCATCTCGCAATCGGGTGAATCGGCCGGAAATGGTCTTCAGTGGTGGCAAACGCAGCACAACAAACATAAACAGCACCACCGTCAGCGTCTCCACCAGCAACTGGGTAATCGCCAAATCCGGCGCACCATAATAGGCAAAAATCAAGGCCACACCAAATCCAACCACTCCGAGGGCAACCAGCACCGTGATATAAGAGCGTCCAGTGACAGCCACCAAAGCCGCAATGATCATAATGATTACCAGGCAGATAATCAGCAAATCATAGGCCGCCCAATCGACGCTAAAATTAAGGCCACCGAAACTGACAATGGCCCACGTCAGGAAACCAACCGTCGTCATAACGATCAGGAAAACATAGTCGTGTAAACGTCCTGTTTGTAACCAGCGGGTCTGTGCCTTCGAAAACCAAATCGTGGCATTAAAAATGCGCCCATACATAGCCTCGGCTCCATAAGGTTGAATCGTAGTCAACACACGATCCGCCACCGCCCAGAAGCGTGCGCGGTTTAAAAAGACAAAAAAACCACCCAGCACAGTCACCCCACTCAACAGTAATGGCAAATTAGGCCGCACGAGGTTCCACAGTGCCAGGTCCAGGTGCGCGATTTCAGCACCGCGAATTGCCGCCAGTGCTGGAGCCACCATAAATTCTGTCACCCAGAACGGAATGATTCCAATCACCAAACCAGCGACCGAAAGCACAATAGGCCCAAGCCACATAGCCAATGGAGCCTCATGGGGCTTCTTAGGTAAGACAGCGTGATTCGGCTTACCGAAAAAGGGCCCCACCCCAGCCTTCAGGGCCAAGCCCATCATAATTAGATTCCCCACTAATGCCACGACGAGGAAGATCAGCTCAGCACCATTGAGTTTGACCCCGGCTTTATAGATCAACTCCTTACCAATGAAACCGAAAAAAGGCGGCAGCCCCGACATCGACAGCGCCGCAAGGCCCCCAGCTAATGCCGAGATTGGCATCAGTTTTCTCAAGCCGCGCAAGAGTGTGACATCACGGGTGCCCGTCTCGTGGTCGATCGATCCCACCACCATAAAGAGTGTCGCCTTATACAATGCGTGCCCGATTAAAAAGACCACCATCGCTTTAATCGCGTATTCCGATCCAATCCCAAGCAGCATGGTCAAAACACCGAGCACCCCGAGTGTGGTGTAAGCCAAAATGGATTTCACATCCTTCTGGAAAAGCCCCAGAAACATCGCTAACAATAGCGTTAAGCTACCAAAAATGGCCAAGGTATACTCCCACAGCCCACTGCCAGCGAAGGATGGATTGAGGCGAGCCATTAAATAAATGCCAGCCTTGACCATAGTCGCCGAGTGCAAATAAGCACTGACTGGAGTCGGCCCTGCCATCGCATTAGGCAACCAAAAGTGAAAAGGCACCTGCGCACTCTTCGTAAAAGCGCCGCCTAAAATCAAAATAACGATCGCCGTGAACCAAGGGCTGCCTTGCAGCAGATCGCCCATACGGGTAATCTCTGCTAGCGAATAGCTCCCCGTCACAGTGCCAATCAAAATGAAGCCGACCAACATCGCCATGGCTCCCAGTCCCGTCACCAATAAGGCCTGCAATGCCTTCCAACGGGTTTCTTTTTGTTCGTGATTGAAACCAATTAACAGGTAGGAACTGATACTGGTCAACTCCCAGAACACAAATACTAAGATTAGGTCATCTGAAACAACCAGCCCCAGCATCGCGCCCATAAAGGCCAATAAATAGAGATAAAACCGCCCTAATTGCGGGTGCCCATGCATGTAACCACCCGCGTAAATAACGATAAAGCCACCGATCCCGGTAACCAGTAAAGCCATCAACAACGACAAGCCATCCAGCCGTAGGCTAAAAGACGTATCCAAGACCGAAAACCAATCGACTTGATAAACTAAAGCCTCCCCCGCCTCAATCATCCCCGCCTGAGCGACTAACATGATAAAGGCAGAAAATGGCGCGAATGCGAGCAACCACCCGGCACGATCACCTAAATAACGCACCAAGGTCGGTGCGAGGCAGGCCGTTAAAAAGATAATGGCTAAGCTCAGAATGAGAATGGTAGGCATATTCGAGTAGGAATTTGCGCCTACCATCCAAACAACTCACTTAGGTTCAAGCCTAAGCGGACTTTTTTTTGAAGAAAAATGAGAAAGCGACTATCCGCCCCCGGCTTTCTCCACCGGAATATCACTATCCGAACGATTGCGTCTAAATTGATAGCGATTCAAATCACGCAACGAAAGTTCTTCTGCCATATCCCGAAATTCCTCAGAGTCCTGCAGCATCATATAGTATAACTTTCTATCCGCAACAAGACTTGCCCGATCATCCATTTCGATTCCAGCTTTTTGATGTAGATCTGCCATACGATCGTTCCAACGCGACATATCGTAATCAACCTGTTTGCGGTCCAATGTTTTGGTCTGAAACATTTGCTTATCTTTATCCTCGGTTAACGCGATCCCGGCACGCTTACTCCCCACTGGCGAAAAATGCTTATCCCATTGCTCAATCGGGAAGCTCTTATCCATCATGGAATTTGCCTGCGGCTGCGCCCACATTTGCTTCTTTACGCGCTGATCTTCGACATTGTTAGCACGACGGCTACCAAAACCTGCAGAACGGGAACGACTACTCGCATCGACGATCGACACAGACAACGCCAGGGTGCAACACAGTAATATAGGAACTCGAATATTCATCTCGGGGGTAAGTAAAGACGAGATTAATACTTAATCAACACCATCAAATCAAGTGCTAAGCCCACAGAAAGCGAGTTTGTCAAAGATTAAGCCAATCAATTTCGACGACTTGCAATAAAACGTTGCAAGGCTTGCATCAAAGCAGGCCCCAGCAGCGGCTTACTTAAATAATCATTCATCCCCGCCAAAAAACAACGTTCTCGATCAGCCTCCATTGCATGTGCTGTCACCGCAATAATATATACAGGCTCTTGCCCAACTTTCTTTTCCCGGGCTCGAATCACTCGTGTCGCTTCATAGCCTTCCATAACCGGCATCTGACAATCCATCAGAACTAAATCATAATGTCTTTTAAATACTGCCTCAACTGCCTGAATACCATTTTCAACAATCTCCACAACACAACCCAACTTCTTCAGCTGTAACTCTGTTACCCGCTGATTCACCTGATTGTCCTCCGCCACTAAAACATGAAAACCAAACTGCGGAACGAGTGCCCGCTCCTGCAACTTGCCCCCAGCAGCCTCCATCGTATCCATGCTACCAGTGAGTCCGCGCAAGCAATTATAAAAACGATCCTGGCGCACCGGCTTCTGCAAGCATTCATGCACACCAACCGCCCGAAGCTCTCCACGAGGCACCAACGACACCAAAGACGTCAGCAAAATTAGCTTCATGTGTGATAAAGTCTCTTTCTTCGATAAAATCTTGGCCAACGAAAGTCCGTCCAAATCAGGCATGTGCATATCTAAAATCCCAACTTGAAACGGCAATAAATCGTCAGCGCTCAACACATCCAAAGCTTCGCTCGCAGAAGCAGTGGCCACGACATCCACCCCCCAGTTCTTTAACTGTATACATAGAACATCACGATTGGTTTTATTATCATCTACAACCAACATCCGCAAACCACGTAAATCATCACGCTGCAGGGTGGACACCGATGCTGCAACTTGTCCATCATGCCATGGTATTTCAAACCAGATCGAGGTTCCCACCCCGAGATGGCTATTAAGCCCAATTTCGCCCCCCATCAACTGAACCAAACGCTGACTGATCGCCAGACCTAAACCAGTGCCCCCATACTCACGCGTCGTTGAGCCGTCAGCTTGGACAAATGCTTGAAATAGTCGGCTCTGCACCTGCGGCGTAATACCAATCCCGGTATCGTTCACCTCAAAACGCAATGTTTCGCTCTCCTCTAGCTTAGAGTACGTCACCTTCAAAACGACCTCACCCTCGCTGGTAAATTTAATAGCATTTCCCAGCAGATTGATTAGCACCTGTCGCAAACGCCCCGGATCTCCACTCATATATTTTGGCGTGCTAGGTTCCATCACGCCAACTAGTTCCAAGCCTTTGGCTTGTGCAGCTTCCGCCATCAATCCCAAGGTTTCTTCCACCAATTCCCGAATATCAATTCCCAAAGATTCAATCTCCAGTCTGCCAGCTTCAATTTTTGAAAAATCCAGAATATCGTTTAAAATAGTCAAAAGCGATTCTGCACTTTGCTTCACAGTCTCAGAATACTCACGCTGCTCTACACTCAATTCCGTATCTAAAAGATGATGAATCATTCCAATCACGCCATTCATAGGCGTTCGGATCTCATGACTCATATTAGCTAAGAACTCTGATTTCAAACGAGCAGATTCGAGCGCAGCGGCCTCTGCTTGCTTCAGGTTCGTCACATCCAAATAACTATATAAAATACCTTCAACCGTATCATTCTCCCCGCGTAAAGGTGCCAGACTTAAAGTAATCCACCGATCTTCTCCAGTAGTCGCATTCACTTGCTTAATGATATTAGCCAACTCTCTGCCTTCACTCAAAACCGTTGCTTGCAGCTGCTTAAAATGCTCACGATGCCCTCGCGCGAGTGGCAAATCATTCAGGACTGCCCTCGCACTCACAGCTTTCGAAATTTGCATGTCATCAATAAAATGCTGATTCGAGCCTTGAACCACCCCCTCACGACTGGTCCAGGCAATGCCTTGTGGCAAAATATTAAGTATGGTACGCAATAAACGCTCGGACTGCCCCACTAGTTCCTGACTCTTTCTTAATTCCAAAGTTCTCTGAGCCACTCTGGATTCAATTTCCTGATTTGTCTGCTCAAGCTCCGCCTGTCGCTCCGCGGACACATACATTTCATGCTGATTCTCACGCATAGAACGAATCAAAAACCAACATTCGAATACAACCCAACCAGCGTGCTCCAGCGGACGCCATATTGGTGACGTCAGTACACCAAAAATCGACTCAGGCCAAAATATGCCACGGATTAAGTGATCCAAGTAGACCACCATAGCACCGGTCGCCAACACTTTAGGATCACGATAAAACGCGATGAAGGCCAAAGAACCAAATATGTGAAAGTGAGTTTCAATACGCCCACCACTTAAATGAATTAAAAGTGCCCCCATCAGCATCTGCCCTGCCGCAATGACATGCCGCGTCATCACAGCGCCAGGTCGCTGCCATGCGCACCAACAAGGATACCCCGAAATCAATGCGCCCAAAAACACTGCTGCCCACACGTGAATATGCACCGCATCCTGACTCCCGGCCCAAGTTCGCGGAGAAATAACCAATGCAGCCAACACACCAGCCAACCATTGGAAGCACATCAATTTCAAAAAAAGTCGATCCGTGTGCACATAGATCCGCTGCGCTTGCTCATTATAAAGAGCCTGCGTACGTTGCGACCATTCACTATGATGCATTGCACTCATCTTCAAGTCTCATCTACATAGCAGGCAAGGCCTCTATTTCATCCAAATCACTCCTGAGCGCACAACCAAACACAGCCGTCTGCGTCTCCGTATGCTGGCCTTTCGTCAACCCCTGAATCGCCAAACGGCCGACATTATCCCCATAATGGCCACGAGCCGACGTGATCCCTCCATGGAATAAAAGCTGGCCTGAAGCTGAATAAACAAGCGTTGCCCCAGAAGTTTCAGCTCCAAACCGCGCTGCCTCCACCCCATCCCGATCAACCTCAAGCTGGACATTAGGAATCAACTCTGCCTGTTGCCACAAACCACTGCGTACCCATGACTGTGATTGTTGGGAGGGACTTACAAACAGTACGCGTGCCGACAGGGCTTGCCGACTATTTCGAATCAATACCGCCAACTCCCCCAAACTCGCTCGTGAACACGGGCAATGCGGATGCACAAACATAATTAACTGCAAACCGCCATCAACGCCATCAACGAACGCCAACGAGCTCTGCTCTGGCCACAGTGGAGCGACTTCGCCAAAGCCACCTGCCTTCTGACTATAACGCCAAAGTACGGCAATGCCTAGCATAACACAAATGAGCCAGATCACTCCAGCTACATTTTTTCTCAAGACTTGAAGCA
The DNA here is from genome assembly GCF_031127905.1 of Thalassobacterium sedimentorum. Classification (GTDB taxonomy): domain Bacteria; phylum Verrucomicrobiota; class Verrucomicrobiia; order Opitutales; family Coraliomargaritaceae; genus Thalassobacterium; species Thalassobacterium sedimentorum. Next base: position 83,122 of record NZ_JARXIC010000012.1, on the reverse strand, counting down.
TAATAATCGACAAATCCACCACCGTGGACTCACAGCAGTAAAAACAATCATAAGCTTGAAAGCAAACGCTTATATCTACATAAAAAGCATCGCCCACAAATACAGCGATAAAATTGGAGTTTACCGTATCCGCCCACATTTGTCTTCCGGCGTTGACGGACACCGAAGCGGCCTTCTTAATTCGCCGTTTTCTAAAAATGGCTACAACGACCAAAGAATACGACTTTTCCAGCATCGAGCCCAAGTGGCAGGCATACTGGGCAGAGAACCACACCTACGAAGCTAAAGACTTCGAAGACAAACCCACATTCTATGTGCTGGATATGTTTCCCTACCCTTCGGGCGCAGGGCTACACATAGGCCACCCCGAGGGCTACACTGCCAGTGATGCGCTCAAGCGCTTCAAAAAGGCACAGGGCTTTAATGTGCTGCACCCCATGGGCTGGGACGCCTTTGGCCTGCCAACAGAGCAGTATGCCATCAAGACGGGCACCCACCCGGCCATCACCACCAAGCAGAATGTGGCCAACTTCACCAAGCAGCTGAGCCAACTCGGCTTCGCCTACGACTGGAGCCGCGAAGTCAATACCACCGACCCTGGCTACTTTAAATGGACCCAGTGGATCTTCATGCAGCTCTTCAAAAAGGGGCTCGCCTACGTGGACGAAAAGCCGGTCTGGTTCTGCCCGGAACTCGGCACCGTGCTCGCCAATGAGGAAGTGCTCAACACCCCCGAAGGCCCTCGCTCTGAACGTGGCAATTTCCCCGTCGAACGTCGCCCGATCCGCCAATGGGTGCTGCGCATCACTGAATACGCCGAACGCCTGATCGCCGGGCTTAAAGACCTCGACTGGCCCGATTCCACGAAGCGCCTACAGGAGAACTGGATCGGCCGCTCGGAAGGGGCAGAAATCACATTCGATGTCGCAGGGCACGACTCACAGTTGACGGTGTTCACCACACGCCCCGACACGCTCTATGGAGCCACCTACATGGTCATCGCTCCAGAGCACCCGCTGGTCGCCTCCATCACCACCGCTGAAAATCAAGCAGCGGTCGCCGCCTACGTCGAAAAGGCCAAGAGCAAATCCGACCTCGAACGCGCCGAACTCTCCAAGGACAAAACCGGTGTTTGGACCGGTGCCACAGCGATCAACCCGGTGAACGGCAAGGAAATCCCCATCTGGGTCGCCGACTATGTACTCATGACCTATGGCACGGGTGCGATCATGGCCGTGCCCGCACACGATGTGCGTGACTTTGAATTCGCCAAAGAGTTTGGACTCGAAATCATTCAAGTCATCGACGACGGCGGCAAAGCTGAGAAGGACGCGGACGGAGGACTCATCGAAGCTTACACCGGTCCTGGCAAGCTGATCAATTCTGGCGAACAAAGCAACAAGGACTCTGAATCGGCCAAAAATGCGGTGATCGAACAACTCGCCGCCGATAATCGCGGTGAGGCGACCATCAATTTCAAACTGCGCGACTGGCTCTTCTCACGTCAACGCTACTGGGGCGAACCTTTCCCAGTGCTATGGCTCAGTCAAAGCAACTACGACTTGGTCGATGACTCTCTCAAGTCTGTGGAGCGCCCCGTCACTTGTGAAGTCGACGGCGAGCTGCTCTACGCCATCATCCTGCCCGAAGCCGAGCTGCCACTGGAACTGCCCGAAGTCGAGAGCTACACCCCCTCTCCGGACGGACAAAGCCCGCTCTCTAAGGCCGAAACTTGGCTACATGTCTTCATCGACCCCGCGAGCGGCGCCACTTCCACAGAGGCCCAGGACGGCTGGGTCCCCGCGATCCGCGAAACCAATACCATGCCGCAATGGGCGGGTTCTTGCTGGTATTACCTGCGCTACGTCGACCCGAAAAACACCGAGGCTCTAATCGACCCTGAAAAAGAAAAGTATTGGGGCACCCCGGATCTCTACATCGGCGGGGCCGAGCACGCGGTGCTCCACCTGCTCTACGCTCGCTTCTGGCACCACATTCTATACGACATCGGTGTTGTCAGCGATCCCGAGCCCTTTAAGAAGCTCTTCCACCAAGGCATTATCCTCGGCGAAGATGGTGAGAAGATGTCCAAGAGCCGCGGTAATGTGGTCAACCCTGAAACCATCATCGAAAGCTACGGAGCCGATGCGCTACGTCTTTACTTGATGTTCCTCGGTCCTCTTGAAGCGATGAAGCCTTGGAACACCAAGGGCATCGAAGGCATCGCCCGCTTCCTGCGCAAGACATGGCGCCTGGTGGTAGCCGATGATGGCGAGCTCCAGCTCAAGATCGGTCAAAGCGACGCACTCGATCCCGAAACGGAGCGCGTATTGCACGCCACCATCAAGAAAGTCACCGAAGACTACAGCAGCTTAGGCTTCAACACGGCGATCTCGCAAATGATGATCTGTATCAATCAACTCGCCAAGACGGAGGCCTTGCCCCGCGAAGCAGTCGAAGACTTCATCAAACTGCTCGCCCCGCTGGCACCACACATCGCCGAAGAACTCTGGCAACGCCTCGGGCACGAAGGTAGCATCGTCGAAGCCGGCTGGCCGAAATACGATGAAAGCAAGCTCGTCGAGGACAGCGTCAAAATCATCTTCCAAGTCAACGGCAAGTATCGCGGCGACGCACAACTGCCCGCCGATGTATCCAAGGACGATGCCATCGCGGCCGCCAAGGCCAACGAACGCGTGCAGGGCTTCATCGACGGCAAGACGATTAAGAAAGAAATCTACGTGCCTGGTAAGATCGTCAATATTGTCGCTGTTTAAAATGATACGCTTAACTACGCAACACGCACGCCAGGAGCCGGCCAATACAATCACTGGCCCCTGGCATCGTTGCTGGCAAAACGTCCCCCTTATCAAGCGCACGCTGAGCTCCATAATGATCAAACTCAGAAGTGGGCTCAAGAGATTTGGTCTGCTATGCTGGATCAGCCCATATCTACTCTCGAGCCTGTGGGCACAGGACATGCTAGATGGCAGCGCACTCATCACCAGTCGCAGCGGTCAGGTAACTGTAACCAGTAGCGCAGGTCAGCGTATCTCCGCCAAGGCACGTGATACATTGGCCCCCACAGGCATTCAAATCAGTACTCAGGCCAATGCCCACTTCATTCTAACTCTGTCCAACGGAGTCGCCTTAGCACTGGATGCTCAGACTACACTAAAATGCCTCCATTATACTCAACGCCCCTTCGATAAAGCCGCACAAGACTTAGGTCCAGAACCTTCAATATCCAAACTTAACCTGCAACTCTTAGAAGGGCAACTCGCGGTCGCTAGCAATCGCCTCTCCCCGCTTTCAGAACTTCGACTTCAACTACCGGAGGGTGAGCTGCAGCTACATAAAGGTACCTGCTTAATCAAAATCAACACCACTGGACTGACCATTACCTCTATTGAAGGCAACTTGACCTACTATTATCCTAATTCACAGGAACGGGAGTTTATTGCGGCCCCAAGCAGCGTGCGGATCAGCACACAAAGCATGGCACGTCAGCAGATCGCTGAATCCACTACCATAGAATCACTCGACACACATGACTTGAAACTCAGTCAAGCCGCTCAACACGCAAGTAAACGTGTGACATTCTTACCCAACGACACAATAAACACGGCTCCAGAACCAATGCTAATAGTCCCATCCGAGTATTTCACGCAACCAGACTTCCGCCCTTACCAATTTAAGCATTAATTCGCTCCAGCGACTCAACGCCTGAACAGAACACCGATGCCCCCGTCACCACTTGTTTCTGAAATCTACAGACAATCAAATCATACATGGAATCGCTTTCGAAATACCTACCAACTGATTTTGTCCGTCAGCCCATAGGCCTGATCGCCGGTAAAGGTCTTTATCCGATTCTTATGGCTGAGCGCATTCGTGCGGCTGAGCTGCCCTTACGGCTAATCTCGTTTTCCGGTGAAACCGAACAGAGCCTAATTGATTCAATACCAAGAGAGCAACACCTGCAAATCAAGGTGGGACAGCTCGGGAAGCTACTGAAATCACTGAAAAAACTAGGCTGCCGCTATGCCATCATGGCCGGACAAATAACACCCAAGCGCCTATTTCACGGCCTACACCCTGACCTCAAGGCGCTCGCAATACTCAATCGCCTCAAAATAAAAAATGCGGAGACCATCTTTGGTGCGATTTCTTCCGAAATTGAAGCCATCGACATACGCATGCTTGATTCTCGCAGTTTCTTGGATGATCAATTAGCCAGCAAAGGGCTAATGACCGCAGGCAAACAAAATGCACCTCAAGAATATCTCGAACATGGCATCTTCATAGCAAAAGGTATCACCGAACTCGATATCGGACAAGGGGCCGTCGTACGTAAAGGTACTGTGCTTGCAGTGGAAGCCTACGAAGGCACCGATCCGATGCTCAAGCGTGCGGGTGAGTTCAAAACTGACGGACTCATTTTTGTCAAAACGGTCAAGCGCCAACAGGACTACCGCTTCGATGTGCCAGTTTTCGGAGAACGCACACTCGATGTCATGCATCAAGCAGGCATTCGAACTGCCGCACTTGAAGTCAATCGTGTCATCATGCTCGACAAATCTTACTTGCTAAACAAGGCCGAGAAGTTAAAGATAGAGCTAATCGGATATTCACAATCGGAATAAAGCATTCTCTTTATTCATTTATCCACGTCGCCACCCCCCATGAAAGAAACTAATGCAGCCCATCAGCACGGCTACACAGTCGTTGAGCTAGCCGTCGTTTCTGGTATTGTTGGCCTGCTGGCAGCAATCGCCATACCCACCTTTCAAGGATCTCGAGATAATGCACGTATCGTCACACTAGAAAATGATCTACGACTTTACGAACAAACATTCAACACCTTTAAGCTCGATAATGGCGATTACCCCAGCTCTGTCTCCTCCGCAGGGGTGATCCCAAGTGGACTTGAGGGCGACATGAGTGCTGCCTGGAAACTACCATCACCCATTGGAGGTACTTACCGATGGGTTTACTCAATAGCTGACGAGCCTGAGGATAGTGTCGGCTACATAGAAATTGTCCATAGTAGCCTATACCCCATTATTATTGATCAAAGTCGCCTGCAAACCATTGACGAGCAAATCGACAACGGTGATCCCGATTCGGGGAGTTTCCGCATCCACGGAGAAAATCTAAGGTATTACTTATCGCTTTAATCCTGAGCATTCACAACTTCGCCAATACTCTCAAGAGTTCCATGGTGACGGTGATAGGCGACTCCATGTAAGCGGATCATTTCATCTCCCTCAGGTTGTAGTAAGTAATGCTCATCCGCCAACATCGCAAGCGTCCCCTCGTGCTCGCCCACCTGCAATGAGTATGTATCAATGTGAATCAGTTCATAGCCTTCACCTGCTGTCGAATTCCACATTTCATAACGCGAAAACACCCCATCGCGAGTCAAACTAAAGAGCATCGCACCTTCGCGATATTCGCTCACATAAACGTCTGCATACTTTCGCACGACATAACTCTCCTGACTCAAGCTGGGAACAAATTCCGGAATAGGATATAGCCGTTGCTGGTGCACCATATCGCGCCAAATTAAAGTCGTAAACAGACAGAATACACACAGCATGAATAATAATGATAAAACCTGAACCACACGACTACCATGGCTACGATAAGGCTTTAATTTCGGGCGTTCAGCCTCAGCTTCGACTGACTCCTCAGGAACCGTAAGCTCATCAATGGGGGTACCGCCGAGTAAACGAATCACTTCGAGAGGCACCACTTTCAGGTCTTTACGGTTCTGTGAATGAAAGTCGGTAAAATATAACTGACCGTTAATCGCCCGCACTGTGACTCGCCCATGCTTACTATGAATTTCAACTTCCGGAAAATCAATTACCGTATGCTGAGAGCTCGCTAAAGCCATTTTATGAAGCGCACGCGCAAAGCTCGCCTCGTCTTCAAACTCCTCACTCCAGTTACCAGAATCTAACTGATCAAAGCCGAAATTTCGGTCGATGTGCTTAAATGTAACTGAATATTCCATTCTTATGGGATAAAAAAGTCCGCTGCAGTCAATTTGTGGGACTAACCATTAGCCTCTGACGAACTAGATCTTACAGTTTCTTGCTGTGCACGAAACAGGGCAATATCAGGAATATCCACTAACACTTGCACCAGCAACCGAGCTGCAACAATACCAATCACCTGAGCCAAAGTATCCATAACCGAGGCCAGAGTCGCCGGTACCGAAGTGTAATAAAAAAGTGTTAACACCCCAGCCAAGACCACCACCGCAATCGCAATCCAAGCTAGAACATCGATAAGCAACCTAACATCTGAGTAAGCAGACTGTCCTCTCACCTGCTGGCGCAGCGCTTTCATATCCGAGGATTGCGTAGACACATAAGTATCACGCGCGCTTCCACTACGGAAAGACTGCGATTTCGAATCACGGCGTTTCTTTGTCCGTTCGCCTGATGAACTGCGGGCGCTTCCACTCACTCTTACTCGCGCATTTCGATAGGCAACATAAGCTTGCTCCCACTGATGCTCTGACATTTTTCGCGCAGTCGGGTCCATCTTCTCACGTGAAGCCTTGAATGTATCAAAATCGTCCATAAATCATTCTACCTTGAGATCATTCTACCTTGAGATCAAAACGCCCGAACACTGGCTCCCCCTTCACTTGTATTTGTGCAAAAAGCCGATACCAGCCTGGGTTCGGCACATTAAATAAAAATGCTAAGCCAGTGCTTTTTGCGGCTGCACTTCCTAAACCTGCCGTACGCACCGATGCCACGCTATCAATCGGATGCATATGAGCAAATCCTTTGCCCTCACCATCAAAGGCCACCATGTGCCCCTTCGCCCCCATTACAGTCTCTAGCACGATCTCGTCTCCTGCCGTAGCAGTCACCTGTAACTCCAAACGATAATCACGCCCCGTCTGTAAAACCTCAGGCGCGTCCAATAGCTCAAAGCGCACGCCATGGACGATACTCTCAGTCGAACGCGCAAACTCAGGCATCTCTGACTCACCTGTAACTTCAAGTTGCGAGAGCGCAATCGCTTGTCTGCGACTCCTCAATGGCACAATTTCGGTAAACACACGATAATTACCAGAGCGTGTTGGCTTGAAATTAAATTGGTAATCTCCACCGATACCAACCGCCTCTGGGTGCAGATGGTGGTAATCTTCGAGAGAGGGGTCAATCACCATCACATGCATTTTCTCAGTATGTGTCACTGCTAACTCATGCGGAGCGATTTCCATGCCACCAGGGGTCTCTAAGCTCAACCGAACCTGAGTTTCAGATCCTAGTGATATTGGAGATTCAATCCCGATCTGTGCGACCAGTGGGTAAGTGAAACGTGTCAGATCAATGAATCCTGCATGATTGGTGGCACAAAGCTCAATTTCGCCTTCCGCATTCACAATCTCTTCATAGTGCAAGAATCCGCACTGTGCAGTAGGCAAAGCACGTAAAACGAAATATGCCGCGACAAAAAATACGCTGAGAACTCCCACAGAGAGACAGGTATTCATAGAAAGCGATGGAGTAGTAGGTTTGGGCATAAGCGATACTCTTTCAATGTGCCGAAACAACAACTCGGCGCAAGTGGAATGTTCAATGAAACCGTCACCCAAAACATCCACGTCGAGTGCGAAAATGAAACCGATCGTAAACAATAAAATCCCCTAATAAACCTCCAGGAGAGAAACTGTGGAAACTATAGAATAGTCCCTGTCTACAGCTTCTTCGCTGCTTCAAGGAATTCTTGAGTGCTCCAAGTAGCGCCTTCTTTACGATACGCAACCCGTCCGTTGGCATCTACTAGCAGGGTCGCCATCGTGTGATTGATGGTACCCTCTTCATCCATAGTCAGAATGCCAAACTGGCGCAGTAAATCCTCCACCACCAAGGGCTCACCAGTTAAAAGATAAAAGTTTTCCGGCTCCATCCCATAGCCTGCTGCATACTGCTTAAGAATACCTGGAGAATCAAAAGCAGGATCAAAGGTAATCGTGACAAACTGAAGCTCATCGAGGCCGACTTCACCTGCGGCATCTTGCATCGCTGACATACGAGTACTCGATGCCGGGCACATCGTTGGCACCGTACAACGGGTAAAAATAAAATTTAGTATAAAAGGCTTCCCTTGTAATTGACGTGCCTGAAGAAAGTTCCCGTGTTGATCAATCATCGCAAAGTTGGGAATGTAATCTCCCTGTTTCACATATTTACGACGGCTCATACTCGCTGTAGCCTGATGCAACTGCTGATTCACATCACGGGCGGCCTTGGCACCTTGCCCATCCAGAGGGAAAACCTGCTCCAGATGCCATTGCTTACCATAATAAGCAGCATTACCCTTAATCAGACGCCCCTGATAACCAATTGTAAGATCTCCTGCACCCACACGAAAAGTCTGCTTCGTTCCTGTCACGAGCTCTATGTCCTCCGATTCAGTCAGCTCGACTTCAATTGAACGCGTGTCCGATAATACAGAAAGAACACGCCCTTGAACGGCTGCCGCATCGGCAGACAGAGCTAACAGTATGGAAAACACGGATGTGATAAACAGAATACGCATCCCCTCAGTGAGAACAAAGCTTACGAGTATGCAAGCTTCAGACACAAGAAACCCGCATCCAACAGCAATTGTCAATGTGTTCTCCAGACTCATAAATTGAGTGTCTATTAGCTGGAACAAATTAAAAATATATTACAAATTCACGACTATGTTCAGCCGCAACTGTCACCCCACCTCACAATCATCACTGTTTCAGTTACTCACTCCACAGACTTGGCATACTTGCCAAACTTGGATTTATACCTTGCTAGTCGTAGCCTTATTACAACCTCAAATGAGCTTGGCAGCCGACTATCCTCAACGCAGTTCAACCGAGTTTACTGCGCGTGGTGGATTACCCAATTTCTTTAAAAAACTCGATGCAGGCGAAGACCTCACGATCGCCTATCTCGGCGGCAGTATTACTGCCCAGGCGGGCTGGCGCGTTCTAAGCCAACAGTGGCTTGAAAAAGAATATCCCAAAGCCAACATCAAGGGCATCCACGCCGCCATCGGTGGCACCGGCTCCGATCTCGGCGTATTCCGTGTCGAAAATGATGCACTGGCCCACAAGCCAGACCTACTTTTTATCGAGTTTGCGGTCAATGATGCGAATGCCGAGCCGACAAAAATAATACAAGCGATGGAAGGGATCGTCCGTAAAACCTGGCAATCCAACCCTCAAACAGACATCTGCTTCGTATATACTATGACATTTCGGGATTCAACCACCCTGGCAGATGGCGCAATGAAACGCTCTGCAAGTGTCATGGAAGAAATTGCCGATCACTACGACATCCCCAGCGTCCACATGGGCTATCAAGCCGCTTTATTAGAAAAAGCAGGTAAGCTAATCATGAAAACAGATGCCCCGATGACACGTGTCTCCGGCGACGAACTCAACGAGGCAGCCGAACTCGCCACCGATGAAGAAGGCCGCATCATTTTCTCAAAAGATGGCGTGCACCCCTACGTGGAAACTGGCCATATACTCTACACAGATGCACTCATTCGATCCTTAAAAAAAATCCAAAAAACTACCGGTAAAGTTCAACACAAATTGATGACTCCCATGCGTGCAGACAATTTAGAAAACGCGCAGCAAATACCACTCATCTCTGAATATCTTTCAGGCGATTACACCGATATGCGCCGCGAAGGCTCCAAGCGTTTCCAGAAGGAAATGAAGCAACTCTATCGCCTAGCGCCCGGAGCCACGCTCTCCTTCAAATTCAAGGGAACAGAAGTCGCCATCTACGACTGGCTTGGCTACGATAGCAGCCAGATCGAAATCACCCTCGATGGTCAAACAAGCATTCGTACTCGTATGGACGGCTACTGCACCTACCAGCGCCTAGCCAGGTTATCAGTCGGCAATAACCTCGAAGACCGCATTCACACGGTGTCCATTCGAGTGCTCGACACAGAACTGGATAAACGCGACATTTTATTCGAACGAAATCGTGCTGACTACGACAAGAATCCAGCAAAATATACCCCTCATTATTGGTATGCAGGTGCGATTTTTATCGTCGGCGAACTAGTCGAGTAAATCGCGCCGTGCGTGCACTTTCATTCATCATTCAACATTCAAAGTTGAACCTTCCCAGTTTTGGCTGTAGTTGCTCTATCGCGAAGCGCACCCACGTGTGCCTTCGGGATGTATATCGAAACACGCTCTTCCTAAGCAGCTCCCTTTAGCTTTTTTAATGTATTTGGCTCGAATCCTCCGCTAGTTGCCTTTGCCCCCGGAGACCGAACTGCGGGAGTCCCCAAAGATACCGCGCGTAATATCCGAGAAAATGGCGAATTTATATTACTTCGCCTCAACGATTACCTTTATGCCTTCTTGGCGCAAGTTCACTTGAATCGCTTCGTCTATTTGATCCAGCGGAAATTTGTGAGTGATCAAAGTAGAAACAGGCAAGCCGATACGCTCGGCACGCTGCAGAAAATGGTAGGCATTGGGATATTCAAAACTGTTATACACCCAGCTACCGACCAGTGAGATCTCCTTAGCACAGATATCGCGGTGCGGGTTGATCGCACACTCGCCACCATCCACAAAGTGACCGACCTCGCAGATACCACCGCCGCGACGAATCAACTTATAGAGATTCGCATGCGCCGCAGGCACACCAGTAACTTGAAAGCCCCAGTGTGCACCGAGTCCTTTAGTCAGGCTCTTCACCTTCTCAGCGATCTCGTCGATGCCGGAATACTCCTTATAGTTGATCACTTCGTCGGCTCCCATGCTGCGAGCGATTTCGAGGCGCTCGGGATTTCCATCGAGTGCGATAATATTATTCACGCCATGTGCACGCAGCACTGCAATCATCAACAAACCGATGGGCCCACAGCCTTGCACCACCACGCGGGTGCGGAAATTCAACCGATTGTTGCCACAGCTCTTAGCACGCTCCAAGGCGTGGCAGACGACAGCGGCAGGCTCAATCAGACAACGTAGCTCAACGCTCATATCATTGACCACGAAAAAGGAGGAACCAGGACGTATAATCATATACTCCGCAAAGTAGCCGTTCAAATGATTATCCGGCTCATCGAGTAGCAAGCCATAGACTTTGAGGTCATCACTTAAGTTGGCTTTAGCAGGATTGTATTTGGCCACCAAGCAGTCGGGCGAGGTTTCCAACAAACTGGTGACAATCTTATCACCAGGGTTCACCGGCTTGCCGACGCTATCCATCTTGATGGCGCTACCGACCTTGACGACTTCTCCCGTGCCTTCGTGCCCGAGCACGTTCGGCGTAAGACCAAAGGGATCCGATTTATAACAGTGTACATCGGTGCCGCATACCCCACATGCTTCGACTTTGACCAATATCTCATCTTCACCGATCTCACGAATCGGAAATTCCTTAATCTCAAATTTGCGCGGCTCGACCAGCACCGCAGCCCGGGCTGTCTTAGCCGCGGAACTCAATGCGACGGGCGCAGCTTGTGGTGCTTTATTCTGCGCGCCAACACCTGCGATGACATCACGCACAATGCGATCAATTTGCTCTTTACTTACATTCATACAAAAAAAGTTATGCTAGCTCAGTTGATATACACTGAATATTCAGGTGGAAACAAAACAGGCACCTGATAAAAGGTGCCTGGTATCAAATTATATGCACGAAACCGCTAGATGCTGAGGCCAAGTTGACCAAAGGCCATCTCACGCTCATCCAGTAGCTCTTGATTGGAAGCGGCAATCTTCTCCTTCGCATAATCTGTCAGGTTAACGCCTTCGACAACACGCCACTTACCAATCGCATCGACTTTGATGGGCATGGATGTAATCAGACCTGCAGGCGTGCCATATTCACCATTGGAAATCACACAGACGCTGTGAAAATCACCACGGGTAGGTGTGCACAAATCACGCACAGTATCCACCACTGCATTCGCAGCCGAAGCAGCGGACGATGCACCACGTGCTTCAATAATCGCTTTACCTCGTTGTCCAACGACAGGCACAAAGGTGTCTGTCAACCAAGCCTTATCTGTGATGACATCAGTGGCTTTGAGACGACCGATCTTGGCGTTATAAAAGTCGGGGAACATTGTGGGGCTATGATTGCCCCAAACACAAAGCTCGGAAACTTCCTTAACCGACACGCTCGCCTTTTGTGCCAACTGTGTCTTGGCACGATTCTCGTCTAATCGAGTCATCGCAAAAAATTGATTGTTTGGAATATCCGGCGCACTCTTCATCGCAATCAGGCAGTTGGTATTGCAGGGATTACCGACCACGAGCACACGCACGCTTGGCTTGGCATTGTCGTTAATCGCTTTCCCCTGACCGACAAAGACCTTGCCATTGATACCAAGTAGATCAGCACGTTCCATTCCCTGCTTACGCGGCACGGAGCCGACTAGAAGCGCCCAATCGACATCCTTAAAACCTACCGCAAGATCGGAGGTCTGGACAATTTCAGTCAACAAGGGAAATGCACAATCATCCAATTCCATCGCAACACCTTTAAGTGCAGCCATACCAGGTTCGATTTCAATCAAGTTCAGCGCAACAGGTTGATCCGGACCAAACATTTGACCAGATGCAATGCGGAAGAGAAGTGCGTAGCCGATATTACCAGCCGCGCCGGTAACGGCGACACGAATAGGTGCTTTTGATTTCATAAGAAGAATTATTTGTGTGGTTTTCGCTTGATGAGGGGGCAGTTAATCCAGCAGGTTGTATAATTGAGAACAGAACAACCGGTAACAGATAGAACCGCTCTCCTCTAACCGAGTTTTTGCATGATCATATCAGTGATCTTCTGGACCAAAGCCTCGTCCGCATTTGCTGTCGAAGCGCTGCCTGGGTTGCAGCTACAGGCAGAGGGTTGAGGCTGAGTGTGCACGGTAATTTCACCCGCGTCACAAAGTTCGCACTCCTTAAACTCGTCGAGGCGAGAATCTGGCATGCCCAACTTCTTACGGATTTCGATGAGCTCTTTCAACTTATCGGGACCGTATTGCTTAGGACCACCGATTTGCATCGTGATGGCAACAGTCTGGCAGAAGGCATCTGTGTTTTCCATCTTCCAGTAGGCATCTTCCACATCCTTCCCCCAGCAGATCACACCGTGATTCTGCATGAGAATAGACTGGTGTTTCTTTGCGAGTGCGCCGACTTCGCGAGCATTTTCGGGAGAACCTGGAGTTTGGTAGCTAGCGAGACCGATGACACCCAAGAAAACTTCAGGCTCAGGAATCAAACAAGCTGGAGGCACCACACCAGCCACTGCAAATGCAGTGCCATAAACTGGGTGCGCATGCACACAAGACTTTGCCTTAGGCTCAGCCTTCATAATTGCTAGGTGTGTATTGACCTCAGAAGTACGTGGACGTGTACCTGCGATTTGATTTCCATCGAGATCGACCATGCAGATATCATCAGCTGTCATGAAGCCCTTGGAAATAAGTGTTGGTGTGCAAAGCACCATATTATCGCCTACGCGAACAGTGATGTTACCACCATTGCCATCGACATAGCCCTTACTCCAAATCCGCTTACCGATACCACACATGCGCTCTTTAATCGCTTGTATCTCCGGAGAGTAGAAGAATTTCTCAAGCTCCGCCGCAGTCTTGGGATCCCCGCCTGGCTTCCAGTTATATTCGGCAATCGGCAACTCCGGGTTATGAATACGTGGCGTACCTGAAGCAGACGCCACTGGTGCTGCTGAAGGTGCTGCAACGGCCCCCGGCTTTACCTTATTTTTGCGTAGAATGTCGCGCGCCATCGGCGTGAGCTTTGCATTTTCTGGAACAGTGCTGAGGCACTGGCCTTGCTTGATCATTTTTTCGAGATCTTTTGCGGTGTAGAGTTTGCTCATAATTATAATGGGTTGACCAGTGTTTAGTTGGTCGGTTTTCGGTTAAATATCGTTAAAGTTAATTATTTATCAGGATAACTTGCTGGAATTGAGAATGCGTGCGCTGGCCATGAAAGGGCTGCTATCCTCCGCTTTGCGGCGGCTCATAGCGATAAGTGTCGAGAAGTGCGACGCTGATCGCGTCAAGCGGCGTGCGATGCTCAAAAGGCTGCATAGCTTCGGCGCCTTCAACATAGAGGATATCATCCCCGACTCCGGCCCCAAGGTTATCATAGGCAACCAGCGCCCAGGCGTCGGAAAGGCCGCTTGGGTTTTGCCCAGTCAACTCTTTGGCCCCCTGAGGCATCACCACAAGATAACGTCCGCCACGTAGACCAGAGTCCGCATGGCTGAGTGTTACATTACCGATGACTTTACCTACTTTCATTCTGCGTCGTCAACCAAGCCCATGACTTGGTTGCGTATGGGTGAAGTATCATCGTGAACAGAATTTTGCGTCCACGAACCATCGGTGGTAATGAAAACTCGTGTATGCTGCCCAGCTCCGATCGGATCGAGTGCGGCGAAAGGCGATCCCGCGTCCGCCCCGTGCTCATCTATCGGCGTACACAGCACGATCTTCTGAGCCTTAAGGCTGGAGTGACCGATACTGATCACAGCATGGCCATCTACGCGGGCGAGTATCATAGTTTAGAGATTTTAGAGACCTGAGACTTGAGACTTGAGAAGGGAAACTTGCGAAAGGAGAGCTGACCTTATCTTACAATGTTGAGGTTGTTAACCAATGTGCAGCGACGATAGCGTGTGAAGGTGCGTGGTGTCGTGATACCTTCACCGGTTGTCGTGGCGATGGAGTAGCTAATAAAGCCTTCACCGCCCATACCGAGACCGGCCACACAGGGGCCGTTCTTCACGTAGATCGTGGTATCCATTTCCTGCCCCATCTGTGTCAAGCGCTCAACATTCATAGAGTGGATCATAGCAGAGTGCTTATCACCGTGCTCGGATTGCTTAGCGATGCTCAGCGCTTGGCTGAAGTCGTTGGCACGAACAATTGGAAGCAAAGGCATCATTTGCTCTTCCTGAACAAATGGGTCGTTGGCATCTGTTTCCGCAATCAGCATCTCAACACTGGAATCTAGGTTGAGACCAGCAATGCGAGCTAATGCATCTGGATTCGCACCCACCCACTTGCGGTTCAGAACCGCACTGCCACAGCCAACACCATCCTTGAAGTCGAAGACTTCTTTTTTGATAGCTTCGAGCTGCTGAGCATTCAGTAAGACCGCACCTTGACGAATCATTGCATCCAGCGTCTTTTTATAAGAGTCTGCCACTGCGATGATTTGCTTCTCAGCAATACAAAGAAGGTTGTTATCAAAGCCACCGCCAGTGATGATGTCACGCGCGACACGATCGAAATCAAGTGCGCTGCAATCATCGACAACAACCGGAGGATTGCCCGGGCCTGCACAAATTGCGCGTTTACCAGTTTTCATGGCCGCATCCACCACACCAGGGCCCCCCGTGATGCAGAGCAAGTCAACATCCTGATGCGAGCACAGTGCATTGAAAGAATCCAGCGTCGGCTTTTCAATAGTGCAAACCAAATTGGTAATACCTGTTTCTGCCTGGATCGCCTCGTTGATTTCATTGACTGCCAATGCAGCCACCGCAGCGCCCCCCGGGTGTGGGTTGAAGACCACCGAGTTTCCTGCGGCCACCATGTTGATGATATTACCCGCAATAGTCGGCACGGAGTGTGTCAAGGGTGTCACCCCTACGATTACGCCCCAAGGAGCCGCTTCATCCATCGTGATACCGAAATCACCGCTCATGCCCTGTGGCACCAGATACTCTGGTCCCAGCACATTCTGAACGCCCTGCAACTTCAAAGGCTTGTGCGCACGACGTCCAATCTTTGTTTCGTTATACTCAATATCGCCCCAACGCTCTGCGTTGTCGACACACATCTTCTTAACAATATTAACGATTTGAGTGCGTGCACCCCATCCCTTCTTCTGCAGCTGCTCAAAGCCGCTGCGAGCAGCGGATACGGCTTGGTCGGCATCATCGAAAACACCATGCTTTCCGGGACGGACTTGGATCGTCGGCATTCCAAGCGATCCTTTAGACTGGAGCTGTGCGAGCACTTCGCTCACCACATCGCGTATTGCGGCTTCATTCAACTGACTCATATAAAATTCTTTCTATTTATTAACTGTTCTTGGCTTCGTAAGTCTTCTTACCTCCGATGCTGACCGTATCGATAAGGCCGACGATGGCAGCATCGACGGGGAGTTGCTTCAAACCCTCTGCCTGACGGGCCGAACTGCCTTGCGCAAGCATGACGAGTTCCCCCTCACCTGCGCCGAGCGTATCGATCGCAATGATGGTATTGCTACCGGGCTTGAATTTAGAGGGATCTTCCGGATCGACTAACATGGGGCGAACCATCAGGAGCTTACGCCCCCGCATGGACTCATCTTTTTTCGTCGAGACGACGGATCCTATGACTTTTCCGAGGTACATCGGAGTTTACTTAGCAGCGCGCTTAGGAGCGGACTTAAGAGCAGGCACGACGTTTTCAACATCTTCGTGAGGACGAGCGATCACGTGTGCGCTCACGACTTCACCGTAACGGCCAGCCGCTTCGGCGCCTGCTTCGATCGCAGCATTTACAGCAGCGACATCGCCAGTGACGACGGCACTGACCAGTGCACTACCGACACCCTTCATAGGGCCAGCGAGTTCGACGTTTGCTGACTTGAGCATAGCGTCTGTGCCTTGAACGAGACCGATGAGTCCTTTAGTTTCGAGAATTCCAATTGCTTGTTTTGCCATAATATTTTTGTAGGTTAATGTTAATTGTCTGAATTTAGATTGATAAAAAATTTAGGTAATAAAGTTAGCTGGCTTTTACTTTGCGAAAAACTTCCCGTGCAATGACGAGTTCTTCGTTGGCAGGAATCACAAGCACTTTAATTTTTGAATCCGGGCTGCTAATAATACCCTCGGCACCACGTATTGCTGCGGCATTGGCGACCGGGTCAATCCGTACGCCAAGATCTTCAAGCCCCGCACAAACCGAAGCACGCAGATCGGCATCATTCTCACCGATACCTGCGGTGAATACAATCGCTTCGGCACCGCCCATTTTGAAGAAGAAAGAACCTGCCCAATGGCGAATGCTATCGATCAAGACGTCGATCGCAAGTTGCGCATTCTCGTTCCCCGCTTCAATCGCTTCGCAGATATCACGAGCGTCATTGCTCACTCCTGAGAGCCCAAGCAAACCACTTTCTTTGTTGAGTTGACGTTCCGCTTCTTCGACGGAGATGCCCAACATCTTACAAACGTAAGGGATGGCCATCGAATCAAGATCGCCGACACGATTATTCTGTGGCAAGCCGCCTTGTGGGCTAAAGCCCATGCTAGCTCCGATGGCGACGCCATTCTGAATCCCGGTTACGGAGCTACTACCGCCAAGGTGGCAAGAGAGCACGCGCAAGGGAGCGCCCTCATATTGGCCGGGGCCGTCTACATAGAGCTGGCGCACGCGGTCGGCAACACCTTCGTTACCTAGCATTTCCGCCGAGCGCTCCGCCACAAATTTGTGACTGGCTCCGTGAAAACCATAACGACGAATGCCCAAATCGCGCCAAGCTTGCGGGATGGCATAGTTATAAGCGGCCGGAGTCATCCACTGATAAAAGGCCGTCTCAAAGAGCGCGACCCGCGGGACCAAAGGTAATTTTTCTGCAAAGCAACGAATCCCTGCTGCATATGCAGGATTGTGGGCGGGCGCGACCTCCTTGAAACCTTCAAGGGCTTCAAGGACGCGCGCATCCGCTGTAACACAACCACTGAGGTCTTTGCCCAGAACGGTTTTAAAACCGACGGCATCGATTTCCTCACCCGATTGAAGATGTCCCTCCCCGACTAAAGTTTCCAGCATCGCTTCGATGCAGCTAGTATAGTCGGTGACGCGTTCGTAGCCACCACTGGCGAGTTGCGCAGCGTTACTATCATCCATATCGAATAGACGATACTTGAATGAAGTGGAACCAAGGTTTGCGATAAGAATCTTCATAAGGAGAAGGAGTTTACTAGTTTCCAGTTAACAAGTTTTCGGTTGTTAAACTAAAAACCGATCACTGAAGAACGGCGAAGCTTAGGCAATCCAGTTGCCGAGCTTGCTAAGGTCGTCGTGTGGACGTGGGATCACTTGCACAGCGACCACTTCACCAATACTACCAGCAGCATCTGCACCGGCTTCAACAGCAGCCTTAACAGCAGCAACATCGCCCGTGAAAAAGCCAGTAACCAGGCCAGAACCAATCTTTTCGTAGCCTGTCATAGTGACGTCGGCTGATTTAAGTGCGGCATCGCATGCTTCCATAAGGCTCACGAGCCCTTTACATTCGATCATTCCAATTGCTTGTTTTGCCATAATATTTTATCTCCCGATTTTAAGGGTTAAGCTTCAAAGTATTTCATCAAGTCATCGTGCGGACGCGCGATCACATGGGAGGCGACGAGTTCGCCAACGCGGTTTGCCGCTTCGGCTCCCGCTTCAACAGCTGCTTTTACACTGCCGACATCTCCTTTAACGAGAACGGTCAAAAAACCGCCGCCGATAGAGATTTGCTTCACAAGGCTAACCGAAGCTGCCTTAGCCATAGCATCACTGGCTTCGATTGAGCCGGTGAGACCTTTTGTTTCTACTAATCCGATGGATTCACTCATAATATGTGTGGGTTGGTTGTGTTGTGTTTGAATTAAACGCTACAAAAGCGAAAAGTGGGAAAATGCTGACACATGACCAATAAAGTCATGATACAAGCACTTATTTAATAAGTTCACAGGGAGTTTTTTGCGTAAAGCCACATGCATTGCCTTCATCCGTATCAATATGGACCTCCAACTTAAATGAAGGATCTACCCGGACAAAAATCTTATCAAATGTTAGGCCCAGGTCTCCGCCTATCCGCAGCTTCATGAAAGACTTATTTTCGACGCCGTAATACGCAGCATCCTCTGGCGCCATATGAACGTGCGGGGCAGCGCGAATCACGCCCTCATTCATTTCAAGAAAACCTGCAGGCCCCATTAACATGCAGCCAGGTGTTCCAGCAATGTCACCAGAATTGCGAACGGGGATATCGAAACCAAGTGAAATCGCATCCGTTGCCGCCAATTCCACCTGATCAAAGTCCCGACAAGGGCCGAGAATTCTAAGGTTAGAGATCACTCGACTGCGCGGCCCTATCAACGTCACAGACTCCTCAGCGGCATACTGCCCCTCCTGGTACAACCATTTCTTAGGTGTAAGTTGATGCCCTTTACCAAAGAGAACTTCAACCGACTTCTGCGACAAATGACAGTGACGCGCACTAATATTAACCACTAAAGGATTCGGACCTTGGCCCGACTGGGAACTACCCTGACCAACAAAACGGGCAAGGCTCTGACGCACCAATTGCTCAACTTGAGCACGATTTAGGGGTGATTGACTCATACAAATATCTTTATAAAGTTGGAATTTAAGCTAGAAATCCACTTTTTACCCACATAAGTCAACATATTTCTTGCATTTTCCCAAATAAAACAAAAATTAACAACCATGCTCGCCCCCGAACGCCAACAGCAAATACTCACGCTCCTAGAAGAACGCGGCACCGTACGTACAATCGACTTGGCAGAAGAGTTTCAAGTGACCGACGAAACAATCCGCCGCGACCTGCAAGTTCTGGCTGAGAACCAGCAGTTAAGCCGAGTGCATGGCGGCGCCAGCAGTCTCAACGGCCGCCCGAAGCTTCAATCCTTTACGGAACGACGCTTACTGGAAGTTGCGAAAAAGGATGCCATCGCCAAAGCGGCACTGGAACGAATTCAACCAGGACAGACCTACGCCTTCGACAGTAGCACGACTAGCTTTCAACTAGTAACGATGCTCCCCGACCTCCCCTACCGCGTACTAACGAATGCCTATGCTGTGATCGACCAGCTGGTTGGGATGGAACAAATCGACCTAATCTCCACAGGCGGCAACTATCATTCAAAAACACAGACCTTTATTAGCGGCGACAGTTATAATATGCTACGTCGACATAACATCAGCTGCGCCTTTGTATCCTGCATTGGACTCGACATCAATCGCGGCCCATCCGAAGGCTTTGAACAGCAAGCAGTATTCAAAGAAAGCCTAATAACAATGGCGCAGCAAACCGTACTGCTCGTTGATTCAACTAAACTCAACAAGAGCTCCGAATATTTCTTCGCGAATCTACATGACATCTCCGAAATCATTACCGATGGAGATGCCAACCCGCAATTCATCCAAGCCCTTCGTACGCAAGGTTGCACTGTTACAATTGCCTAAACACTCACAATTGCGGTCCAAAGCTACCCACAACTGCCAAACGATACATCACACTAACATGTCAGAGAAAAAAATCTATCTCGCCGTCGACCTCGGGGCCGGCAGCGGACGCGTCCTTGCTGGAGAATTTGACGGTCAACGCATCGAACTCCACGAGCTAAACCGTTTCGAAAATAAACCAATCGAGTTACCTGACGGCTGGCATTGGAACATTACAGACCTCTACCAAAATATACTTGATGGCCTGAAGGCAGCTGCAAAGAAATACCGCAATCGACCAATCAGTGTAGGCATTGACACTTGGGGCGTCGATTATGGCCTTCTGGACGCTGACGGCCGCCTGATCGGAACGCCTTACCAATATCGTGACAACCGCACCGACGGCATGATGGCGTCCGCCTTTGAGAAGGTATCGAAGAAAGAAATTTATGAAGCCACCGGCATCCAATTCATGTTTTTTAATTCCATCTTTCAATTACTCTCTGAGGTTGAAAAGCGGAATCCAGCCATCAACATCGCCGAAGACCTACTATTTATCCCTGACTTACTCGGCTACTGGCTGACCGGTCAAAAGACGCAAGAGCGTAGCATCGTCAGCACCACACAGCTATATAACCCAACCAAGAAAGACTGGGATTACTCACTAATCGAACGCCTCAACTTACCAAAGCAACTCTTCAAGAAAATCAGTGATGCAAGCGATAGTCTCGGGCAGTTACGCACCAGCGTGCAAGATTACACTGGTCTAAAAAAACTCAAAGTCGTTACCGTCGGTGGACATGATACTGCTAGCGCAGTTGCGGCGGTCCCCAGCCAAGCCAAGACACCCGCATTCCTCAGTAGTGGCACGTGGTCACTAATGGGGCTGGAATTGGCCGAGCCAATTATATCGGAACAGTCTTTCGCCGATGCCTTTACCAATGAAATCGGAGTCAACGGCACCGTGCGCTTCTTGAAGAACATCTGTGGCCTCTGGCTCATTCAGGAATCACGCCGCTATTGGCTCAACAACGGGCACGACTATGGTTATGCCGAAATGGCAGGCCTCGCTGAAAAAGTCACCCCCTTTCGCTCCCTAATCAATCCCGACGCCCCATGCTTCGCTGAAGCCGGCCGCATGCCAGAAAAGATTCAGGCATTTTGCCGCGAAACCAAACAGCAAGTGCCCGAAACACCGGGCGAAGTCATTCGCTGCATCTACGAAAGTCTCGCCCTGCGCTACGCCGAAATATGGAGCAAGCTCAGTCACTACGCCCACGAAACTCCCGATTGCCTACACATCGTAGGAGGCGGCTGCCAAGATAAGCTACTCAATCAATTCACCGCCTGTGCGATCGGTGCGACGGTCAAAGCCGGCCCAGTCGAAGCGACCGGATTAGGCAATATAATGGCACAAATGCTCGCAGACGGCACCATTAACACACTTAATGAAGGACGTACGATCGTCGACCAATCCTTCCCCACCCAAATCTATCAGCCAGAAGACAGTGCCGCCTGGGACGGCGCCAAAGAGAGATTTGCAGCACTTTAGTGCCCAATATCCACGTTTGAACATTATATAGAAATATGAGCATGCTCCACACCCCCTCCAATCGCCCCACGGGCAAGTCGATTCAATTGATGTCGACCTGCCTGTGCGATGCTTTTTACGCAGACGTCGCACAAGCCACTGTTGAAGTGCTCGAGTTCCTCGGATGCGACATCGAGCTCCCGGATGGCCAGACCTGCTGTGGGCAACCTGCATTCAATGCGGGGGATTGGGCTAGCTCTCGCAAGGTCGTTCGCCATACCGCAAAAGTCTTTGCCGGCGATAAACCGATCGTGATTCCATCGGGCTCTTGCGCCGCCATGATTTACCATGGGGCCCCGCTTGAATTCGAAAAAGAAGCCGATCTCCCCGATATTCAAGCGCTCGCCAATCGCACCTGGGAACTGCTCGACTTTATCGTGTTCGGCCTCGGCGTCACAGAATGGCCCGGCAAGTTTGACGCGAAGATTACAGTGCACCGAAGTTGTCACCTACGCGGCTCACGTAGCCCTGAGGCGATGGCCACGCTCTTGAACACCATCGAGGGTCTCACGGTAGAACCGATCGACGAAACCGAACAGTGCTGCGGTTTCGGCGGCACCTTCGCGGTCAGTTTTCCCAATATCTCCAACAGCATGGGCACGCTCAAAATTGAGAAACTCACCGCCTGCAAACCCGATATCGTCGCCGCAGCTGACATGGGCTGCATGATGCACTTCGGTGGTATGATGGAAAAACAAGGCTTCCCACAGAAGCGTATGCACGTCGCTCAAATCCTCCGCGACTCCTTAAAGAACGCCGGTAAAATCTAAGCCATGAAGACTCAGCAACAAATCGACCGCACCGCGCGCGACCTCGACTCCGAGGTCCACGACTCCAACTTCATGGGCGCAAAGCTCAAGTCTGAACGCCGCTATGCCACGCTCCAACGGGACTACGACGATCCGGATAAGCTGCGTGAGACTGCAGGCTTGGTCAAACAACACACACTCGAACATCTAGACACCTATCTAGAACAAGCCGAAGCCTCGTTCAAACGCAACGGAGCTCAGGTACACTTCGCAGTTGATGACGATGCCGTCAATGCCAAGGTACTCAGCATCATGAACGAGGCAGGCGCACACAGCATGGTAAAGTCCAAGAGCATGCTGACTGAAGAGACGCACATGCTGAAGTTTCTCGAGAAGAATGGCAAAGAAGTCATCGAAACCGACCTCGGCGAATTCATTCTACAAATCGACGACGACCACCCTTCTCACATTGTCACGCCCATCGTGCACAAGAACCGCCGCGGTATCGCCAAGAGCTTTGAGCGCGAAGGCCTCGGCGACTACAATGACGATCCGGAAACCATCACACGCCGCGCACGCAAGCACCTGCGTCAAAAATACATCGACGCTGATGTCGGCCTCACTGGCGGCAATTTCGTCTCCGCCGAAAGTGGACGCATTGTCTTGGTAACAAACGAAGGCAACGCACGCTTCTGTATGGCGGCCAACAAAATTCACATCGCAGTGATCGGCATTGAAAAGCTAGTGCCTACCGACCGTGACCTTGGCCTTTTCTTGAACCTGATCGGGCGCTCCGGCACCGGTCAACAGTTGACTGTTTATAATCAATTTATCAAAGGCCCCAAGCATCCCGGTCAACCTCATGGTCCTGAACAGATGCACGTCATCTTCGTCGACAATCGTCGCACCGAAGTATTGGCCAGCGACTGTCGGGAAATCTTGCGCTGCATTCGCTGCGGAGCCTGCCTGAATGTGTGCCCCATCTATCGTCAGTCAGGTGGACACGCCTACCGCAGCGTCTATCCAGGTCCTGTCGGCGCGGTGCTCAGCCCATTACTCGCTGGTAATCGCTTCCCTGAACTAGCCGACTTGCCCAAAGCCTCCAGTCTCTGCGGCGCGTGTAATGAAGTCTGCCCAGTCAACATTCCCATTCCCGATCTGTTACTGCGCCTGCGCGACAAAGCGAAGCGCGAAGGAGCCAAAGAAGCAATGAAGGGCACCCCTTCACTGGTGATGTGGGCGACACTCTGCTCGCAACCAACCATGTGGAAAACAGCACTGTCGATGGGGCATACCATGAACTATATTCCTACCGAATTAGTGCCCCACCCTTCCGCTAAATCCTGGCAAGGCGCTCGTAAACTGCCTAAATTCCAAGGCGGTGAATTCCGTAAATGGTTTAAAAATAGAAAGTAATTTCACCATGAGTTCTGATAGAGAAAAAATCTTTTCCGCCATACGTGCGGCACTCGATCCATTGCCCGAACGCACAGCCAAACCTGATTGGGACCCATCCCTGGTAATCTGTAATCCTTCCGGCGAGTTTGATAGTTTAACTGCACAGTTTGCCGACAAGCTTACGTTTGCCAGCAGCCGCTTTTTCGACCAAGTCGATGCCCTCATCGCATTCCTCGTCAAAGAAGGCAGCACTTACGGCTATTGCGATCCTGCACTCGCCGCTCTCTTCGAGGGCAGCGAAGCTATCGCATTCGACACCGAGTTCGACCATGCGAAGATCAATGATTATGCCTTTGGCATCACTAAAGGCAGTGCTGGCATCGCTGAAAGCGGTACCATCATGCTGAAGGACACGCAGACCTCCGCTCGCCTCGGCGCTCTAGCACCATGGATTCATATCGCCGTGCTCAAGGAAGCTGACATCGTTCCCAACATTCCCGCTGCCATCGAACGCTTTGGCGACGATCCGTCGATCATCTTTGCGACCGGCCCTTCCAAAACAGCCGACGTAGAAGGCATCCTGATCGAAGGTGTACACGGGCCCGGCATTCAAATTGCGCTCGTATTGCCCTGACTACCACAGGTTCGACTCATCCTCTGCTGACTACCACAGCCCAGTTACTAACCATCCCCCTTTTCTACCAATAGAAAACAAGTAACTAAACATCCAACAGGAGAGTACTATGAACAGTGATATACAGAAATACGCCGAATATCTTAACAACCTCAGCGGAAACGTGTTGCTCGGATGCGACGGTTTCGTCGACGAAACCTACGAGATCGTCGAAGAGCGCAAAAGTCTGACCGAATTTACTGCAATTGAACATTTAAAACAATTCGGCGAACTGCTGGTCGATCGTGCCGACGGAGGCGTGGGCGTCGAACTCGTCCCTAAACGCCGCTGCGAAGGCGGATTCGGGATCAATTCAGGGCGTATCGCTGCGATATTAGGTCTCAAACCTCGCCTGCCCGGCCTGTATGGCAAAGCCAATATCGATCCGGCATTTGCAGAATTTGAAGCCATCTGTGAACTGCACTCACTCGGAGACCCCGCATTGACAATTGCCATCGAGTTTGGCGATGGAAAATTACTGATGACCAACCTCGAAGCGGTCTCCAGTCTCACTTGGGCAGACTTTGAACAGCACTTCAGCCAAGAACAGCTCAAAGAATTATTCTCCGACGTAGATCTTTTAGGCCTCGGCTACTGGTCCCTCACCGCCGACTTTGACGGATTCTTCCAAGGATTCATGAAGCAGTATGAAACACTCACGCCACCGCGGCGCATGTTTTTTGACTTCGCTGATATCAAGAAAAAATCCAGTGAGTCCTTCGTTAAGTCACTCAAACTGATCGAGTCCTATAACAGCAAGATCCCCATGACCTTTAGCCTCAACGAGCACGAGGTATTGGAACTGTGCTCAAGAATCGGTATCGAACGCCCGGAACTCAACCCCGCAACAATCGGAGCCAGCTTAAAAATCGCACGCGAAAAGATCGGCTTCGACGAACTGGTCGTACATACCCCCGAATTCGCAGCAGCCTCCAGCGCCGCAGATGGCGAAGCCTATGCCATACAGGAGCGTCAAACAAATGTGATTCGCTCCGCTGGTGCTGGCGACAGCTTCAACGGTGGCTACATGTGTGCGTCCTTGGGAGATCTCCCAATCAAAGAGCGTCTAGTCATGGCCAACGCAGCCACTGCCTTCTTTGTCACCCACGCCACAGGCCCGACCAAAGAAGAGCTGATCGCTCAAATCGAAAAAGCCTCAGATAAATAGGAAGCACCCAACATAGGAAACGATTATGAAAACACTTTATAAACTGCCCCTCTTGGACCCTCAATCTAGCGAAGGATTCAAAGCCGTTCAACTTAAAGGCGAAAGTCGCACAAAATGGTCTGTAAATAGCTATACCTTACGCGGCGGCCTACAAGAGGGCGTCCAAGTCGTCGAAATCAACAATGGCAAGCTCTCCTTCGCCGTTCTGCCCACTCGCGGCATGGGCATCTGGAAAGGACAATCGGGCGACGTTGAACTCGGCTGGAATTCACCCGTCAAAGATCCCGTCAACCCCGCCTTTATTAACCTGCAGGATCGCGGCGGCCTCGGTTGGCTCAAAGGCTTCAATGAATGGTTCGTACGTTGTGGCCTCAATAGCATGGGGGCCCCGGGCATGGACACCGTACTCGACTACAGTGGCAACGAGTTTGAAGTGCCACTCACACTACATGGCAACATCGCCAACGTGCCCGCCCGCGCGGTCAGTATCGAAGTCACTGACGAGGCGATCATCCTTCGTGGTGAAGTTGACGAATCCATGATGTTTGGTCCCGCCCTGCGCCTCAATACCGAGATCCGCACCGAGTTTGGCTCCGGAGCAATGCGTATCACCGACACGGTTACGAACCTCGGTAATAACCCTCAGGAGCACCAAATGCTCTACCACATTAACTACGGAGCTCCACTACTAGAGAAAGATGCACGCCTGGTCGCGCCATTCAAACAAGTCGCTCCTCGCGATCCACGCTCGACCGAGGGTATCACTAGCTTCGATACATACGCCGCTCCTGAGATCGGTTTTGTCGAACAAGCATATCTCTACGAACTGGCAGGCAAGGACGATGCTCAAAATACCATCACCATGCTACGCAACGCCACAGGTGATCAAGCATCGCTCCTGCGTTTCTCGCTGAAAGACTTTCCTTGCTTCACGCTATGGAAAAATACAGCAGGCGAAGCGGATGGCTATGTGACAGGCCTGGAACCAGCGACTAATTACCCGAACTCCCGCCGATTTGAAAGAGAGCAAGGCCGCGTTCTCAGCTTAGCCGGAGGCGAGTCGCGCACCACAAATATCACAATCGAAGCCTTGGATACTAAGGAAGCAGTCACAGCTGTTGAAACGGAAATCCAAACTCTTCAGAAAACTGCGCAAGGGACCGTACATCCACAACCACTTAGCAGCTTTTCCGGATAATCAATCCGCTTATTTTGGATGCTGAGAGCTCACGGGGAAAGCGGGCTCTTGTATCAGCTCTCAGAGCTCACAAGCGAAGGCGAGTACTCGCCTTCGCTTGTGCATGTACTTCCCACAACAAAAACGCTCGACAGCATGACCGATTCAGTCAAAAACGTTCATCCTAAAAATGAACAACCCACGACATCAGCGTATACTATCTCTACTTTCCGCAGAGGTTGAATGCAAATCGGCGACCTTAATGCACGAACTCGGGGTCTCGGAGGCAACACTACGCCGCGACCTATCGGAACTTGTCGAACGCGGCAAGGTGGTGCGCACCCATGGCGGCGCACTCCTTCGCCCCGAAGCATTACATGAGGCATCCTTCATCGAAAAAACACTGTCAGCGCCGGAAGGAAAGCGAGCCATCGCAGCCTGCGCACTTGATCTGATTTCCAGTAATACTTCAGTATATATCGATTCAGGCACTACCTGCTTGGAACTGGCTCGGCGACTACTGCGCCGAAACGATTGCCATATTTTTACTAACTCGATCCCAATCGTGGTCGAAGCCTGCAACTACAATGCGAACGTCACAGTGATTGGGGGCTCACTACGTGCCGTCTCACGCGCTCTGATTGGTTCGACCCCATTAAACTGGCTGGAAAACCTGCACTTTGATTACTCAATCATCGGAGCCAGCGCCATCGACACATATCGTGGGGCTTTCACAACAGAGACACACGAAGCCTCCATCAAACAACAGGCCATGCGCGCCAGCGAGAACGCAATCCTACTCTGCGACCATTCAAAATGGGAAAAGCGGGCCCCGGTGCGCTTCGCACAATGGTCCGACTTCGACCATTGCATCATCGATGAGGATCTCGAGGCCGCGACGGCTCGCACCCTCGGCAAACAACTGCACCTACACCTCGCTCAAAAACTTTAATTATGAGACTTAAAACGCTAGATCAAAAATTGGCCCGCATTTCAAAGGGCACCGACACTCGAAACGACTTCATCATCGCAGATGCGAAAGATGCCGACATGGCCTTTGGTATCATGGCTCCCGGTCCTAACCGTGCTGGAGAATGCCCACATGGCTACAACCAGGCAGAGGGCTGCTACAAAACTCTCGCTCAATACCACGAGCAAATACGCGCAGTGGTCAAACAACAGCTAGTGGATATCGTTTTACTCTCTGCATCCAATCTAGAACGCCTGGGCATGGAGGAAGGTTTGTTTAAAAACTCTCCCATCACCCCCGCGGCCCGTGCCAATGACACTACCGATGTGTGGGCCGTCCGCGGAGGCAACTACGCCTCACAGCCATCGAGACATTTCCGAACCGCGACCTTGGATCATATCAAGTACGGAAAAACCGAGAGTAATTTCAACAAGCCCTATACCGGTGCAGATCTCGGGCTCTATTCCATCACATTCACCAATAGTCTCGACCAAGACTATGCGGCACTCGAAGCCTTTCAGGACTTTCGTTTGGAAGCCGAAAAAAAGAAATTTCGTTACTTCTTGGAAGTATTCAATCCCAACGTGAATCCCGGGTTCGACCCAAAGCAAGTCGGCGGCTTTCTAAACGACTGTATCATTCGCTGCCTCGCGGGTGTCACTAAGGTTGGACGTCCGGTTTTTCTAAAAATCCCTTACAACGGCCCCGGTCCATTGGAAGAACTCGTATCCTACGACAGCAACCTGGTCGTAGGTATTCTAGGGGGCAGTTCGGGGACCACACTCGATGCCTTCCAACTGATTCATGATGCTCAAAAATACGGCGCCAAAGTCGCTCTATTTGGTCGCAAGATTAACCTATCTGAACACCCACTGATCTTCATCGAATTCCTACGCAGAATCACTGATGGCGAAATCCAGCCTCAGGAAGCTGTGAAGGCCTACCACGATGCACTGGCTAAAGCCAATATACGTCCGCTGCGCAACTTGCAAGACGACCTAATCTTAACGGAAAACAAACTAACCTACTAGTCACTTCTACCCATAATATAATGCCCAAAATCCTACCCAACTCCCACGCTACCGCCTTCCTTCAACAAAGCCAAATCCCCTCCTTCATTGATGGTGACTGGTCGACCTCCCAAGCAAGTCTCGCAGTCATCGACCCCGCAACGGGCGCATCAGTGGCCTCAGTGGCAGCAGCCGACCAAGCGGTTGTCGATCAGGCGATGCAAGCAGCGCATCGTGCTTTTCCTGAATGGTCTGGCATGCCCGTCGCCGCACGTGCGGCCTGCCTGCATCGTCTTGCCGATAAGATTCGCGAGAACCTTGAAACATTAGCTCAACTCGAGTCCATCGATGTCGGCAAACCCATCGAAAATTCGCGCGGTTTCGACATCCCATTCGGCGCCGATTGCTTTGATTATTTTGCGCAGCTAAGTGAACGCGCAAGCTATACCACTCCATTAGAGCTCACTGACATCGACGCACGTGTAGAACGCAAACCCTACGGTCCCTGCGGCTTCATCTTTCCCTGGAATTTTCCATTCACCCTCTTTTGCTGGGGCACAGCTCCCGCACTCGCAGCCGGTAATACGGTCGTAGTCAAAGCCTCCGAGGTCACCCCACTCGCCACCCTATATCTAGGTAAGCTCATCAAAGAAGCTGGCATTCCTGATGGCGTGATCAACATCTTCACAGGCGAAGGATCTGTCTGCGGACAACCTCTGGCTGAGCACTCCTTGTTGAAACACATGTCTTTCACCGGATCACCACAGATCGGAAAACTCATTGGCAAAATTTGTGGCGAGCGTCTGGTCCCTTGCAAATTGGAACTCGGCGGCAAAGGCGCCGCACTCATCACACACGATGCGGATCTAGCCGCCGCAGCTGAAGGACTCGCAGCTGCCATCACACTGAATACCGGCCAGGTTTGCTGCACCGCCACCCGCTGGTTTGTACACGCCTCAGTTCAGGATCAATTCACCGAACTAGTCAGCGCTGCCTTGCAAAAAACAAACATCGGCTCCTCCTTGGACGAAGCCACACAAATGGGCCCACTCGTCTCCAAGACACAATTGGACCGTGTCACCAACTACTATCAAAAAGGACTCGCCGAAGGGGCCACAGCGGTCTTGGAACTCGAAGTAAATAGCGATGCCAGCACAAATAGTGGCTACTTTCTAAAGCCCCACTTACTCACAGGCGACGAAGACAATATCTGCTATAAAGAAGAAATTTTCGGTCCCACGGCCTACATCGTGCCCTTCGACAATGAAGCCGATGCAGTGGAACGTATCAATCGCCTCAGTTACGGCCTCGCCAACAGTGTCTGGTCCACGGACTTAGAGCGTGCCAATCAACTCGCTGGCAAACTCGTAGCTGGCAACAGCTGGATCAATGCTCACAATGTCTTCGCATACGGCCTCCCCTACGGAGGTGTTAACCTGAGTGGCCTCGGTGGTGGCGTCAACTCTCCGGAAACCTTCTATGGCTACCTGCGCAATCAAACAATCGCACGCCCGCTATAATGCGTCGCGAAATAAACCTGAAGCCACTCAATGAAACGCTCCGAGATTAACAACATTTACCGCGAAGCTAAAAACTGCTTCCTCAGCCATGGTTGGGCACTCCCTCCTCAGCCAGCTTGGGATATTACTGACTTCGGCTTGAACGATTTTGCGAATTTCGGACTGGTACTGATAAACTTAGCCGAGGAAATTGAATACTGTGAAAAGCTGATGTATGCCCGAACGGGGCAGACCACTCCGCTGCACACGCATAAACAAAAGAAGGAAGACATTATCTGCCGTCACGGTCGTTTCGCCCTCGAGCTTTGGAACGGACATCCTGCCACTGCAACAGCTGGCGAAGCTTTTGAAATTCAAATTAATAACACAATTCGCACGGTAGCAAATGGAGTCGAACTAGAGCTCTCCGCCGGCGAGCGTATCACACTGACACCAGGCATCTATCACGCCTTTTGGCCAACAACAAAAGACTGCATCATCGGCGAAGTCTCCACCGCCAACGACGACGCCAACGATAACTTCTTCGTCGATCCCAATATTGGACGCTTCCCCGAAGTCGAAGAAGATGAAGCCCCCATTATCCAACTACTTAGCGATCAATAAAATGCACACACTCGCTCAACTTGCCGAAATCTTACGCACACATACAACAAAGATAACTCACCAAAAAGTCGTCACTGGATTTGACGGTTTCGTGGATGAGATGATTCAAGCAGTCCACCAACGAAAGAACCTGCAACAATTCCAAAGAGTTGAAACCATCGATCAGTTTGGTGACTTGATTAAAGCAGCCGCAGGACACAGTAGCTTGCGCGAAATCGTCGTGACTCAAACCGATCCGGGCGGCTGTGCCATCAACATGGGCGATGGACTCGCCACACTGGGCGTGCAGGTCGACACCTTCGCCACCGTTGGTGAGCCAGTACATGCCGCCTTCAAAGAATACGCGGACAAAGCCAAATTACACAGTTGGGGACGCGAGCCAGGCCGCACCCTAGCCTTCGAGTTTCAAGATGGAAAACTGATGTTCTCCTCAGTCAGTCCACTGGCAGAATTCACTCCAACAGACATTGCACAGCGCACGACTGACGGCCATTTCCTAGCCACCTGCAACGCAGCCTCACTGATCGCAATCACAGACTGGACCCTCTTCCCGCACATGACCGCCTGCTGGCAAGCACTACAAGACACCGTTTTTTCCAAGCTGCATCAGCGGCCGAAATTCTTTTTCGATCTAGTGGACCCAGCCAGTCGCAGCCCTGAAGACATTACAGCCATGCTCAAAATGCTGGCCAACTTTTGTCATTGTGGCCACGTCACCTTAGGGCTCAACCAGAACGAGGCCAACCTGCTATCCCAAGCAACCGGAGGACATGCACTTGCTCGCCCTGAAATTCAAGGTGCGCAAGCCCAGGCACAAGCCCTCTTAAAAGCCCTAGGCCTTGACGAAATCGTCATCCATGCGGTCGACTACGCAGTCAGCGCCTCGGCCCAAGAGAGCGCATGCACCAAAGGCCCCTATTGCTCAAAGCCAGTCAAATTAACCGGAGCTGGCGATCGCTTCAATGCAGGCTACGCGCTGGGCTTGATCCTCAACCTCAATGCCGAACAAAAACTTCAACTCGCCGTCGCCACATCAGGCATCTACGTGCGTCAAGGCAAGAGCGCGACATTGCCACAACTGATCGATTTCTTAGGATCATGGTCAAAAGAGGCTATTTAAATTCAGTTCCCCTAGCTCAACCAAAACGATCGTCTATTCTCCATTTTTCGGATAATTTAGAAACACTTCGCGCAGAATCTGCAATTTCTCCATTTCAGAATGCCTGAAAGCTATTGACAAGCACCCACAGCGCAAGCTTCATGACCTTTTTACTGCGCTCATAAGACGCGCTTTTTCGATAATGGAAAATTTTGCAGATCAATGCCTCGACATGGCCCAATCCATTTTGGGACATAATTTAGAATCAATCACCGAACAGGGCACAATCACCCCTGTAGCCGGCGAGAATAGCCGTTTGGACGAGCCCGGCCACGCCGCGCTTGCCATAGGTGAATATTACCGTGCGACCAACGAGACTTCACTCGGTGACTTTGATTTGATCGACCTTGCAGCACGCACTGTAACCGCACAGGCCTTTGCTCCGGAAGAAATGGAAAACGGCCTCGCATACGCGGCACTAGGCCTGCTCTCATTTAGCCCCGCGAAGGATCGTAACGCAGTATGGGAACGCCTCATGGATCCTACCCGTGAGCAACTCGACAAGCTACTGCTCGAACGCAGTGACTATGAGAACCACTACCAAGCCTTCAATATCGCGAAAGCAGTAACACGCTTCAGCTTGGGGCTCTCAAAGAAAGACGAAACAGGCCGCCTCATCGACCGCTTCCTTGAGCGTATCGACAGCAAATCCTCTACTGGATATATCGATGATGCAGCGGGCGACGACACTCGCTTGGGCGGTGCATTCGACATTTATGGCGTCATGAGCTTCGTCTTTATCCGCCAATCACTTCAGTTACACGCGAACTTGCACCTGCGTGAGCGTAAGCTTCCAAGTCTCCGCTCTTACTCCGAGAAATATCTCAAGCTGATCCCAGACTTAGCTCGTCAGGACGGTGTCGGCTGGGCATATGGTCGCTCACTGGGCGCCTACGGCCAAATGCATTGTATTAGCCTCACGCTACAAGCGCTACGCGACGGTTGGATACCTGCCAATCAGCGCGATCTTTATGTAGATGCCGTACGCCGTCTCTTCATGAATTTCTTCGTCACCTACCTGGACCAGGAACACGGCTATCTAGTAATCCGTGACGAAGAGCGTAACACCGTACCATATCACACCACACGCATGGCCAATTTCGACGCAGCTCGGTATCTATGCCAGTGGTCGCGTCTGGCACGTTCCGCAGGCGGCAACGCAGCCCCTGTAGCTCCGGTTCCTGCTCGCAAAGTGGCGCGTTATGTCAGCTTCGACAAATCACACCGCAAGGAACAAGGCCTCTTTGTCTATCAAGACCCCGACTCTGGTCTAGCCGTGCAACTACCACTCATCGGCTCCAGCAAACTCGGTAAAGGCACTTCCGATTACCTAGCCTTCCCTCACTCTCCAGGCGTATTCGACTGGCCGGTCGACATGTATCTACCGATCATGCAGCCTGAACTCACTTTCGGCGATAAAGTGATTGTACCTTCCTTCTACGGGAAGAACTGCACCACTAGTATGGGTCTGCGCAATGCGCTTAATTTCAAATACGACCAACCAGAACTCATCACCAAGGATGAAGAAATCGTCAACGGTCTCGGCAGTTGCAAAGTGGTATGGTCCTTCCTGAAAGGTAAAATCAGCTGTGAATTCTGTTTCACGGTAAAGCAACAGGTCACACTTGATAAGATGCGCTACATTCTCGGCATCGCAGCGCCTCATAGCCGCTACCGCGTAGCGACTGCATTTACACTCGGCGATGAAGGCCATCGTACGGAAGTCATTAAAGATGATTTTCAAGCCGAATGGAAAGAACTCGACGTCGTTTCCGATGATCCAAAGTTCCGCACCTACTACGGCAACCTACATTACCTGCAAATTCTACAGCGCGATCGTCCACTCGTCATGCGTCCAGGCACACAGTATCGCCTCGCGCTCTCCTTCGAGCCAGACCTGGCATTCGCTGACGAATAGGCCGAAAATTAGAGATTTATAATTAAAAGTGACTCCTGCGAAGCTCGCCTCAAAGTGCGAATAACTCGTGTTTTTTGCACTTTAGATTCCACACTCTCAATCCATAATTCTTAATTCAAAAAAGTGTTATCGATACGTATCATACCTTGCCTCGACGTCCATGACGGACGTGTGGTCAAGGGGGTCAATTTTGTCAATTTAATTGACGCTGGTGATCCGGTGGAACAAGCCAAAGCTTACGAACAACAGGGGGCAGACGAACTCGTCTTTCTAGATATCACTGCCTCTAGTGACGAGCGCAATACCATGATTGATGTCGTGGAACGCACTGCATCTGAGTGTTTTATGCCACTCACTGTCGGCGGCGGCCTACGCACGGTGGAGGACATTCGCGCGATGCTCAACGCAGGTGCAGACAAAGTCAGCCTCAACACCGCGGCCATACTAAACCCTGACCTGATCAAAGAATCCGCAGCACGTTTTGGTAATCAGTGCATCGTTGTCGCCATCGACGCCAAGCGTGTAACTGGAGAGAAAGAAAAGTGGAAAGTCTACACTCACGGAGGTCGTAAACCTACTGATCTCGACGCCGTAGAATGGGCCCAAACAGTAGTCTCACTCGGAGCCGGTGAAATCCTGCTAACCAGCATGGATTCTGATGGCACCAAAGCTGGCTTTGACAACGCACTCAACCGCGCCGTGAGTGAAGCCGTCGCGGTGCCAGTCATCGCTTCAGGTGGGGCTGGCAGCCTCGACCACTTAGCCGATGCGATCACTGAAGGAAAGACGAGTGCAGTCCTTGCTGCTTCCATTTTCCACTTTGGCACCTTTACGATCAAACAAGCAAAAGAGCACCTACAGGCCAAGGGCCTCCCAGTACGTCTCTAATATACCTGGCAAGCATCTGGACTTGCTAGACTACTGACAGGAACGGCCAATTCGTCCGTTCCTATCTGAGTTCAAGTCTCGCATGCGGCAATCGGATTACTCCTCTTCTGACTTATGCTTTCGAGCTTCAAAAGCAGCCTTATCAGCCAACGAAACATGCCCTTCGACCATACCATTGTCCAATGGATCATCGATGCGACTAGCAAGATCTCTAAATAGCTTACGCAAATCAATAACCCCTCCGATCAAGAACCAAAAGGTAGAAACAACACCTAAAATACCTGTCACAATCAAACTAGTCAGAAAGAAATACTGACTCCAATCTTCATCCGACCAAGGCGAGAACATATTCCAAATCAAAACACCCAAGAAACAAAGACCAAATTTATAGACAATTGCATATCCAAATACCGACCAAGTTATGATTTTATCTCCACGAGTGTATTCAGGAGTAATACCAATCAGCTTCTGGAAGGCATTATGTAAGCTCCACTTGAATGGTTCCTTATATTCGTTCGCGACATCATACTCTCCGCGGTGCAACAGACGATCCAAATTGTATGGCTTCCTTTGAGTGATCAAAGATCCCAAAACATAGGCAACAATACCACTAACCATCGCCATAAAATACATCTCATACGAATTAATCGGAAACTTCACTGCACTCATTTCCCAAGCCACGTATGGATTAAACGGACTCGACACGGTCTCGAGAAAATGGCCAACCGAATGACTCCAGCCATTAATATCCAACCAAGGGTAAACGACCTCGGCCCAATTGCGCTGTAAAAATAGGCCAACCAAGGAAAATCCTGAACCGAAAATAATCGCGCCGAAGGCACCCGTCGTGGTTCCAAAGCGACTATACAGCCCGAAAATCATGATCGGCCCCGCCCCACCTAACCATAAGGCAGTCATCATTGTCGTGAACATGATGATATAATCGATCTGCACAAAGAAGATCGAAACCACGAAAAAGAAAATACAAACCCCCAGCGAACAAAGCCGAAATAATAATAAATGCTGCTTTGGTGTTAACGGCTTCTTAATAAAAGGAATGATAATATCCTGTACAATCGTTGACGATGCATTAAACACACGTGAGTCGTCAGTGGAAATCAGCAGCATAATCATCAATAGCAGAAATAAGCCCATCAAACCGGTAGGCAGTAGATTTTTTAGCGCCACTGGCAGCATCATTTGATGATACAAGGTGCGGAACTTCTGAAATTGCTGATTCCCTTCCGGTGTACCGGTCAAAGAGTCGTGAGCTGCATTAATAAAAGGCGTATCCGTGTTGTTCTCCTGAGAAAGTGGTGCATCCACACCGATCTCACGGCGCTGCACTGGAACTTGGGCCAAATTATACTCTAACTCCGATCGAGCTTCAAGATCTGGCACAGACTCTACTGCAACCTTCCCCGTCAATTCGGTACGGATTTCATGCGCTTGATCAGCAAATTTCCCGTGAGCCATCAAGGCAATCACCATCACAGCGATCAACAACATCATTAGCCCGGCAAACAAAGAGCGCCAAGTCCCCAAAATACCCGCCATCTTCTGCTCATGCGGCGTGCGCCCGCTGGTCGATGTATCGTTACCAATCCAACTGGCCCGATTCAAAATACTCCCCATAATGGTCACGAAAAGTGCAAAAATATTAAAATCACGCAGCTTCTCGATATCAAATGGATTAATAAAACTCTGCCCGTCAACACGATCAATCATCACGGGCCCAATCGTATCATGCCACCCGAAGTGCAGATAAATATAGCCAGCGATCACAACAAAAATAGGATAGCTCATCAGCCCTTGAAAGGCATCGGAAATCAGCAATGAAATACGCCCTCCAGGCCATATAATAAGCATACACAGAGCAAGTGACGAAGTGACCACCAAGGTAAATGTCGGTAGTGCCACCCCCATCACCATAACCTCGTGCGGCAATCCTAGAAAATAGATAAAGAAATTAGCCGCCACAGCTGGGCCAATCGCATTGGTCACCATTTCCGCCAAAGTTCGGATAGTGGCCGCCACAATACGTAGTGGTCGATTGTAGCGCATTTCCAGAAACTGACCGATCGATAACGAACGTGTCTCACGAAAACGATACACACAGAAACCAGTCAGGCCCATGATAATGCCCACAGGCACCGTCAAGTATTCCCAAAAGGTTAAGGCATACCCAACTTGATACTTGGACTCCACTAGCCCTACCAGAGTGATCACGCTCAAACCTGCGGTCAAGTCCCCCGCACAGATCACATAACGTCCAGCGACACGGCCTGCTGCGAGATAGTCCACCACCCCTCGAACGTATTTTTTCGAGTAAACAGCAATGCTAATAATAAAAACGACAGGAACAATGGCGATGAGCCAATCAACTAAGTGCATAACAATTAACATATTCCGCCCTATAAACAGCCGCGTACGCAGGTACCGAGCCGACTCTCCGAGTCGACAACGCTGATATATAGAAAACAGAAGAATTCATAGGGATAAAATACAGCAAATGAATTTGCTGTGCTCGTAAAAAAGCTAAAGGGACTGGAAATCCACAGAACAATCTCCGATTGATCAACTCTAATATTCACTGAACAATCATAGTAGCTAAGATGATAGTAATCAATTGCCGAGCTCACACATGCAAGTGCAGAATAGCATTGTAATAAAACGATATTACCATCGGCAAAACACAGAGAAATGCACATTAAAAAAATTAATTGATTTATAGATTGACCTATTAGCTGAGGGGATTTTGCTCCACTGCTCCCAAGGAGAGGTGACAGAGTGGCCGATTGTGCATCCCTGGAAAGGATGTGTGCTGGAAACGGCACCGAGGGTTCGAATCCCTCCCTCTCCGCCATTGGGCGCAGCCCAACAAAATACACGCACAGCGTGGAGGGATGAGAACGAAGTTCGGCGAATCGGAGATTGGACATCCGACACGTCCGCCGTAGCTCATAGAGCGAGGGAGGAAGAATAATCGCGCAGCGATGTCGAAGGCTCCATGTAACTAACTACGGGTATTGTCGTATTGTCAGCACTAACTTCGTTCCTAGGTTGACCTCCCGTGAATCATAAACCAATTCTTAGTGTAGTTAAACCAAACGACTACACTACCATGAAAACCACCACACTCCTATTAACAGCCTGTTGCGCAATTACCACCTCACATCTAGCAGCGCAAAATTCAGACACACTCTTCTCCGAAATCGGATTGCGGTTCGGACAGGATGCAGAAAGCCAAGTTGACTTACAAAGCTACGAGCTTTACTCGACAATCGATACCGAATGGACTTGGGATCTTAGCCAGAATCTGCGCTTGGAATTTGATATAGAAACAGCAATTGGCGGGCTTTCCGGCGAAGGCGAGAATGCCTTTTACGCCCGTGTCGCTCCTGTTGGTCAATTACACTTTGGTAATTCCCCCATCAGCTTGGAATTTAGCTCGGGGCCTTCTTACTACTCCGAAGACCGCTTTGATCAATATGATATCGGAGGCAATTTCCACTTCACCAGCAGTATTGGTTTTAACTGGGAATTTGATGAAGCATGGAAGGTGGGCTACCGTTTCCAACACACCTCCAATGCCAATTTGGACTCACCGAATCCGGGGCTAGACATGCACACTGTCAGTATTGCCTACATTTTTTAATCCAGCGGAGCAACGGCCTGCCCTTGAATCATTAGCCAAAGCCGTTTGAAAGCTCGCTGCGAAGGGTCACGAAAATGCTCAAATGAGACGTGTGCATCTGGCTTGGAAGGGTCGAGTCGAATTCCCCATAGCGGCATAATTGAATCAGGATACATCGCATAGCGCAAGTCGCCCACAACATCAGGTTCATTGGGGGCTCGATACAGATACCCCTGGGAAAAAAAACGAAAGCGCACAACATCGTCGGCTAGGACGGTGCTGGATGGAATCATCGCTGCAGCCGAATTTTCGCTAAAGACCTCTACTGAACGGCCATGAAAAAATTGTGGCTCCGACAAAGGCATGACTCGAACTGCATCCACATAATAGCGACCTTCAAAGCGATAAACAATCCGCCAGAGTACAATATTAGCGAACGAGGGACGCACCGTCAGCTCCTCTGGCCGATGCCCACGCGAGTCTGCGAGTGCCTGCGCGAAGCCCACTGCTTGGCTGCGCTGATAAATGCCCAGACTTAAGTAAAGAAGGCAAAGCCCGACCGCGACTTGAGCGAAATAAGGCCGCCGAAAAGCAAAGGCAATGATAGTGAGTAACACTAAGGGAATCGTAAAAATCGGATCGACAATCGAAATGATATCCCACGACTCGCGATGTGTGCTGATGGGCCAATATAGCAGGGTACCATAACTGGTACAGGCATCGATCAACCCATGGGTAGCGGCGCCCACGACGGCAAAGAGTGCCAAGCGGTGGTATGGCCAATGCTTCCAAAAGAATAGAGCTTTAAACAGCGCGGCGACGATCAAGCCGATCACAGGAGCAAGCCACAAGGCATGAGTAAAATGACGATGATACTCTAGACTCAATAGTGGATCTAAGTCCGAGCGGATCAACACATCCAGATCTGGCGCAGCCCCCGCGATCGCGCCCAGCAGGAGCGCGTGTCGCGTCTCCGGCTTTCGGCACACCCAAGCTGCTGCTGCCGCTCCCATACTTGCCTGTGTCAATGGATCCATCGCGCTTAATCTGCCGATAGCCACTTTTTCTGCAAGTCGAAGCTGTCGTTCTTTTATCCTTTCAATGAACTACGAAGAATAGTCATATCATATCAATATGATATGGTTCTACCGCCTACTTTACTTACCGGGGCTCTTGATTGCGCTGCCCTACTACATCCTACGGATGTGGCGACGCGGTGGCTACGCCAAGAGCTTCCAACATCGCTTTGGACGCTTTTATCGCTTGGCCCCCGTTGAGACAGGCAAGCAACGGATCTGGTTACAAGCCGTCAGCGTGGGTGAAGTCTTAGCAATAGGCCCCTTACTCAAGGCCTTACAACAGGAACCAAATATTGAAATTGTATTAACCACCACCACCAGTACGGGCTATGCAGAAGCACGTAAACGCTACGCTGACCTCGTACTGCGCGTAGGCATCTTCCCCCTGGATTTCTGGCTGTTCAATCGCACCGCATGGGAACGCATTCAACCCACAGGCGTGATTTTAACTGAAAGCGAACTATGGCCAGAGCATTTACATCAAGCGCAAAAGCGTAAAGTCCCCGCCTATTTAGTCAACGCACGCATCTCTGACACCAGTTTTCGTCGCTATCAGAAGGTACCGTTGCTAGCTCACCGTATGTTAAGAAAATTCAACGCAAGCTATGCCGCCAGCGAATTAGACCGCTCGCGGCTGCTCCAGTTGGGCTCTCCCCAAGAACGCCTCCTAAGCTTTGGAAGTATCAAGTTTGACGTCGCGATCGGCGAACGTTTTTCCGAAATAGAACGCTCAAAATTACAACAAGACTTAGGTTTTGGAAACTCCGAAAAAACACCATTCGTGCTATTGGGCTCTTCAACGTGGCCTGGCGAAGAAGCTATTCTGCTAGAGGCACAGCGCGTTGCAATTGCTAATGGAATTGATTGCCGACTGCTCCTAGTACCTCGTCATGCAGAACGAGCAACTGAAATTATAGCGATATTAAAAGCCCAAAACTTTTCATGGTATCAACGCTCGACTGGCCACTCTCCCCCATCTAATTTACGTATTCATCTAGCAGATACCACTGGTGAGCTCACACGCCTGTCTCAAGCTGCTGATTTGGCATTCATCGGTAAAAGCCTCGCATCGAATGAAGGAGGGCAAACTCCGATTGAAGCCGCAGGGCTAGGCGTGCCGATACTCATGGGCCCCAATATGAATAACTTTAAAGACATCGCTCAATCGCTGGTACGTGCAGGTGCCGCACAACGCATCGCACATGCTCAAGAACTCATTGAACGCATACTTCAACTCGCCCAGGACGAGCATTCGCGCTTGGACATGCAGGAAGCAGCTCTTAAGTGGCACCAAAATAATCGCGGCAGTAGTCAGCGCATTAGTCAGCACCTACTAACAGACTTAAAAGGAGAATTCAGCCTCCGAACCTAGAACACTACGGTCGCATAAATACGACAGCAAGCAATAGACAATGCCAACGAGACCATGCCGGGGCAGATCAACTCCGATCAACGACCAAACAGCTTACCGAGGAAACCGGTTTTCTTGCTATCATTGATACCGATCTGCAATTTAGCGAGCTGCAATGCCATTCGTTCACGGCGCGGATCATTAATCATAATAAAGTAGCGCTCCGGCGAGCCGCCCGTACTGAAGGTTTGTTTTAAATCCGAAGCCTCAGCCGTAAACCATTCACTCACTTTGGCGACTTGCTCCACTGCTGCTTTTATTGCGGCCTCGATATTCAAATCGCTCGCTTTAGAGAGAACAGTCTTTTCTTCATCGGTTAAACTAGTTTCGGCTTGTTGTAGCAAATGTAACTGAGCTGCCTCTGGAAGATCTCTGGCAATCAAGCCAATGGCTTCTGCCAAATGTAAGCCACGAATACTCCGACGATAAGGTAGGTGTTTCGCAATGCCCACTTCGTCCTTATGAGCCAGTCCATTCAAAAAAGTCTTTAGATCTCCCCCCACGACGACATTACGAGCTATCTTTTGACCGAAGTGAATAATCTCTATCAAAGTTGTGATATCTTCATTCTTAAGTAATTCCCGTGTGCCTGCTGCAAAATGAACAAATTCACTCGGATAACTGGGAGGGATCTCCAGTTTAGCTAAAATACGCTCAAAGGTATCATCTTCTTCGCTTTCGGACTCCACGGTATCGACCATGTCAGAAAAAGGATCATCAAAAGCTAGAGTCTCTCGCAAAATATCCATCAAAATTCGAATACGCCGTGGCTTACCAATCAACCCTGGAACAGACTTCAATTCTTCGAAATCATATTCGATATATTTCGAAGCAGTTTCACCTGCGCCCTTGAACGGCCATGACACGCCAACATTTTGCCCAAGCTTGGCGATTTCAGTGTCATTCAAGATAGAATTAAAAAATCGCTTACGGATGTGGTTCCACTCTTCAGCAGAATATTTTTCTAAGGGTGCTTCACTCATGATTAAATACAGTTAAATCGATGTGGTAGGTATATTAAGTAGTTCTTGTGTGACGACTGTATAATCATCACGCACGGATTCCTCCTGTTTCACATTCCCAACCAAAGCAACCGGCAAGCCTAAGGTCACAGCCCGCCGCACCACGATGGCATCCCGCACGTTCGCATTGAAAATACGACAATCTCGAGCAACTCGCCCTTGATTCTTGAACTGATTGATTCGAAACTGCATACGCATTTTTGGAACATCGATATCCACATTGCTTTTGATCGAATTAAATATCACTCCTCGAACTTGAGCCTGAGGCTGCATCCCCGCCACACGGAAGCTAGCGCATAGATGATGGAACTCCTGTAGTTTTCCGACCAACAAGGTAAAGCCTATAAGACTCAACGCATCCGGGTTCGACGGAACATAGATTTCACTACTACAGAATACACCGCACTGGGCAGCATATAGTACATTAGGCGGGCAATCAAAAAGGATAAAATCGTAATCATCTTCCACTTCCGCAAGCTGCTCTTGAAAAATCGCAAAGGCAGGACGCCCATCCGAAGATTCATAATCGTGCTCTAAATCAACTAAAGTAAAAGTCGTCGGCACGATATCCAGCCCTGGTAATAAGGCCTCTCCCTCCTTACCGCGTATGACATCCTTCTCAATACAATCCCGTAAACGGCATACACCAGGCTCAAAAATAGAATAAAGATGTCCAGAATCTGCCGTATTCAAGGGATTCCAACGCTCTAGCCGCATCAACCATATACTGGAATTGGACTGTGCATCGAGATCCACCAACAACACTCGTTTACCTGCCTGCGCAAGCGAAGCGGCGATATTGACAACCAAGGAAGTCTTACCGACTCCCCCCTTATAATTGATAAAGCTTATTTTACGCGGCATTTCATTTATGATCAGAAACTTAACTAGCTATATAGACAACCTACATCTGATTAAAAAAAAGTTAAAAGCGACCTACTTCTTTTTTGCTGGATTGGGGGTTGGAGGTGCTTTCAAGTTTCTGGCTTCCAATTGCCATCGAGAAGCGATTACGGGCTCACCTTGCGCCGCCGCGATCGGAGCCCCACCTTCATACAGTGAAACTTTCAACCACTTATCCAAATCTCTTTCTTCCAAAATATTCTGGTACAAAGTAAATGCCAATTCGCTTTCGCCGCGCTTATGTAGGAAATCGGCAATTTTTTGAACCAGCACAAACTCATCCGCAGCAAATTTAGAGATGTAGCGGATAATCTTAAGCGCCTCCACCGCTTCACGATCCTTGTCGGCTTGTGCATACAATTGAGCAAGCCGATAGGCCAATGCAAGCGATGGTTGCGTCACAAACTTAGCACGCGCAAAAGTAATTGCAGCCTCAAGGCCATCGACTGACAACAAGCGATTAATCTCACGAATACTCGCATAAGCCGCAAAGCTGGCATTCTCTGAATGGGTCAATTGATCTTCTAAACTCACTTTAAAGGGGCGGTAAAGTGGATCGCCAATCGCCACACACTGCCAGCTCAATGCAGGCAAACTCTGCGCGACTGCGTCACCAAAATTTCCTCCAGCCAAGAGATGAGCCAGCAATATTTGCGGACGATGCGTATATTCGAGATATGGCTCATAAACGTTCCCAACCGTAGCACAGTATCCTTGAGCGATAAAGGCGCCAAGCCAGGTCTGGGTCGTACGCAGAGAAGTCCCTGAAAAACTATGTAGATGAAAACCGATCGCCCCTGGAGGCACAGACCAGCGCGGCGCCCGCCACTGTGCATGCGCATGACGGCGATACCACCCCATATAAATCGCGGGCGCATCCAGCCGATCACGATGGTCCATCACACGTTTAGTACCTTCAAAATCAGTATCAAAATATGCGGCTTCAAGCATTTCACCCGCGGCACGAATCCATGTATCACCTTTCTGGTGCGGACCGCCGGTGTCGATGTAAGCGCGCCCCATCAGTCCAATCTTCTCAACCTCTAATGTTCGGTCGATCAGCTTGGTCACATCCGAGCGCGTCGGCCCATCCAAACGACTAATACGTAGGATACGATTGGCATCCGTTCTAGAAACTGTCTGCTTTTCAAAATAAGGATTGGGAATGAGCGCAGTCATCGACGTGCTAGGCGGTGCCAGTAATAAGGCAAGTTCTCCATCAACCGAAGCATTATTCACTCGAAACTGCTCAGGGAAATTCTCTGAATTCGCCTCCAACAGGCTCGGATCATTCGCAATTCGAAGCGGCAGACCGCGCATTAATACCACATAAGGAATTTGATGAATAGAAACCGAAAGTCGCTCTCGTCCAAAATCATCTAAAGCACTGTCTTTCACCCCTTTCACCCATTCTTTGTCCAATAGTATATTTAATAGTGGATTCGCAATTGTTTCCACATATTGAGCGACTGTGATCGTCTCTGAAGTCGGCGCACTCAACTGAACAATGCGGGATTCTGGAATACCTCGTTGACGCGCATAATACTGTCCCAGCTCAAGCGAATCGGGATCACTACGATTCACCACGATAATCATTTCTGCCGCCAGCGCTTCGTTCGACTGTGCACTCAATTTAGAAGAAATGAGCCCCAGTAAAAGGAC
Organism: Thalassobacterium sedimentorum; assembly: GCF_031127905.1. Classification (GTDB taxonomy): domain Bacteria; phylum Verrucomicrobiota; class Verrucomicrobiia; order Opitutales; family Coraliomargaritaceae; genus Thalassobacterium; species Thalassobacterium sedimentorum. Next base: position 38,319 of record NZ_JARXIC010000012.1, on the reverse strand, counting down.
ACACAGTAATGCCGCCCCAGAAAAAGTGGGCACTCGTTGGAAATAAGTTTTCAAAGTAAGCATAATCTAAGGAATACGTTGCAGGCGTTGACCATAGCGGATGATGCCATCGTAGAGGCTTTGAGCAAGTGTTGTACGAAAAACTGTCGTACGCAATTTATTGGCACTCCCAGAATGAGAAACAAAACCGAGTTCGACCAAAACACCAGGGCAATCCAGGTGCTTTAAAACTAAAAAACGAGCACGCTTCAATCCCCGATCCGGACCACCCACGCCTTGCACTAGCGCACGTTGTAGATGGTAACCGAAGAGTGTATTCCAAGCATCCTGCTGGTTGCCAGCGTAGCTAACATGATCCCCACGCCCCGGTTGGGTATACTTGGACGAAGCCTGGTACTGTGGTGTGAGCACAAATGTCTCAACCCCCTCCGCTGTCGACGAAGCTGCCGCATTAAAATGAATGCTGATAAATAGGTCACCATTAGCGCGATTCGCAATCTGCGGGCGTCGCTCAAGCGGAATATACACATCGCTGTCGCGTGTCATGATCACTTCATAACCAGCTCGCAGCAGCAAAGACTGGAGCCGACGCGCCACATCAAGTGTCAGATCTTTCTCGTACAGTCGATAGGCATCATTCTTCGCTCCGACATCCCTGCCACCATGACCAGCATCGATAACAATACGCCGTAAACGCGGCTTAGCAGAAAACGCTTGCGGCGTAAGAATGGGCTGCAAAACATGCATATAATCCGCATTTGACAAATATAGCCGACCGTTGGATACGAGTGTTGGAAAACCTAAATAGATCGGCAAACGATTTAGATAAAGAATGCGCTTGCCCCGCCCCACATCGATATTCGTCCACTGACTACGCAAGCGAAAGGTTTGTTGCCCCTTTAGCCAATAGGCTTTCATACCGAGCTGTCCACCTGCAGTGGCTAAATCAATATAGCTGCGCCCATCATGCTGAATCTCGAGTCGCTGCGCAACAACCTGCGAAGTCACGACCAGCAGCAAGACATAGTAAATAAACTTAAAATGAGAAAAGTAACGGATCCATATTCCCTCAAGGGCATCGACCCGCATACTTCAAACCCTTAAAAGCCCAAGCCCCTAGGACTCAGCCACATCCTCATCCTCGTGCTCGAACTCGTCCTCATCGTGATCCTCACTTTCGTCAAGTTCGTGATCAGCAGCGTTGAATTTCAACACACGCTTCGCTTCGGGTAATGGCGAAAGAATCTGCGTCACTTGGCGTCCGACTAAGCGTGGCTCTGAATCAGCAGTAGCCACCCCTTGTAGTTCATGCGCAGCTAATTTCACGCGCTCGAAGCCGAGTTCACGGTGCTCATTTTCACGCCCACGAAACTGAAGGGTCAATTTGACCTTATTACCATGATCGAGGAAACTTTCAGCACGGCGCAGTTTAGTCACAAAGTCGTGCTCACCAATCCCAACACGGAATTTAACCTCTTTCAGCTTAGTGCTAGCCTGTTTCGTGTCTTTCTGTTTCTTACTTTCCTCATAGAGGAACTTACCAAAATCGAGAATACGACAAACTGGAGGGCGTGCCGATGGCGATACCTCGATTAAGTCGAGTCCCACCTTTTTGGCTAGCTCAAGCGCCTTTCGCGGCGCCATGACACCAAGGTTGGTGCCCTCAGGCCCAATCACGCGGACTTCAGCTGCGCGAATGCGATCGTTTCTTCTGAGCCCTTTAGGGCCACGGTTACGGTTTTGATATTTGCCGCGAGAGTTCGGGTATTTTGGCATGAATTGATTCTGAATATTAACTTCTTGAAAGTGAGTGCTGCGTGAGAGTGCCCAGAGCAACAGCGATTGCAGCGAAATGCTGCTTAGTTTAAAATCGCGTTATGCCGTCATAGTTTGAGTTGGTTGACCATTCAAGATAAACCACGTTTAAGCCCTCATCCTCTACTTTCAACCCTAAATACTAAAGCTTTCACCACAACTGCAGCTAGATTTCGCATTTGGGTTACTAAACTTAAAGCCACCACCAACCATTTTATCGGAATAATCGAGTTGCGTCCCCCGCAAGTAGAGCGCGCTTTTGGTATCCACCAAGACTTGAGCACCCGATGAGCGCACCAAAATATCACCTCGCTTAGGAGCGGCCACAAATTTCATCTTATAGCTAAGGCCATTACAGCCTCCACCGGTTATTTTCACCCGTAGATAGTCCCCCTTTTGCTCTCGCTTAATAAGTGAACACAGCTTGGCACCCGCAGTTTCCGTCACCAGAACCAGCTTTTCATTACCAAGACGCACGCCTTCAGGAACTTCAACAGTATCTACCATGATCCGTAGAGCGGTATGCAAAACAGGTCGAACGTCAAGCAGAGGTGACGCCCAATTCTCTGAATTACAGCCTAAACAACTCACCGACTGCCCCGCAAGGGGCTTAAGATGCCTTTGCAGCACTGCCAGTCAAATTTCTCGCCACAGCCAGCGCAGCAGAAAAACTCGATGGATCAGCTGTACCGGCACCGGCTAAGTCAAATGCAGTGCCATGATCTGGACTAGTGCGCACATAAGGCAAACCCAGTGTCAAATTAACCGCGGCATCAAATTCCAGCGTCTTAACCGCCGCCAACGCCTGATCGTGATAGGCAGCCACCACCACATCGAAGTCCCCCTGACGTTGGCGGTGAAAGACGGTATCACCGGGTAAACATCTAGACAGGCCAGGCATCGCTGCTCGCAAACGATCCAAAGTCGGATCCAGCACCTCCAACTCTTCCAACCCCAGAATCCCGCCCTCACCTGCGTGCGGATTAAGGCCACAAACACCAATTCGGGGCTCCCGGGCTCCGAATTGGTGCGCCAAAGCGTAAGCACGACGCACCGCTTGTTCAAGGCAAGCCGCATCCAGGGCCTGCGAAACATCCCGCAACGGAATGTGCCAGGTCGCAAGCACAACACGCAATTCTCTGCCAACAAAGGCCATAGTCGGATCGCCGCCCCACGCATTTGCAAAAAACTCAGTCTGTCCTGGAAATTGAAAACCAGCCAATTGCAACCAATGTTTACTTACAGGACCGGTCACGACTCCACGAAAGCGTCCCTCTCGACACCCCGCCGCTGCCCGTTCCATCGCGGCCAAAGCGAGACTCGCGCCGTTAATTGATGGCACCCCAGGCTGCGCGACAAAATCGCGCGCTCGATGAGCCGTCACCGCTTCGAAAGATACTCCAAGCTTTTCGGACAGCGCTGCGCCCCAGTGAGCTGGACCGATTAAGACGCAATCTCTCCCATGTAAACCGTCGACAGCAAGAGCGGACTCGATGACCTCAGGGCCAATACCGGCAGGATCTCCACACGTGAGCGCCAGCGGCAAAGAACTGTATGATTTAATCACGCGTCGAAAGGATAAAGCCACGCTTGCCAGTCTCAAAGAAACTCAAGAAGCGAGCGCCTGCAGCAGTCATACCAAATTCAGTTTCCCTAGCCGCTTCAGCCGCCTTTTTCTTCAAATTACCTCCACCAAAAAAGACTGCACGGTAGCAGCGTTTCAAATCTTTAATTTCACGCTGCTCAAAACCACCGCGCCGTAAACCAACCAAGTTCAAGCCATGCGCCTCGCTGCGTTCCGCAGCCATCACATAAGGCGGAACGTCCGCAGTAATCGAAGCATTACCCGCGATCATACAATAAGCACCAATACGGCAAAACTGATGTATGCCAGCCCCTCCACCAATCACTGTCTTTTCTCCAACCCTCACGTGACCAGCCAGCATTACATTGTTGACCATGACCACCCCCCGCGACAGCTGACAATCATGAGCAACATGCGCATTGGCCATTATAAAACACTCATCTCCGATCACGGTTTCGGCCCCCGCAGTCTCTGGACGGCTCACCGTCACCCCCTCACGCAAAATAACTCGATCTCCTATCACCACAGTACTTTCAAGCGAGGAATCAAAACCTATCGACTGTGGTTCGCCACCGATCACACAAAAGGAGTCCACCTGCACAGCATTCCCAATTGTCGTATTCTCGCGAATGATTGCATAAGCCGCGATCTTACAGTCGCGCCCGATTCGAACATTCGATTCAATCAAAGCACCTGCCCCGATGGAGGTGCCCTCGCCGATTTTAGCCGATGGATCGACAATCGCAGTTTGATGGATATTCATAGTTCAAACAAACTCATGACCTCTTGGGATTGTCAAGATAGCGGCGAAACGATCCTGACTACGATGCGAATAAATGCCCTTGAGCACTCGCAAATAACTTGCTCAAAATAAATCACTCGTTGAACAAATTCATCTGTGGCTCCTTCACCATATCGTAAATCTTCATAATGCGCATTAACTGTAAAAGATCCGATTTTTGATAACTATGATTCACTTCCACATTACGCAGAAGATTTTCTAATATCGTGCCAAAGGTAATAATACCGTCCACACCCCGCTCTTGCAGTAGCTGGATGCTCTCCGAACGCAAAGGTTCACTGGTCGGCAAACTAGGCAGGACCAGAATTTTAGTAAATTGCCCAGTGCCCACGAGCTCGGGGTCCACCTCAGCATCATCAAAGCGGAAGTAACTCTCTGCATTACGCAGCACATCTTTTTTTAGGAAATCAAAAACTCGCGAACTACTCTTGAGCATTGCGGGAGTAAAACGCGAGCTATGCCACGCCTTCACCACCACAATCGCACGACGAATCTTAATCATATCAGCCGAGAAAAGCTGAAAACCTGCTGGCAGCACATCAAGCGCCGCATTCGGATTATATACCACCAAGTCGATCTCCTCATCCACCCGCTTCTTACGTGATTGAACTAAATACTTGCGTAGCTGCCGCACAAAAAAACCATTCAGTTCAAAATACTCACGCACGATATTCTCATCAAAGCCAGCCATGACGTAGTAATAAACGGAGAAAATCCTCAAAGGTCAATGCCATGAAATCACGTCCCCGCATCCTCATAAACTCAATACTAGCACCAGCTATAACTCCATTACAACAGCTTACGATAAGCCGAAGGGGATACAGTTTCATATTTCCGGAAGACACGATCCAACTGGCGTAAACTACTAAAACCTGCACGATCCGCGACCACACTGATACTGAGCTCCGATTCAAGTAACAGACGCTTGGCGCGTGCTAATTGAACCTGCTGTATCCGTTGATAAATCGTCGACTGAAAATAATCCTGAAAACGCCGCTCCATTGAACGCCGGGAGCGTCCGGCATGCCGGCACACATCCACCACTGAAATTCCTCGATCCGCATAGCGTTCAATGTAATCGAGTGCGCGTTGCAGCAGTGGCTCTGCCGTTCCACGATGATCCGTAGAACTACGCACAATGACTCCCATCGGGGGCAAGAGACGCTGCACGCCCCCCCCCGCATGGCCGCCACCCAGCTGACTCAATAACAATTGCATCGCATCGCGGCCAATTTGCTCTGCAGGAAGCTCGACGCTGGAAAGCGAAGGATCACTCATGCGACACTCTGAGACATCATTATCCACCCCCAATATCGCGACCTCATCTGGCACACGCAGTCCAACATTGCGACATAATTCACACAAGGCACGCGCTGGAATATCGTTCGAAGCAAGAATTCCAACCGGCTTGGGCAGGCGCTGAAGCCAACGTTCTGTCTGACGGTCCATCCGAGTCCAGTCTTGAGAAAATGGCGGCTGCGGAAGAAAATCTGCATGTAAATTTGCCACTGGATACCCCAGCACTTCCAAACGCTCACGAAATCCACGTTCACGATTGCACGAAAAGACCGCATGACGACTGCCATAGTAAGCAAACGAACGCAGTCCTTGGGACAAGAAATAATCTGCCGCCACCTGCCCTACAGCCACGCTATCGACATCCACATGAGAAATTGGCAAATTCTTTAACGTATGCGTCACCGACACCATAGGCAGGGACAATGCCTGTAAACGCTCTGCTAAAATACGCTCCGACAGATGCACAATTACACCATGTGGTTGCCACTGCTCCAATGCGGGAATGATTCTAACATCTGGTGCCCCATTATGATAACTACAAGACAGCTGCTTGGATTCGGCGTAATTCAATACTCCAGATAAGACCCGACGACTATACCCCAGGTCCTGCCCCAATAATAAAGCAATCCGAATTGTCGCTTTTTGACTCATTTATGTCGCATATGAGTATATACTAGAACAGCGTAATCAACTAAAATACATCAATGAACTACTTTATTGGAATTGATGTCGGCACTGGCAGTGCCCGAGCTGGCCTATTTGATCAAAATGGTCAACTGCTTGCCAATCACAGCCGCGCCATACAAACGTGGAAACCTCAGCCCAACTTTGTTGAACAATCCTCTGCAGATATTTGGGAGTCGATCTGTATTTGTACCCAAGCAGTGATTAAAGATGCTGGAATCCACCCTGCCGCCATAAAAGGGCTCGGCTTCGATGCGACCTGCTCCTTAGTATTGGTAGGCGCAAATGGTCAACCTGTAACAGTGAGTCCAGATGGTGACGATGCTCAAAACGTCATCGTATGGATGGACCACCGAGCACTCGCTGAAACCGAATTTATTAATCATTCCTGCAAATCTCCCGTATTCGATTTTGTGGGCGGTCAAATCTCACCGGAAATGCAGACACCTAAGCTGCTCTGGCTAAAAAAGCACCTGCCAGAATCATGGGAACGGACCGCTCATTTTTTTGACCTGCCCGACTACCTAACCTTTCGAGCCACTGGAGTCGACACTCGTTCACTGTGTTCCACCACATGCAAGTGGACCTATCTGGCCCATGAAGCAGCAGCTGGGAAAAGTGGGTGGCAAGACGACTTCTTCAATGCCATTGGGCTCGATGAATTAGTCACTGAGAACTATACACGCCTCGGCAATGACATTCAGCCCATGGGCCAGCCGATCGGCCAAGGACTAAGTGAACAAGCAGCACAGGAGCTAGGTCTGGAGCCCAGCACAGCCGTCGGAGTTTCAATCATCGACGCACACGCAGGCGGCATTGGCATGATCGGTATGCCCGACCAGAAAGAAGGCCCCACCCCTCAAAGCTTGGACAACCGTCTCGCACTCATCGGCGGCACGTCTTCATGCCACATGGTCGCTTCGCCGGAACAACGTCCCATCTCTGGAGTCTGGGGGCCCTACTATTCTTCCATGATTCCGGGGCTATGGCTCAATGAAGGTGGACAATCCGCAACAGGAGCCTTAATTGATCACATCATATTTAATCATGGTGCGACCGAAAGCCTCATCAAGGCTTCCAAGGAAGACGGATGCACTCCCTATGAAGTACTCAATCACAAACTCCAAGAACTTGCAGATGGAGAACCACTTTACAGCCTAACGCGGAATTTACACGTGTGCCCCTATTTCCACGGCAATCGTTCACCACGCGCAAATCCACACCTAGTTGGTATGATATCCGGCCTGCATCTGTCGGCCAGCTTGGATGATCTGGCACGACTTTACCTGGCCACCATACAGGCAATTGCGTACGGGACACGTCATATTATTGAAGCCATGAATGCTGCAGGCTACAACATCGACAGTATTGTCTGTTGTGGTGGTGGAACCAAGAACCCCATTTTCCTGCAACAGCATGCCGATATCACGCAATGTAAAATAATCCTCCCCGAAGAACCTGAAGCCGTCATACTTGGCTCAGCAATGCTAGGTGCGGTAGCCGCAGGTCACTATAAAGACGTCCAAGAAGCGATGGCTGGTATGTCGCGCCCAGGACAAACAATGCATCCGCATACAGATGCTCAGTCGTACCACAATTCAAAATACAGAGTTTTTCACAAACTCTACGAAGACCAGATCGCTTACCAAGACATCATGTCTTAACTCACTGATACTAAGAAAATAACAGACTCACCCATGAAGATACACGGTATTATCCCTCCACTCGTAACTCCCTTAAAAGCGGATGAAACTCTCGACCTTGAAGCAGCTGACAGGCTGATCGAACATGTCATTGCAGGAGGCGTGCACGGACTCTTTATACTTGGCACAACTGGTGAAGGCCCCAACCTAAGCTATCAACTCCGACGACAGTATATAGATTTTGTAACGAAAAAAGTGAACGGTCGCATCCCCGTGATCGTAAGCATAAGCGACACGGCCTACACCGAATCGCTGGCACTGGCAGAGCACGCTAAGCAAGCTGGGGCCGACGCAGTCGCATTCACTCCACCTTACTATTTCATTCCAGGCGCACCAGAACTACACGACTTTGTTCAACGCATGGCGGATAACCTAAGCCTGCCGTTTTTTCTATACAACATGCCCGCATTGACAAAGGTCTCATTGCCTCTGGATGTCGTAGAACTGGGCTTGAGCATGCACAACTGTCTGGGACTAAAAGACAGCTCCGGCGATATGTTCTATTACAAAAAGGTGAAGCGTCTCATCGCTGAGCGCGATCTGACGCTGCTGATCGGGCCAGAAGAATTACTTGCCGAATCCATGCTCGCAGGAGGTAACGGAGGTATCAACGGCGGTGCCAATGTCTTTCCTAAGCTGTATGTGAAAATCTACAACCTAATGCGCAGTGGCCAATTCATAGAAGCTCAGTCATTACAACGCGAAGTTATGGAAGTATCTTGCCAGCTCTTCACAATCGGCAAGCACGGCTCCAGCATCATCAAGGGCATCAAAGGTGCACTGGAAGTACGTGGCATAGCCAAACGCCACCTAGCCTCCCCGTTCAGAGGATTCAACGATATAGACCTAGCCCGTGTATCTGAAACTATAAACGGACTCGAAGCACGCCCTGCATTAAAGGAATTACTGGCATGAACATCGATTAAATGAAGGCCACGCCCCACGTAACAGACGCTGAATGTTTCCATCGAGCTCCGAAAAAATCGATGACCATTTAAAAATCGATGACCATTTAGATCTTTTTGTATGGAGGCGCGGGTCGGAATCGAACCGACGATAGAGGATTTGCAGTCCTCGGCCTTACCACTTGGCGACCGCGCCGTCTCACATACAAGGCGGCAAGTAGATGCAGTACGGCATGAAGATCAAGGGAAAATTAGTAAAAATTTCAGTTTGTGCCCAACTTTATATTTGGTCTGATTAAAAAACACTGAAATTTAGCTCACAATCCCCCGTAATAATGCTTATTAAACAACCTAGACCCACATCTGCTGACACAGGCTCAAACAAACGTCTTCGCCACTACAGCACTAAGTTTATCCCCAACCTCAAACAACTCAATAAAGCAATTAAAGAATTGCCGGACCCTGAACTCTGGCCTGAAAGTTCCTACCTCTGCCCCATTGATGTGGAAGGTAAACAGCATACCATCGAATTCTCACTCAAGTCGATCAACCGCGGCCAAACCCAAGCCTCGCGCTGGACCTATGAAGGCAGAATTCTCATCCGCAAGCGAGACAGTGAAGCCGCACATTGAATCTAGGCTCGAATGCGTTTGTAATGGCAGCCTAAAGGCGGGCTAATCGTTGATTAATAAAAATTTAGGAGATTGACCTGCAGCATCCAATCACCTAGTATGGTAACATGCGCGAAAGCTATATCCCAACTCAGCCCCCAATGCCATGTTTAACAAGAAATCAGTCGATATTGCAGTCCTCGGTGCCGGCCCCACTGGACTGACCGCAGCCCTCATCCTCGCAATTCGAGGCAGAGACTTCGTTCTTCTCGATCGTGCTGCCAGCACCAATCAGCATAGCTATGCGCTCGCACTCCACCCCGACACACTGGAATTACTCGATGCCTTAGGAGTCATTCAGCCGATACTCAAACGCTCACTACGCTTACAAAGATCCACTATATTTGATCAGTCTAACCGACAACGTGCGGTCATCAACTACAGTGCGCTACCAGTCAAATATCCCTTCCTCGCTGTTATCGGTCAAAATGAACTAGAAGCCATATTGGTCGAAGCCCTCGCACAAAAAGGACACAAACCCAAATGGAATCACCGGGTTCGCTGCATTCAGGCTTCTGAGCATCACGTAAATTTTGCGGTGGATCATCTCATGGAAGGCATGACGGGATACGCAGTTGCCCATCTGGAACAAGAGATCGATAAAATCTATGACTATGAAGCCAATTACCTAATCGCCGCAGATGGCTACACCTCCATGGCGCGTAAGGCGGTTGGTATCGCTTTTCCTGAAATCGAATCCAATCTGGACTACGCGGTCTTCGAGTTTAAAACTAATACGCGCTTACTCACGGAGATGCGGATGATGGTGGATCAGGAAAAGACACATATCTATTGGCCTCTTGGCAACGATCGTTGCCGCTTCAGTTTCCAAATGCCACGTAATTTTGCGCACATACACTCCTTTAACAAAGACCACAGCATGGTCGATCATGCCGCACAAGATAGCTCTGAACTGAGCAACGCACACTTGGATTATCTGCTTAGCAAGCACGCTCCATGGTTTATCGGCTCATCCAACGATGTAAAATGGCGCGTCATGGTTCATTTCGAAAAACACCTCGCTGAGAGCTTCGGAAGCGGTCGTATTTGGCTAGCGGGCGACGCCGCCCACATGGCAGCGCCAGCCGGCGTCCTGAGCATGAATATGGGCATGCTGGAAGGGGCGGACTTGGCAGAGAAGCTAAGCCTAGACTCCAATCACGAAGGCCGCCAGTTCCGTCTAAACGCCTACAATCTAGATCGCACCACTGAATGGCGGCGCCTATTCGATATCGATCAGAAAATCAGCACTGACGATAGTAATGGAGAATGGTTGCTCAAACATCGAAATAACATCATAGGCAATATCCCCATCTCCGGACAAAGTTACTCCCAAGTATTAGCACAGCTCAAGCTTCATCAAACCGTGGCGGCATAGAGGCTTTCTATAAGTAATTACGTAAATCGTATTATTTAATGAAGAAATCTACCTGAACCGGCACATATCCCAAAGTGCTGAAGCGCCCACTCTGACCTGATACACTTCGCAAAAAGTTTGAATCTAATCGAGATATTTTCCGAAACTTCGGTTCTCAGAACCGGGGCGGGTGGAGTCCGACGACTCTTCGACACGCCGTGACAGGCTTCGTTCGCCGAAACAAATTTCGGGCGAAGTCTGGCGGAGAAGGAGGGATTCGAACCCCCGGTACCCTTTCGAGTACAACTGATTTCGAGTCAGTCACATTCGGCCACTCTGCCACTTCTCCTGAAAAGGTGAGCAAGAAAGTGACATAATTGCTACTTGGCAAGCCTTGACTGGTTTCAATTACCTGTTCGCGAAATTTTTAATCAAAATCCACAAACATGGAAAGCCAAGCGACAACGAAGCATAACTGAGTAACTGATCGATATAGCCTAGTCAAATAATGTCGCTGACGCTTCCAGTGCAGAGTTGGTCAAGGTCATCAAACGACATCCAGCAACCTGAATCGCCTGAACACAAGCACTACATCAGAAGATGCTGACCTCTGACAATCGTCGCCAATGTCTACGAATAAAGACTCCGTTATAAACCAAAAAAACGTTTCACCTTAGACCAAAAGCTAGGTGTTGACGTATCTTGCGGTGGCATGGGAGCGGGCGCTTCGATCAAGGGCTCGTCCGCACCTCTCTCGACACTCTCCAAGCTAGGTTCATAACTCAATTCTAAGCGATAATCTTTAATACTGGGACGTTGTTCCACAGCTGCTTCAACCGTTTCAGTGAGCTGAGCAAGGTAGTCCTCACCGATCGATTCCAATAATATGGGCCCAAAATAATAATTAAGCGCCTGGTGCTCATAGATGACATACCAACCTACATCCAGTTGATCAGCATTATCAAGCATCTCTCCAGGATAGCGCTGATCAAAATCAGCCTTAGAAAGAAAGCTCATATAAGGAATCGCGGTCTCCTCCATTACCCGCAGGGGTTCCGCCGTAACCACGGGGACCGAGCCTATAAATGTAAGCATGAGAGCCCACCGATATCGCTGAAACGCCGCAGGCATCCGGCGAGCGGACACCCCACGCATGCACGACAGAACCTCCGACGAGCGGACACCCCACAAGAATTTCATGCTTTTAATCTGACTCATACGCCTAACTCCTCAACTTCTAACTCCTAAAACTCACAGCCCACTCGGTAGGTTAGTTCCATAATCGCCAGTCCCACTGCCACTACCAACTTGTGAACCACCGCTGGAGTTTTGATCCACACCATTCGGCGCGTTCGTCTCCACCGAGTCATTACTATTGGAACTGGAAGAACTGCCGCCGAATGTGGCACTTTCTTTGGAGCGATTCACTTCCACCGTCTCCTGGGAGCTCACGCTGCCGAATCCAAAGTCTTCAAAGTTGCGCACTTCCTGACTACTTGAGCTACCGGAACCAGGCGTATCCCCTACAGGCATTGTATCGCCGGGCGCACCACCGGATCCACCAATACGTTCGCCCTCCTCTCCCACTTCCGAAGCTCCATGTCCACCAGTTCCCATGGATTCGGTCGGCGATGCAGAGCCACCACTGCGATCGGAACTCCCACCCCCACTGCTGCCGAGATTGCCGCTATCTTTAGAACTATGACTGTTAACAGTTTCACCCCCACCCGCGCTGCCGAGGCTATCGAAGTCACGTGGCTCCGCGCCTTCGCTACCAGAAACGCCTCCAGTGGTCCCAGAATTAACTGTTGTAGCGCTATTTTCACCGGATTCGCCACCACCAGATTCCAGAGTCTCAGTCGAACCCGGCTGAGACTGAATTGGGGCCGGAAGCGTCCGCCCATCAAAGAGATCTGGGTCAGGTGCTGCAATAAGTGTATAAGCGGATAGAAGATACGCAGAGAAAAACAGCCTTGGTGACAAAGCGCTTATAAACCCGACATGGACTAGCTCACGCAATAGATAACGTGGAAACTGCTTTATATCTTCTCTGTACATTCAACGGTAATAGTGAAATTGGGCTTGTTGGCGTCGACCTTGAACTCAAATTCGACACTCTTGTAGCCTGAGCGAGTACCTCGGACCTTATAGACATCAGGAAAAAGCTTAAGTTCTTCGGTTTTGAAACGATCAGGCGGCAGCACACCAATAATACTGACGTAAGTACGCTTATCCGACTCGATCGTGACATTAACCTCCTCGGATTGCGCTTGAAGACTTGCTCGAATACGCGCCTCCTCCGCTTGCTGACTCGGAGCCACATTACTTGGGCGACTGCTCATAGCCTCATTAAAAAGTTTAGCAGCGAGTGGATAGCGCCCTTCCTTAATATATTTGGCCGCAGCTGCCACATTTTGACTGTAGCGTATATTTGCTAAATAGAGACTGGAGGCCTTTTCAAGGCCAGTACGTGCTTCTTTAGAATCAGGTGCTAGCGCAACCGCTTCCTTGTAATGCATACGCGCTGCCTCATAACGTCCCGCCCGAAGTGCATCGTAGCCATCGGCCAACAAAACTTCAAGGCGAACGGCTTTATCTTTGTTCTGCAAATTAGCTAATCGAGCTTGCTGCTCAGCGGTGGACTTAAGTTTAAGCGCAGCTTCCAGCGAAGTAATCGCACGCGAGAAGTCCTCTGCCTGCTCCGCGGCCACCGATGCAGCAAGCAGCGCTTGATAATCACGTTCTAAAATACGAGCCTCGAGAGAAGTTCGCTGACTTCGAATAAAGGGGTTTTGCGGGTTTTCAGCTGCCAAACGCTCCAATTCCGCAAGTGCTTCCTCAAAATCACCCGAAGCTTCGAGCGCACGAATCGCTTTCACCTCTTCCGCAATACCTTCGAGCGCTGTCAACATCACTAAACCTTCAGTGGCAGCGACGTTGGCAGCATCCAGTTTCAAGACAGATTCGTAAGCATTTCGAGCGGCGGTAAGTTTATAATCTTCAAGTGACTGTTGAGCGGTGTCCAATAAACCCGCGATTTGCTGAATCGCACGCGCTTCCATATCGCCAAGAATAGCACCTGTCATTTCAAAGTCGTTCACACTCGCCTGATAATCGCCCACATTAAGCGCACGCAATGCAGTGTTGTAGGTTTCCACAGCTTCCCGATAGGTGTTCTCGAAAGCCGACTTCAAGTACTCCAGTCGTTGTAGATCCGCATAAGTACTATCATTAAGCATTCGCGCCTGATCCGCCAGGGCCAAAGCAGAAAGTTCCGACTCGGCAACTTCTAGAGCTTTAGTGAAATACTCACTGGCACGCTCAAGCTGGCCTCTCTGCATGGCCTCTTGCCCCTGACTCACATCGCGCTTTAAACTAGACATAAAATCAAGCGACACATCCCCCTGACGCAAGGCAGCTGCCAGATCTTGCTCAACTAATTGCTCAACCTTGCTAGCAAGTTGGCGCAAATCAAAATCTGCAACATCGGTCTCGTGTTGGACAGTGCTGGCTGTCCCACCCCCAAAGTGGGATCCACTGGACCCTCCCAAACGAGTGGCCAGTAAAAGTAGGAGCGGGATAAAAATAAATGCAGCCAAAACAATGGCAACGATTACAACGGGTTTCTTATTTCGTGTCATAGAGAAAAATTATACCACTAACAATAGAAATACAGGCTGAATGACCATTCGAAAAACGCCAGACCTTATATCTTAGTTTTCAAGGCTTATTCTTGCTTGCATGGGAGTGCAAAAAAAACAGCCTTGCGCCAATTTATGCCAAAACGCACCGACATACAGACTATTCTTATCATTGGTTCCGGCCCGATTGTAATCGGCCAGGCCTGCGAATTCGACTATTCCGGCACTCAAGCTTGTAAAGCGCTGCGTGAGGAAGGTTACAAAGTGGTGCTGGTTAACAGCAACCCGGCCACGATTATGACCGACCCCGAGTTTGCCGATGTCACTTACATCGAGCCGCTTACGGTTGACGCCCTGGAAAAGATCATTCTCAAGGAAAAGCCAGACGCCCTGCTCCCCACCCTCGGTGGCCAGACGGGACTGAACCTTTCAATGGATCTGCACGATGCGGGCATTCTCGAAAAATATGGCGTGCAAATGATCGGCGCCAAGCCGGAAGCCATCATAAAGGGCGAGGCGCGCGATATTTTCAAACAGGCCATGCTTAAGATCGGCCTGGACGTGGCACGCTCGGCCACCGTCAATAACCTGGCGGACGCGCTCAAGGCGGCTGACGAGTTGATCGGTGACTTCCCCATCATCATTCGCCCCAGCTTCACGCTCGGTGGCTCTGGCGGCGGGATCGCTTATAATCGCGAAGAATATGAGCGCATGGTGCAAAACGGCCTCGATATGTCGCCCACCACTGAAGTGCTGGTCGAAGAGTGCTTACTCGGCTGGAAGGAATACGAGATGGAGGTCATGCGCGACCACAAGGATCAGTGCGTGGTCATCTGCTCGATTGAAAATTTCGACCCAATGGGCGTCCACACCGGTGACTCCATCACGGTGGCACCGGCCATGACGCTGACGGATAAGGAATACCAGCTGATGCGCGATGCATCCTTCGCATGTATCCGTGAAGTCGGCGTGGAAACAGGTGGCTCGAATATCCAGTTCTCGGTCAACCCGAAGAATGGCCGCATGGTCGTGATCGAAATGAACCCGCGCGTCTCGCGTAGTTCGGCGCTGGCGTCGAAAGCAACGGGCTTCCCCATCGCAAAGATCGCGGCCAAGTTGGCTGTCGGCTATAGCTTGGACGAGCTGCAAAACGACATCACGCGTGAAACTCCGGCCAGCTTCGAGCCGACGATCGACTACGTGGTGACGAAGATCCCTCGTTTCACATTCGAAAAATTCATCGGTGCCGACACCACATTGACTTCTGCCATGAAATCGGTGGGCGAAGCCATGGCCATCGGCCGCACCTTTAAGGAGTCCTTCCAAAAAGCTCTACGCTCGCTGGAAATCGGCGCCAAAGGCTTTGTGGGACCGGCTAAATTTGCAGAGAAAATCACCGATATGCAGGCCATTCGCCAAGGCATCTCGATCCCGACTTGCGAACGTGTCTTTTGGCTGCGTCACGCCCTACTCAATGGCATGACGGATGAAGAAATCTTCGAAGCTTGCTCCCTCGATCCATGGTTTATCGATCAATTGCGTCAGTTGGTCGACATCGAGCTCGAGCTCAAGACCAGTAGCCTGGCAAAACTCGACGGCGAGTTAATGAAGACTGCCAAAGAAGCTGGTTTCAGCGATGCGCTGATTGCCGATCTGGTCAACTCCAACCGTCAAGCCGTGCGTAAGCGCCGCGAGAAGTTGGGCGTCATGACAAATTACCGTCTGGTGGACACCTGTGCTGCGGAGTTCGAAGCCTTCACTCCCTACTATTACTCTTCCTACGGCGCCGAGAATGAAATCTCCGTCACCGACAAGAAGAAGATCATGATCCTAGGTGGCGGCCCCAACCGCATCGGTCAAGGCATCGAGTTCGACTACTGCTGTGTGCACGCCTCCTTCGCCCTGCGCGAAGCGGGTTACGAGACCATCATGGTCAACTCCAATCCCGAGACCGTCTCCACCGACTACGACACCTCGGACAAACTTTTCTTCGAACCACTCACCCTCGAAGACGTGCTTGAGATTTACTACCAATCCAAGTGCGACGGTGTGATCGTGCAGTTTGGCGGCCAAACCCCGCTCAACCTTGCGACCGAGCTGGAAGCGCACGGCGTGAATATTATCGGCACCTCACCTTCCATGATTGACGCTGCCGAGGACCGTAACCTCTTCCGCGACATTCTCGATCGAGTCGGCTTAAAGCAACCGGAGAACCGCATCGCCAACTCACTGGAACAAGCCTACGAGCTTGCCGGTGAAATCGGCTTCCCGATCCTACTGCGCCCCTCCTTCGTTCTAGGTGGCCGTGGTATGTTCATCGTCTACGACATGGACGAAATGAAGAAGATCGTGCGCGAAGTGTTCGACGTCGCTCCCGGCACTCCGGTGTTGCTCGACAAATTCCTGGAAGACGCATATGAGCTCGACGTAGACTGCATTTCCGACGGCGAGACCACCGTGATTGGCGGCATGCTACAGCACGTTGAATTTGCAGGTGTTCACTCCGGCGACGCCGCCATGGTGATGCCCCCACACACACTCTCCAACGAGATGCTGGATAAGGTTCGCACCGCCAGCTACGCACTCGCAAAAGAGCTACAAGTGGTCGGCCTCATGAACGTGCAATACGCGATCAAAGACGACGAGCTTTACATCATCGAAGTCAACCCACGCGCCTCGCGCACCGTGCCCTTCGTTTCCAAGGCGATCGGCGTGCCGCTGGCCAAGCTCGCCTCCCGTATCATGGCAGGCGAAAAGCTTAAGGACCTCGGCTTCACCGAAGAAATCATTCCTCCTTATTGGGCGGTCAAAGAATCCGTATTCCCCTTCAACCGCTTCCCAGGCGCGCCCATCATGCTCAGCCCGGAAATGCGCTCGACAGGTGAAGTCATGGGCCTCGACAAAGACCTCGGCGTTGCCTTTGCAAAATCACAGATGGCGGCCAAGCCAGAACTGCCCGATTCCGGCGACGTCTTTATCAGCGTCAAAGACGGTGATAAAGAGCGTGCAGTCGAAATCGCCAAGGGACTCAGCGAGCTCGGCTTCGGCATTCTCGCCACAATTGGCACCGGTAAGCTGTTCAAAGAAAACGGCATCGAGGTCAAAAACGTCTGCCGCCTGAGCGAAGGTCGCCCCAACGTGATTGATCTGATCAAGAATAACAAAGTTTGCCTGATCATCAATACACCGCAAGGCACCGTGCCACGTCAGAACGAAAACGAGATCCGCACCGAAGCCGTGAAGCACAACATCTGCATTATGACCACAATCTCGGCCGCTTCTGCCGCTGTCGATGGCATCAAAGCGATCCGCGAGAAAGGCTACGAAGTGCGCTCGATCCAAAGCTACAGCCAAGAAGCGAATCCAAAGTAAGGAATCGCTAGCCCTTATATAATCGTCACTGCAGACAGAATTCAATCGACGGACTGCCTAACGAAAGTTAGGCAGTCTTTATGTTTATAAGAGTCGTACTACTTTTAGCAGCGATATGCTGCCTTAACGCATCCTCATGGGATATGATTGGAGGCATCGGCTGGGACACAATCGGCTGGGACGAATGGGTGGCAGGCGATACTGCCAGCTTAATGGAACTGGAGGAATCGACTATATATGCTCCCGACGACGCGACAGAGGGTCCTTACTTCACGACCTACACAGGCACAAACTATTCCTTAGAAGGTAGTATTATATTCTGGGGACTCGACGATTGGGTCAATGAAGACAGCTCGGAGCAGAGCTATGAAATCGAGTTGATCAATGCCCCTGCAAACCTACAGGTTCATCCAATAAACTCCAGTTACGAGAGTAAATACCTCATAAGCTGGACAGCTCCTAACGTCCCCACAGCCACGGAGTATACATTTACAGTAAGTGTCACCATCTATTATGCAGAGGAAATCACCGAAGAGCTACAAGGCACAATCACTCTAACTGTGCTCCCCTCACTCCCTCGCATATCCAACAGCAACCTACTCACACAGGGATTTCGCATCCAGGATGATCCTGAAGATATTTATGAGCTGCAACTAGAGGTGGGCGATCCAGATGAAAGCTCCAGCGCAAGTCAGCTGACACTGGAGACACAAGATCCACGCTTCAGTTTTGAACGTGTCGTCACTGAGGATTGGTCGAATTGGGTCTTTGAATGGAACGATGCCTATCCAGCACCTCAGGTTTCCGAGCTCGTGCCACTACGCTTTTGGATGCGCGATCTGAATGACTCCCAAGAGCGTTGGACACTGAGCGAGCAAGAGCTCATGATCTTTGGCTACGACTATGAACGGGCCCACATCGATGCGCCCGCCCCCACCGAAGAAGCTTACTTCGGAAGTGCCATAGAGCTGATGCAGCCACAGATCGGCCTGCCCGTGACCGCATTCATTCAGGAGGCAGACTCACGCCAGGTGCATATTTATGAGCAATCGGCTGCAAACGGGACCTGGCAACACACTCAAACTCTAGTGAGCCCGGTAGAAGAGGTCGACTTCGGAGCCTCGATCACATCGTATGCAGACTTACTCGTCATCGCCGCCCCCGAGAGTGATTTTCCCCTAAACTGCCGAGTCTTTATCTATCAACGTGCCAGCGAAACGGGGCAATGGTCACTGCTGCAAACCTTAATACCTGATAATGAAGATCAAGCCGCGGCCTTCGGCGGCACAGTGGCCTTGGATCAGACGCCCATCGGCCCCAGCCAATATATTTACACACTGATGGTATCAGCCGACAAAGCACTCACAGATGATGTAGCGACCGGAGCCGTATGGGTCTACGAAGCCAGCGACACGACCACCCCCGTGTTCAGTAAAACTCAGATTATCGTGCCCCACGACGCCGAAGAGGATGACTATTTTGGCTGGCCTCTGGCACTCCATGGTGAGCTCGCCGCGATCCCTTCTAACGAAGACGACGACCTCAGCGAAAACTCTGGCGCAGTCTACGTCTACCGACGCCAGACAAGCTCTGGACAATGGCAACTGGAGCAAAAGCTCAAGGCCGACGATGCCGACTACGACGATCTATTCGGCGAGCGTGTCGCCATCTCAGATCACGGCATATTTGTCTCCGCCTTCCGCAAGTGGCAAGGCAACACCCCGCTCGGGGCCGTTTATCAATTTGAGTATGAAGGCGGCACTTGGGCTCAAACACGCCGTATCCGCACGGTCGAAGAAGCAAGCATGGATGAATACATCCAATGGGACTACAGCGCATACCTGCGTCAAATATATACAGTCAAACACTTCGGCTCCTCCCTCATCGCCGAAGGCGACACAGTCCTCATCGCAGGACTGCGACAAGGCTACGGATGGACTGCGATGGATCGCTCCATGGTCTATCAATTCGAATGGGACGAAAGCGCCAACGATTGGCAAGAAGTGCGCGCACTCTGCAGTCGCGATAGCGACCAGCCCGACAAGCAAGGTGACTTAGGTAACAATTTTGGGAATGCACAAGCGCTCACAATGAAGGGCGACACCATTCTCGCAGGCGACCTCGGTCTGGACCTCACTGGCCTGCCCGACGCAGGGCGCGTCTACAGCTTTGCCCGCGCAGTCTCCACTGCCACAGCGACCGCGGCAGACCAGCAAACGTTTTTCGCAACACTGGCCAGCCAGGCGCCTGGGCTGAGCGCACCCACAGACGATGCTGATGGCGACGGCTGGCTCAACATAGTTGAATTCCACAGCGGCACCGACCCGATGTTGGCCAATCCAGCTCCACTCAGCTCGACACAGCATGCGGACTACCCACAATTACCAACGTTCTCATTCCTCAGCTCACGGACACACGCAGAAGCACGCCCCAAAGTCATGTATTCTCGCAACTTAGAGCCCGGCTCATGGGCAGAACTCCCCAACGCACGCTACCTGCCCGACCTCAAACTCGGCGACTCGATGCAAAAAACCATCGATCTCAGCCCCTACCAAATCGACGAACAGCCACTCTTTCTGCGCTTACAATATCCTATGGCCGAATAATCGTAAACTCTCCCCCAACACCATACAGTTGAGGACTGCTTGACCGGATCCCGATCGCCCCACCAGTCGCTAGAACATACTTTTATACCCTTGATTCCGTGAAATAAATGAGTGTGATGCACAGCTTTCATGAAATCGCCCACCATCATTGCACTCCTCCACGGCCCGGACCAACCGGGCTTGGTGTCGCGTGTTTCGAGTTGGATCTTTTTGCGCGGCAGTAACATCGTACACGCAGACCAACATGAAGACCCCGAAGCAGGCATCTTCTTTCAACGCGTCGAATGGATTCCTTCAGGTCAAATCGACGAAGAGGCTGCTGCCTTCGAGAAATTTGCCTCGCAAGAACTCGGCATGACGGCACAGGTCGCGCAATCCACACACCGCCCGAAAGTAGCGCTGTTTGTATCCAAGATCGATCACTGCTTTCACGACACGATTTTACGCTTCCGATCCGGCGAGATGGCGGGCGAGCTTGCCTGCGTCGTGTCGAATCATAAAGACTTGGCTGAAGATGCGGCCCGCTACGGAATCCCTTTTCATCATGTGCCGGTCACCAAAGCCACCAAGGCTGAGGCCGAAGCGGAACAAATACGCATTGTGCATGAGTCTGGCGCAGCCCTGATCGTAATGGCGCGCTATATGCAAGTGCTCTCCCAGAGCTTTTTAGAAAAAGCAGGCTGCCCGGTCATCAACATCCACCACTCCTTTCTCCCGGCGTTTGCAGGCGGCAAACCTTATCACCAAGCGCACATGCGGGGCGTTAAACTGATCGGTGCGACTGCCCACTACGCAACCGCCGACCTGGACGAAGGCCCAATCATCCACCAAGACGTTACCCGTATCAACCACCGTAACGCCATACCTGACCTCATTCGCAAAGGCCGCGACCTAGAAAAATCCGTCTTCGCCCAAGCCATCCGCCTCCATCTCGACAATCGCATTCTAGTTTACAACAACAAGACCGTAGTCTTTGATTAGACAACCTAACTGATAAATAAGTTTAACGCACTCAATTTCTTAACTCTCAATTCTTAAAATGAACCGCCCGAGCAAAAATAAACGCCATAATCCTACTCTGCCCGACGATGCCGTCATCGACGAACGCAACCTTATCGACGTCGAAGATTCCGAAGAAATCTCCTTCGAAGATCGCGTCAGTATATACTGGATGGAAAATAAAGGCTTCATATCTGGCTGCGTTTTCGCACTTGCACTTCTGATTGTCGCTTTCAACGGCATGCGCATCTACACAAACCATGCAAAAGCCAAACTCCAAGAGTCTTACTCAGAAGCAATCAACAACGAGACCTTGGCTGAATTTGCACAAGCCAACCCCAATAAAGATCTCGGAGGCCTCGCCGCACTCACAGTTGCCGATCAAGCTTACGCAGCTCAAGAATTCGAAAAAGCACTCAATTTCTATAGTATCGCTAGTCAAGCATTGGCAGATAACATTCTAGCTGGACGCGCTCGCCTAGGCCAAGCCTTTGCAAATTTTTATAACGACAATCAAAGCCAGGCACTCGCACAGCTCACCGCCATCGCTGAAGACACTAGCCTAGCCGAAGTCGCACGTGCAGAAGCCGCTTACCACCTAGCCATCGAGGCCGATGCAGCCGGTCGTAGCGAAGACTACGATCGCTACGTCGCTCAAATACAATCCAGCCCTCTCGCCACCCAATGGCAACAACGCGTGGCCATGTATGAGCAAGTAGCCCGTTAAGACCCAAAGCCTGGAGTCAAACAACTTTTAAAGCACAGGCACAACAGCCTGTGCTTTTTTGGGTTCATGTTGAATGCTCCAAAAAGCTCTAATAAAAATCAACTCATACCTCATACCAATTCGCAAAATTTTAAACCGAATAGAGATACTTCTCGTGGCTTCGGCTCTCGGAACTAGAGCAATGGCAATCCACCCCGTAGCTTAGTTTCGAAGCTACCGTACGCACGACTGAAACAATCATACACTCTGAGGATTAGTATCCACTACCTACCGATTAGAAAGAGAGTCTAAAAGACTCACCCGCGTAGCCACTCCCGCCCAAGCTAGATTTTGCTCATTGAAAAGCTGCCCATGTTCATATGCTTCACGTATGATAGATTCCATTTGATCTACATAAATAAGAGTCTCACCTTCCCCAAGCGATTTAGAGTGTAAATAGGTGCTGTCGATAGTTTGCACAGGCACGCGCTGCAGCGCATCGACACAAAGTGTGTGAGCACTCGCAGCCTCCACACCACAGATATCATTCTGTGGGAGAGCGTTAGAGCAACGCTCTGCACAAATTTGTAGCTTAAGCATTCGATCAACATCAGGGTTCCCATACGTCTTTTGAGTGCCATTTTTAAAATGTGCAACAATGTCGCTGCCATGCGTAAAATGAACCTCTGCCGCTTCAAAAATGTAGCGAAAAATAGGGCCTTCTGCAGTTTCCGTAGCATGAGTGGTATAGAAATAAATATCGGCATTTTCGAGCGTTTCGATTTTACAACAGGCA
Organism: Thalassobacterium sedimentorum; assembly: GCF_031127905.1. GTDB lineage: Bacteria > Verrucomicrobiota > Verrucomicrobiia > Opitutales > Coraliomargaritaceae > Thalassobacterium > Thalassobacterium sedimentorum. The sequence goes on along the minus strand of NZ_JARXIC010000012.1, from coordinate 15,378 downwards.
GTATCGTAATTCTCAATCGCATTGGCTCGGTAGCACTCCGCAGTCACTGCCGTGGGACTAGCTGAAAGATGCTGCTCTTTTCCCAAAACAAAGAGCATGTTATGCAAATAGTGTGCCGTCGCATTATTCACCGGACTATCATAAACAGGCCGCCCTTGCGCATTATGAATTTTGCCTGCCCAGTTATTTCGATTATAGTAGGCGCTAGATCTAGGCCAGGCGACTCGGGTCAATAACTTTTCAGGTTTACCCAAAGCCCCCTTCAATACATCCGCTTTCAACTGCTGCATTGCCGAGCTAAACGTCCATTGATAAGCTATTTCAAGAAATTTCCCTGATTCATCACGAGCGGCTTTCATGTCTGCGACTTCTTCAAGAGTTGCCGCGATTGGCTTCTCGCACAAAACATTAATCCCCGCCTTTAATAAGGCGCAGGCCTGCTGTGCGTGAAATGAAATAGGAGAAGCGATGACAGCAAGATCCACAGCAACCGGGTCATCCACAAACGCTTCCACAGACGCGTACTGAGGCAAACCACGCTCTTTCAAATAAGGCCAATCAACTGCCTTTTCTGGGCAGGGATCAATAATGGCAGCAAGCTGACAAATCCCTAACTGTTCAAATTTTCGCAAGGCTTCAATATAGAAGTGAGCATAGCCCCCTACGCCAATGAGTAGTATCTGACAAGGTTGATGTATCATATCGTAAAACTACGACTCAAACCAGAGCGATAATAAAACCACAAGGACAAAACGATCCACTCCACAAGCAATTACCCCCGAACAGTTCCCAATGGGATTCTCATAAAACACATATTCAATTATGTAAAATGAAGCTTGCGATGGGTCAGAATGGTTACAACCATTTCGATCCATCGCAAGCTTCATGTAAACCAACCCCAATCAGGCGCGGACAATGGATACACTTCAAAGGAGAGAGAACATAAAAAAATGAACATGCATTTCATCGACTGGCTCATTCCCATCGCAATGCTCTTGCTCATGGTTGGCATTTGCCTACTAGCACGGACCTTAAACAAAAGTGTGGCCGACTTCCTAGCAGCGAATCGCATGGGAGGGAGGTATCTACTCGCCGTCGGCCAAGGTATGACAGGACTCGGCGCCATCTCAATTGCTGCGAACTTTGAGAAATATTATCAAACAGGATTCTCAGCCTACTGGTGGGCAAAAATGGTGGCGCCGATTGGGCTAATTTTGGCTCTAACTGGTTTTGTCGTCTATCGTTACAGAGAAACTCGAGCCTTAACCATGGCTCAGTTTTTTGAAATGCGCTACAGCCACAATTTCCGCATATTCTCCGGGATTCTAGCATGGACCTCCGGCATATTGAACTACGGCATCTTCCCTGCAGTCAGCGCACGTTTTTTGATCTATTTTACAGGACTACCCATACAATTTGAATTTCTCGGTCACACTTTCCCGACCCTCGCATTAGTCATGTTAATCCTGATGAGTATAGCGCTACTGATGGTTAGTATTGGAGGTCAAATTTCCATAATGGTCACCGATATGCTACAAGGACAATTCGTTAATATCGCCTTACTAGTCATTCTAGGAATTCTATTTTATCACATGTCTTGGGCCGATGTAATGGAGGGGCTACGTCACTCCCCTCCGGGAGAGTCACGTATCAATCCCTTCAAACAAGATAAAGTCGGCGACTTTAACATGTGGTTCTTCGTGATGATGGGAATTCTTCAGATATATGGGACTCGTGCCTGGCAAGGCTCTCAAGCTTATAATGCGGCAGCTCGAAATCCGCACGAAGCAAAAATGGCCAACATTCTGGGTGAATTTCGCGGCATGGTAACAACTTTAGTCATCCTACTAATTCCCATCTTTATCTTCGCCTACCTGCACTTAGACCAGTTTTCAAACGAGGCAGCCTTGGTCACTCAAAATTTGGGCATGATTGAAGACGTTCAAATACAGAAGCAAATGCGAGTGCCGATGGCATTAGGCGAAATCCTTCCTGTCGGCGTCATTGGACTCTTCACCGCAGTAATCATCATGGCTGCGGTATCTACCGATAATACTTACCTCCACTCTTGGGGAAGCATTTTCATTCAAGACGTGATCATCCCGCTACGCAAAAGAAAATTAACTCAAAAAACTCACATGTGGCTACTCCGATTCTCTATTATGGGCGTCGCACTCTTTGGCTTCACATGGAGTCTATTCTTTCCATTAAATGAATACATATATATGTATTTTCAAATCACTGGTGCCATTTACCTCGGCGGTGCTGGATCTGTGATTATAGGCGGCCTGTATTGGAAAAGAGGAACCGTAGGCGGAGCTTGGGCCGCTATGATTTCTGGCTCACTTCTCGCAGTCAGTGGAATAGTTCTACGAAATATCATCTGGACCAAGTTCCTACCTGATTGGAAAATTACGTACGCTGAGTGGAGTTGGCTACAATCATTGCCTGATAAATTTCCACTGAACGGAATGCAAATGTCATTTATTTCTGCATCTGTAGCCATACTGGCTTACGTATTCTTCTCATTAATATCCAAAACACCACCAGCCAATATGGATAAGCTTCTACATCGTGGAAAATACAGTGTTGAGCCCAAGTTTGAAGCGAGTGCAAAAGAATTAGCGGCAACAAAGAGTAACAGCACAACACATATCATCCTCCATAGACTCGGCATTAATGATGATTTTACTCGAGGCGACCGCATCATCTATTTTCTAAAAATAGCATGGGTGATGTTCTTTGTCGTGAGTTTCATAGTCGGCACCTCAATCAACCTATTCTACCCGATCCCTGATAGTGCGTGGGAAAAATGGTGGGGCTTGATCGTTTCAATGACTATATTTGCGAGTATCATAACTGTAGTGTGGTTCTTGTGGGGCGGTTTCCGTGACTTAATAGATCTAATACGTAAACTCAGTGTTCAAGATCGCAACATTGACGACGACGGAAGTGTCTCTGAAGAGGAGCATGTCCAGCTAAAAGCATCTGATTTGAAGTGAAGCTGTAGGACTTATGGAGCTAAAAATTCGTTGCTGTAATTCCCAGCCCACGCCATTGATTGCACTATGAACATTCCATTATACAGTGACTTGGCTAAAACGTTGCGAAAACAAATTCTCAACGGCCAACTCGCTGCAGGCACACGCTTACCAGCAGAACGCATGCTCTGCGAACAATTCAGTGCGTCCAGAGTAACCGTTCGACAAGCCTTAGCGATTTTAGAGAAAGAGCAGCTACTCACACGCATTCAAGGCAGTGGAACCTACGTAAGTGACGCTCCACAACAACGCATACCACTAAGTGTCGATTATACGCGATCAGTACAAGAGCATGCTCCTGAATTAAAACGAAAATTAATTGATCACGCCTACCTGAAAGCAGACAAGAACCAAGCAAAGCTACTTAAATCGTCCATTGACACACCAATTCTCCATGCCAGGCGTCAGGACTTACTGAATAAGCGTGGGGCGGCTTGGGATATTGCATTAATTCCCGAACCCTTCACACTAGGTCTCACGACTCGCCAACTCTCGAAGGTTAATTTCATCGAAGAATGGACTAAAACTCTTGGATTAGAAATGAGTCATTGCGAACAAACCATCCACGCTAAACCAGCGGGACCTGATGACGTAGAATTATTAGGGCTTTCCATTGGTTCGCCGATACTAGTCACTCAAGAGATTTTCCTATTAGAGAACAAACGAATCGCAGGTGCCTTTATCACACATTATCATCCCGAACTCATTGATATTCGTCATGAATTCTCAATGAGCAGTCGCTCAATCTAACTGCTTAAGCCAGCCGCCTGTAATGCACGCAGATACTATCTGCTGATCCGGAATCGCTCTTGAGCTAAGGGTTTATTTCACATCTAAGATGTGACTGGACTGCAACAGCTTCTTACTGGCAAAGGCATGATTGACCATCCCCCACAGCACACATTTCGCTGCGCGATTAGGATCAAATGCCAAGTGCTTACGGTTTGAAGGAATATTGGGGTCTCCTTGCACAACCGCGGGATCCGCCCCAATCAGAATCGCACCATTCAAATCCTCATTTCCCACGACTTCTGCTTGATTGTACCAACCTGTGATCCACAAGCGTAAACCTACATCCTTAAACCGCTCATCCGGCACAAGGCTATGCAACCAGAGTAAACCATTGGCACATTCATACATTGACATATTAGCTTCAGGACGATCGGACGGTAATATTTCGTGACCAATGCAGTAAGGCAGAGCTCCCCGGCAGTAGTACAAGTTAACGATAAAATCTCCCAAGCGCTTTGCACAATCCAACAAGCGGGCATCCTCGAACACTTCATACGCCTCAGCAAGTGCATTAAAAATGTAGGCGAAGAACATGCACTTGGTGGAACTATCTGTATCAGAGACCTTTAATGTATTTGGATCATAATGCTGATAGAAAGACCCATCCTCACACTGCATAACCATTAGCGCTTCCACGGCTCGTTCGTAGGCATCACGGTAGGCAGCATCATTCGTCTGTTTATACAAACAAGCATAGGTCGAGATCACATAAATAAAACGACTGCCCACGCGAGAACCAGATTCGCGCCAGCCATTTTCCGGCGACCAGCCAGAAGCAACGATCCCACTCGGCAACTGATACTTCACCATAGTTTGCCCGATCATTTCACTGGCAGCTAAAAGACGATCGTCACCTGTCACCTGGAATAAGCGCATAAAATGGGCCGGTACACGCATCGCATAGAGCGAGCTGTAGACGCCCGCGTCCGTCCAGTACCACATGAGACCTCGAGCGTCTTTAGCAGGTCCTGAATAAATGCCCTTTTCCGAATCACTCACTAGAGTATTCGCATAATCAACTGCATGCTGCTTCAAATCAGGACGTTCCAAAATATCTGCCAGATCCAGCCACACTGAAATAGTCTCGGCACTATTACTATTTGGATACATCCACGTCACCGATCCAGAACGATCATAGATCGCCATGCGATGGCACTTCCCCATTCCCTCTGCGGAACGAGTGGCTGCCTCGAACCAACAAGCCATCCCCTCCAGCGAGCGGAGAATCATTTGCCGATCGATCAATTCGCTAAGTTTAGAAGGTCCCATTAAGGGAAATTGAACGGATAACTCAGATGTATTTTCACTTGAGCGTGGACTAAAGGTATTCTGTATCATAATAAATGTGCTCTTAAACACAATTTCGTCCCTTGATTCAGGCAGGAACCAGCCAATAAAATCACAAGCTAAAGCAAGCCCTCCTCTTGACACCACAGCAGGGCTTCATGCAGCCCTTGCAAAATCGTGTATTCAGGGCTATATCCCAAATCATTTTCTGCAGACGAAATATCGAAGATGGTCGGAGCCAATAAGAAATCGAGCCAGTAGACGGCACTCTCATCTGCCAGGCGCTTGACAAATTCACCCCGTGGAAGGTAGCGGGCCTCTGAACTGCTGCCCAAGTGCTCCTTAACAAATTCAAAAAATTGACCAAAAGTTACCGCCCGCTTACTTGACAAAATGTAAGCTCTCCCCGCGATTTCGGAGCCCTTCTCCACTGCCGCGACAAATGCCGACGCAAGATCTTCGTTGCAACCGGACTGCAACAAGATCGATGGGCTCTCTGGAAGATCAATTTGTTTATTCGCCATAATGTTCTGATAGAAATTGAGATCCCGATCTCCCCAAAGAGTGAATGGGACATTTGAAGCAGTATCGTTGAATACACTTTGAATTATTAGTAGAGAGGCTCGACTTTGAACCAGCGAGTTTCCCCCGCTTGCAATGGAATTTCCATAGTCTTGCCGGAACCGATCAACTCGTTGCTATCAAAGTCATACACATTGCTTTCAAATGGAAGTGAAAGTGGCACAACTCCGCTCACGATGCCGTGTAGAGACAAGAAGCGACCATTGAATTCGACAGCGACTTGGCCGCTTGGCGCTATGACATTGACCCCTGCCTCTGCTGCAATCCGCTCAAGCATGCCAGCATCGAAAGTGCCTAACATGCCCAAGTAAACACTGGTCCAATCTTCAAAGCGCTTCACCGCAATTGCAGTTTCTCCATCAGCATAAAATGCCAAGGGAGTCGCTTCGGGATCCTTAACGATAAATCGCTGAAAGCCTCGGGGCATATTGCTCTTAGGAATCCCGCCACTCATCACTCGAAAGGAAGTTTCCCCCATACCAGGAACTCCAGATAGCCCCTGTGTGAATGGATCTTCAACCTTGCCAAACCTCACTTTTGGAAAGGTAGTTACCGTATTGGATTCGATTGTAAAACCAGTTAACTCACTGACTGAATCATCTGAAAGACCATGGTCGCTGACATAGCCCGAAGCATAATTCCAGACGATGGTACGGTTGCCATTTTGTAGGAGGTCCATCACACGCTTCTTTTGCGAGTCCGTGATTCGAAAGGCGTCTGCAAAAATCAACACCTTGTAATCAAACTGCTCAGGATATGCTAGAAGGTCAGACAGGTAGACATCCTCAAAAGGAACACCTGCCTGCTTCATATAAGCGGGATTGTAACGCGAAACTGTCTGCAAAGAGCTGACACTTGTGCCGCCTAATCCCTTACTCACACTCTTGAAGAAATCCCCCATCCAATAGGCAGACTCATCATTCCAAACAAAGGCGACTTCTGGACGGTACGGAGTTGGGTTATTAATTTCCAACTCTTTGTAGGCACGCACTCCATTATTAATTTCTTCAAGAATTTCCGGATCGCGATACATCGTAGTCGCCAAATCTAAGAACCAGAATCCTTGCCCCGCAGCAATCATTTGGGCCGCTTCGCGCCGGAACGTAGCCTTAAACCATTGCGGGTTCATGGCAGCTCCCAAACGGTGCCCTTGAATCTCTGCTCCACTGGTTCGTAGCCATGTGCGTAAATCCAACTCTTTCACCGCAATCTTACCGTGCTGACTAATCGAAGCGAGTGAAGTACGAACACCTCCGACATTGCCAGGGAGGCGAAGCTCATAATAGGGCTGAGGCACCAGAATATCCAAATCCTTAGAGGGCAACAAGACTGTTTCTGCGCCTTGGCCACGTCCGCCCCCCATCTGCCAAGTCATCGCAAAGGCGGGACGATCCCAGGCTTTTTTGAAAGCACGCGCTAAACGTTCACGGATGACTAAACCTTGCTCAGACTGGAACTGCTGGTGATCGACAAAGCGTTGCTCCGTCGTCGGGCTCAAAAAGATATTCTCTTTCTTCTTAACCTGCTGCACTAAATCATCCACATGAGGGATCTCCGCGGTTGCTAAAGTGACCTCATCGTCGTTCCAAGCTGCCTGTAAGCCCGCATCCGACTCGTAGCGGCGAGTCAACCAATCACGAAATGCCTGCACTGCCGCGTCACTGTAGTCCGGCCACATAGCAGTCATAAACTGAAAATCATGCCCCCCTGTGATGAAAGCCCCGACGACTCGATTCGCATAGGGCTTCGCTTTTAGTTCCGCAACAAATGCGTCAATCACTTTCTCCGCATCCAAGAGTGCCTTTTCACTAAACGGAGAAGGCCACCAGCGATATTCATTCAACGCGCTCTTGCGCAAGAAATCGACGCCTCCCTCCGGAAGGAACTCTGAAAAGCCCTTAAAATGGAGTCCATTACCATAGCCCCAATTTCCTGCAGCATCTTGCCATGCATCCTCCGGATGTGTCTCGACCCAATCTCTCGGCCAACAGACATGGAGGTTCAACACAAATTGGCTATCTTGAGCCTTAAGCGATGCTTGCTCCAACCAATGTAAAGGCGTCCGAAAATCATACCTTCCTTCACCACTCCAGACAGGATACGCAGGTGGATAGCGCTCATCCACAATATCGTTCATCTGAACAGATGAAATCAGAGTTTTTACCCCAGCAATCTGCTCCATGCCCGCATAATCGCCAAAGTGGCTTCTGAGAATGGTGTAAAATACAGGGGGCACCACCTCTCCATTAACCACTAAGCGTGATCGGTCCCCCTCCTTCTTAACTTCCGCCAGTGACGGCTCTTCAGGCTCTGGCTTCCACCTTTCCTCGGGGAGGGTTTCCGTAGGGACTGGTTGGATATATTTAAAATCGGGTGCTGGTGCACTCACGTCATCGATCCAAACCGTTGCCGGGTTACCCTTTAATACAATTCGAATATAATACTCTTTATCAGACTTGGTCTTATCGGCCTGAATAAAGCGTTTGTCCCACACTCCTTCGGGCCGATTCCGCAGGAGTGTGTTACCTAAAACAACCCATCCACGAGCGATTTCACCCACCGTCAAACTACCATCGGCTCTCTCAAAAAAAATCTGAAGTGTTGAGTCGAAAGGTGCATCATCTGAGTGATAATACATACGAACCACGGGTTCCTGCCCAGCCTTCACCAATAAAGGCTTAACTGAACGTAGTGTGACTTCCCCCTCGGATGAGGTCTTTTCAATTCTCAAGCTCCCCCCAGCACCACGACTCTGAGTCTCGTCAAAGGTAACCGTCCCCACGCCTCCGTCAGCAGTTAAAAAAGTCCAATCTGAAGTCCAATCGGAACTCTCGAAAGTCCCATTTTGAATGGGGTCGTCCTCTGCGGGGACTGCTGGATCAGGATTGTAAACTTTCTCTATTTGTGGAAATATATCCTCCATCAATGCTCGAAGCTCAGGATCTTTCAGTCCATCTAATTGAGCTCGTAAAGCACTGATTGCCGAGATGCGCTCTCGCAGAGAAACCGCAGTTTTTGCTCTACGCAATAAGACTTCTTTCCCTGGTTCTCCTAATGAGAGCAACGTAATGGCAGCCACAGATCGTGTCGACTCGGTATTTGGATAGCCTAGCTGTTCCTCTAAAACTCTTAGCGTCATCGGTGAAGTGTCACCCACTTGTCGAAGCGCATACGCACTCAGACCTACCACTTCCAAATCTTCTGAATCCAATAGCTTAAGCAGGCGTGCCAGCTCCTCAGGCGAAGCAGACTGCTTCTCTGCGATGTCTCTACAGAAGGTCGCAGGCTCAACAGACGCACCGAAGGATATTAGAGCCAAAAAAGGAAATAAGAAAATAGAAAAGCGGGAAAACATGATGAAATTACCTGGAATAAAACTGAAAATTATAAATCAAAACACATAAACAAATATAGCTAACGCCAGAGCATCCGTTGAATCGGACGCATTAACCTAACGCAGAATATTACCTAAAAGGGTAAAAGCTATTCCACTGCGGGATATGAACGAGCGATCAAATTCATTGCCTCAGACTTCCATTCATCGCCCGGAGCCACTATGAAACCTTTAACTTTACAGGAATAACTCTCCGAAACGAGACGCTTTCGGTTTACCATCAAATACAATTTATTATACTTACCAGGCCGGTATTTAAGAAAACTCTTATTGTTTGAAACTCCTGGAAACACCTGTGAGTAGGCCAGCACGCCACCGACCCCAGTCTTCTCTGAATACAATGCAATCCCAGTGATATCATTTCTAATTCCTTTTTCAACCGACTTACCGCTGAAAGTCCCTTCGTCCAATGCTCCATTTTTAAGAATGGCCGACCATGATCGCATTTGTGGATTCCAACAGTGCATATACACGTAAGCATAATTAACTTCAGAGGAATCAGCAATTTCCTCAAAATCGGCCTCCTCTAGAAGTCCTTCTTCCGACAAAGTCACACTCCAAGTCCCTCGGAATGGACCATAACGAGAGACTTTGGTAAACTTATAAACTTCACCGGACGGAGCCTCAAGTGGTTGCCGAAATGGATAGCCAACTCCATCGACTTCTAGACTTAACGACTCAATCACTTCCCCACCGTGTTTGGTTCCAATAAATTCGTATTTAGCAGGCACCCCTTCCTTCTTCTTCATTTTCAACACCGTTTGATGCGCACCAGTGTTCATCAAAATGTCTTCCCCTTGAAATGTTAGCTCATTGATTGTCCACGCAGCTTCTTTCAAGATTTCCAGCGAATAGTCGCCCACCTCAAGCCGTAATGAAGAATCACTCAACTCTGGGGCACGCATTGCAGCCACTCCAGCAGCACTGGCAAACAGCGCACCAATAATTACGGCATTAAACATCGTCTTAACTAATTTCATAAATTCTTTTCTATTTAAAAATTCGGGACAAACTGTCCACGACCTAGCGGTTCGTCATCTGCAGGCGGTGATGCTAGGTTTAATTCAATCGATTCAACATGCTGATCAACAAACAGAACATTTGCAGTCGATCCAGCATGCCTCGGATCCACATCCGTATAGGATAGCAATCGAAACATTCCAGCATTCAGAGTTGCGTGTTTCGAATCTGCCAACAGCACGGTATTGGACGGATCAGGAATCGTCACTAGTGGAACCCCCTTGCGGTATTCTCCCTCTACAGGCGATAGCCGCTGGTTAAAGCCATAATCAGAGTATTTACCACGACTCTGAGCAGTCCACTCCTCAGGCCGCGCAGGACAGATCAATACGTCATACGCTTCGTCTAAATAAACAGTTGCGATATAATCTGCCCAGGTCGAACGAAACGCAATCACTTCTGTCCCAAATGTAGGACCAGGGTAAGACCCTGAACTCACACCCTCTTCACTAGGAGGGAGACGATTGTAGTGTTCGTTAGCAAAGAGCATGATCCCCTTCCCCAATTCACGAATATTCGCAACGCACTTAACTTGATTCGCCTTATCCCTAACTTTACCGACACCAATCACCAAAATCCCCATCAGGACTCCTACCACTGCAATCACGGATAACAGCTCAATCAGGGTAAAGCCTAGTTTTCTAATATGATCCATATGCATTTTAATCTTAGATCAAATCAGATCTCCAAAATAGATACTTATCGGCGACGCTTCGTCACGCAGAGAAAAGCAAGCGTAGACAGCCCAAGTAGAGCAGCTGAATTTGAGACTTCAGGAATCACAACAGACGCATTCGACACAGTCATACTATTCAGGTTCGCGCTAGCACCCGCGCTCGCCATATAGAAACCAATAGTATCAAAGGTCGCCGGATAACCAGACGCGAAATAATCCTCATAGCTCGCTACAATCGTACTACTACCAAAATTCCCTGAGACCAGAAGATCATCTCCAGAGCGCTCTAAAAACAAATTCAGTGCGACTGCAACATTATCACCAAAACTCTGATCGGCAGGCGCATTAGTCACTGTACCAGTCGTCGTCGACGAGGTAGAAAACGGAGTTGAACTCCCAGCCTCCCTGCGGTATATGTTTGAATTACCCGAAGCAAAGAAAATCCCAGTCCAATCTTCTCGATAAGATGTTTGATCGGGGGAGGTAGCAAGTCTGTCACTGACTATGGCGGTGGTTAACTGCGAACCGCTATCATATATTCCAAACCGAAAATCAACAACTGTCCTCGAACTAGTTACAGTGGCGTAATCAAATGTGATACCGGCTGAGTAACTCAGCGTATCCCCATCCGACAAAGTCACTGGAGAACTTGGATCCGCAAAATGCGACCAGAAATACGTTTGAGCCCCAGTATCAGTGCCACCGTAATTGAGAGTCGCCGTATTGGTCGCACCATTATCGATGCTCGTTCCAGTATTAAATGAATACCAATCATCAGCAGCAAGCGTTTGCGCACTCCCGACATGAATGCCAGCCACTAAACCTGCTGCAATGAGAGGTAGAAGACGAAGTAGACGAAGTAGACGATGTGATTTTTTTATATTCATAACTCAACACCTACGCGCCGACACAGATGTTTCAACACAACCACAATGAATACTGATTCATTGGCTTGTTTTTTTTAGACAAAGAGAGTTACATCTACCATCATGGAACCCCCAAAACGTATTACGCAGAGAGACCTGGCTCGATTACTAAACATGAGTCAAGTTACCGTATCTAGAGCATTAAGTAATAGCCCCTTAGTCTCTGAGAAGACAAAACAATCTGTGATGGATGCGGCCGTAAAATTAGGATACCAACCCGACCCTGCACTCAGTAGTCTGAATGCATACCGTCGCACCAAGCAACCGATTCAAAAAGGGCAAACAATTGCGTGGATCACCGGCCAACAGGCAGAACGTTCCAACAGTTGGCACGAAGGCGCATTGGAACAAGCCAGAAACTACGGATACCGAATGGAAACATTCAGTCCAAACGCAGTAGGAATGACACCCGAGCGGGTGATGAAAATTTTATATAATCGCAGCGTCAGTGGAATGATTTTCGCTCCTCGACGTAAAGCACATACACAATTAAACATAGATCTAACAAATTTTTGTGCAGTATCAATTGGCTACACATTACAATCCCCCATCGTAGATCGCGTGATTACTGACCATCATCGCAATGTAATGATCTGCTTTGAAAAGTTGTACCAAGCTGGCTACCGACGCATCGCAATGGCTACTCCCAATGACACCGAGATACGTATCGAAGGCCGACGAATCAGCTCCTACCTCTACCAAGTATACAGTCACCCAGACGTTGCGAATATCCCTATAATTTACTACCCGAATCTCCCTGAAGCAATTCCCAATGCAATCACACCATGGCTTGATAAGTGGCGTCCTGATGCCATTTTATATCACAATCCTCAAATCCTGAATGTCTGTATTGATTTCGGACTAAGAATCCCAGAAGATATTGCTCTAGTTTCCATTGCCCTGACCCCCCGCTGGCCAAAAGATCATGATTACTCAGGGGTGGATGAGCGCTACCACCAAATTGGAGCCTTTGCTGTCGACACCCTGGTTGCTCATATCCGGAAAAACGAACGTGGTATTCCCCAAGAGCGACGCGTTCACATGCTAGAAGGCAAATGGAACCCAGGAAAGACAATGTTACATCGGCACTAGTGACAAGTCGCCCAGACAGTTAAATCTAACTATAGATTCAAAATGATATATCGGTTACACATCATGTCCAACAACCAACGCTGACAACTATCCTGGGACGAGCAAATTTTTAAAGTCTACAGAAAAAGGACACAATGATCAAAATGGAAAAGACCCTGAACGTAGGCTCATCCATTCGAATTCACTGAACCTTTAGCGAACTCACGGCTGTTGCTGATCGCGATCCTGACCGGCAACAAGGTAAATATGAGCATGCAATTAAATTCAGCTCAGCTATCGAACTAATCAAATCTGGAAAAGTCGACGCGGTGCTGATTGCCACACCACACTACGACTATAGTGCGATGTTTTGCCAACGCACAATCCCTTCGTACCGAAAGCTGCGTGAACTCATCCAAAGAAGCGAACTAGGTAAAATCCAACGTATCACTGGATTATCACTGATTGGTATTGTACCGAACATTACAACAGCTCTGGTGGCTGGCGGGCAACTTAAAGCGGCGAAGGCGGTGGCGCCCCACTCACTTTAGCCTGCTGGATCATTGTAAGTAGATTTGCTAGATAGGCCCCCCTGAGGAGCCGCAAACCTGGCCGGATCATACTCCTTCATATCATTATGCCCCAATAGGATGAGCCAAAAATCTGCGACTTGATACGATGCTCGGACATATTCTTCACGCAAAAGGTAGGATTTACTGCTCGCCCCCGACACTGTCAGATTGAGCATTTCCCAATCAGAGAATAATGCCCCAAGGCTTGCCCACCCCCTTAGATGCCACTGCCCGCACGTAGTTTAGCCACCCGTAGAATCTTCAAGTAAAACGATACGCCGACGGCTAGTGCATTGTTCTAAGCCATCTTCTAAGTCTTCGCCCTGTAGCAAAAGTCGCTCAATATGCCCACTGAGATAGGATGCCTGCAAGCTGCGCGCTTTTTCATTATAATGCACATGATCAATATAAAGATCCTCTCCGATAGATGCAGTAAAACCATGTAGGTCAACGACTGGGATATTTGCATGCCGCATAATCTCATAAGCGGCAGCATTATAGGCTAGCACATCACTTTGATGACGGTGCACTTCGGGGCAAAAAGTCTGATGACGCTGGTCGTCCACTGGAGTCGTCGAAACCCATACCAACCGATACCCATACTCACGCATCAACTCAACAATCCCTCGTAAATTCTGAATGTAGTCAGTGATAGCAATCTGCTTTTTGCCACTCTCAGGATCAGTTTTTATATCGTGCAAGCCACTATTAATAACAATTAAATCAGTAGAAAAATCAGGCGACGCCAATACCACTTTTAGAAAAGATAATACCATCGACGAGTCTCCGCAGTTCGTTCCTCTCGGATGGTCTAAGTCCACAAGGGCTTGACGATAGCCATTTCGGTTTTCGATCTCAGTGACCCCCTGCAAATACTGTACAAGATAGGGACGATAATGCACGAAGATACTATCTCCGATCCAAAATACATTCTTATGAGTAAACTTTTTTTTCATTAATTAGATTTGTCGATTTGAAAAGTCTAAAAGATCCCATTAGGGAGACGCCACTATAGGGTCGGGTAAAATCACTTTTGAAAAAGGATTCTGAGTTGTTGTATCATAAGAATAACAAGACGACTAATCATGCGATCCGCTTCAATTGACGAAACAATCGAGCCACTCATAAAAATAAACTACTTGATTTGTGAAAAATGAAGTTGATGGAAGTAAGTCGTCACTGGCCCAGAGTTAGTATGGCCTGCGCGTAGCCCGAATAATCCTGCTTTTGTCTTAGTTGCTTCATCTATTCTGACTGATGCAATGATCTCAGAAATCCCGCTCTCCTCAGAAATAGAAGCTTCAATCACCTGTCCAACCGCTTTGACTCTGAGACTATAATCGACGTAAGGACTAAGATTTTCCTTTAAAGCAGTAAAGGCCAGCATTTCTCCGTTATCCACATGATCCAAAGGGTTTTTGAAAATCCCAATGCCACGCTCATTATTTCTCGGAATCACTGCAATGTAATACCCTCCGAAATTCCCATAGCTCTCAGTATCCGCCCGCAAAACGATCCCTCTCGAATTACTGCCGCTGCGTGCTTCTGTAAATCGGATCAAAACAGAGGCATACAAATCATCCAATTTCCCATCTCTAATATTCCCCACAGAGCCTTCAAAGAATACTGCGGCATTGGAAGCGACAGCACCTGGTCTGGAAATCATCAAGGCCGTACCCGTTCCATCTGGCTTCATCGGCCCAACTTCAACAATAGCGGGAACTTCGAGTCCTAGCCGTTGAACCACTTTCCAGTCATCCGGAACTGTTCCCACTGCTGAAAAGGATTCACTTAATCGACTCGCGGCAGTGGCCATAGTGCTACTCGTCAACAAGGCCCCAATCACCAAGCCCATTGCACTTGATCTAGTTTTTGATTTTAAATTTTTCATATTATACTAATTCAAAAAAGTTTGGTCCTAATAGATATATCTTTTGTAACCTCGGTTCTCGGAACCGGGGCGATGTCAATCGCTCCCCGAAACAAAGTTTCGAGGCTACGCTAAGGCCAAGCTTAT
>NZ_JARXIC010000129.1 GCF_031127905.1 Thalassobacterium sedimentorum | reverse complement strand
TGGCTAGAGTTCTATCCAATCCGATGGGATTCGATGGATGTCTATAGAAGCTGATAAGCTTCTATAGAGGTTTCTTCCAGTTCGATGGAAGCAGTGGCGAGAAGTCGTCTTGATTGGTCATCGCAGGTATTTTCTTGAGTACGTCGGTCATGTATGCGAGTGGGTCAATGCCATGCCGCTCGCAGGAGACAAGGATGGAGTAAATAATGGCAGTGCGCTTTCCAGCCTCTGGAGAGCCGATGAACAAGAAATTCTTTTTGCCTACTGCCGAGGGGCGGATTGCGTTTTCGATCAGGTTATTGTCCAGCTCGGCCTCGCCGTGCTTGAGCTGCACCTGCAGGGCGTCCCATTGGCCAAAAAAATACGTGCACGCTTTTCCAGATTTAGACTTAGGTCGGCTACGCCGAGCCAGGATTTTCACTATGGCATGGATGATACGCAGATGAGACTCGAACTTGGCTTGGCG
>NZ_JARXIC010000128.1 GCF_031127905.1 Thalassobacterium sedimentorum | reverse complement strand
CGCGGCAATATGTGATGTCGCCGCTTAGCTGCATCGCGTTCTCCGCGAGGATCACGCGAGAGGCTTTGCATCGGAAAGAGCCAAAACCACTCCCAGCGCTTACACGCCTGCGACATCTTTCGATCCAAGGCCCCAGGCATAAATACCCCTGGAACATTTGCCTGACGATCCGCCTCAAAGGTCTTACGCACAACTTTCAGATGAGCGACCAAAGGCTCCTGCAATGAGCGTGCCAGCGGCACACAGCGATCTTTATCCCCCTTAGACGCTCGGATGTAGAGCTTGCCGCGCTCCAGGTCCACATCCTTGACTCGCAGACGACACAGCTCCGAGATGCGCAAACCACAGCCATATTGCAGTCGTGCCATCAACCCCCACGTCCCCTTAACATTATCCAGTAAACGCTTAATTTCCCCTCTGGAATACACCACCGGATAGTATTTGCGTGGATTTGCTTTCACATAATCGCTAAAA
>NZ_JARXIC010000127.1 GCF_031127905.1 Thalassobacterium sedimentorum | reverse complement strand
TTTTAGCGATTATGTGAAAGCAAATCCACGCAAATACTATCCGGTGGTGTATTCCAGAGGGGAAATTAAGCGTTTACTGGATAATGTTAAGGGGAGGTGGGGGTTGATGGCACGACTGCAATATGGCTGTGGTTTGCGCATCTCGGAGCTGTGTCGCCTGCGAGTCAAGGATGTGGACCTGGAGCGCGGCAAGCTCTACATCCGAGCGTCTAAGGGGGATAAAGATCGCTGTGTGCCGCTGGCACGCTCTTTGCAGGAGCCTTTGGTCGCTCATCTGAAAGTTGTGCGTAAGACCTTTGAGGCGGATCGTCAGGCAAATGTTCCAGGGGTATTTATGTCTGGGGCCTTGGATCGAAAGATGTCGCAGGCGTGTAAGCGATGGGAGTGGTTTTGGCTCTTTCCGATGCAAAGCCTCTCGCGTGATCCTCGCGGAGAACGCGATGCAGCTAAGCGGCGACATCACATATTGCCGCG
>NZ_JARXIC010000126.1 GCF_031127905.1 Thalassobacterium sedimentorum | reverse complement strand
GGCATTAAAACGGAATTTCTATGGAACGATAATCCTCGGACTTCTGCTACCTGTTTGCGCATCGGAGATGCTTGAAACAGATCCTAAAACAGCTGCTCTAGTTGGCGCGGCGATGATCTCGATTTCGATCATCAATCTAAGCTATGCGAAGCGAATTGAAAAAGGAATGAATGAAGATCTTGCTGACAGCACTCGGGACTTTCGACCTACAGGTTGTGAACAAGTCGGAGCAGGACAACCCGATAACCCGCCCGTAAAACTCTAAAAATCAGTAGGACTTCTAACTCGTCAGGCGGGTTGCCTGTCCTCATCGATATACAGAAAAGGTGAACTGAATTTAGAACCGCAGATTCACGCTGATATACACAGATTTAAGAATCTTGATCCGCGTGAATCAGCATCCATCTGCGGTTAAAAAAATCCCAGATAAGAAGATTGAAGGAATCCAAAACCTAACCATATTGAGCCAATCAAACGAAATCTAAAAAAAAAA
>NZ_JARXIC010000125.1 GCF_031127905.1 Thalassobacterium sedimentorum | reverse complement strand
AGCTTGGGCTTTGCGTAGCCTCGAAACTTTGTTTCGGGGGGGCGGTCGGCATCGCCCCGGTTCCCCTTTCGACGAGCTTAGGACTGGCGAGAACCCAGGTGACAAAAGACATATCTATTAGGACCAAACTTTTTTCGAATAGGTATTAGACCCCGTTTAGTTCGCTCAGCCGTCCCAGTGCACAGTGGAAAGTCGTAGTATCGGGTTGCTTTAGCGCCCGTCAGCGTATGCGCAGCCCCCGCCCACGCACACCAAGGCTGAAGCACTTGGCCACGACAACAAAGCCCGCCCCGATCATATTCATTCAAAATTGGATGTTTGACGTTGGACGTTCTCCCCCTCTGTGGTCCAATCCAGCGCTTATATTAACCGCAGAGCGCGCAGAGAGCACGGAGGAGAAGGAAGTGGGAAATTTGCCAAGAGCTTCCTTTTGTAGATGACATGGGAGTTTATCAGGAGCGTGGAAACGCTACAGTGACAAACTTATGCAAAACCCCACATCATCTACGAACATCAATA
>NZ_JARXIC010000124.1 GCF_031127905.1 Thalassobacterium sedimentorum | reverse complement strand
GGTGTGGATGATCTAACAGTTGAGTCTAATAATCTGACAGTTGAAATCAATCGTGGTGAAGGAAACCTCGTCGCTGATTTCTCAGAAAACGCTTACGAAATCGCTACCGGACCTGAGAGTTCACTTGAATTAGTCGCTGACGGGGCTTTAGGAGAGCTCACGCGTGCAGCAGGTGAATTAGTTCTCAACGTGGCCAACTTCTTCACGGTAACTGGTTCGCTTGCTTTCGAACAGTCCATTGGCAAGGTGGTTCTGGCCGATGAAGAGGAAGTCGACGTCGATCGCTTATTAGTGGGTGGTTCAAATCTTTCTGCGTTTATTGGTTTGAATGGGGGCAGTGATGACGCACTCGGACTGGAAGCCGTGGGCTTGGAGTTTGCCCTCGCATTACAATCCTCGCAAGCGACTCCAAGTCGTCACTGGGTCTCACTCCAAGGCAGTGCGGGGGAAGTGAATTTTGTAGGTATCGATGGCCTGAGCATTGGTGCGGATACATTATCGATTGCAATCAATCAGGCCGATGAGAGTGGCCAGGTCATAGACTTCAGTGCCGCTGCGACAGACTTGACTGTTGC
>NZ_JARXIC010000123.1 GCF_031127905.1 Thalassobacterium sedimentorum | reverse complement strand
CGCGTTGCCCTGCGGAAGCTCATTCAAATGAACCGAGCCAGAGACCTCGCGGATTTATCGGTGCCGCCAGGAAACCGTCTGGAAGCACTCAAAGGCGATTTAATGGGATTTCATTCCATTCGAATTAACAGGCACCTAGCGCGAGAAGCGCGGAGATGGTCAGCTCGAAGAGATGGGTCCACAGAACTTCCTGAGGCGGGTGCCCTCCGGGCGACGAAGGAACAATGGCGCATTGTCTTTCGCTGGACAGAACAAGGGCCGGCAGACGTCCAAATTCAAGACTACCATTGACAATCCCCCTATAACGTCATACGTTACGCACCATAAATCCGCCGATCACACTGGGAGAAATCTTACTTGAAGAATACCTAGAACCAATGGGCATTTCACAAAATGCTATGGCACGCGCAATTGGAGTCGCCCCACGGGCAATCAATGAAATTGTGCACGCTAAACGCTCCATCACACCGCAAATGTCGATCCGCTTCGGGGCGTTTTTCAAACAGTCAGAAGACTTCTGGCACGGTATCCAAGTCGAGTGCGATTTCCGCGCCTTACGCAAAGAAGCTCCCCGCCTCA
>NZ_JARXIC010000122.1 GCF_031127905.1 Thalassobacterium sedimentorum | reverse complement strand
CTAAAGCCAAGACGCGAAACAGTCCTGTGGGCGATGGGCTGCAAGAGGTGGCTTTTCCGCAAATCTACGCAAGTTCACTGGTCGAGTTGGGCGCTCACAACCCACTTGCAGTGTCCGTCGGTGCTGGTGGAGATTGTGAACTGAGTCTAGCGGCCAGCCTGCTGGCGCGGCTCGGGCCAGGCGACATGCTAATGGGCGACTGTCTTTATGGTGTTGGCTGGTTCTTACATCAACTCGTAGGCACGAGCCAATGCGGTGCATTTTTACTAAAAGTCTTCCATTCGCAGACAAGTTCTCCTGTTCGGCGACTCGCGGATGGCTCATGGATCGTCGAGGTCAAAGTGCGTAGCCGAACGCGCCCAGCCAAAATCATCGCCACTCATCGTGTGCGCGAAATACACTATGCCGTTGAGAGCACGAATGCGCAAGGTGAGCTGATCACTGAAACTTACAGATTATGGACGAACTTGATCGATTCCAGCGAGCATCCGGCCCAGCAAATGGCCGAGCTTTATAATACTCGCTGGGAGCACGAAGGCTACTATCGAGAGCTAAAGCTTGAAATGAAGAAACACAAATACCTGAG
>NZ_JARXIC010000121.1 GCF_031127905.1 Thalassobacterium sedimentorum | reverse complement strand
TTTGACCAGGGATTTAGTTGGGGGGATATCACCACAAAAGGAAATGAGCTCTACCTACACGTGTTTGACTTGCCCGCCGAGGGGATGCTCCGTCTGGCAGATTTAGGAGCCAATGTCACCGGAGCGAGCCTACTGCATGATTCGTCTACAGTCGCTTATCAGCAAAAAGGCACTGTTTTGGAAGTGAATCTAGGATCGCAGGTCGGTCGTGAGATGCCTTTAATTCCCGTGGTTAAATTGACACTCGATGGCCCGGTGCAGGTCAGCAATCAAGCGACTCAAATCGATGGTATCACAACGGCGACCTTGCTCGCTGAAATGTCCACCGTCGAGGATTGCGCGATTGAAGAATCACGCTGGATGGAGAAGTTCGGAGAGTGGAAGCATGATTATTATGTGGAGGAGTGGCAATCTGAAGACGCAAAAGCGGTCTGGGATCTCAACGTCTTGGCAGCCGGTGAGTATTTGGTGAGTATCGAGTATTCGGCTGAAAATGATGCAGCTGACTCCGAGTGGGTGCTCTCCTGTGGCGATGAGAGCATCACTTTCGTGAGTTTTGAATCCGGTTTTGATTCGAATAAATCATTTCA
>NZ_JARXIC010000120.1 GCF_031127905.1 Thalassobacterium sedimentorum | reverse complement strand
CGGAGCAGATTGAGCGCATTGGAACAGCCCGAGGGTATATCCAGTCGGTCGTATCAACTCCGTTCGCTGCGCTCACTGCGTGATACACCTCGCCGATCTACAGAAGAATGAAAACCATTAGCGACTACAGTCCGTTGGAAGCAATCGTAGATGGCATATGCTCGCCAATAAAGGGATCATTCATCGCACTTTTAGGTATTTTACTCGGATTTTCAGTCGGGACATTTATAGCGCTACTTCCCGAAATTGAAATAAACGAAATCCCAGAAACATTAATGCACAGTATCTGGTATTCTCCCCTTACATTCCCAGCTTCAATCTTGGCAGTTATTGCGATCCCATGGAGTTTTGTCCTTAAGGCCGGCTATATGATACCTGCAATCATTTTTTTCACTACCGACACTTCGAAAACAAAAATTGGAATGCTTCCCGTTATGATTGTATTTGCTCTAGGCGATGGAATACTTTGCACAAGGTTCATCCAATGATCAAAGGTAGATCTCTGAAGTTACCAATTAGCGAAGCCTAATAGGTAACTATAGGTTGGACAAACCCGCGTAGGATTAAAGGGGGCGTTCGACGACTCTAGTGCT
>NZ_JARXIC010000011.1 GCF_031127905.1 Thalassobacterium sedimentorum | reverse complement strand
TCCAGACGCTGGTATCAATTCCGTTACGCGCTCCAGGCTTCGCTCTTCGAGCTACGCCCGGCAAGCCGCGCTTCACTCTATGATACAGCTCCACGATCTACAGAAATAAATGAAAGCACCTTTAGATAGTTTAAGCCATGATGAGTTGATCGTGCTTTTTGAGTGGCTGAGCGAAAATGAAGAAAAGGAACAAGTCACGATTTCAGAGATTTCAGAGCTAATCGTCCTAGATCGAATCCATGGGATTCTCGAAAAAGAATTAGCAGAGTCATTCGATAGCGATTGGGGTGACATCCTCGGAGGAGCAAAATTCAGGATAAAAAAGGAATTTGAAGATAAGATGGGGACTGAAACTTGGCTCCATGAACTGTCGAAAAAACACAACCAGCAGACCAAATGAAGCATAGATCCAGTCGTGGTGATCAACTCCGTTCGCGCCTCACTTCGTGAGCACGCTCTACTATATACAGAAAAAAGAACCCAGATCTTTAACCGCTTATCACCACTTATGGAACGCTTATCCAGCACGATGTGTTCAAATGAATTTGATCTCAATATAAGCGTGTGATTAGCGGTTCCCAGCTTCCGTCTTCATTTGATTACGCCGTGACAAGTTGCTGGACTCAGAGCCATCCGAAATGAAATCCAATACAATGAAAAGTGAAGCACTCGCCGGTTCGACTATTTCTGGCAGGACTAAAAGTATATCCAGATGAGCTACAAAATAAAATGAAGAAAGCATCTACCATATTAAGTATCGCAGTATTCATAGTTTCCCTAACCGGCCTAAGTGCTGTCGAAATTGGAGAAACAAAAGCATCAGTTCTGTGTGAGCTTGGTCAGCCAGCGTCTTACATTCAGTCTTCATCGAAAGAAATCCTGAATTACGAAATGAAGATCATACACATAGCTGACGGACTTGTTGAGAAGATCAGCCAACGCCCGGTTCAAGTCGTTAAAAGAGAAATCAAAGAAGAGGAGCGTTCAGGCACACCAGAAGCTCCCGAACTGCACACCAAGCGCTATGTTGCATCGCCCTATAGTGGAATCGTGGTTGTCCCTCAGGGAATCAAACTTCATCCGTTAGACACGGCCAGGTAGGTCTAGGCGGGCTAAAAAAGGGGACATGTCATAACCTTTGTGGTCTGTCTTTGGATTGGGGGACACTCGTGACGCCTTTTAAAAGTGTAAGAATGCGTGGACTGTTGCTCTTCTGCACTATCCTGTTTTCATTCCAGCCATTAGCTGATCTCCGCCTCCGCGGTTCCGCCAATCAACGGGTTCTAGAGCTGCGTCTAGCGGCGGCCGTGAGTTAGTTGATTTCTGGCAACTGAAAGCTGTAAGCGTGTCGTGCCAGCGGCGTTTCAGAACCGACTGCATAGGTGTCGACCTTTACATTTCGATCTGCTTCGACTGTAATTGTACGAAACATGGGCGTGTGCTTGGATGTATCGGGGATTTTGGTACGCTCCAGCGCGGGGATGTGCAAATAGTGAATGTTGCCGATTTGCTTTGAATGGTCGACGCGATCCATGTCCATATGTAAGTCGCCTGAAATGATAGCAACGAGGTTTTTCTGTGCCAGTACTTGGGCGAAGCCTGGGTGTTTGACGCCTTTGTCCGCATTTTCCGGATACACGCCGGCTTGTGCGGCGTGGGCGAATAAAAAGACAGGCTTGTCTTGCAACTGCTTGAGTTGTTCGACGATCCAGAGGATGCCTGCATCGTCGAAGTCACGGCCTATGTCGGCTGACGCGAAGATTAGAGCCAGTGCATCGTATTCGAGTACGTATTTTGTTTTGATTAGGTCCGTCTTACCCTCGTTCCATTTGGTGAGGTATTCGAGATAGCGCTCAACGGTGCTGCCGTGCTCCTCATTACCCATAATGGTATAAAATGGTAGCGTTAATTGAGTCAGTGTTTGAGTGGCGGCTTCATACTGAATACGTGTGCCCTTGTGAGGAATGTCTCCAATACCAGCGACAAAACTAAATTTGTGACTCTCGGCCATGGCGTTGACCTGTTCGACCGCCGCCTGCGTATGTGGGAATTCGGCCAATGGCTTGGGCTCGCCGTCTCCTAATATAGCAAAGGACAGAATCGGCTCCTGCTTTGAATGCCCATGGAGGGAGAGCGTAGAGAGTCCGATGAGGAGGGAGATGGCAAAGCGCTTCGCAAGTCTGCCTGTATTTGTGTTACTGAAGGGGCGCATGATTTAACCAGCAAGACGTAATGATGGTCTAGAGCAAGTCGAGAGCGGCTGGTGTTGTTTCAATTGCGTTAAATTGTCCCAAGGTCACTTTGTTTTGCTCGCCAGAAAGCGCCCAAAGGCATGCATGACACGTAGGTGCATGCGCGCCTGTGTATTGGCATATAGCCACCAAGGCAGCGTTGGGGCGTAACCGTGAATCGATGCCATGACACATTCGCAGGGCTGGATGATGCGAAATTCTAAGCGCCCGGGTGGGTCGACTTGTTTGGCGAGGCGGCCTCCGCTAATGTAAAAGGCACAGCGATCTTGTGCTTTACTATAGGGCGTTGGTGTCAGCTCCAGTAAGCAGATGCCGAGTCCTCGGATTACAAAACGCAGTCTGCCATCGGTCTGAGTTTCCACTCTCAACAGGCCGCGAAAACGCTGAGTCAGCCATTGCCCATAGGTGTCGATCACCATTGCTGCTGTCCAATCCATCGGCCGGGGCATACGTTGGATGGAACGCACTCGCCGAGCTCGCTTGATCGTGTGCTTATCGGCGAGCTGGGTATGGCTGCGTGGGTTAGGCAAGGGGCGCTGGTTGGCGTCGACTGCATTGGCAAAGGATGTTTCGAAACTGACGAGGGAGCCTTGCAGAGCGTCCAACAGGCGATTCGCGCGGGCTTGTAAATTGTGGCGTAAGCTTTCCTGCAAAGGACCGACCAAGGAGGGGGCGACCCCGCTAAACAAAGCCACCCAATGCTTCGAGAGCTTAAAGCAGTTCCAAGGCACATCGACCGTCTTGACCGAGCGGCCCAGTAAGTCGCCGGTTTTGAGTATCAGGTCACGGTAAGTCATCGGCTCATGGCCACCGAGATCATAAATCCCTCCCTGCAAAGACGCGTCCTCTAGGCACAGTCGAAAAGCCTGACATACATTCAGGATGTCGATCGACTGTGTCATCGAGCTGGCCCATGCGGGCAATACCATAAATGGCAAGCGCCTCACCAGGTTGATGATCATTGAAAAAGACGAGCCTCCCGCGCCAAAAATGACACCTGCCCGCAGGACGGTCACTGCCACTGAGCGAGAACGCAGCACCAGTTCAACCTCACGCCGACTGCGCAGGTGTGGCGACACGGTGGCCTCGCTCTGCTCCGGGAGCAGACCGCTCAAATAGATGACATGCTTTACCCCCGCGCGCTCGGCCGCACGAATAAAATTATCAGCTAGCAGCAGGTCCGTATCTTCGAAATTCCCTTGCATCAGTCGACTTGATGGTGCCATCGAATGCACTAAGTAGAATGCATAGTCACAGCCGCAAAGGGCATCCGTTACCTGGGGTAACGAGTAGAGGTCGCATTGCCGCCACTCCGTATTCGCCTCGCCTCCATGGCGCTCCACTATGTTAGGACTACGAGTCAGTGCCCGAAAGCGGTAATCGTCCGTCAGTTGCTGACGTAAATGCGAGCCGACAAAACCACTGGCACCCGCTAGTGCAATCAGTCCTTGTTTTGTATCGGCCATATCCAATTAAGCTAGCGCATGCTCGACATGTTTGCAAGTCGAGCTCTGGGAGCTCCTTAAAATACACAGGCTATTTTACGGCGGGGGAGTTTGGCTCTTTTATTTTAAATGGAATATGTTCTGCCGCTCATGTCCCTAATGCTGTGATATGAAATTTATACGACCATTCAAACAGACACTCGCCGTCCTTCTTCTCCTTGTCGCAGCTTTGCCAGTTGTGGCACATGGCCAATCCGCGCCTGCTCGACCGAAGGTGATCTTCTTCGACGTTAATGAAACCCTGCTGGATTTGGAGTCCATGCGGGCATCGGTGGGGCAAGCGCTCAATGGGCAGAACGAGCTTTTGCCGCTTTGGTTCTCGACTATGCTGCATTACTCGCTGGTGGATACAGCTACGCAGCGGTATCATAATTTTGGAGACATCGGTGTCGCTGCTCTCATGATGGTGGCTCACAATAATGGTATCGAATTGACTGAAGTTGCGGCTCGCGAGGCGATCGTGACACCGCTTCGTAGTCTGCCACCTCATCCTGATGTAAAGGCAGGGCTGCAAGCACTCAAAGACCAGGGTTTTCGTCTTATCAGCTTCACCAACTCCTCGAACAAGGGCGTGCAAACTCAGTTTGAAAACGCAGGCTTGATGGAGTTTTTTGAAGCACGCTACAGCATCGAAGATATTCAAATCTACAAGCCAGCACTTGCATCTTATGAGTGGGCACTGAAGCAGGCCGGAGTCGAAGCGGACGAGGCCATGATGGTGGCTGCGCATGGTTGGGACATTGCGGGCGTTAAAGCCGCTGGCATGACTGGTGTGTTTGTGACCCGTCCCGGGAAGAGTACGTATCCGCTCGCGATTCCGGCTGATAAAGAAGTGGGCAGCATTACCGAGCTGGCTGCATGGCTTGAAAGCTTGTAGTTCAACTGGCTCAGCCTGTCTCTTTAGGCCACTGGCGATGGTGTTGACCAGGTTGGGACGGCGCTCCTCGATCGGTGCCGCGAAGGGATGTTGCTCGACTATTTTTTAGCGACGGCGACGTATCATACTGACGCCTAGCAGAGCCAGCCCCATCAGTAGCCCGCTGCTTGCGGGTTCAGGCACCGCAGCGAAACTGTCAAATTCGAAGGCGCCCGGGCCGTTGACTAGACGGATGCGCGCAAACCATTGATTCGCAGCGCCGAAGTCAGAGTTTGCCAAGGCAGCCACGTCTACCGTCTGAGAGGAGGTGCTGCTGGTGTCTGCGATCACCTGTCGTTCACCTTGGAAATTGTTATCTTCGTAGAATAGTATGTTTACATTGTAGGAGCCCGAGTTAGTCGCTCCAATTGCATCGGGAGTCAGTATAAACTCGCCCTCAGTTGTCAGATTGAAAAAACCTGTTTGAGACTCACGCCAGTCGACAAATGTATCCGCAGCTGTCGTGTCCCGTTCAATTAGCACAGTGCCGTCGCCGCTGTTGTCATCCAGCGTGGTGATGGAGCTACCTGTGTTGTTTACGATCAAATTGCTGAGATCGTTTAAGTTATCAATAAAGTTGGCTTGTGTGAGTGTGGTGAGTGTGGGGAGGGCCAACGCACTCAGAAGGGCAGGTGTTGCTAGCAGAGAGCGGAAAGGGCGCATAGTAAAATCCGAGGTTTGCAGATGAAATTAGGGCGAATACTAAGTTAATAATTACGGCATTTAGCTATATAGTCAAATCCTGAATCTTCTGACCGTAATGTAGAGCATGCTATCAGCTCGTTCATTGAAATGAGGTTTCCTTAGGTAGGAGGCCGCCCATGTCCCGCACTTGCGTCTTATGAGTGGGCACTGAAGCAGGCCGGAGTCGAAGCGGAGGAAGCCATGATGGTGGCTGCACACGGTTGGGACATTGCGGGCGTTAAAGCCGTTGGCATGACTGGTGTGTTTGTGACCCGTCCGGGCAAGAGCACGTATCCGCTCGCGATTCCGGCTGACAAAGAAGTGGGCAGCATTACCGAACTGGCTGCATGGCTTGAAAGCTTGTAGTTCAACTGGCTCAGCCTGTCATCTTCAGGCCACTGGCGATGGCGTTGACTGTCAGCAGTAGGCGATTGAGCATGCTTTCGTCGGCTTTATCACTGCCGTTGGCGCGCCATTGCTTGATCAGCTCGATCTGGTAGAAGTGGAGCCCCTCGAGCGCTTTGTTGCGACGCTGAGTGGTGTTGACCAGGTTGGGACGGCGCTCCTCGATCGGTGCCACGAAGAGATGTTGCAGGTGTTTGTGCGCCAGCTGCATGTCGTGGTTGATGGGATCGATGAAGCGGTTGCGCAGTGCATCGTCCTCGACCAGCTCGGAGAAGGCGGTCATCACCTTGTGGTCGACGCTGATCAGGCTGGCTTCGACATTGGTGAATACGTAGCGCAGGAAGGCATTACTGTGGATGCCGTCCTTGAGTTGTTGGTAGGCATCGGCATCGCTTTCGCAGAGTTTGTCCAGGGCGCTGCCCACGCCATACCAGCCGGGCAGGAAGTAGCGGCTGAGCGACCAGCTGAAGACCCAGGGGATGGCGCGCAGGTCATCCAGCGAGTGCGCGCCTGTGCGGCGCGAAGGGCGCGAGCCGATCCGGCTGACTTCGAGCACGTCGATTGGTGTGGCCTGGCGGTAGAAGCTCATGAAGTCCTTGCCATGCAGCAGCGCTTGATAGGTTTCGGCGCTGTAGTCGGAGAGGCTTTGTAGTGTGGCGGCGGTGTCCTCGTCGTACTTGGTCTGTTTGTGTGGCTGGGAAAAGAGCAGGGTGCCTGCTGCCAGCAGCTCCAAATTGTATGTGGCGGTGCGCAGATTGGCAAACTTCTGGGCGATGACTTCGCCCTGTTCTGTGGTGCGCAGGTCGTAGGAGAGGGCGGCTTCGGGCAGGGCTTCGAGGAAGCGGTCCGTTGGCCCCGCGCCGCGGCTGATGGTGCCCCCGCGGCCGTGGAAGAAGCGGATGCGGAAGCCGTGCTGCTGGCCCATCGCGACGATCTTTTCCTGTCCTTTGTGCAGGGCCCACTGGCTGGCGAGGATGCCTTTGTCCTTGTTACTGTCGCTGTAGCCGATCATCACTTGCTGGACCAGATCCTTGCGTTGGCGGTTGTCCGATATCCAGCGCTGGGAGTGGCGGGTGATGGGGAGCTGTAAAAAGGCATCCAGAATTTCGGGGCCGTTTTCTAGATCTTGCACGGTTTCCAAGAGTGGGACGACTGGTAGCGGACAGATGATATTGGCATCGGCATCCTGCTGCAGCAGTCCTGCTTCGCGGGCGAGGAAATACACCGCCATGAGGTCGGAGACCGTGCGGGTCATGCTCACAATCAGCGCGCCCAATGCGGGAGTGCCGTAGCGCTTTACGTGGCGGGCCACTACGGTGAGTGCGCCGATTGCTTTTTGTGCGTCTTCGCCCAGCTTGGCATTGTGGCGTAGACGGCGATCGGTACGGCTTAATTGTGATTTTAGGAAGTCGACGCGCTTGGCCTCATCCCATTGGTCATAGTCGGTTTCCGGGAAGTTCAGGCATTCCAGCACTTGGCTGACGGCGCGCTCGTGCACTTCGCTGTTTTGACGGATATCCAAGCTGGCGAGATGGAAACCGAAGGTGCGCAGCTGATTGATGGCAGGATCGATATCTTCCTCGACGATGGAACGGGCATTTACGCGTAGCAGGCTGCGACGTAACAACTCCAGATCTTCGTTTAATTCGCTGGAGCGTTTGTAGCTAATAAAGTGATCCGTTGACAGGTGGTCGACCTCGGAGTCGACACCTTCGGTGACCGGAATGCGGGCGATCATCAGGCTGACGAATTGGCGCCAAGGCTCATTTTCGTTGCGCGCGCACATGGCCGCCGCACGGTTGCCGAGGATTTCCCATTGCTTGGCGATGCCATCCAACAACTCTTCCGGCGGTGATTGTAGGCTGGAGGACAGGCTCAGCTTGGCGCGGAGCTCAATCAATGCCTTTTTGTGAAGCTTCAGTGCCTTGATGCGATAGGAGAGCAGCGACTCTTCTGTCACTTCCGGTGTCACGAAGGGGTGACCATCGCGGTCGCCTCCGACCCAGCAGCCGAAGTTGATGTGGGGGCGGCGTTTTTCCAGTGATGCCGGGTCAAAGCCGAGGCTTTCCCAGGCGTGGATCAGGTTGCGGTCCAGCGTCTGGATGGCAGTCGGAAAGATGGAGGTCAGGTAGTGTTCGATGCCCTGGCGCTCCATTTCGATGCTGGGCTTGGTCAGATAAATTTCTCCCGTCCTCCACAGACGATCGAGGATGGTGCGGATGCTGCGGCGGATGTCTTCGATCTCGCTAGGCGTCCACATGGAGTTTTCGCGCATCACAAGTTTCAAGTAGAGCTCGCGGTGCAGTTCCAGCACGGTGATCCGCTTCGGTTCGGTGGGGTGTGCGGTCAGCACAGGCTCCACGTGTACTTCATGCAGCGCATCGGCGATCTGCTCTTCGGAGAGGCCTTGTTCCTTCAGTTCTTTGAGGTGGCTGCCCCACAGGCCGCGCCATTGGTGCAAATCCCCCTCCTGTTCGTGGATACGGCGAATTTGGTTGGCGGTATTTTCCTCCACCATGCTGAGGAGCTGGAAGGCGATCGAATAGGCCTGCACCATGCGACTGGTAAATTGCTCTTGTTGGGCGAGCTTGCTGCCGGTCCAGGGCAGATAGTCCGTCATGTCGGCGTAGCCGGATTCCTTCATCACCTGTTGGAGTTCGCCCATCAGGTAGTTGACGTCGGCGTCTATTTTTTCAAATCCGCGGTTCTGAGTGGTGGCCTGAGCCGCTGTGGGTGCCGGTGTGGTGCTTTTTTGAGTCAAAATTGGTATCGGTTGGTATGAGTTTATGCAGTCGAATTGTCTGATAAGCAGCAAGAATGCCTGATATAAGCAATGGCCGATACTGATCAATCTAAAAGATCAATTGGAGGCGAGGGCGGGTGTGATTGAAAGTGCGGGGACACGTAGCTGGGGTCTGAAGAACCCCGCTACGAAGAGAGCCCGATCTCCCCGCACTTTTAATCACACCCGGAGAGGGCGGCAACGAAAGCCGACTTTGATAGAATTTAGTCGATCTTTTGAGTGATTGCCTTGAGGGGCGATTGAAAATTCACTTGACAAACCTACTAGAAGGTAGAACGTTCATTGCCATTCCAATGAATCCCTCAGATACCAAGACTGCTCTTTTGGACAGCGCGCAGGATCTAATCCAGCGCGTCGGCGTCAATGCGATGAGTTATAACGATCTGAGTGTGGCGGTGGGCATTCGTAAGGCCAGCATACACTACCACTTCCCGAAGAAGGAGGATTTGATCCGGGCCCTGTTGCTTCGCTGCGGCGAGGATTACGCGGCCCATTATCGCGCAGTGGCTCGTTCCAATCAGACGGTGATGGAAAAGCTGCAGGCGATCGCCGATATCTTCGAATCCTCGTTGAAGAACGGTAAAATCTGCTTGGTGGGCATGTTAAGCGTGGAGTCGACCACGTTGCCGGAGTCGGTGCAGACTACGCTGGAGTCGACAGTGAATGGCTGTGTCGGGGTGATTGAGAGTATTTTCATCCAAGGAGTTTCAGAGGGCAGCTTTTCCGATAGCATGCAGACTGCCGAAGCGGCGCACGCGTATCACGACTGTCTGCTGGGAGCCCAGATCATGGCCCGCTGTCTGCAAAATGTCGGGCACTTCTCGGCGCATGTCCGCACCTACTTGAAAATGTTGGCCCGCGCTTGATTTTTTTGAAAACAATACCTACCTACTGGTAGGGCTATAAAATTATGAAAAACCACCCATGCTACACCAATAAACTGCTCTCTGGAGAGCCCCTCCCGGCTCTCACGCTGCCCAAGTTGGGCGGTGGCACGCTGACGCTTGGAGAGCGCGAGAATAGTCAGAACTGGCAACTGGTCTTTGTTTACCGCGGTCTGCATTGCCCGCTCTGTAAGAAGTATCTGCAGAAGCTGGAGTCGCTCAAAGAAGGCTTCACGCGAGTCGGCGCAGAGTTGGTCGCTATTTCCGGCGACCCTGAATCCAAGGCGCAGGCCATGGTTGAAGAGACGGGCCTGACGATCCCCGTGGCTTACGACTTGACTGTGGCACAGATGCAAAGCCTGGGCCTTTACATTTCTGACCCGCGTTCCGCGCAGGAAACCGATCGCCCTTTTGCCGAGCCGGCTCTGTTCGCGGTCAACGAGGCGGGGAAGCTGCACTTGATAGATATCTCCAACACGCCCTTTAACCGCTCCGACCTGGACGAACTGCTGGATACAGTGGAGTGGGTCCGGGCCAATGACTATCCCATCCGAGGCACACATGCCTAAACCGAATTTCAACAGAAGGATTATCTATGAAAAAATTACTCCTGATCAACGGGCACGAGCCGTATCCTTTCTCGGAAGGTAAACTGAATGCAGCTTTGTTGGACAAAGCACGTGCCTTCGCCGAAGCCAGAGACTACGAAGTGCAACAAACCTCCGTATCGGAGGGCTACGATGTGGATGTCGAAGTGGGGAAGCACCAGTGGGCGGATCTGATTCTACTGCAGTTTCCGATTAACTGGATGACTGTCCCCTGGTCATTGAAAAAATACATGGACGAGGTCTACACGGCAGGCATGGACGGCCGTCTTTGCAACGGCGATGGGCGCACTCGAAAAGATCCTACCATACAGTATGGGCAAGGGGGCACGCTGCAGGGCAGGCAATACATGCTCTCCGTGACGTTCAATGCCCCTGAAGCATCCTTCAACGACGCCGAGCAGTATCTGTTTCAAGGGCATTCGGTCGATGACCTGCTCCTGCCGGTGCACATGAACTTCCGGTTCTTCGGCATGGAGGCATTGGAGAGCTTTGCCTGCTACGATGTGATGAAGAACCCGAATGTGGACAGCGACTTCAAGCGTTTCGAAGAACACCTTTCCAACCAGCTGTAACCAGAAACTGAATACAAAAATTATGAGTCAGATCGAAAATAAAGTAATCGTCATCACCGGTGCCTCCAGCGGCATCGGTGAAGAAACCGCCAAATTACTCGCTGCCAAGGGGGCCAAGCTGGTGCTCGCCGCCAGACGGGAAGAACGCCTGCACGCTTTGGTTTCCGAGATCCAATCGAAAGGAGGCGAGGCTGTCGCCAAGGCGACGGATGTGAGCCGCCGTGAAGATCTGGAGGCCTTGATTGCCTTTGCCGCAGAGTCCTTCGGGCCGGTCGATGTTCTGCTCAACAATGCGGGGATCATGCCGGTCGCGCCGATGGAGATGGTCCGCGTGGACGACTGGGACCGCATGATCGATGTCAACATGAAGGGGCTCCTCTACGGTGTGGCCGCGGTCTTGCCTGGCATGAAAGAGCGGGGGAGTGGGCACATTATCAACGTCGCTTCGGTCGCGGGACATAAAGTGCTGCCCAATTTTACAGTCTATTGTGCGACCAAGCATGCAGTGCGTGCGATCTCCGAAGGGCTTCGCATGGAGAATCCCGACCTGCGGGTTACCACCATCTCACCCGGTCTGATCAAGACCGAGCTGGAAGATTCCACCCCGGACGCCGAACTGCGCGAAGGAGTGAAGGATTTTTACAGTCAGCACGCCATCCCGCCGTCATCCATCTCCGAGGCCATCGCCTACGCGATCGAACAACCGGATTATGTCGACGTGAATGAACTGGTCATTCGCCCGACTACGCAAGAACTGTAACGGGACACTCGATTCGATCGCACACCCATCTATAGGCATATGAACGAAGTCCGCTATTTATTCTTTGATGTCGGAGGCACCGTCTTTGATTGGAAGTCTACTGCGAAGCGGACGATTGAAGACGCCGCGAGTCAGCTCAATGAAGCAGTGGACAGCGAGGCTTTTGCCTCTGATTGGCGCAGGACCATGTTTGATTTAGTGGGCGAGGTGCGCCGGGGGAACCGTCACTGGCTGACGGCTGATCAAATGCACGAGTTGGCACTCGAATCGATGACCGGGCGCTTTCCTGTGCTGCGTCGTCTGGATTTGGCTGCACTCACGAGGATGACTTGGCACCAGCTCGACGTGTTTGAAGGGGCGGCTGACATGGTTGCCCGCCTGCGCACGCGTTACACTGTGCTAGTGCTCACCATACTCAATTATCAGAGTATCATCGAGAGCTCCAAGCGCGGCGGCGTAATCTGGGATGGGATCTTTTCCTGTGAATTATTGGGGCATTACAAACCCTCGCTGCAGTCCTATCGCAAAGCGCTTCGGCTCATGGGGGTATCGCCCGGCGACGCCTGTATGGTGGCTGCGCATAAGGGAGATCTCGCCGCAGCGTCACAGGTAGGAATGCGCACCGCCTACGTCAGTGCCCCGATCGCGGATCATGTCGGTTCCGGCTTCGGAGATTCCGAGGGAGTGACTTTTGATATTGAGGTCGACTCCTATGAGGCCCTCTGTCAGTCCTTTGAAGTCTAGAGGTCACCACGAAGCGATCAATCCCATGAACTTACGTGAAGCAACGGAAGCCGACTTTGACAGGATTTGGCCGATCTTTCGAGACATTGCCCGGAGAGGCGATACATATGCCTACGACCCCGGCATTGAGATGGACGAAGCCAGGCGGCTTTGGTTGGACCTGCCCCGCATTGCTTCGATCGAAGGGCGTGGTTTCGCGGTGTTGTCCGGGCATCCTCAATGCTTTGTGATTTGGGGTAATGAATGGGCTTTCGATGGTCGTTCTCGGTGTCCAGCTCTTTCAAAGACAAGCACAAAGGTAATGGCTGACTTCATCGTAGATAGCGAACTCAATGACTCTATTTTGAAGCCAAAGGGAGCTTGAAGAAATAGTGAATAATCATATCTTCCCCCATCAGATATGACAACCATACTCAAAGAGATCGTAGGAGAGCTTAGTGGTCTGTCTGCCGAAAAGCAGCAAGTGGCCGCGTCCGTTATCCATGCTTTGTGGGTCGAAGAACAGGCTGTCGATGGGATCCATCCGGATTGGGAAGCTGAACTCGATCGTCGTAATGCGCAGATTGAAAGCGGCGAGGTCGAACTCGTGAGCGAGTCTTCAATGGATGCTTTTGAGTAACGTGACCCTCTGGTGATGCGTGTCTTTTATAAAGGTGAGCGTCGCATGCCATTGAAGCGGTTTAGGACCTTTGCTCTGGTTTACGAAGTGCTCGAAGATGAAATCCGTATTAAAGCAGTCGCCGATCTTCGTCGTAAGCCTTATTTCTGGTCAGATCGTTGAGCGTTTTTCGCTCCTGCTGTCCCAAGAAGAGGCCACAAAGGTAATGACGGAGCGTCAGCGTAGATGGCGGAGCAACTGACCCTATTTTGAATTCCCGATTTTAAAGCCTATAGCTTTCAGTGCTCGCCTACGAATCGAACCGGTTTGCTGCCCTTGAAGAACTTGGACGCCTCGCTTGCCCAACGAACATAGCGTGCCCGGCCTTCGGGCGTTGGCTCGACAATACGTGGGCTGCGCATCGCATCGGGTTCCGTCCAGGCGGGGGACTCTAACAAAGCTTTCCGGTCTGTTTCAGTTAGTCGTGCCATACCGTGTCTTGAGTTGATCGTGACCTCTTGAATGACTTTTGCGAAGTCCATGGCGATGAAACTTGATTCTTGGGGCGCGAGGTCGAGGCGAATTAGAACAAGGCGGTTTTCTGTAAGTGCCTGTTTCTGTTTGTGCCCGTTTTGATGCTTTGACGTATATCGAAATATACGGACGAAACGAAGTGTAGATGGCGGAGCAATGACGCGTTTTGGCGTTCCGGAATGACCCGTTTTGGCGTTCTATTCCGGAATGACCCGTTTCTGCGCCCTATTTTTGCATTAGCGATTTTCTGCAGTCCCAGCAGCGATCACAAATGTAATGACGGAGCGTCAGCGTAGGTGGCGAAGCAACTGACCCCGTTTTTAAATCCCTTTCAATATGAATAGCCAGAGCGCGTTTAGTGCTCAGATGCTTAGTTTAGGAATTCTACGGACAGTATTTTGTGGATTCTCTTCAAAATCATCAGTAATGTTAAAATGAAATTGGTCGTGAGATAGATAGCTGCCGCGTTTGTCGTTATAACAATTCTGTATTCACTGGTGTAGCATAGTAGCAATACAACAATTGTAGCGATGCTTATTATAACCGCGTACGATAGGTTGAAATACGTTTCTTCAAGAAGATTTAGCTTTTCTTTGAGTCGTTTGATTTGCGATTCTGAGGCGCACGCATCTGTTTCTGATTCAGCAGCCCTTCCGTTGGCACTTTCATACTCGGATCGAACTTTCGATATTATTCCAATTAATAGGACTAGTAGGTTTAAGAGTAAGCCAGAAAAGATTGAGAAGATCGCAATTAAAGCATTTGTAACATCTGAACTGAAAGTCGTTTTCCAAAAAAAGAACACGGCAGCCGTAATTGCGGGAATAACAAAAAACAATATGACATCTGTTGTCATTATTTTTTTGTTCTGCGCATTACGTAGGGTACAGAAATGCCCTTTGAGTATGTCCCAGATGTTTATTTTGGTAACCATGTTGCGCGCGTGGGTTGCGCTTATATGCAGAGGCTGGGCTTTAGTTTATTGCAATAGGATTTGGCAAGGCCATGGATCGAATTGTAGGATGGATGGCCACTAGCTTTCTTATCAACTTCTTCGGTGATGTCTAGTGATGGGTGAAGGCAGTCAAGCTTGCCTAGGTTTACTTTCCTTTTTGCGCCACCTAGATCCATTGTCACAATGACTTCGTCGTAGTCGATTTTTGTCTGGTCTACGATTTCCGAGAAATCCGCGATGTAACTAGCGCTATTTAAGCTCTTTATCTTACGGGCTATTTTGAGGCGTAAGTCTTTTATGTCCTCTTTGGCGGATATTGTATAATCTACTTTCGTGCCTGAACTTGGTAGAAATTTTGAGCCAATTGCATCGGAAAGGTCAGTAGGTAAATAGTTTTTTCTTAGAGTGATTTTGAGTAAGTTGTTCTCGTTGAATAGCTGCTTTGCATAATTTTGTGGGACTAGTGGATAAATACTGAAGGAGTAGTCTGGAAATTCTTTTTCGAATATGGCGTTAATCCAACGTCTAAAGACAGATGTTATCCCAAATGTTCCAAATCGCTGTAAGATTAGGATTCCAGATTGTTGATTCTTAGGCACATAGGCCAAATAATAGAAAGGCACGACCTCAGCTTCTTTGACCGTTTTTGTATGCGTTTTCTCTTTTTTTACGGTATCATAAATATCAGCTTCGTATCCGTAGTCACCTGATGAAATTATTCCTGAAATCAATTCAGACTTAATCATCAGCTCTTGTTTGGTAAAGCTCAGCACCTTACTCATTTCTACAATGTCAGTAAAAGTCGTGTCGGCTACGTCTGTATATGTGCTTAAAGCATCAAAGAAATCGTTACCTCCGAAGTTGGTAAGATCTACAAATTCGCCTTTTTTGCCGTTTTTCGTTTCTCTGATATGAATGCCATATGCTGACAGGCTGATTTTTTTCTGCGCCATAAGTTTGAGTTAGATGTGCAGTCTTATCTGCCTAGTTCTTGGCCTAAATGCCTTCCAAATATACCTGTAAGGCGTGTTTCCCATCCACCATTACCATAGTCGAAGGCGTATCTTTGGATTCGTTCTAAGTCGTTATCATCGAGCTCAATATGCATATTTTGTGTGTTAAACTGTAATTGTAGCTTGATTAGTAAGCCTTGCCAGCCTCCATCCCCTCCAGTGTCAATTGGCTGGATAAATAGTAAGTCGCGCTCGCTCTCGTTTAGTTTGTAACGTTTTATCAAGTTCCCCATGCAGTTGTGTATGAAGTACGTCGGACAAGTAGAAGTCAAGAGTAGCGACAGCAATCGGCGGTTTGTTTATAGAGCTGTCAGTTTGTTAATTGTATCGGGAGCTATTGTGATATGATTATGAGGGCACAAAAAGGGGACGTTCCGTTATTCTTATAATCGTGAAATCCTGGATGCTGCCTAAAACTGCGGCAGCGACCTTCTAGGAACCAAAAACGGGTCATTGCTACGTCATCTACACTTCGTTTCGTCCGTATATTGCGATATAGGATCTTGGAGCCGCGATATGTCTGTGTTGTTCGAACGCAAACGCAAACGCAAACGCGTATAGGCTACGTATCGACATAGATCTCATTCGAAGCCAGACAGGAGTTGGTCCGGCAAGTTGGTCGGGCATGAGGCGTTGCGTTTACCTTCCGAGGTTTTATAAGTGCCTGTTCCTTCGTTTTGTGCCCTTGCCCGCTACGAAAACAGCTGAATCGCGGAAATGTTGTAGGTCGGCACGCCCGCTTCGCTCAATTGTTGGATTTCTGTATCTTTGCTCACGACAAGGTTCAGTAGCAGAGGTTTGTCTAGTATCTCTGAAAGGTCTTTAAAATGTCTGGCTTTGTGCCGAGTGGTGTGATCGGTGCATTTTGCACTCGATCGCGATATAAGCTTTTTCGTGCCCCTGTCAGCGCGATCATGCGACCACGGTCTTTCTTCTTTAAGTCGAGTAGCTTATTTTAACATTGGCGTAAATTATAAACCGTTAATTTACATTAATTTGCGTCAATATGGACTGTCGCCAAATTGGCGAATTAATATTGGAATTAATAAAATACCTCTGATTTATTAAGCGTATAAGCAACAGTGGTTTATGCCGTTCTAATTAACGAAAATTCACGTAATTAACGGTTCGATTCATTTTTTTAGGTTAAAAATAAGTGCGGAAGGTGAAGAGCCAGGTGAGGGTTTCGAAGTCGCCGCTGGGGGTGTCCATGGTTTGGTATTCGACGCCGGCCTGGATTTTGGCTTGGTGGCCGAGTAGGAGATAGTTGAGGCCGGTGTAGATGGAGTGATGCTCGTCGCCTCGGCCGCTGTTGACGTCGGCCAGGGGGGTGCTGCCGGTGCCGGCGGCGCGGCCGTAGCGGCTGTTGATGCGGATGCCTTCGGACTCTTCGGCGCGGGCGTATTGGTATTGGGCGACGGCTTGTAATTTGTCTTTGACGATCCAGCGGTAGGGGGTGAGCACGATGCCGCCGAAGCTGCCTTGGCGCTCGCTGTCGGTGGTCATGTCGGAGCCTCCGTTGTCGCCGTAGATGAGGTCGCCGGCGATGCCCCAGATGTCGGCGTCGTAGGTGGCGTGGAGTGAGCTGGCCCAGCGGTAACTGAGCACGGAGTCTTCGCTGCTGGCGTCGGCGTTGTTATAGCTGAGGTCGAGGCCGATTTTGAGTTGTGGGTCGATTTGCTTGGCGAGGTGAGCGTAGTAGAGTAGATCGTCTTGCCAGCCGTTGAACTCGGCGTTGTCGTCGCCATCGGTGCTGCTGCTGTAGAGGGCGGCTTGGAAGCTCCAGTCGCCTGCTGCGCCATCGACTTTGAGGCCGGTGGGGCGACCGCTGTCGTAGACTTTGTTGGAGAGAGCGGCGCGCTCGATGGTGGGCATTTTGTTGGAGGAGAGGTGGCCTTCTTGGCTGAAGACGAATTTCTGGCGTCCGTAGTGCAGCTTGAGGCGGTCGAAGCGCTGGCTGTCGAGTGCTTTGGCGAGGTCGAAGCTGAGGTAGGCTTCGTCGATGCTGTCGTAGCCCCAGTCGAGATCGCCGCCGCTGGCGGTATTGCGGGCGTCGCTGACGAGGTTGATCTGGTATTTGAAGCCGAAGTATTGCAGGAATTTGCCTTGGGTGCCGATGCGGACGCGGCGGTATTCGTCGTGGCCTTCGCTGAAGTCGTCGTTGTTGGTGTCGCTGCCGTCGACGTAGCCGAGCTCGTAGTGGACGCGGCCCATGAGCTTGAGTTCCTGTAGTAATGGGTTTTCCGGGTTTTTGTATAGGCTGCCCGGATTGTCGGCGAGCCAGGCGAACCAGTTGCTGGATTTTTGTTGAGTGGTGCCCGTGGCGGTGGCTTGGCTGCTGTTGGCCGCTTGTGTGCCGGGCAGTCCGGCGGCGACGGTGAGCGCTGCGATGATCAGGGTGGAGGCGCTGGGGAGGCGGAGAGATCGTGTCTTTTTCATAACAGTGATTTAGCGGATGCTTTGGAGCCATTGTTGCAGGAAGGCTGCGGCGGCTCGGTGATAGGCTGAAGTGTCGGCGTCGAGTATGGATTTAGCGCATTGGGGGGCCCAGCGCAGGAAGTGGTTTTGCAGAAAGTCGTCGATGCGGGCTTCCCATTGCTCGCTGTCGCCAGCCTTGTTTTGCCGGCTTTGACTGAGCTGATAGCCGAGGTAGTAGAGGAACTCGCACTCGAGGCAGAGGTGGTCGGGGGCGTCGCAGTGACGGTCGGCCGGGGGCACGAGGCCGGCGGTGGCGTAGGCTTCGGCCACCCACATGCTGGTCTCGCCCATGAGGCGCTTGGCGGGGTCGAGGTAGTGGGAGGCGTAGGGGCTGGCCTGGATCTGGAAGGGGCCGAGGAAGAGTTTGCTGTAGGCGAGTAGTGTGGCCTCGGGGCTGTTGAGCGCGCTTTGCCAAGCGGTCAGCCATGTGTCGCGGGCGGGCGCGAGCTGGGGCTGGGTGCTGAGGTCGAGGGCGCGCAGTAGCTCCGGGTCTTCGGGGCTGAAGTCCTTGGGCGAGGCGAAGCCGCGCGCGAGCAGCAGTGCGATGTTGCTCGAAGTGTCGGACCAGGCCTGGTTAGTGGTATTCATTGATGTAGAGGACATTGGGCTGAGTGCCTTTTTCGGGCTGGAGCACTTTGGGTGCGTGCTTGGTGAGGAGTTTGGCGACTGGGCTCTGGGGGTCGTTGCGGTCGCCGAAGATGCGGGCGTCGGCGGGGCAGGCTCCGACGCAGGCGGGCATTTCGCCGCGGGCGAGGCGGTGGTCGCAGAAGGTGCATTTCTCGACGATGCCTTGCGGGCGGATGCCGGGATAGGTCTGGGCGCGGCCGGCGTTGTAGGTGCCGATGGGGGCGCCGACTTTTTCGGCGACTTCGACGCCGGTGGAGGTGCAGCCGGCGATGGCGGGCTGGGTATCGTGGCGCAGGCGTTTGTGCGGTAGCTTTTTGTTGAAGTAGATGACACCGTAGGGGCAAGCGGTCTGGCAGGCGCGGCAACCGATGCACTTGTTGGCGTCGTGCTTGGTGAGCCCGTTCGCATCCTTGTGCATGGCGGTGGTGGGGCAGTTTTTGACGCAGGGCGCGTTGGTGCAGTGGTTGCAGAGCGTGGGGATGTAGCGGAAGCTGGTGTTGGGGAAGCGGCCTTTGGTCTCTATGATGTGGTTGGACCAGGCGAAGCCTTCGGGCGTGTTGTTTTCACGCTTGCAGGAGATGTCGCAGGCGGTGCAACCGACGCAGCGGTCGAGGTCGATGACCATGGAGTATTGTTTTTTTCGCGGCATGGCTAGGGTTCTCCGGGTTAGGCGATTTTGGTGACTTGCACGCGGGTGGTGCCGCCGTGGCGGGCGGTGGATCCGCTGAGGCGTTCGTATTCGGCGGGCAGTAGTTCGTTGTTGTTGCCGCCGAGGGGCTGGTGGTGCTTGAAGTCGGCGGCGGCGACGCGGCCGTAGGCCCAGTGGCCCTGACCGTAGCACTTGGCCACGGTGCCGGGGCGCACGCCCTCCCAGAGTTTGAGGTGGACGGTGATCGCGCCGCTGGGCGAGGTGACGCGCACGCTGTCTTTGTTTTTAAGGCCGAGGCGGGCGGCATCGACGGGGTTCATCTTGAGCACATCGTCCCAGTTTTCGTCACCGGGGTCGGCGTTTTTATGCTCCTGATACCAGGTGCAATTGGCCGAGCGGCCCTCGCGGTTGAGGCGGCTGCGGTGTTCGAAAAAGATGAAGGGGAATTGCTCGGCGTCGCCGTGGCGTAGCGCGGGCTCGAAGTGTGGATAGAAGGCTTGTTCGCCGCGGGCGAGGTAGTTGGTGGCGGCCATGACGGCGTCTACGTTGGTGCCGTTTTTCTCGGCGTGGCCTTCGAGTGCCTTTTTCAGGGTTTCGCTGTAGAATTCGAATTTGCCGGTGGCGGTCTTGAAATGGCCCCATTTTTCCTGGGTCTGGTAGCGCTTGGAGTTCCAGACGCCTTTTTCTGCAAACTCGTCCCAACCTTGGAGGGCGTCGCCGTATTTGCCGTGGTCGGCGTGGCTTGAATCCCAGCAGGGGCGGGTGAGCATTTTGACCGCGGCGAGGGCAAATTCGGAGCCGTTGCTGGGCTTTTTGCCCGTTTCGGGGTCGGCAAACTCGTTTTTGTAGTAGCGGTGGAGGTTATCAAAGCCGCGCTCGGCGAGGGCCTCTGCCAGCATCCAGGGGATTTCGGTCTCGTCTTGGCGCACGTCCCAGATGGGCTTGACGGCGGGCTCGGTCAGGCTGCTGTAGCCGTGGAGGTTCTGCTTGTTTTTCAAGAAGCTCCACTTCTCTGCGATCTGGTGGGCGGCGGGCAGCACGATATCGGCGAACTGGGTGGTTTCGGAGGCGTTGGTGGTGATGTGGGCGAAGAAGGGGATCTTGGTCAGTGCGCGCTCCCAGCGGTCGCTGCCAGAGCAGGAAAAGGCGAAATTCGACCAGCAGGCGATGGCGACTTTGATATCGTAGGGGTCTTCGTTG
Source organism: Thalassobacterium sedimentorum (assembly GCF_031127905.1). Taxonomy (GTDB): domain Bacteria; phylum Verrucomicrobiota; class Verrucomicrobiia; order Opitutales; family Coraliomargaritaceae; genus Thalassobacterium; species Thalassobacterium sedimentorum. The sequence goes on along the minus strand of NZ_JARXIC010000011.1, from coordinate 116,902 downwards.
AGAATGGCGTCGGCGGTGTTGTTGGTGACGACGCCACCTCCGCTTTTACCGCTCTTGAGTGCGGGGAATTCGAGGCGACCGCGTTGGTCGATCTTCTTTTGCTTGCCGTTTTTGGCGGCGAGTTCGTCGATGTAGTCGCTGAAGTCGGGGATGTCCTCGGCCACGACCTTGGTCTTTTGCAGGGTGCCGCCGAGGTGGTCGACTGAGCCGACCAGGCCGTTGAGCGCGTGGGCGGCCATGGCGCTATAGCCGCCGCGTGCTTGCATGGCAGCGCCGGGAGAGAGCCAGCTGATGGCGCGCGGTGCGGCGGTGGCAAACTCGATGGCCACCTTGCGGATCTGCTCGGCGGGCAGGCCGGTGCGCTCGGAGGCCCACTCGGGGGTGCGGTCTTTGAGTTCGAGGTTCCACCATTTCACTACGCCGTGGGTGTGGACTTCGTTGAAGAGGGTCTCATCGACGCTTTCGCCGGGGGTGAAGCGGTTTTGTTGATCCTTGAAATCGCCGACAAATTCCCGGCTCCAGAGACCTGAGCTGAGAATGACGTGTGCGATCGCGACGGCCAGGGCGCCATCTTCACCGGGGATGATGGGTAACCAGTGGTCGGCCTTGGCGGCGGTGGCGGAGAGCCGTGGGTCGATGACTGCGATGCCGGCTTGCTCGCGCACTTTGCTCCATACGTTGATGGCGTGCGGCACCTGGCGGTTGGAGGCCAGCGGGTCCGCGCCCCAACAGAGCACGTAGCGGGTGTTTTCCAAATCGTAGTCGCGGTAGTCCCAAAAGCCCTCGGTGTAGTAGGGGCCAAATTTCTCGGCTTCGGCGCAGATGGCGGAGTGGCTGATGCCATTGGGCGAGCCGAAGACCTTGGGCATGGCGGAGTAGATGATGTCGCGCAGATAGCTGTAGCGACCGCGCATGAAGAGGTATTTGTGGGTCTCGTCGTTGGCGCGCAGCTCCATCATTTTGTCGGCGATGGTGCCGATCGCTTCGTCCCAGGAAATCGGCACAAAGCCCGGGTCTTCGCCGCGGCCCTTTTTCGGGTTGGTGCGCTTCATCGGCATCTTGATGCGGTCCGGGTCGTACATCTGCTGGATGGCGAGGTGCGGACGCGGGCAGATTTTGCCGTGGTTGGCCTTACTGTGTGGGTTGCCGCGCACGTCGACGACGTGGTTGCCGATTACGCGCAATTGCACTGGGCACCAGGACGTGCAGCCCTGACAGGTGGAGGCGATCCAGCGTCCGGCATTGGCGCGCAGGCTTTCGATACTCGCGCCGGTGGTGGCCGCTTGGGCGAAATTGCGCAATAGGGGCGTGCCTGCAAAGCTTGCCAGCACGGTGCCAGCGCCGAGTGTTTTCAAGAAGCTGCGGCGACTGTAGCCATGGGGCCCTGTTTGGGCTGTGGCGTCTGGGGCAGCTGAGCTGGGAGGGGTGTCAGTGTTTGAAATCATGGCAACGCTGATTAGAAGGTGAGGTTGACTGGCACGGGGGATTGCCCGCCGAGAATGAGGGCGAGGCGGAAGAAGAAGGCGCCCACCACGATGAGTAGACTACTCACTGTGATGCTGTAGATCTGGGTGCGGCGGTGCTTGGACTCGCCGCGCAGCATGCTGTATAAGCCAAAGGCGATCGGCAGTATTAGCCCCAGCCCGATGCCGAGCCCCCAGAACATCGGTCCGTGGGATTCGTTGGCAGCCCTGAGCGCTTGCTGATCCTGCAAGCTGCCGGTGTAGAGGCTCAGCCACCAAAAGAAGAGCACGCCGAGCTGCGCCGCCAGCAGACCGCCAAGTGTGTTGCGCACGGCCTTGAGGTCGTCCAAAAAGCTGGCGACATGCGCCTCATCGTCGAGACGGCCGGCAAGTTTCATGAGTGCGAAGTGCACCAGCATCACCGTAGCGATCCCGCTGGTGGCAAAGGCGAGCAAGGCCGCAATGACGGTGGGCCCTGTATTCCAAAGCGGATGTGAGCCGAGCACCGCCAGTAAGAGCCCGTGGTAAGCGCCGACGATAAAGGTCAGCGGAATTAAGATCCGGCCCAGTAAACGGCGCAGGCCGATGTGTTGCGCATCCTTCCACCACAGCCAGGAGTAGACCAGTCCGCCGCCCACCAGCATGGGCTGGAAGATGCCGCCCCACCAGAGGGGCGAAGTGAGGTTGACGTTCAAATAGGTGTGGTAGGCGCTGAAGGGCCGGCCCATCTTTAACATGATCAGCAGCAGCCCCAGTCCGATCAGGATCGGAGACAACCACGCAGCCGTGCGACAGATGCGCTGGTATTTACCCTCGAAAAATTCGTCGAGCGAAATGCTGAACAGCAGCGCGCCGACTCCGGCGCCGCCCAGGAAGAGGTCCATGGCGACTTTCCAGTCCCAAATCGGGCCGTGTTGAATATTGTAAACAATTTCCGAATGCATGGGGGTGTCCTTGGTTATTGAATTTAAGCGGAGTTTTTGGGGGAGGCTGCGCCAGCTTGGGGCGGCAACTCAAGACGGTGGGGGCGACGCTTTGCCAGTTGGCGCGCACTTGCAGCTACCGAGCGTGCCGCGCTTGCGTTCGAACTCGATACAGCTGGCCAGCGTGATGTGGCGCAGCTTTTCCGCGATCGCCTGACGCTCGACTTTCCAGAATTCGTGGGTGGGGCAGGCGCGCTCGTCGCTGCAAAATTCTTGTCCCAGCAAGCAGCCCCGATTCCAGTCCTTGCCGTCGATTGCCTCCACGATGGCTAGCAATGTGATGTCCTTGGGGGCGCAAGCCAGCCGTGTGCCTCCGGCCCAGCCGCGCTTCGAAGTCAGGATCCCCGCATCGACCAGTTTTTTGAAGACTTTGGTCAAATAGGCGGGCGGCACCTGCGCGCATTCCGCGACTTCGCGTACAAAGTGGGCTTCCCCGTCTTCTGAGAGACAGGCCATCGCTTTAACTGCATATCCGACACCTTGAGAAAGCCCAAACATGGGCCCCATACTTTATAAATAGATATTAGTGTCAATTAATAAATAGATGCCAGTGTCGATTAAGTGTCTGTTGTGTGAAATTTATGAAAAATAACTAGAATTGTGAGCTCAGTGTGCCTGGCTGTGCTCTAAAACAAGGCCAGTTGCTGATCTTCCTCGCTGGTGTCGCTGCCGGACTTTTCCTTTCGCATGCGCTTGCGCAGGAGGTTGTGGGAAGAGTCGTCGGCTTCGAGGTATCTGCGGCTGGATTTTAGAAACTATTTCGATTGCTATCTCTGAAGGGGGTGTTTCTTTAACTTGATAAATGGATTGGGAGTTCCCGGTCGGCGTATGGGTTTCGGTGAGTTCACCGAGGCCCTTCGCTTTTTACGGGGGGCACGATCTTTAGACCCCAGCCGTCATAGCCTTTACCCACTTTCGGGCGACCGCCTTCGCAGTAAAATTTCTCAGTGAGTGCATCAAAGGCACGGTTGGGCTGGTCGGAGCGTAATACATGTAAGCCGACGGGGCGCGCGACAAGATCGGCCAACTGCAGGCCGGAAGACATTGCCTTTTTGTCCGAGAATAAAATTTCAAAGGGTAGTTGAATGCCGAGGGGGTTCTGCCCGTCGCAGATCCTGCGAAATTCTAACTCGAGTTCTTTATCTTCCTTCTTGCCGCGCTGCTCGACTACGATGTGTGTCAGCTTGTTGTGTTCATCCTTTTCGACTAAGAAATCGTAAAGACTGAGCACGCAGTGCATCAAGGCGATGTGGTAGAGGTTATCAGGATTATCAGTTGTTTTGCTCAGTCGGAGCTTCTCGATTACACAGCTTGCGAGGATGAAGTTACTGTCTTCGACAATTTTGGTGAGATCGTTGAGAAAGTCTTTTTTGGCTGCGCGGTTCGGGAATATGGTGAAGGCTCCTTTCTCTTTACGTATTTCATGCTCGTGGAGCACGATTTGGTCGTGGCCGAAATACTTGAATTTCAAAGCTTCGAGCGCAGGGACGACCTTTTCACCATAGTGCCCCTTGTGAAAAATGCAGAATGCGAGGACAAAGATCGGATAATCCTTATCGATCGACACCATTCCATGGTCACCACTTTCATCGACATAGACGATATATTTGCCGAAGCTGCGGCGTTGGTTCATTGGCTCTTTGTTCGCGGATTGAGACGCCTCCTCGACGGAGTGGTTGAAGAGTGGCAGGTCGTCTTGTTCCATAGTGCGATACGTTTTAGCCAATCGTTTGTTCGATGATGGTGGGATGGGCGTCTCTTCTTTGTATATCTGCTTTTGTGTCTCAGCTAGGATGGTTTCATTGCGGTTGGATAAAGCGCTCTAGCTTATTCAATTTTGATATAAGCGTAGAGTGTAAGCTATGGCTTTTAATATTACGTTCTTTACGTTTCTAAAACAAGGCTAGTTGCTGATCTTCCTCGCTGGTGTCGCTGCCGGACTTTTCCTTTTTCATGCGCTTGCGCAGGAGGTTGTGGGAGGAGTCGTCGGCTTCGAGGCGTTCCAGAATGGTTTTGGCGCGGTCGATGACTGTCGTCGGCAGGCCGGCGAGTCTGGCGACTTGAATACCATACGAACGGTCGGCGGCGCCTTTGATTACTTGGCGCACGAAGACGATGTCGTCGTTCCATTCCTTGACGGCGACGGAATAGTTCTCCACCCGAGCGAGGGTCTTGGCCAGCTGGGTGAGCTCGTGGTAGTGGGTGGCGAAGAGGGTGCGGGCGCCTGTCTCTTTGGGGTGCAGGTGTTCGATCACCGCCCAAGCGATGGAGAGGCCGTCGTAGGTGCTGGTGCCGCGGCCGATCTCGTCGAGGATGACGAGGCTGCGGGGCGTAGCGTTGTTGAGGATGTTGGCGGTCTCGTTCATCTCGACCATGAAGGTGGAGTTGCCGCGGGCGAGTTCGTCGCTGGCGCCGACGCGGGAGAAGATGCGGTCGACCACGCCGAGCTCGCAACTGCGGGCGGGTACCCAGGCGCCGGACTGGGCCATCAGCACGATGAGGGCGACTTGGCGGATGTAGGTCGACTTACCCGCCATGTTGGGGCCGGTGATGAGGGCGATCTGTGGCGCGTCTTCGGAGCTGGCAGAGCTGGAGAGGCGGCAGTCGTTGGGTACGAAGGCATGGGTGCCGGCGAGACCGAGGCGCTGTTCGCGCATCATTTGCTCGACGACGGGGTGCCGACCTTGATCGATGAGTAGTTTGTCCGACTGGTCGAGCTTTGGTTTGCAGTAATCCCACTCGCGGGCGAGGGTGCTCCAGCCGATAAAGACGTCGATCTCCGCCATCGCGGCTGCGGTTTCTTTGAGTGCGTCGGCGTGCTCGAGAATGGCTTCGATCAGGCCGTTGAAGAGTGCTTCCTCGCGGGCGATGGCCTTTTCTGCGGCGTGTAAGATTTCACGTTCGCGCTCCTTGAGCACGTCGGTGGTGTAGCGCTCCGCGTTTTTCATCGTCTGCTTGCGCACGTAGTCTTCGGGCACCAGAGCGATGTTGCTCTTGGTCACTTCGATGAAGTAGCCAAAGGCACCGTTGTAGCGGATGCGCAGGTTTTTAATGCCTGTGCGTGCTTGCTCGGCTTGCTCGAATTCGGCCAGCCACTTCTGGCTGTCGCGGGTGAGGCTGCGAGTGTGATCGAGTGATTCATCATAGCCGTCACGGATGGTGCCGCCGTCGGCGATGTTGCTGGGCAATTCCTCCGCTAAGCCGCGGTCGAGGGTGGCTGAGAGGCTGCCGAAGTCGTTAATACGCTCAGCGATGGCCGCTACGGGCGTGTCAGGGAATTCCAACAAGGTGGTCGCGATTGCGGGCAGGGCCGCCAGGGTGTCACGCACGCCGCCGAGCTCGCGCGGGTTGCGCATGCGGTTTTGTAGGCGGCTCAAGATGCGCTCAATGTCGCGCACGCCTTTGAGTAGATTTTGTAATTCAGTCGCAAGTCCCGGTGCGGTGACAAATTCTCCAACGCAATTTTGTCGGCGGGTGATTTCTGTCAGATCCAGTTCTGGCGCGCACAGCCAGCGCTCTAATAGGCGCGCGCCGGGGGCGGTCACACAGCCATCCATCGCTGCCAGTAGTGAGCCGTGGCGGGTGCTGGCGGCTGATTTGAAAATTTCTAAATTACGCAGGGTCGCAGGATCGAGGAGCAGCGTGCGCTCGCTACTGTATTCTTGTAGCTTACGCAGATTCTCGGGTTTCGCGCAGAGTGTTTCGGTGGCGTAGTGAATCAAGGCTCCGGCTGCGCCGAGAGCGGGGTGATCTTGGCCAATGCCAAAGCCTTCCAGGTTCATGACTCCCAGCGCTTCCATCACCGACTGAGCGCCCGCCGCTTCGTCGAAGTGGTAGTCGGGAATCGGGCTGATCGCACGGCCATCACCGATATGAGTGTAGAGCTCGCGAAAGCGTTGATCGGTATGTGGCAGCGTCCAGCTTTCGGCGGCGTTTTCGGGGACAATGATCTCGCGGGGATCTAAGCTCTCGAATGCGGCAAAGAGATTTTCCGGCTTCACCTCGGAGGCGAGGAAAAATTCCCCAGTTGTCAGGTCTAGCCAAGAGGCGTTAAGCGCTTTCTTGCCCAGCGAGAGCGCCAGCAGAAAGTGATTGCGTTGCGCATCGATCTGAGTGTCGGCCAGGCGCGTGCCCGGAGTGATAATACGCGTCAGCTCGCGCTTGACCAGCTTGCCCGGTTGCGGGGTTTCCACCTGATCGCAGATGGCGATTTTGATCCCCTGGTCCAGCAGCTTTTGAATGTAGCCGTCCGCCGCGTGAAACGGGATGCCCGCCATCGGCATGCCATGGCGATGGGTCAGGGTGATGCCGAGCAATTTTGCGCCCCATTCAGCATCTTGCTTAAAGATCTCGTAGAAATCTCCCAGACGGAACATGAGGAGAGTATCATCAGCTAGCTTGGCACGCATTTCGTGCCACTGCTGCATCATTGGGGTGAGTTTCTTTGGTTGTTCGGAAGCCATGAGAGGGGCGATACAAGAGATTCAGTCATGCAGATCAATACAGATCCCAATTTTTCCATGACAAGAGCGAGTCATAGCCACATCGGCTATAAATAGCCCGGCCCACGCAGCCCTTTGAGCACCACCAGTGGCTCGCTTGCTTGTGATTGGATCTGACGCGGTTTGGAGCGGTGCCTTTGTCGAGTTGAATGCTGCCATTTTTCCAAGTGAGAATTGATAAACTCGCGTGAGCCCAAAACCGCGCCCTCAGAAAAGTATCGTATGCGGCATCTGAGTAGTATGTGAGGGGGGAGCTTACCCGCTTCCTCTTCCAGCACATGAATCGCCTGCGCGCGGTTAAACTGTGAAGCCCCCGCCTTAGGTGCGCCGCCTTTGCCGAATAGCATACAGCGGTAAGATTGTAATGCATCAGTATCTGAGCATTCGTAAAGGCCCGCAGTTATAAATTTAAGCGCTGCCACCGCCTTCTTTTGACCACTCACCGCTTCCGCGTAACCACAAAAACGGTAATCCTTCGGGTCATTGACCAAGCCCGCCCGCACCGGGTTCAAATCGATATAGGCAGCCATCGTTTGCAAGGCATTCCCCTTGCCTTCGACCAAGACGCTCTTGAAGCGATCTGACCACAAGGGGCCGAAGCGCTGATGCGTCTTATTAAACCAAGTCGAAAAGCGTTGTTTCAGAGTTTTCATAAACGCCGAGATGTCCCCCATACGTGCCAGTAACTGAGCGCGGATCGTAGCTGCATCTGGGCCATTCGATTTCAGTTCCTGTGCGATCCGTTCAGCCGAGGCCGCTTGATTGACAGTCGGTTTAGGGTAGAGCATTCGATAACGGCGGATCAGCTCCGTGTCGCTGACTGAGCTCGCCTCAGGCACACGCACCAGCACATGGAAGTGGTTGTTCATCATGCAGTAAGTCAGCACTTCGAGCCCCGAGAAATCCGCCACACGATGCAGCATCTGACGAAACATTTCCATTTCACGCTCCTTAAACAGCGCCGCCCCATTCACCGTCCGTGACATGCAGTGGTAGATACCATCTGAAGCCGAGAGAATCCGTTTCGTTCGCATATCTTTCAATCTAGTATCCAAGCGCCACTTAGCAAGCTTCAATATAAGGGACAGGTCAATATCATGTGATCAAAATGAGTGACAATGGGGGGATTTTGGTAGAGAGTTTGTGCATGGCAGTGGCACTACATTCTCTTCGTTTTAAGAATCCGGGGGCGCCGGTTTTGGTGGTCTTGCATGGGCTTTTGGGCTCTTCGCGTAATTGGTCGACGATTGGGCGGACGCTGCAGGATCGTTTTGATGTGCATGTGCTGGATCTGCGTAACCACGGCAGCTCGCCTCATTCGGATGCGATGCGCTGGTCGGAAATGTGTGAGGATCTTCAGGCCTATTTGGACTTACATGAGCTTGAGTCGATTGAATTGATGGGGCACAGCCTCGGGGGCAAGGTGGCCATGCGCTACGCCTGTGAGCGCCCGGAAGTGGTGGAGCGTTTGGTGATCGTGGATATCGCCGCGAAGCCCTATCCTCCCTATCATGATAATGAGTTTCGCGCGATGAAACGTATTCCGGTGGCTGAATTGGCTAATCGTAAGGAAGCGGAAGAACTCTTGGAGCCAATGGTGCCGGATTGGGCGCTGCGGCAATTCCTATTGACGAACTTGGTGCGTGATGAGGCGAGCGGCACTTTTCGTTGGCAGGTGAACCTTGAGGCCTTACACTCCAGCCTGCCACATATTCGGCAAAACTCTTTATTGGAAACGGATCATTATGAAGGTCCTGTGCTCTTAGTGCGTGGAGCCAATTCAGATTTTATCGATGACGATGATGCGAATGAAATGCTGCATTGGTTTCCGTATCTGCGTGAAGAGATTGTGCTAGACGCGGGACATAATGTGCATGTGGAAAACCGTAAGGGATTTGTCGCGGTTTTGGACGAGTGGCTATAGCTTAAACCTGCGGATTATCGGGGCGAGACCTTGGTTTCCTGTGCTGTTGTGTTGGCTATGTTTTTTGTTATTTTTTTGTGGAACTGATTTTTTGAGCGCGGGACTAATTTTTCGCTCAATTTTTCAACGTAGTGTTTGCGCCATAGTGTCGTCACTTCAGCCGACGGTATGACGTGTGCATTGCGTTTATTCAGTAACCCCTCTGGAAATAAACGAATATAGCAAATGTCATGATACAGATTAGTTCCCTGTCTCGAGAATATGGCGATTTTAAGGCGGTCAATCAGGTCAGCTTTGAGATCAAACAAGGCGAGGTGGTTGGATTGCTAGGGCACAATGGTGCAGGCAAGACAACCATCATGAAAATGATTACTGGCTACTTGGAGCCAACGTGTGGCGAGATCCGGGTGGATGACTTGCTGGTCGGCCGCGATACCCGTGCAATTCAGGCGCGGATCGGTTATTTGCCAGAAAATTGCCCAGTCTGGCCGGAAATGTCAGTCATTGATTATCTTGAATATCAAGCGAACTTACAAGGTGTTGAGGTAAGGGATATACGGGCTAGGGTCGCGGAAGCGATTCGCCGTACTGCTCTGCGAGAAAAAGCGACTGCATCGATTCAAACGCTGTCGCGCGGTTACCGTCAACGTGTCGGCGTAGCTCAGGCGATTTTGCATAAGCCGGATATTATTATTTTAGATGAACCGACAAACGGTTTAGACCCTACGCAGATTTTTCAGATGCGTGAATTGATTCGCGATCTGGCTAAATCGGCGACCGTGATTATTTCGACGCATATTTTGCAGGAAGTTCAGGCTGTTTGCGAACGGGTGCTGATAATGCGACAAGGACAGCTGGTGGTTGATTCGCGGATGGAAGATCTGCAAGCCGGGCGTCAGTTGCGGGTAACGGTGAACAATGTGAACGCTGCGGATTACTTGAGGCGTGTGGCGGGTGTTTCTGCGGTGCAGCAGGTCGAGACGATAGACGATCTGTCTTCTTATCTGCTCGACGCGTCCGGGGATACAGCGCCAAGGGTGGTGACTGCCGTTGCCGAGGCAGGCGACCAGCTATACCGTCTGCACCCTGAAACTCGGAATCTTGAAACTGTCTTCGCCGAAGTGAATCGCGGTGAGCCTGTCTCTGTTTAAAGGAAGGAGTCTAGTATGAATCATTTTTGTAAAATCTTTCGTAAGGAGTTTAATAGTTTTTTTGCTTCGCCAGCGGCTTGGTTGTTTATGGGGGCATTCTTAGTGGTGACCTTGTTTATCTTTTTCTGGGGAGAGGCTTTTTTTGCGCGTAATATCGCCGATGTGAAGCCGCTGTTCCAATGGATGCCGGTGCTACTGGTTTTTCTTGTGGGGACTCTCAGTATGCGAACCTGGTCAGAGGAGCGGCGTTCGGGAACGATTGAGACCTTGTTAACGAGTCCAGTGGGCTCTTTGCAATTGGTGATGGGGAAGTTTGCGGCGAATCTTGCTCTGGTGGGACTCGCGCTTGCCTTGACATTGCCATTGCCATTGACTGTGGCACTGAGTGGTCCGCTTGATTGGGGCCCGGTAGTGGGTGGTTATGTGGCTTCTCTTTTTCTAGCAGCAGCGTATGTGGCTATTGGTCTGTATATGAGCAGTCGTACGGATAACCCAATTGTCGCTTTGATTCTGACTGTGTTCACTGCTGGGGCGTTTTATTTGGTTGGGTCGAGTATGTTGACGACGCTCTTCAGTCACCGTGTGAGTGGGATCTTAGAGTTGATCGGGAGTGGTTCACGTTTTGATTCGATTACGCGTGGTGTGCTCGATTTGCGCGACATTTATTACTATTTGTCGATTGTCGGAATGTTTTTGAGTTTAAATCTCTTTAGCTTGGAACGTCTGCGCTGGGCGGGTAACCCGATGCAGCGCCGGCACCTACAATGGATGGCAGTGTCTGCATTGACTGTGGCGAATTTGCTGTTTGCCAACGTTTGGTTGCACCAAGTGCGTTTCGCGCGCATCGACTTAACTGAGGGAAATGTGTATTCGCTTTCTGAGGCTACGGATTCGTACTTACAGCAAGTGAGTGAGCCTTTGCTCATTCGTGGATATTTTTCACAAAAGAGCCATCCATTGTTGGAGCCTTTAGTGCCACAATTAAAGGATTTGCTAGAGGAGTATCAAGTCGCCGGGGGCGAAAGAGTGCGGGTTGAGTTTGTTGATCCGCATAGCGACCAAAGTATCGAAGAGGAGGCTGCTGATAAATACGGCATTCGGCCAGTGCCTTTTCGTATGGCGAGCCGTTACGAGGCAGGTGTGGTCAACTCGTATTTTGATTTATTGGTGGCTTATGGGGACCAGCATGAGTCATTGTCTTTCGATGATTTGATTGAGGTGAAGTCTTCGGGGGCTGGGGAGCCAGAGGTATTGTTAAAGAATCCTGAATACGCGATCACACGTGCGATCCGCAAGGTAATCGAAGGTTATCGTTCGGGCAGCGATGCCTTTGCAGAACTGCCTCAAGCTGTTCAATTTACAGGCTATGTTTCGCCTGCTGCGAAATTACCTGCGGAACTGGCAGCACTGCGCAGTTCGTTGGAGAGCACCTTGAAGGAGCTGGTCGAGACGTCGGGAGGTAATTTGAGCTATGAATTGCTGGATCCGGATGCCGATGGGGGGCAATTAGGTCAGCAGTTAAATCAGGAGTATGGCTTTGTGCCTCAGGTTGCGGGTCTCTTTGATATGCAGCCGTTCTGGTTTTATATGATGTTGGAAAGTGGGGACGCTTCGGTGCAGGTGCCGTTGCCAGCAGAGTTTTCGCAGACACAGTTGAGTCAATCGATCGAGTCAGCGATCCGTCGCTTGTCGCCGGGCTATTTGAAAACTATCGGTTTGGTGGTGCCGGAAGCACCTGCAGCGAACGCGATGAATCCCTATATGATGCAGCCTCCAGCGGGCAAAGAGTTTAATCAATTGCGCAGTACATTGGAGGCTAACGCACGTGTGGTGGATGTTGATCTGAGCGAAGGATATGTTGGCGTCGATGTCGATTTATTGATGGTTTTGGCTCCTCAGAATCTTTCAGAGAGTGAGTTATTTGCGATCGATCAGTTCCTGATGCAGGGTGGATCTGTGGTGATGGCAACTTCTGCCTTCGATGTGTCGATCGCCCGTTCCTTGACTGCGGTGGAGTCGAATTCCGGCTTGGACGAATGGCTCGAGCACATGGGAGTTAAAGTGGATAAGAGTCTAGTCTTGGATTCGCAAAATGCTTCATTGGCAATTCCTGTACCGCGGAGAGTCGGACCTGTATCGGTTAACGAAATTGTGATGATGCCGTATCCACATTTTCCAGATGTTCGTAGAGAGGGTTTGGATGCGGCACATCCTGTGACGGCTGCTCTTGGACAGTTGACGATGAACTGGGTCTCGCCGATTCGAATTGATTCAGATCTGAATGCCGAACGGGAGGTGTCGAAGCTCGTGCGTTCATCTGCTGATAGTTGGAGTTCGGCGGAGGTGGATGTGATGCCGGATTACACTATGTATCCACGCACAGGCTTTGTGCCTGGAGTCGCGCGCACACCGCATACAGTTGCAGTGGCCTTGAAGGGAAATTTCGATTCTTATTTCAAGGGGAAGGATTCACCGCTATTACCAGAGTCCACTGAGGATGAGCAAGCTCCCGAGGATGGAGATGCCGATTCGGCTGACGACGAAGAGGTAGAAACACCTTTGGTGGTCGGCTCCGTAATTCAAAGTTCTTCTGATTCCGCGCGGTTGGTGGTGATCGGTAGTAATAGTTTTGCTGAGGACTCGGCGCTCGGATTGACTTCTCAGTCGATGGGAGTGCAATACACTGCGCCCTTGGAGTTTATGCAGAATATCGTTGACTGGTCACTTGACGATGCCGGTTTGCTTGCGATACGCGGGCGTTCGCAGCTAGCGCGCACACTGGAGCCTATGGATGAGAAAGCGATGCGCCAGATGGAGCTCTCAAATTACGGTCTTGCAATTGGAGGGCTTGGGCTGGTGTGGCTGGTCCGTTATCTGTGCCGACGTAAGCGCGCTGCTTACTATCAAGAAATTTTAGCGGAGGTATAAACTATATGAATAAGAAGATAATTCTACTCGGCGGATTGCTCGTCCTGCAGGCAGTCTTAGTTGTATTCACTAGCTTTCAATCAAAGGGCTTGCTGGGGCACTCTGGTATGCAGGCACTACTTGAATTCAATCGTGAACAAGTTGATCGGATCGTGCTGAGTGACTCGACTCAGCAGGTTGAGTTGTTACGTGGCGATGATGGTTGGGTTACTGCGGAAGACTTTCCTGTGGAAGTCGACCGCGTGGATCGTTTGTTGGAACGACTTAAGGGGCTGGAGCACGGTCTCGTGATCGCGCAGACAGAAGCGGCGCTCAAGCGTTTTAAGTTAACGGAAGCCACCTGCGAGCGGCAAGTGCAGCTTTTCTCAGATGGTAAACCAGTGGTCGAGCTGATGCTGGGGAGTGGCGCGGGAGCGCGGCGTTCTCACGTGCGAGTTGGTGGTGCCAGAGATGTGTATGCTGTTGCGCTGGGAGGCTATGATCTGCCGGTCGACCTTGGGCAATGGCAAGACAAGAGTTTGCTAAAGCTGAACCCTGGCGTTGTGCAGTCTGTGCAGATTGGAGATTTGACCGTCATTAAGGATACAGTAGAGGCTTCAGGATCTGATGCCGCGAGTGCTGGGGCGGCTGAATCCACCGATGCGGAGCCAGAGTCAGAGGTTGCTTGGGTGGCTGCAGACCTCGCGGATGGAGAGCAGTTTGAAGTAGAGAATTTCAAGCGTGACCTCGATCGTTTGTTGGGGCTCAGTTATACTCGTGCTTATGCCCGAGGTGATTTGACCGAACTTGCAAAGAGTGAGGAGGCGGCGAATCAAATTACGCTCCAGCTGACAGATGGTCGTTCACGCAGTTATCAATTTTTCGAATCGAAAGAAGGGGAGATGTGGCTGATTCAGGTTTCTGATCATGACGCTATATTTGAAGTGAGTTCCTATCTCGGTTCTCGTTTTGGAGAGCAGATGCTTGCCGAAAAATTAGTAAAAGAGCTCGAGCCTGAGGCGGTGGATGTTGCTGAGTCCGATGGGGAGGCACTTTCTGATTCAGAGGATAATACAATACATGTTGAGCCGACTGAGGCGGTTACAGTGCCCGGTTCGGAGTCGGTGGAAGCTTTAGATCAGGAAGAGTCCGTCGAGCCGTCGGAGGGAGCTTCACCTGCTACAGGTGAAGCCGATGCTTCCTAGTGTAGCCATCTCAATCGTTACGTTTATAGATGACGCGTCTCCCCTGGGGGAGGCGCGTTTTTTTAGATGTCAGGGAATTCGGTGTAGGGATTGAGCTTTAACTTTGCACTGTAGCCACTTCCGATTTGTATATTGAGGAAATGACAACACCTTCACAGTCCGAAGCCGACAAAGTAGCTGCCGCCGGTTTTGCCGAGGTCTATGCCCCGGTGAAGCCCTATCTCGATGATCTTGATGCTTTTTTGCAATCGCAGGTCGGTGAGCTTGAGCCTGAGGTTCAGGAGCACGTGCGCTATGTGTTTGGTCATAGTGGCAAGCGGCTGCGGCCGATGCTGGTCGCTTACAGTGGCTGGGAAGGCCCGGGGCAGACGCGTGCGCAAGATCTAATCAAACTTGGCTCAGTGATTGAGTTGGTGCATTTGGCGACCTTAGTGCACGACGATATTCTCGATGAAGCCGACACGCGTCATCGTCAGGAAACAGCGGCGAAGCGGTTTGGGCCTGCGGCGGCGGTATTGATTGGGGATGTGCTTTTCTCGCATGCATTGAAACTAGCTGCGGAGTTTGATACCAATGAGATTTGTCGTTCCGTTGCGTCTGCGACATCGCGGGTCTGTGCAGGCGAGATCGCACAGACTTATCAGCGCGGTGAAGTGAATTACAGTCGCGAGTTTTATTTTCGTGTGATTCAACTTAAGACAGCTGAGCTCTTTGAGGTCGCCTGTCGCCTGGGTGCAAAGGTAGCTGGATATTCGGTCGAGTTTAGCGAAGCGGCGGGTCGTTTTGGGCGACACCTGGGCATTGCCTATCAAATTTTTGACGACCTGGTGGACTTGTATGCCGACGAGTCGATGATTGGTAAGACACTTGGGACTGATTTGGACAAGGGCAAATTCACATTACCGCTGTTGTTGCTGTTGGAGAAATTGCCAAGCGATGAGCGAGAAGCATTGCTCGCCCGCTTTAAAGCGGGCGACAAAACTGTAGCGGCTGATTTTACTGCCCGTCTGCATGATTTCCCAGTCTTTGATGAAGTGGTGGATGCCTTTGAGGAGCAATTATCATACGCCACCGATGCGGTCGCGGCCTTTGCGGAACTACCTCCAGTGGCTTCGATGCAAAAGATTGCTGAGCTCGTGCGTGCGCAGCTTGGTCGTATCGCTTAGTTGCGGACTCCTTGCCGAATTGCATCGTAGCTCTGGAAATTATACAAAATCGCAACAAATCTGCTGCGATTTCAATTGCCAGAACGTTTCTTCCAGTTAGCTCTCTCCCCTGTCGATGATTCGACATCTCACCCACCCATTCATTTATTCTCGCACACGTCCTTGATGAACCCCCGCACGGGTGTTCTCCGTATGCCGAGCCACTTTCTTACAGTTTTATGGACATTGCAATTGTCACTGGCGCCGAGACCCCACTCGGGCTCAGCCTTATTCAACGCTTGGTACACCAAGGTTATCGCGTGCACGGCATCGGAAATAACTTTTCTAAAGTTACTTTTGCGGACCCGCAATTTTTCGCCCATCCGGTCGATCTCAGTAATTTGACTGCGGTGACTGAGATGATGACAAAGATTCTAGCGGACGAAAAATCGCTGGATCTGTTGATTCACGCTATTGACGTCACGCCTGGAGCTGCCTTTGAGAAATTACCAGTTGGTAATTTGGAGGCCATTCTCAAAATTGGTCTGTTGGGGCCAGTTATGTTGACGCGTTTGGCGCTTCCTAACTTGCTACGTTTTCGTGGGCAGTTGATTAACGTCATTCCTGCCAACAAGAGTGGTTCCCCCGCTAGTGCGGTCAACGCGTTGCTTGAGGGCGGGTTGCGTGAGATGAATCGTGCCCTGTTCGATGGCGCGCGCGATGCTGGTTTGCGTGTGACCAATCTGATTTTACGCCAGAACCCCGAGCCCGATGCGCTTACGGTGCAAAGCAGCGAGCAAACACATATTGATCTCGAAGATGTCGCACGTGCAGTTGAGCACTTGTTAGATCCTAATTTTGCGAATGTGCCTGCTGAGCTGGTGTTACATCCGCGTACGAGTGCACATTCCGACCAAGTGTTGCCGGAGGTCTCGTTGCCATTGGATCCATATCATGAGATTGTTCTGCCTCCTCAGGCATATTGTCCGCCGGAGCAGCCCAAAATTCCGACTCAGGCCAAGGAAAAAGTCGAGCGTACCATTCCATATACGGATGATGAGATGGAAGACAAAATTGCTGCGGCCATTGAGGATTTTGAGGCCCACCCTGAGCGTTATGACGCTTCGCCTAAGCAGGAGCGTCGATCACGACCTGAGCGTAAGGCGAAGCAGAAGCATGAGCGTGCAACACGACCTGATGTAGCGCAGCAAGCGCAAGCCGAGAATCAGTCAGAGTCTGACTCTGAGCATGAGCAGCAGCGTGAGGCACAGGAGTCGGGTTCTAATAAACGTCGTCGAGGGCGTCGCCGTGGCGGTCGTAACCGTAATCGTGATCGGGACTCTAATGTATCGGAGTCACAAAGCAATGTATCTGATTCAGCGGGGGGGGACGTGCAGCAGGGTTCCGCGGGAGCTTCGAAAGCGAGTGAGCGTGTGGATGTTCCGCAGGCAGCACGTCACGATTCCTCTGATAGCTCGCGCAACGATTCTGATGATGCTCAAGGCAAAGCTTCCAGCCGTTCAGGTGATGTGGAGCGCGATGCTCAGCAGCGTTCGCATTCAAACAGTCAGTTGGCGGATAAGCCAAAGCGCACGCCACGCAGAGGTCGTTCCCGCTTAGAATCCAAGCCTTTGTTGGATGCGCGCATCGAAACGGAGTCGGAATTTTTGTCAAAACCAGATCCGCGGCCACAGCGTCGAGGGCGCACGCGTCCGGAATCGAAGGCGAAGTCCTCTGTTGCTGCGCAAGCTGCACCCGCACCTGTTCTTGCTCCGATTCCAGTGGCGGCATCTGAGCCGACGGCGCCAACGCCTGTGGAGACAAATAAATTAGTGCCGGATGTGCCTAAGAAAAAGGCAGTCAAAAAGACGGTAGCTAAGAAAGCAGTTGCCAAAGCAGAGGCTCCAGTTGGTTCCGTCGAGGGGGCAAGTGCTGTGAAGCAGGCGTCGCCGAAAAAGGCGGCAACCAAAAAGGCGGCAACCAAAAAGGCTGCAACCAAAAAGGCTGCAACCAAAAAGGCGGCTAAAAAAGTAAGTCGCAAGCCAGTTAAGAAATCTGCAACGAAGAAGGCGGCAGCGAAAAAGTCTGTAACGAAAAAGGCTACCAAGAAAGCGGCTAAGAAAAAGGCCGTGAAGAAGGTGAGCTCCGCTGTGGAGTAGTGTCTCGCGCTTCCCTTTACGTTTTCAGCACTGCGTCGATGACCTGGATCGCTTCGCTGAAGCGTGCGGTTGAGTCACCCTTCAGTTCCTGGTAGGGGAGCTTCAACTGGTCCAATGTTTCCTTGAATTTGGCCTGTAGTTGCTCGCGTGCGGCAGGGCTATCGCGCTGGCCGGGGTCGTTCTGCCATTCGATGTCCTGCGGTGTGCAGAGCAGGTAGAGGGTGTAGTCACGTTGAAGAAAGGCTTCATTCACCCAATCGATGACTGTGCCGAAGTAGTGGTTAGCATAGATAATTGAAGAGAGTAGATTTGTATCGTGGAGTATGAATTGTTTTGCTGCGCCTAAGTTGGCATCTTCGCTGGCGAGTTGCCCTTTCGCTATGAGTTCAAGATCTTCGCTGGATAGTTCCCGAGTTATTTGATTAACGTATTCGCGAACGTATTCCGGTGTCCAAGGTTCGCCGTAGTAGCCGGATAGCGCTTGGGTGAGTGTGCTTTTCCCTGTGCATTCGGCTCCGGTTAGAACGATGCGTTTCATTTTTGTGAGTCGGGCTGGATGATTGAGGTCGTGAGTTTAGGCTTCCATGTTAGCCAGCCTTTGACCGCTAGTAGGGTAAATACCGCAAAGAGTATAACGCTGGGCCAGATGCGGTCATTAAAAAAGAAAACTAGATACACTAGGTCGGAGAGGATCCAGAAAATCCAGTTCTCAATGTGTTTGCGACTAAGCATCCATTGCGCAACCAGCGCGCAGGAAGTGGCGAACGCGTCATAATAGGGGAGGCGTGCTTCACCGGTTTGGGCGAGAGTCCAGCCGATCCCGATTGTGCCGATACAGATGAATGTCGCGACTAGCCAGCGCCGGTTGGCGGGTAGGTGCGAGATGCGGACTTCGTCGGCCGTGTTGTCTTGGGTGGACTTCGTCCACTGGTACCAGCCGTAGCTAGCGACGGCGACGAAGATGACATTCATCCCACCGAAAGCGAAGTAGCTTTCGCGGAAGCTAATGTAAACGTATGCGATGTAGCACAGAATGAAGAGCAGCCAAGCTAGCGTTTTCTCCTTAATGCTTAAATAGACACCAGCGATGCCTGTCAGCATCGCAAACCAGTCGATAGGACTGATCGTACTCAGTTGCGACCAAAACTCGTCCATTCCAGTGGTTTAGTCGGCGTCGTAGACTTTAACCTTTTTCCATTTTTCCTTATGCGTTGCGATGAATTCCTGATGCTTTTCATGCGCTTGATAAGCGTCGTGGGCGGGCACATCTTTCACGATGACAGTCAGGCAAAAGTCGTAGCTATTGTCGCAGACCGGACGCTCTGGCACGCGGGCAGGCGTGCCGATGTAGACCGCTTCCGCGGTTTCAATGGATTTGAGGGTTTCGAGTCCGATACGGAAATCGGTGATCTGCGCGCCGTCTAGGTCTTTGCGCAGCCAGAAAAATACGGTGTGGACTAGCATGGTGTTTTCTTTCTTTGAGGTTTAAAGAATGCTTTCGATGATTTGACGAAGCTCGGCGTGAGTGCGCGCGACTGGCAGTTCCGGACGTTCAGTTGTCAAGCGCTCTGGTGGGCAATAGAGTGCGCGGTTGTTGGCGACATCGATCATTGAGAGATCGTTGTAGGAGTCGCCGGCAGCGAAGGTTTCAAAGTTGAGTGTTTTGAAAGCTTCTACTGCCTTGCGCTTGTGATCTTTAAGGCGAAGTTGATAGTCTGCGATACGGCCGGTTTCGTCGATGATCAGATCATGGCAAAAGAGAGTCGGATGACCGAGTTTGGCCATCAGGGGGCCTGCAAATTGGCGAAATGTGTCCGATAGGATGACCAGTCGTGTCTGTGAGGTGACCCATTGTACAAATTCCACTGCGCCAGGTAAGGGATCCAGCGTGCCGATAACTTCTTCGATATCGGCCAGCTTGAAGCCTTCTTTATCGAGAATATCCAGCCGGTAGCGCATTAGCACGTCGTAATCGGGCTCGTCGCGGGTCGTGCGTTTAAGCGCTTCAATTCCGGTCTTCTCCGCAAATGCGATCCAAATCTCGGGGATCAACACCCCCTCCAAGTCTAGGCAAACGATATTCATACCTTCTAAACCGCTAGAATCGGCCTTAGAGTCAATCTCTTATGTGTTTGGCATAACACTCTTGCCACTCACTACGATTTTGACCATTTTGGCCACTTTTTCGCATTTCGAGTGTCCTCTATGAGCTCGAACTTCGCGCAAATCTTATTTCAAACGCAGCTATTAGGTCTCATGATCTCATCTATTCTAAAGAAATTCTCTGGTCGTCATTACGGTAAATACCTCAAAAAATGTCAGCCCATCATCGAGCGTATTAACGCTTACGAACTTGAGTATCAATCACTCACTGATGAGCAATTGCGGGCCAAGACAGCCGAGTTTATGCAGCGTAATCAAGAAGGGGGTGAAAGTCTTGATGACCTATTACCAGAAGCCTTTGCGGCCGTTAAGAACGCCGCGCGTCGCATGTGCGGCCAAAGCTACGATGTGTGTGGGCATCAATTGCCATGGGAGATGGTACACTACGATGTTCAGTTTATCGGCGGCATTACCCTACATGAAAAACGCATTGCAGAAATGGCCACAGGTGAAGGTAAGACGCTGGTGTCTACCTGTCCTTTGTATTTGAACGCGCTCACTGGACGTAATTGTCAGTTGATCACCGTCAATGATTACCTGGCCCGTCGTGACTCGGAATGGATGGGGCACCTCTTCCGTTTTTTAGGCCTGACCGTCGGTTGTATACAGAATAGCATGGATCCGCAGACCCGCCGCGAGATGTACAATTGTAACATCACTTACGGCACGGCTTCGGAGTTCGGCTTCGATTACCTGCGTGACAATGGCATGACCAGTCGCAAGGAGGATCAAGTGCAGCGGGATCATTACTTTTGTATTATTGACGAGGTGGACTCCATTCTCGTCGATGAGGCCCGCACGCCACTGATTATTTCAGGACCTATGCAGGATGATAACCCGCTGCCATTTCACGAGGTCAAGCCCAGCATTCAGAATCTCTTTTCACAGCAGCAAGCTTTTTGTAATAAGTTGGTTGCAGAAGCGAAAAGCGTTCTGGAGGACGAGAGTGCCGGCAGTGATGCCAAGCAGGAAGCTGTTTCCAAATTGTATCAAGTTAAGCTTGGCATGCCTAAGAATAAGCAATTTCACCGGCTAAACGAGGTGCCTGCATTCCGCCGTGCTGTGGACAAATTTGATCTAGAGATGAATAGCGATTTCAATAAAGAGAAGCGCTACGCCCTCAAGGAAGCGCTTTATTATGTAATCGACGAAAAGCAGCAGCAGGCTGACCTTACTGAAAAGGGCCGGACCTTGATGAGTCCGGATGATCCGGATGCCTTTATGCTGCCAGATTTACCCACTCAGTTTATCGAAATTGATAAGAAAGATGGGCTGTCTGCAGAAGATAAACAGAAATTGAAGCAAGAGGCTGAGGTGACATTTCAGAATACCAGTGAGCGTATTCACTGCATTAGTCAGCTCTTGCGCGCTTACAGTCTCTACGAGCGCGACAAGGAATACGTTGTGCAAGAGGGGAAAGTGAATATCGTCGATCAAAATACCGGTCGCGTCATGCCAGGACGTCGTTGGTCGGACGGTCTGCACCAGGCGGTGGAGGCGAAAGAGAATTGCACTATCGAAAAGGAGACTAAGACTTATGCTACGGTCACCATTCAGAATTACTTCCGGATGTATGACAAGCTGGCTGGAATGACGGGAACTGCGGAGACGGAAGCCTCCGAATTTCACGAAATATACGGTCTCTCCGTAATGGTGATTCCGACCAATAAGCCAAATATACGCAAGGATCTCAACGATGTCGTGTTTAAGACACGGCGTGAGAAGTTCAACGCAGTGATCGATCAGATTAAGGAAGCGCATCAGGCTGGGCAGCCTGTGCTGGTGGGCACCGCCTCGGTGGAGGCTTCGGAAGTTCTTTCACGCATGCTCAAGCGTAGTAAGATTGTGCACAGTGTTTTGAATGCTAAGTTTCACGCACAAGAAGCTGAGATTGTTGCCAATGCTGGCCAAAAAGGAGCCGTGACTATTGCGACCAATATGGCGGGACGTGGTACCGATATTAAGTTGGGTAAAGGCGTTGCCGAACTCGGCGGTCTATTTGTTATTGGTACCGAGCGGCACGAGTCGCGCCGCATTGACCGTCAGTTGCGAGGCCGTTGTGCTCGCCAAGGCGATCCAGGCATGTCCAAGTTCTTTGTGTCTTTGGAAGACGATTTGATGCGTCTCTTCGCCAACGCCGGTCCCATCTCGCGCATTCTTGAAAAGTCCATGACGGAGGGGGAAGAGCTGGAGCATCCTGCCCTGAATTGGTCGATCGAGAATGCTCAAAAGAAGGTGGAGCAGCAAAACTTTTCAATTCGTAAGCGTCTGTTGCAATTCGACGATGTGCTAAATACACAGCGCGAAGTGATCTACGGCCTACGTAATGAAACTATCCACACCGATCAGCCGCGCGAGATCATCTTTGAGATGATTGAAGAAGAGCTCGAGGAACGCGTGAACGCCTTGGAGGTTGAAAAGGCGGATTCTGAGGCGATGGATCGCTTCCTGGGGTGGCTGAACGCCTATTTTCCGCTGTCACTTAAGTCGGAAGAGGTTGAGGGGCTGACTGCCGATGCGCAAATGGAGTTCATTCTGGGCAAGATTAATGCCGCCTATGATCAGCGTGAGGAGTTTGAGGATAAAGAGGCCTTGGTTGGTTTGGAGCGCTATCTGATTATTCGTTCGCTCGATCGTCGTTGGCAGGATCACCTGACAGAGATGGAAGAGTTACGTCGTAGCGTGAACTTGCGCAGCTATGGTCAAAAAGATCCGCTCAATGAATATAAGAGTGAGGCCTATGTCTTCTTCCAGGAGTTGATGGCTAATGTGCGCACCGAAATCTGTAATTCTGTTTTCCGCAGTGCCACCAGCGCTGAGGCCTTTAATAATATGTTGGCCCGTATGTCCAAGGTCGCTCAAGTTGCCGGGCCTGGTACTGATAATGCGCAGCAAGGGGCGTTGGCAGGTGCTGCCGCGGCGGCACGTCCGCCGGTTCAAGCTCAGAAGCCAGTGGAATTGCCTAAGATTGAGCCCGTGCGTCGGGAACTGCCCAAAGTCGGACGCAATGATGTCGTGACAATTCGCAAGGGGCAGGAGCAGCAAACACTCAAATTTAAAAAAGCCGAAGCTCTGATTAACAACGACGGTTGGGAGCTGGTTTAAAAGTAAAGTGGAGACTTGAGGCTGGGACTTGTGATTTTAAGTAGCATCGTTAATAATACCCACTATGAGAAAAATCCTTATCGCTTGCCTCGCAGTCTTGCCGTTTTTTGTATCTGCTGAGCCCTTGCTCATTTCGGCTAAAGTTTTGGATCGTGCGGATAATGGCGCCGCTATTCGCGGTCTTTATGTGTATCCTTCTGTAGTTTTAGAGTCCGGGGAGCAGGCTTCGATGCATATTGGTCCAGAGTTACGATTTCCCGTGGGAGAGCAGCAGGTCGATCTCGGGGACGGTGTTTCTAAGATGGAGACCATTTACGAAACTATTCCTGTGGGATTTAGTTTCACATTAAGTTACACGCTCAAAGATGGAATCATCAGTTATACCGGTAAGGGAACATCCAAAATGTCCCTTGGTATTGATGGGCAAACGTCAGAGACCGCTTCGCGCGCCATCCTCTTTTACGGCGAGACTGAGCTTGGCGGGCTTGTTGAAGCGCAGTTCACTGGTCCGGATGGCAATGTCGAAGATTTTGTATTCCATTTTGGCCCCGCTCCTGATTCTGAGTAAACTAACTTAACCCACCCTCTCATTGCAGCGTATGAATTCCGATCAAGACATTCCCGAGCTTGATCCTTACGAGGATGTATACTCGGCGAGGCTGCGTCGGATTGAAAAACTTGCACATTTGTTCGATGCGCGTTTTGAAATTCCCGGTACGAAAATTCGTTTTGGTTGGGATGCGATCATAGGTGTATTGCCAGGAGTTGGCGATACTGTGACATTGCTACCGCAGTTGTATTTGTTGATCGAGGCGCTGCGTTTGAAGTTGGGCGCGGCAGTTATTTTCAGAATGTTTATGAACGTGCTGATCGACTGGGTGGTGGGCACGATTCCCATTCTAGGTGATCTCTTTGACGTGGCTTTCAAAAGTAATTTACGCAATGCGAAGCTGGTTGCCGAAGCCATTCGCAAGAAACGATCCGATGTGTAACCGGATTTTAAGTTTTCATGTTTGAAATTGTCGCGAAAGCTCGCGCTTTTAAGAAACACTCGATTCTTTTTAATGACTTTGGTTTTGCAGATTTCGATTGAGGCTTATTAATTGCTGCTAGTTGTTTCGATGCGTTTAGGGCGTGTTGTTAGCAAAATATATTATGGAAATTAAACGAGCCGCGTCTTTTAGCAATTCTTTAAAAGTTAAGTCAATTGGAGTCATTGCTGCGGTGGCGCTTATCTGCTGCGTAGTCTTTTCTCTGTATCGCGTTGAGCGTATGGAGAACATTGAGCGGCTTGAGCGTGAGAATCGTGATGTGCTATCATTTTCTGACGAATTAGTGCGTACTTACTTGGGGGCAGTGGTAGAGGATCTGCTGGTGGTGAGCGCCTCCAACACCTTGCGTGCATATTTAGCACAAGCGACTGATACAACTCATGCGGATTTTTTACAGTATTTGAGGAATCTCTCTATTCATAAGAGCGAGTATGCGCAGTTGCGCTATCTGGATGCTGAGGGGATGGAGCGCGTGCGAGTTGATTCGGGAGGACAGGTCGTCGTCGATGATGCCTTGCAGGATAAATCAAATCGTTATTATTTTTTGGAAGGCATGCGGGTTGATGCGGGCACCATTTATATTTCCCCCATTGATTTGAATGTTGAAAATGGCGAAGTTCAGTTGCCGCGCACCCCGATGATTCGATTTGTTTTGCCGATTGATGATCCTGATCAGGGGCGACTCGGTGTTATGGTGCTTAATTTTAATGCACGTAAACTACTCGAGCGTTTGCGATCGATGAGTCATGAGGCCGAGTCTAGTGTTGAATTAATCAATGCGGATGGTTATTGGATGTTGCACCCCAATCGTGCCAAAGAGTGGGGCTTTATGTTTACTGAGGGTTCTGCAATTACCATGGCTGAGGCACAGCCGTTTTTTTGGCAGCAGGTGCTACAGCAGCCTGCGGGCATGTATGAGGACGCTCAAGGTGCGGTGTTTTGGAAGAAAATACAGATCGAGAATGCGATTGATATTCGCTACAAAGCAGGCGCCGAGGATGCGAGTCAGTTTTGGGTGATGGCATTGCGTTATGATGCCGAATATTGGGAGGAATTGTTTCAGCCAATAGTGTCCAAGTATTCAATTCTAGCAGTCTTTCCTCTTTTTTTAGGCATTGCGGTGATCGTTTATTTCATGCTACGGGAGCGTTATACCAAAAAAATAGATGCCTTAAATCAGCTAAATGCTGACATCTTGGAAAATGCCCAAGTCGCTGTGATCTCAACGGATAAGGATGGTTTAGTGACTTCATTTAATGAGTTTGCTCAGACACTGTCAGGTTGGCGTGCCGAGGAGCTGGTGGGGCAGCAGTCAGTGATGGTTTTTTATGAGTCATTTGAAATTGCAGCGCGTGCCCAGCAGTTGAGTGAGGCTACGGGGAGCCCGGTTGCTACTGACTTTTCTGTATTCGCGCTGGCATCTTTAGAACAGGGGCGCGATGTCCGGGAGTGGATATTTACGCGTAAGGATGGTAGTAAAATTCCGGTGATTACCGCGGTGTCTGTAATACGCGACGGGGCTGGCGAAGTCAGTGGGCACCTTTTGGTGGTGGTGGATATTAGCAAACAGAAGCGTGTTGAAGGAGCACTGTTAGAGGCACGGGAACACGCCGAAGCTTTGGTTAAGATGAAGTCGCAGTTTTTGGCCAATATGAGTCATGAGATTCGGACGCCTATGAATGGAGTGGTTGGCTTAGCGAATCTATTGATCTCAAGTGATTTAAATTTTGAGCAGCGTAAGCTGGTGGAAACTTTGGTGCGCAGTGCGGACACGCTGATGGTAGTGATCAACGATATCTTGGATTTTTCGAAAATCGAGGCGGGCGCACTTGCCTTGGAGGAGGCTTCCTTTGATTTGAGAGAGTCGATTGATAATACACTGGTGCTTTTTGCCGCAGAGGCTGACTCGAAGGAAATTGAGTTGATCAATCGTACGGCTCCTGAGGTTGATTTTGCCCTGTGGGGGGATTCGCACCGAGTCACGCAGGTGCTGTCCAACTTAGTCGGTAATGCGGTTAAATTTACTTCTAGTGGCGGAGAGATTATCTTGTCGGTTCGGTCAAGTCGTGTCTCGGAAGATCTCATCATGGTGCATTTTGAGGTTTCGGATACCGGGATTGGCATGGATGCCGCGACCAAGGATAAGATATTTCAGCCCTTCATGCAGGCGGATGCCAGTACCACTCGCAAGTTTGGTGGCACTGGGCTAGGTTTGGCGATTACAACTCAATTAGTTGAGATGATGCGAGGGAGCATCGCTGTTGAGAGCGAGCTGGGCGTCGGGACCAAGTTCATGATCGATATCCCATTTTCCCCGGATTTCAAGAATGCGCAGAACTACACTGCCATTTTGGATCGCAGCGCATTTCAGGATAAGCGTGCGTTAGTCGTGGATGACAATTTGACGAACCTGTTAGTCATACAGGGACAACTGTCGAATTTAGGCTTCAAGGTTAAAACCTTTGAATCCGCCAATAGTGCTTATTTGGAATTTGTGAACGATCCTGATTACGATTTATTGGTCTTGGATTATTTAATGCCGGAAGTTGATGGACTGGAACTGGCGCGTCGTTTAAAGAGTCGTCGCAGCGGTGGTAGCAGTAAATTGGTGATGTTGAGTTCGTCTCAAGTAGTGATCAATCAACAGCAGCGTGAGGAGGCTGGTATTGATGTCTACTTAACCAAGCCTATTTCGCAGCGTGAGTTACATGCGGCCTTGAGGGATCAACTGCTACTGGGCTCGGTGAGCGCAGCTAAACCGCTGAATTCGGCAGCAGAGATTAAAGAGCGTCTGAGTGAGCGCTTGGATGGCCGTGAGTTACATTTGATATTAGTGGATGATAATGCGACCAATCGTATGGTGATGGGATTGCAGTTTCGCTCTATAGGACTGAATATTGTCACTGTTGAGGATGCTAAGGAGCTATTTTTGCGTCTGGAAACCAGCTCGTTTGATGTTGTCTTGATGGATTGTAATATGCCTGAAATGGATGGTTTCGAGGCAACTAAGATTATTCGTCAGCGTGAAGCTGAGGGAAGTTACAGTGGGGAGCCGCTTTGGATTATTGCAGCGACTGCCTTCGCATTCGAAGACGACCGTGACAAGTGCATTGAAGTTGGAATGAATGATTATGTGTCCAAACCTGCCCGTTTACCTGAACTGGCACAGGCAATCGAGCGCGCAATTATCGCACGTCTGTAGTTTTACTCATTTGATAGCGGTCGATTGTACCAAAAACCGCAAAGCTTGCGTGAACGCACCGCGAGTGGAAGTAGGATCATGAGTGCCACCCAAGCTAGAATTTGCGGACCGGAATACCACTTGAGTTTCCGTGCTGAGGTAAGTGCCGGATTGTGTTGTAGTATCGTGAAGCCTAGGCCCTTGGCTTTGCCCCATTTCTTGAGTTGACGGGAAAAACGGACTTCTTCGCTGGCATAGAGTGATTCATCATAGCCGCCGACTGCATCAAATGCATCGCGGCGACAGAACAGGAAACTGCCGGCGGCGGTGCGCGTGAGTTTGGAGATCTGTTCCCAGAGCGCAATGCCGCAGCGGCCGATGTGGCTCACCTTTCCTTCAAACTTGATGATTGAGCCACCGCCGACGCAGGTGTTTTGCTCTAGAAGTTGCAATGCTGTGTTTAGCAATTCTGCAGGAATGCGGGTGTCGGCGTCGATAAAGATTAGAAACTGGCCACAGCTCTGCCGAGTGCCGGCATTGCGGGCGCGCGCGATTTGGTTGACTGGTTCATGCACCACCAGGTCCGCGCCATGCGCCAGGGCGACGTGTGCAGTTGCGTCGCTGGAATTGTTGTCGACGACGATGCACTCCCCCGGCATGGTACAAGTTTGCATCGCTGAGCGTATGGCGTGCAAGGTCGCGGGCAGTTCGGTGGCCTCATTGTAAGCGGGAATGATAATCGAGTAAGTTGGATTATTGGGAGTGGTTGGAGGCACAGGCTTGACGTCAGGGGCGCAGAGAACTTTTAGCATTTGCATAGATCGGGACTATGCGGAGTTCCTTACAGTTATTAAATGTGTACTTGTTCTGGAATAAAACAGGCATGCTTGCTATCCATCTTTCTATATATGGCTAAAAATATGCTGCGCTTTTGTCTCTCCTTATTCGTCTGGATGCTATCGTCGGCGAATGCTGCGCCCGTAGTTGCGGAGCATACCACCGTCGAGCTGCTTGCTGAAAACCGTGCGATTGTTCCCGGTGAATCTTTCGATGTGGCTGTGCGCTTTAAATTAGAGCCACATTGGCATATTTATTGGGAGAATCCTGGTGCCAGCGGGCTCGCTGCCTCCATCGACTGGACCTTGCCAGAGGGGATCACTGCTGGTGAGATTCAATGGCCAGCTCCCGAGCGCATTTCAATGGCTGGCATGGTGAATTACGGCTATGAAGAGGAGGCTGTATTACTCGTGACCATGCAGGCTTCGGAAACTTTGCCACTGGGAGCAACCTTGGATCTACAAGCGGATTTGTTTTGGCTCATTTGTAAGGAAGTCTGTCTACCCGGTGATGCCCGTCTGCAATTGCAGATGCCAGTGGCCGAGGTGACTGAAGCCGGTGAGGAAGCAGTGAGTTTTCAAACTGCCCGCGAGCGTCAGGCTCAGGCGCAGGCTCCTTGGCAAGTTCATGCATCTTTAAGTGATGCGAGTCTGATACTTTCACTGTCGGGTTCAGAGATGCCGACTGAGCTATACTTTTATGCAGCAGTGGAGGGGCAGGTGGACCCTAGTGCCGAGCAAACTTTGAGTTTTCCAGCGGCGAATCAAGCAGAACTGCATTTGCCACTGGATACCCCTTTTTTGGAGAATCAGCCCGATTCGATTAGTGGTATTTTGCAGTCTGATCAAGGCGCTTGGCAGGTTACTGCCGAGATCGGAGCTGCTCCTACTGCATTACTGCCTGCGGACGATGCGGTCGCAAGTGCCGCGCCTCGGGGGTTCGAGCAGCGTTTACTGGCTCTTGGGTTGCCGGGATTTCTGGCCCTGGCTTTTCTGGGGGGGCTTATTTTAAATATCATGCCCTGTGTGCTGCCAGTGCTTTCACTCAAGGTCTTTTCTTTGTTGAAACATGCGGGGCAGGCGCGTCGGGATGCCTTACGGCATGGCCTGGCATACACCGTTGGTGTGGTGCTGAGTTTTTTGGTTTTGGCGGGAGTTTTATTTGCCTTGCGCGCCTTGGGCGAGCGCATCGGCTGGGGTTTTCAGTTGCAGAGTCCTGGCTTTGTCGTGGTGTTGACTACGGTCTTTTTCCTATTCGGTTTGAATTTGATGGGCGTTTTCGAGTTGGGCGGTAAATTGGTGGGGGCAGATGCCTCGGTTGCTCAGCGGAACGATGCCTTAGGCTCGTTTGGTATGGGTATACTAGCTGCTGTGGTTGGTGCTCCCTGCATGGGACCATTAGTGGCGGGGGTCAGCGGTCTGGCGGTGCAGGCAAATTTGGCCACAGGCTTGTTAATTTTTGGTATGATGGGGCTGGGGCTGGCGTCTCCTTTCTTAGTATTGTCAGTGTTTCCCAAGCTGGTGGCTTTTTTGCCTAAACCCGGACTCTGGATGGAATCTTTTAAGCAGGGCATGGGCTTTTTGCTGATGGGAGCTGTTGTGTTTCTTGCGTTGGTTGCAGGGCGTCAGGGGGGTGTGGACGCGATTTTTATTTTACTTGTGATCATGTTGGTGAGCTCTGTGGCTGCATGGATTTTTGGTCGCTGGGGGGCTGCGTTTCGTTCTCAGCGTACGCAGTGGATTGCTAAGTCGCTGGCGCTGGCGCTGGTGGGGGCAGCTTTGGTCATTGGTATGAGGGCCATTCAGCGCGCCTATACTAATTATGGAGAGCAGCCGACTCTCGCCGACGCGACTGGTCAGTGGGGGCCTTGGTCTGCAGATAAGGTGGATGCCTTGCTTGCGCAGGGACGCCCGGTTTTTGTCGATTTTACGGCGACTTGGTGTCTCATTTGTCAAGTGAACAAGAAGGTTGCGTTACGCACGGATGCGACGGCGGAGCTTTTCCAGGCATATGATATTGTCGCTTTGGAGGCTGATTGGACACGTTACGACCCTGTGATTACGGATGCGCTGGAAAGCTTTGGTCGCTCCGGGGTACCGCTTTACGTTCTGTATACGCCAGATGGTGAGGTAACGGTGCTGCCGCAGAGTTTGAGCAATGGTATCGTGCGCACTGCGGTCGAGCAGGCCTTATAGTGGTGCTTTGTGGAGCCTGTGAAATTACAGTCATCCAGAAATGGCAGCAGTCTGTTTGCGGCTATGACATGCGTGTGAGGGTTTCGAGGGGTGCTGGGGGATTAGATTTGCAAAGCGCGCGTACTCTGCTGAAAAGGAGGCATGTTTTACGACGAGGTCAAAGTGAATTTCAAGGCAGGTAATGGTGGCGATGGCTGTTTTAGCTTTCGCCGTGCAAAGTATGAGCCTAAGGGAGGCCCTGATGGTGGCGACGGTGGTCGCGGCGGGGATGTTTATATCGTGGGCGATACCAATGTTGCGGATTTGACGGATTATCACTTCAAACCAGGTTGGAAAGCCAAGAATGGTGAACCCGGTCGCGGAAGCGATCAGCATGGTGCTAATGGGGAGGACATTGTTTTAAGACTGCCTGTGGGCACTATTGTGGTTGATCGTGATTCTGGAGATCCGATTGCAGAGGTGCTGGAGCATGGGCAAAAGGTACTTCTGCTTGAAGGCGGCGAAGGCGGTAAGGGCAACGCTCAGTTTAAATCGTCGACCAATCAGGCGCCGCGCCAGTTCACTCTTGGTAAGCCGGCAGAAGAGGGAGATTTTCGCCTGATTATTAAGACGATTGCCGATGTGGGGCTGATCGGCTTCCCGAACGCAGGCAAGTCGACATTGCTGAATATGGTGACAAACGCGCACCCGAAGACGGGCGCCTATCCTTTTACCACCATCTTTCCGACTGTGGGGGTGCTGGAGTATCCTGAGCAGTTTGAGCGGATTACTGTCGCCGATATTCCCGGCCTGATCGAAGGCGCAAGTGAGAACCGCGGTCTCGGTCATCGCTTTCTTAAGCATGTGGAACGCTGTAAAGTACTCTTAATTATGCTGGATATGGAGGGCACTGATGGGCGCGATCCACTTGCTGACTACAAGGTTTTAGTCAATGAGTTGAAACTATACATGCCAGGTCTTGCGCGTAAGCCAGAGCTGATCTGTGCGAATAAGATGGATGAGCCGAATGCTGCAGAGAATCTCAAAATCTTTCAGCAGAAGGTGAAAGAGAAGGTTTATCCCATCTCTTGCGTCTCGGATGAGGGCTTTGAAGCATTGAAGCAGGCAATGTTGACGGAAGTACTGAAGATTCGTGAGGCGGAAGCGGTCGAGAAGGAGCAATGAATCGAAAAGGGTTGAGCTAATCGCTTAATTGCTTATGCATCAGTTGCATGACGAAATGGTGCGTGTCTTTTTGTGTTTTTCTATTATACATGCTGCCTGATATGCGGGGAGCGTTCCGCAGGTTTACCAGTGCTTTTGGAGTCGGATCCTTTCACCAGCGTCGTTACCAGTATGACAGGAGTGCTTCCAACTATGACTGTGAATTTGGGAAAAAGAATAGATATTGATGAGTCTGTATTCGGGCAGCGAGCTGACCTGAATCAGCATCTCGCGCACGAGTGTTTTGTTGCTTTGGCTCGTCATCCGCATCGTGAACTGATTGCGGATCGCACTCGTCAACGGCGCACGATGAAGAGCGGCTTCCTACTAGCTATTTCCTATATGTTGTCGCGTCGCATTGCGGATTTGAGTTCAAAGTCGCGGATTGGTATCATTTTTCCACCAGGACTTGGGGGCTACATTGCCAATCTTGCAGTTATGTTGGCAGGGAAAGTGCCAGTCAATTTGAACTTCACCCTCGGAGCCGCCAGTGCTGAGGCCTGCATGCGCAAGGCTGAGATTGACTGCTTGCTCACCACTCGGCAGGTGCAGCAAAAAATGCCTTTGTTTCCCTGGCCCGAGAGCGGTGTAGTTGATTTGCTGGACGCAATGAAGGCCTTACCTAAGGCAAAGACATTGGGCCTGCTTGGTTTAATTTATCTAGTGCCGGGTCAATTGCTGGCCCGCTGGCTTAAGGTGCCTTCTCAGGGAGGTGAGCGCGAGGCTGGTCTATTGTTTACCAGTGGCAGCTCCGGAGAGCCTAAAGGCGTGGTGCTGACGCACCGTAATATCTTAAGTAATTGTGCCCAAATCGATGCATCCGGCTTGCTGCCCAGAAGTGAAAAGATCATCGCCAATCTTCCGATTTTTCATAGTTTCGGATTCACGGTCACGCTCTGGTTTCCACTCTTGCGAGGCTGTGAGGTTGTGACTTTGCCGAGCCCCCTGGAAGTCAAGCGTGTCGCCGAGGCCGTTGAGGCCGAGGGCGCGACTATATTAGTTGGCACACCCACCTTCTTTAAACCTTACCTGAAACGTGTCGCTCCTGAGCAGTTGGCTACGCTTAAGTATGTGGTGGCCGGAGCCGAAAAGACGCCAGAGGGGTTTGCAGATGCATGGGAAGCTCGCTTCGGAGGTTTGTATCTGGAAGGCTACGGTCTGACAGAGACAT
This sequence comes from Thalassobacterium sedimentorum, assembly GCF_031127905.1. Lineage (GTDB taxonomy): Bacteria > Verrucomicrobiota > Verrucomicrobiia > Opitutales > Coraliomargaritaceae > Thalassobacterium > Thalassobacterium sedimentorum. The sequence continues at coordinate 84,556 of NZ_JARXIC010000011.1, read as the reverse complement.
CGCCGGTCGTCTCTGTTAATTTGCCGTCGGTACCCACGGGAGTGCCATATCCTGGTGATTCCGGTCAAGGCTGTCGACGTGGCTCTGTGGGACGCCTTTTGCCCGGTCAGGCAGCACGTATCCTGAATCCGGATACGATGGAAGATATGGATGTGAGCTTGGTAGGTCTGTTGGCCTTAAAAGGAGCGAACGTATTTGGTGGTTATTTGAACGAGCCGGAACGCAGTGCGGAGGTTAAGCTGGGCGATTGGTTTGTGACTGGAGACCTCGCGCGCTTCGATGCAGATGGTTTTCTGTTTATTGAAGGGCGGCTCTCGAGATTCTCAAAAATTGCTGGCGAAATGGTGCCCCACGGCACAGTTGAAGAAGCTTTGATTCAAGCCTATGATCTGTTGGAGTGTGAAGTGCCGATGCTGGCCGTCGCGGGGCGACCTGATGCGGCTAAGGGCGAGGTACTGGTCTTGATCGCTGCGTCAGAGCTTGAGCTCGAACTAAATGATGTCAGGGACAAGTTGATACAGGCCGGTTTCTCAAATTTATGGATACCTAAAGTCATTAAAGAGGTCGATCATGTGCCGACCTTAGTCACCGGTAAGCTCGATTTGAGGGCGGTCAATTCTCTGGCACAGTCTGAGGATTAACCGTTCTTGTGCTTAATGAATTTTGCACTATCCGCCTATTGCGGGCATTGCATAAAGCAGGATTCAGAGCTCTGTTAGTTCTTTTGGTCTTTTTGTGGTGAGTTGTTACTTACTGTTTATCAGTTTCTTATGGTTTTTACCTGGGGTGCTGCCCTCAAGTTGGCATGCGGAAGGCATTGTATAAATCCTCTCATCCAATTAATATAAACTAGAGAAGGAAATTATTATGAGCACAAAAAGCACTGTTAAAAGAGAACTGGAACGTCTTGTCATCCACGCCAACGATTCTGTTAAAGGATATGAAAAAGCAGCTGAGCGAGTGCAGAATGAGGATGCGAATTTGGCGCTCTGTTTTCGTGAAATTGAAAGCAATCGTCGCGAGCGAGTGGCCGCATTAAACTCTCGCTTGGAATGCATCGGCGAGGAGGAAAAGGATCGTGGCTCACTGGAAGGAACGACACATCGGGCCCTGATTAGTGTGAAGGATTTATTCACGTCCAGTCAGAATACGGATGCGGTTGTCGATGAAGCAATCCGAGGAGAAGAGAAGCTGATCGATTATATTCAGGATACCTTTGACGATGTCGAAGCGTTGGATGGTGAAACCACTCGTGCCATTCACGACTTGAAGCACTGTGTGCAGGGAGCAATCGATCGCTTGCGCTTGAAGATTAAAGCCGCGTAAACCCATTTTCGATAGCAATGTGAAAGAGTCGTCTCGCTGGGGGCGGCTCTTTTTTTGTCGGTTTGGTGATTACCTGAAGGATTGATCCATCTGCAAAGTTGCGCTGCTAGCTATCTCCATTTGCTTGGCAGGCCATGCGTAAGCGTGTTTGTAGGTGAGTGCGGCGCACTTGTTGTTCGTTGTTTTTAACGGCCATCGCATAGGCATCGAGCGAGCCTACGATGTAAACTTTGCGACGCGCGCGCGTGATGGCGGTGTAGACGAGGTTGCGTTGCAGTAATAAGAAGTGTTGCTTGAGTAGTGGTATGACGACGACGGGGTACTCGCTGCCCTGGCTTTTATGGATAGAGATGGTATATGCGTGCTGGATCTCTGAGAGTTCGCCTTTGGTATATTCAATTCTTTGGTCGAATTCGATGCTGAGGCCAGAGCGGTCGGCGGCGATTGAGCAGATGATGCCGGTATCACCGTTGAAAACATTCTTATCGTAGTTATTGCGTGTTTGAATCACCTTATCGCCAATACGAAAGATGCTGCTGCCGTATTCGATTTCAACTGGCAGTGGCTTGCGGGTTTTTTCACGGAAGTGTGTCTGAGTGGCGGGGGTATAGTCTGGATCGGAGCGTAGGCGCGATTCGGCCTTACGCCTAGGGTTCAGCACTTCCTGTAATTCTGTATTCAAGACCGTGATTCCCCCGCTGCCCCGGTGCATGGGTGACATTACCTGTAAATCTCTAATAGGATCAATGTTGTGCGTCTTGGGGATATATTCTTTCGCCAGGTATTTGATGGCCTGTATGCATTGTTCGGGTTGTTCGGCTTCAATAAAAGTGAAATCCTGGCTGGGATCCAGATTGCGCAAACTGCGATAGGTCATGCCGGGGTGTGTTTCCCCTTGCAAGATGGCGTGTGCAGTGGTGACTATGCCGCTCTCTTTGCCCTGTCGGTAGATGATGTTGAGGCGGGTGACTTTGGCTGGTGGCGCCGCCATTAAGTCCCCGAGTATATTGCCCGCGCCGACTGAGGGGAGTTGATCGGCATCGCCAACCAGTAGCAGATGGGCGCCGCTGGGAATTGCTTGCACTAGACTGGCGGCCAGGCGGGTGTCGAGCATACTGGTTTCATCCAGAATAAGAAAGTCGCAGGGTAGGGGATTGTCCTCGTTGTGGGTGAAGCTGCGGGTGGCCGCGTCGTATTTTAATAAGCGGTGAATCGTGCTGGCGGCGGTGCCTGAGGCTTCCGCGAGTCGCTGCGCGGCCCGCCCGGTGGGCGATGCGAGCTGGATACGTGCGCGTTTCGCTTTCAAAATGTCCACTACAGCGCGTAAAATGGTGGTTTTTCCTGTGCCTGGGCCGCCAGTAATAATGGATACCTTAGCTGCCAGTGTATTGCGCAGTGCGACCGTCTGCTGTTCGGCAAATCTGAATCCGGCGCGTGATTGGGCCCAATCCACTGCAGCATCAATTTTAATTTCAGGCAGCATGGACGCGGTATGAGCGATACGCGCGATGGCGTCTGCAATGCGTTTCTCAGCGCTCGCAGTGGTGGGCAGTTGGTAAGCAGGTCCCAGCGATTCCTGATTCTGATCGTAGGCGTGGATGCTGAAGAGGCTACCAGCTTGATCCAGGGCGTGGATACGGGTTTGAATCAGCTTGGGGTCCAGTGAGAGTAACTGTGTTGCCTGCTCTAATAGCATGTTCTCTGTTCCCAGTGTATGTCCTTCGTCTTCCAATTGCCGCATGGTGTGAAGGACGCCCGCGTCGATGCGCTCTTTAGAGTTGGTGGGAAAGCCGAGGTTCAGGGCGATCTTATCGGCTGTTTTGAAGCCGATACGTTCGATATCCTGTGCTAACCGATACGGCTCGTCTTGTAAGATGCGCTTGGCGCCACTCCCGTATTTTTTGACTAGACGTACACATTGGGAGGGTGTGACTCCATAGGTCTGGAGAAACATCATTACATCGCGTACTGCGCTTTGCTCATCCCAGGCGACTTTAATCGATTTGGCACGTTGCTTGCCGATGCCGGGAATCTCGTGCAAGCGGCCGGAATCTTCGCTGATGATTTTGAGGGTGTCGGCTCCAAAGTGATCGACGATTTTCTTGGCGTAGGATTTCCCGATGCCATGGATTAGGCCGCTGCCTAAATATTTGCGTATGCCGTGCACCGATGCTGGCAGCTGTGATTTGAATTGTGCGATTTTAAATTGATCACCGTGTTGCGGATGGCGGGTCCATTGTCCACTCAGTTGTAGAGTCTCGCCGCATTGTACACCAGGCAGGGCGCCAAGCACTGTGACGGGGCGTACGCTATCTGTGACCTGCAATTCAGCCACGCAGTAGGCATTCTCTTCATTGAAGTAGATGATCCGTTCGAGGACGCCGGTGATGGACTGATCGTTTTGTGTAGGAGCTGGCATCGAGACAACGCGGGTGGATGTAATAGATGTAGAGCCACTAGGCGGGCGGGGTCGATACGAAAAAAGCTATCCCTATTCGATGTCGGCCTCAAAAGTCATTGCACCTGCCGCCCTTCATTCCAAGCTTTGCCTCGTTCGCCAATAATGTATAGTTTCCATCTTTCGATAAAACATGAATTCCAGCTCAGGTAAGCATCGTCGCCGTTCGTCGAGACGTTCCCGCAGCCTCGCTGCCGCGGGCCATGCGCGTCGTCCAGTTCAGTCCGACAATTGGGGTGCGAGCGAATCGTTTGCTCCACCGCCCTCGGCTTCGCGTGGTACAATACGTTTGCGGATGCCGCCTGGAGAGCCGCCAATTTATCGAGTGTTTTTAGCAGCATTTTGCGCGGTGGCGCTACTCATTCTGTTCGGGAGTGGACAGCATGCCGCCGCTTGGGGCTTGGCCTTATTGTTCCCGGGAGTCGCGTTAGTGCTAAAGCCACCTAAGACAGGCTTGGGGAAGTTCGGTGATTACGCCTGTGTTGCACTGCTTGGCTGTTTCTTACTCGCCTTTGTGCCGGTGTTTTATTGGTCTATTCCAGAGTGGCGAGTACAGGCGGTGGATACTCTTGGGATTCAGTTGCCGGCAGTGCTTTCGGTGCAACCATGGATTAGTTTTGAATCCTGGTTGCTGGCTCTTGCAGGTTTCGGCTGGTTGTATGCGGCGTTACAGTGGCCAGTCAATGTTGCGGGACGGCGACGTCTTTACTTTGGATGGTGTGTGATTCTGTGTGTACTCGCGGGATTTTTATTTTGGGGAAATATGGTTGGGGCTCGTTATCCGGGAGCCGCCGAAGCTGATGCGTTTAGTTTTTCGCCGAATCAAAAGCAAACGATGACGCTCTTAGTCATGGGCGGTGTGAGCAGCTTTGCGTATGCGATGAGTGGGCTGCGTTCGCGTCAGTTGTTGCCTCTGATGGGGCTACCGGCAACGAGCCTGTGCTTGGCGGCATTGATTGCGAGTGCCTCTCAGGTAGGTGTTGTTCTATATTTCGGCGGCATTGTGCTGTGGTTTTTGGCGAGTCTGCGCACGCGTCATTTGCCTCGTTCTTTTAAGATCGCTTTTCCCTTGGTGGTATTGGGCTGCATGTGTGTGTTGATGAGTAATGAGCGCACGCTCGAGCGTATTGGGCAGTTTTTTGAGGTGGAGTCTACACAGCAGTTTCGCTGGGAGCTTTATTCAGATGTCGTTGAGATGGTGCGGGCGGCTCCTGTGAGTGGGTTTGGGCTTGGCACTTTCGCGGCAGTCTTTCCACAGTATCGCGCTGCGTCTGCGCAGCCGGAAATGCAATTGCAGCCGGAAAATGACCTGTTGTGGCTGGCTGCGGAGGGTGGTTTGTTAGCGGTGTTTTTGTGGGTATTGTTCCTGTGCGCATTTGCATGGCGCTGCCGCGGTATCCGGGCGGGGGCGAGTGCGAGTTATCGTCTGTTGGCTTTGATTGTTGTGGTTCTTTTCTTGGTCGATAGTTGGATGAATGTATCGGGGCACCGTGCAGCCACGGTCTATTTAGCCATTTTATTTGCTGCGCTGGCATTACCGGGACGTGGGCGCCCTGCTTGCTGTGTGCCTGTTATTTTTTGGAGAGGGGCCGGGGTTCTGTTGATTCTTTTTGGCTGTATGTGGCTGTGTGCCGGGGTCTTGAATGCGCCATGGCATTCCTCTGTCCGAATCGAACGCTATGCTTCTGAGCTACAGGCTGCCAAGTCGGCAGGTGACTTTGAGCGGGCGCAGGCCATAACATCCGATTGGCTGAATTTGCGGCCGCTTGATTGGAGCGCCTACTCTCAACGGGCGCAGCTCACTTTAGCGCAGACTCAGGATCCTGTGGCAGCGGAGCTGGATTTTCAACGTGCACGCTTTGTGGAGCCGGTCTTAGGGGTGGTGAGTTTCGTAGAGGCAGATGCCTGGCTACCCACTCAACCCGCACGTGTGGTGGCAGCCTGGCATGAAACTCTGCAGCGCGAAATGCCTGATATGGATCGTGTGTATCATCGCATGCTACAATTGGCAGCTGCATCGCCTGAATTACAGTCACGACTGGGGCGAATGTCGACTGCGAGCCCTCATTATCGAGCGCTTTTTCTGTGCTCTTTGAGTGGGGAGGCCTTTACACGGGAGATCCAACAGGATCTGGCTCAAGATCCGGCTTTAGCTGCATTCAGTCGTGAGCAGCGAACTGAGGTCGTGAGGCATTGGATTGAGAGCGGCGATCAGAAATCGGCGGCGGCCTTTGTGGCGTCGTATGCGGGCTCTTTAAAGAATGCTTGGTGGCTGCGATCGCTGTTATTTAAAGGACGGGCGGATTTTGACGCGGCAGTTTTGGAAATTCGAAACAATGTAATCGCTCCCGATTTGGATACGGTGGACCTGGATGAGACTGCACGCGCACGGCTGGTACGTGAGTTTGCAGTTGCGCCTGAGGATGTGATTAAGGGCACCACGTTGTATAGTAGTTACCTTGAAATGGAGGCCTACGAGCGTGCGCTGTCGGTTGTGGATCGGTTGCTGCTTACGTATGACTCGCGAATAGAGCTTTATTATTGGCGGGCTGAGTGCCTCTATCAATTACAGGACTATATCGAAAGCTGGTATACCTTTGAGACATACTTAGAGTCATTATGGGGACCCGCGGGCCTCGGTCAGGCTGAGCGGCCTGGGCTGTCATTATAACTTGCGAATGTCGGCGTAACTGCCGCTCTCCAGCTCGAGTAGCTGTGGGAGTATTTGTATCAGCTGGCGTGCACAGGACTCGGCGTCGGGCATGCGTGCGGTGCCCTTGGCTGCTTTTAGAATTGCGAGTGGCTGGTAGCGTGGATCGTCGGGGAGATTTGTTAGGTAATCTTGCATGGCTGTGTCGACGAGTCCAGGCGCGAGCGCAGTGAAATGGGTTTCTGTTTGTTCGCCTGCGTAGAGTTTGATTAGCATGTTGAGTGCAGCCTTGGATACGCTGTAGCCATTCCAGCCACGCATACCGGACTGTGACGCGCCGGAAGATATGGCAACCACTTGTGTCAACCGACGGGAATGTGCGAATAGGCTGTCTAGCAGCCATTTGTTAGACCAAACATTGATCTCCATGGTTTCCCGCAGGTCGTCCAGCGGCGTCGCTTGCATGTCGCGGATCTCGCCCAGCTTGCCAGCATTTAAGAAGACGCTGTCAAAGTGTGGAACTGGTCGAATGAGTTCTTCAAAGACGGGTGTCCCTGCACGGGCATCTGCCAGGTCGACTGACGCGAAATGCAGGCCCCTCTGGATCAAGTCTTTGGGGGCGCGGCGACTGCAGCCATACACTTCGGCTCCCTGTGCAAGATAAGTTTTCGCGAGTCCATGACCGAGTCCCGAGCTGACGCCTGTGATTAAAATGTGCATCGTCACCTGGTTGTTATCCCAACAGTTCTGGAATCGTAAATGAGAAAGTGGTGCCTTCGCCGAGTGCAGATTCCCAAGTTAGGTGGCCACCGTGGCGTTGTATAAAGTCCTCGCAAAGGAGCAGGCCGAAGCCAGAGCCCATTTCTCCAGAGGTGCCGCTCTTTTGTTTGCGGTCGTCGATCTTGAGCATGAGTGATTGTACTTCTTCGGACATCCCCACGCCCTTGTCTTTGACCTGAAACTCCCACAGCCCGGGTTGACGGTAGATGCAGATCTTAATCTCACCGCCTTGATGTGAGAATTTAATGGCATTGGTGAGCAAATTGCGGAAAATCGCTAGCAACATATAGGGGTCCGCGCGAATCATGCCAGAGTCGTAGGCTTCGATCTTAATACGTTGCTTTTTTTGGTGAGCCGTGGTGTGGAGCCGGGCGACCTCCGTTTCGAGTAGTTCGATGATGTCGATCGATTCGAGACGAAATTTGAGCTCTTGCCCAGAGTTGCGGGTCCATGCCACCAGATCTTTTAATAGATCGTCGGCATCGTGGGTTGCTTTGCGAATGAGGCCGCTCAGGCGCTTGGATTCTTCGATGTCGTTTTGCTCCAGTCGTTTGTCCAACATGCGGACGATTGCCAGCACGCCGCCAATCGCGGAGCGTAAGTCATGCCCGACGATGGATAGCAGTTTGTCCTTTGAATGATTGAGTGCTTGTAGGCGAATCTCTTCATCGGTAGGACTGCCGTGGATGAAGCTGTTGAGGCTATCCTTAGGATAGCCATCAAAGAGTGTTTCAGGGGGAGTCGAATCCATAAGTTTTGAACAATGCTCATTCTGCTCGCCATGTAAAGGCATGACAGAGGGCAACTGCGGCGGCGTCGGATTCATCGAAACGCAACTCGAAATTTGTGCCAGTGAGGTTTTGAACCGTGCGAGCAACCTGCTCCTTACTGGCGCGGCCCATGCCCACCACGGCCTGTTTGACGCGTAGCGGTGCATATTCGAATACCGGCAGCCCGCGCATCGCCGCGGTGCCGATGGCCGCGCCCCGTGCCGCCCCGAGGATCTGTGCGGTCTGGAAGTTTTGCACGTAGATGGTCTGTTCCACGGCGACATGGTCGACCGAGTGCTGGTTTAAGAAGTCGTCGACTTGATTGCCGATCGCACCCAGGCACTCGGGCATCGAGAGGCTGCGGTGCAACTTTAAGGTGGCGGCCTCGAGTATGCGGGCTGTTCCATCCGCAGCGTAGTCGAGTACTGCGAAGCCACTGCCGCGCAGACTTGGATCGATCCCCAGAACACGTCCTCGAAAGGGCTTGCCGAGCGTCATCCGAGGCGCTTGCTTGCGCGCGCCAGTGCCTTGCCCGCCCTTGGCAAGGTGTGCGGCCCATAATTTTCGGGTGGATTGATTTGCCATGGTTTAAGGGATAATGAGTTTTAGGCCGCCGACCACGACAAAGAACCAGATTAAAATTTCGAAATTCTTTTGATTGATATGTTTTACGATCCTTGGGGCAATCATTGCGCCCAGTACCGAGAATAGCATGAAGCTGGCGCTGAAGCGTAGCGATGCTGAATCAATGATCTCTAGGTCCATCATCAGCGGCACTTTCACTAGATTCGCCAGCAGGAAGAACCAGGCCGAGGTGCCAATGTAAGCATATTTCGGTAGACCGGAGGCGATGAAGTAAAGCGCGGCTACCGGACCGGCGGCATTGGCGACCATGGTGGCAAAGCCGCCAATGATGCCGGTGCTGCCGATAAATACGGGGTGCTGAGGTAGGGTGTCGATCTCGGTCGCATGACGGCGTAGCCATTTGCGGTAGAAGTGCACCCCGGTCATGCTGAGTAGAATCAGTCCGATTAAAAAGCGCACCTGCGCATCGTCGACGCGGCTGAACACGAAGTAGCCGACCAAGATTCCAGCAAACATCCACGGGGCGAGTTTCCAGATATACTGCCACTCCGCGTGGCGGCGGTAGACGATCACCGCGATGATGTCGGCCGAAACCAAGATCGGCAGTAAGATGCCCACCGATGCCTTGGGCGGCAGTGCCAGCGCCATTAGCACCACCGTGATATTGCCGACGCCGGGCAGGCCGCCCTTGCCCAAGCCCACTAAGAAGGCGCCCAGAGCGATCAGTCCATATTGCCATAGTTCGAGTGTGTCCATCGTCGCGAGCCTTGCATTCCGCGCCGCTTTGGCAAGAGTGCTTCAATCTATGCGATGGAAATGTATATGCGCCTATGATGGCACCGATTTTGATGGCTGGCAGCGCCAGCCGGGCGGCGAAGCTGTGCAAAATTATCTCGAGCGCGCGCTCTCGCAGATCTTTGATCAGCCGATTCAACTGCAGGGCAGTGGCCGCACCGACGCGGGCGTGCATGCGCGTGGTCAGTGCTTCCACTTCGATGCCGACTGGGCGCACGCTCCGGAAAAGCTGATACGTGCCTTGCACTCGATCTTGCCGACTTCCTTGAAGATTCATTCGGTCAAGCAGGTGAGCGAGGACTTTCATGCGCGCTTCTCTGTGACTGGTAAGCGCTACCTGTATAATTACTACCTCGGCCGCGCCGATCCGATCGACGACCGCTACGTCTGGGCCTGCCGCGATCTGCCATTGGACGTCGAGGCGATGCAGGCGGCCGCCGACATTCTGGTCGGCACTCACGATTTTTCGGCCTACAGCGCCAGCCACGGTAAGGATAGCGACCCCAACACGGTCAAAACCGTCACTCGGCTGCAGATCAAACAGAGCGGTAAGCACCTGCGCCTGGATGCCGAAGGCAGTGGCTTTCTTTATCGCATGGTGCGCAGCTTCGCAGGCGCACTGCACTCGGTCGGCCGGGGGCAACTGAGTCCTGCTGATATCGCAGAAATTCTTGCCTCTAAAGAACGCACCCACCGCATCGTGACCGCGCCCGCTAAGGGGCTGTTTTTGGATAAGGTATTCTATCCTTAAGTGCGGAGGGGCGCTGTGCCCTGCGTAGCTCGAAGAGCGAAGCACGGGTGACGGCGCCGGCCAAGGGGCTCTTTTTGGATATTTTTTATTGAAAGAAACTTGCAATAAAGGATTTCTTGATAACAGTCGCGTCTATCTATGGAAAATGCGACAGTAAGTACATGCCGTAGCCACGGCTGGCTCGATCACCTTGCGATAGGAATGGCAGCGGTTTGCGCCTTTCATTGCTTGTTGACGCCGATTCTCGTGATCGCGTTACCGATCATCGCGACGAGCTTCTTTGTGCATGAGGATTTCCATTTATGGATGATTCTACTGGTGCTGCCGACGACAGGTTTTGCAGTTTTTATGGGTTGTCGTCAGCACAAGGACCGCTGGGTGGCGGTATTCAGCGCGATCGGTCTTTCGATTTTAGTTTTTTCCTTGGTGCAGGAGCGTTTGCACAGCGCGGGGCAGATGGAGGCGGCGAATGAAGCGGCGCATTGTTCAGCTTGCGCGGGCGATGTGCTCGCAGAGCCCGCTCCACTGCACAGCGCGGCATGGATCAATACGCTGGGCGGCTTGACTCTAGCGAGCGCGCATATTCGCAACTTTCGGCTGTGCCGCAAGCGTCGTTGCCAGCACGATTAGAGCTGAGACCAGCGCGACTCACGCCGCTCCCCAAAACAAAGTTTTGAGGCTACGGTGCGGTGGCCTCGGTTCTCTGAACCGGGGAGGAGGAGGCGGTGGCCTCGGTTCTTTGAACCGGGGTGGTGGTCGTGGAGCAGGGCCGCGCGGCTAGGGCTTCGCGCACTCGTCGCACACGCCATAGACTTCCATCATGTGGGCGATCTGTGAGTAGCCGTGCGCTTGGGCGCGTTTCACGACTTCGTGCCCGACACAGACATCCAGCCGCTCGGCTTTGTGGCACTCGCGACAAATCAGGTGGTGGTAGTGCTCGTCGGGCGCTGTCAGTTCGAAGAGGTGAGTGCCATTTTCCAAAGGCACGCGTTGCAGCACGCCGAGCTTTTCAAAGGTTTCCAGGTTGCGGTAGACAGTCACCAAATCAGACGCGGGCAGCTGACCGCGTTCGCGTATTTCCTCCGCGCTAGCCGGGCGATCCATACTGAGGAGCGCCCCTAGCACGCATTCGCGTTTTTTCGTCATGCGCCCTCCGCTCGCCTTGAGGCGTTCGAGGATGATGTCCAATAACTCAGGTTTTTCTATACTCATGCGGGGGTTATACATGTAGCCTGATAGGAACTGAGCTTCGATCAAGCTTTTTGCTGTGGCTGTAAGGCGGAGCGTTTCGCTTAGTCGACAGGGAACCTGTTTAGCATCCGCCAGCATGCAGAGCCCCAGATACTAAAAAGCCCTGCGGTGCCTGAGGCGCCGCAGGGCTGAAAACCATTAAGGGGAAATCCCCGAACTGCCGAATTTGAATTAAGCGCGATGTGTGCGGCGGCGAGTGATGCCGCAAGCGAGCGCGAGTAGGCCGGCCAGGGCTGCATAGCTGGAAGGCTCTGGCACGACGTTGAAAGTGAAGGTTTGGGTGTCACTCATGAGGCCCAATGTGTCGTGGGTGGCGGAGGCGGTGAGTTCGATCAGCCAAGTGCCTGCCTCGGTGAAGCCGAAGTTGTGGTGGTCATGGCCACCTGCGCCTACGATCAGGGTGTTATTGCCGTTTTCAGTCAGGCTGGCGTCGGCGGTTGAGAAGTAAAAATTGAAGCCTCCAAAGCCGTCGCCTTGCCACAACGAGAAATCACCGCTGCCGCTAGGCGATGTGACGGTCCCTAGTGTAAATGTGATACTGCTCCAATCGCTTGCTTCGAGCTCTTCAGAGGCGATGCCCACGAAGGGAATGCCCACTGTGTTGCTCTGAGGCAAAATCCAAATGTCCTCACCTTCGGCTGCGCCGGTTGCAGGGATTAAAGTAGTATTGTTGGGCATGCTAGCCTTTAGACTTTCGGGCACATTGATAATGATGTCGCCAGCGTCGTATTCCTCATCCTCTGTGAGGGCGACGCCATCGACGATCGCTCCAGTGTGGAGGTGGGCGTGGAAGTGGAAGTCGGTGCCATCTTCGAGGGCAACACCCAGGTCGCCGTGACCAGCCGTCCAGAGTGCTGCTTGCGCGGAGTTTGCCGCGATGAAGGCGCTCATTATGCCTAGGAGGATGTGTGGGTGGTTCTTGTTTGATTTCATTGTGGTTTTTCTATAATTAGGTTTATTGTTAACGAAAGTATCTTTCGTTAGTAAGCAAGGTGGCTAATTGCCTTAATGCAAGTCTTTTTCATTTTGTTTCTGAAGGATCCATTCGCCAGCGTATGAATGCGCGCTCGGGGGCCTCGGTGGGTAAGCGCAAGGCGCGGCGCTGAATGCGGCCATACGCGTTGCCTGCTTCAGCGCTAACTTCATACTGATCAAGTGGATAGCCTGTCCAGTCGTCGCTCCAGCCAAACCAATTTGTGAGGTCGCTGCTGTATTCGAGGACGATATTTTCTTTGTTGCGATTGATCTGGTCTTTATAGGTGTCGCGGTGAAAGACGACCAGTTGTTCGGGCTCGGAGGGATCGGGCAGGGGGAGTTTTTCTGCATCGGCTATGGCGGGATCGAAGCCTTCCCAGAAGAGTTGATATTCCACTAGATCGGGCACGCCGTCGCCGTCGTAGTCGCTGCCGTCGTCTTTTAGACTGCCACTGGCGAGGCCGTGGCTGCGTTCAAAGCTATCGGCATAGTCGGCAAAGTCGTAGTCGGCCTCGAGGCCTGCGAGAAAGATAAGCTCGAAATCGGGCCCCTGGAATGTGTCCTCGGCGTCGTTGGCTACTGCGCAGACTTGTACGCGGTAGATGCCTGGGGCGGAGAACACAAAGTGGCGCCGGTGCTCGCTGTCGCTGACTATTTGCAAGTCGCCAGGACCTGAGACCTTGAGGATTGTCAGCGGGGAGCTCGTCAGGCTGGCACCTGCTGGAAAGCTGACGGCTTGTGTGCCCGCGAGGCCGACGCGGTGGGGCTCGGCGCTACTGTCTGTGACTAGGTCGAAGCCGAAAGCGTAGGGATATAGGATCTCGCCGATTTCTGTCGCTTGCGTGACTAGCGAAACTTGTCCGGGGGCGTATTCGACGTTTTCTCCGTCGGGGTGGATTGAGGCGGGGCCAGGCGTGTCGTCCAGTGAGAGCCGTAGTTCGGCGTTTCCTGTCGCCACCGAGGAGAATGGCACGGAAAAGTGAAAGGTGCTGGTGCTGCTGGTGTCTGTGTTGCCGTCTGATTGCCAAGTGTTCAGGCGTGCGGAAGCACGAAATGTCACCTCATAGTTACCCGGTTCTGTCAGACCGTAATTGTAGTGAGTGTGGGTGCCAATCGGTACGGGCTCGAGGCGATCGTTGTCGTCGATTCCATCTGCGGTGTTGAAGTGCATTTCCACGCCGCCGACTGATTTACTCTCCCACATGGCAAACTTGGCTCCGGCGGCGACAGCGGGGCCGGCGACTTCGACGAGCTCGATGATAATATTGCCCTGACCATCGGGAGTGAAAAAGCCGTTGACTGATTTTTGGAAAATCCCGGCTGGGATGATGGTGCGCCAACCGAAGAAAATCTGCCCTTCTAAATGGGCTTGCGGTAGGACCCAGAGGCTGTCGCCTGCATCGCCGAGTCCCTGAAAGGAGCTACTTAGAGTGTGCTTTGTTTCGGGGGTGGCGACGATGGTTGTGGTCGCGGGGTCGAGCCGCACGACACCGTCGGTGGTGCTGAAGTCGTTGCTCTCATCGTAGGAGATGGAGAAGGTCCAGCCGGCATCTGGATCGCCAGGGCTGAGTGCATAGTCGATCTGTACTTCGAAATGTCCTAACTGTAAGTCAGTTGTCGCGGTGCCCGTGGCTGTAGTTAAGACGGTCGTCAGCCAAGCAAGGCGAGTGAGGTAGAGGATATGATTGACCTGTTTCATTCGAAAAATGTTCTGGCTTATTGTAAGTGGGTTGCAATATAAATTGTAAGTTAGTTTCAATAAGCATGAATAAGATATTACATCCTCGCAAAATTCTCAGTGTCCTTTTTTGGCTATGCCTGCCCAGTGTGGTGGTGATTCAGTTGCGAGCCGAAGGCGAAGTGGCGGAGCCGTTTGCGATACCCACGACGGCAATGGAGGGCGATTCCAGTCCCATTTATGAGCTTGAGGGCTTTACTGTTGTGGCGCAGCGCTATGGCGAGGTGAGTGATCACTCACTGGTGAGTGTGCAAGTGCTGGAGGCGGAGGATTTGCAGCGGCAAATTCAGTCGACCTTGGGCGAGACGCTGGCATGGGAGCCGGGTTTGAATGCCAGTTATTTTGGTCCTGGCGCCAGTCGTCCTGTGATTCGTGGGCTGGGAGATTATCGTGTGCGTATGTTGCTCGACGATATCGGCACGCTGGATGTTTCGGATAGCAGTCCGGATCACGGTGTATCCTTGGAGCCTTTGTTGATTCGCCGTGTCGATGTGCATCGTGGCCCAGACGCCTTGCTCTTCGGGAATGCGGCGATTGGCGGTGCGATCAATTCGCAGACGCGTTATTTACCGGAAACGCTGCCAGCTGAAGCCGTGTCAGGCTCGATTGAAGCGCGTTATGAAACGGGCGCAGACAGTCGTTCGGGGGCTGCTTATGCCACGGTGCGTGCGGGCGACTTTGCGCTGCGTATGACCAGCGCGGAGCGGCATGCGGATGATTATTCGATCTCGGGATCGGCGCGGACCTCGGATTACGAGGCCACTTTAAATCCGATGGTTTATAACCCGGATACAGGACTGGATGAGGCGGTCGCCAATCCTTCGGGCACTTTGCCCAATACTTATTTGGATACAGAGACGCGCTCGCTGGGCCTGCTGTGGGAGCCTGCATCGGGGCGCGGTAGTTTGGGGGTGGCTTATTCGCGCTACGAGTCGGAATATGGCGTGCCATATCAGTATGGGGGCGATTCGACCGAACTATTTGGCGACACGGGCTTGGAGATGCGGCAGTCGCGGCTCGATGTGGACGCGTCGCTGGAGCTGGATTCGACCTTGCTTGAGCGAATCAGCTTTCGCTTTGGTCAAGCGGACTATAGCCATGAAGAAACATTTACTGGCAAAGCGAAGGATGCGGATAAGGAATATGAGGACACCACGATGGGCCTCGATTCAATGGAGGCGCGTATTGATTTTTATCACTCTCTATTTCCTGGCTTGGATGGGGTGGCCGGCCTGCATGGTTTCGATCGAGAGCTTTCTGCCAGTCGTTTGACGGCACCGCCGATGGAGACGAGTCGTGTCAGTAATCTGTTCGATACTCAGAACTTGGGCTATTTCCTGGTAGAGACTTGGACACAGGATGAGTGGACGCTACGTGCGGGCTATCGCTTCGAGTGGCAAGAGATTGTAGACCGTTCCCTGGAGGCTAACAATTATACGCGGGAGGCCACGGCGGAAAGTCATAGCCTGGCCTTGGGCGTCACTTGGCGTGACTATGATCGTTGGGGCTTCGATGAGGTGGCTATCACGGCTAATGTGTCTCATATTGAGCGCTTGCCCAGTGAGACAGAACGTTATGCATTCTGGTCGAATGCGGCGATTCAGCGTTTTGTGATTGGTGCCGATAATACCGGCACGCCGCTAGAAGTGGAACAGTCGAATGCCATGGAGATTGGCTTTGAGGGGCACCGTGGCGACTGGTCGGCGCGTCTGAATCTTTATTATTATGAGTTTAAAGATTTTGTCTTTTTGCAGGACATCAAGGGCAGCGGGAATCTTGCGCTGTATGTTGCGAAGGATGCGGTCTTCCAAGGGGGCGAGGCTGAGCTGACGCGCCGCATTTTTGAGAGTGAAACGAGCGTGCTACGGGTGAAGGGCATGATGGATTGGGTCAAAGGTGAGAACCTTACAGACGATACCTACCTGCCTAGGATTCCACCGCTGCGCATCGGCTCGCGGGTCGAATACGAACGTGGCAATCTGGAAATGGGGGCCGATCTTCGTTACGCATTTGCTCAAGATAAGGTCCAAGCTGAAACGGATGTGGTGCAGCCTGAGCTGGAAACAGAGGGCTACTTCGAGCTCAATTGTGATGCCCAATACACCTGGGAGCTCAGCGATGCAGAACTGACAGTCTTCGCGCGTCTGGATAATGTGCTGGATGTCGAGCGGCGCGCGCATGTTTCATTTCTAAAAGATGTGGCGCCCTTGACAGGCCGTAGCTTGAGCTTGGGCGCGCGTTGGACTTTCTGAGGCGTTTGTAGTTTCGGCCTGACAAAAAAAGAGCCAGACCGGACATAGAGTCCGATCCAGCTCATTTGAAACATAGTTTATGTGCTCTAGAACTGTAACCGAGCGCCGATGGTCACATTGCGGCCAGGCAGCGGCGCGACATCCTTGATGTAGGAGGTGTGGTTACGGATTACTTCGTCCAGTAGGTTGTCGGCCTGCGCGAAGATGGTCAGATCAATGCCGTTGCCGAGTAGGAAGGTGTAGGCGAGGTTGGCCTTGAGCTCGGTGTAGCCATCTGTCTCGGTCTCGAGCGGTGCAGTGTCGTTTTGGTCGAAGGCGTGGCGTAGTCGCAGGCCTGCATCCCAATTGCCGTGTGCCAACTGGATCTTGCCGCCAAGCCGCAAGGGCGGGATGCGGGGCAGGTCGTTGCTGCTGTCACGATTTTCGGCGCGCACATAGTCGCCCATGATGCCGATGCGTAATTCGCTCTCTTCACTGCGGTAGAGGATGCGCTCGAGCTCGGCTTCGAAGCCATAGAAATTTGCATCGACGTGATCGTACGCGTAGGTGTCTAGCTCGGTGTCGATTCCGAGTGCGGTGGCATCGCTCTCTGCGGCGTAGATGTAGTCATCGAAGTAGGTGTAGAAGATCGAAGCGGTGGCTTCCCATTGCTCGCCCTGAAAGCGGTAGCTTAGGTCGATCCCATAAGCGGTTTCAAGCCCTAGGTCGTCATCGCCGAGCTCATACTGGCTGGTCGCAATGTGCTCGCCGTCGGCGTAGAGTTCAGTCGACGTAGGGTGACGCTGTGAGCGTTGCAAGGACAGTGCCAGTGAGTTGCGTGTATCGATGGTGTAGATGATGCCGGCAGCCAGGCTCATCGCGACATCACTGTAGTCCGAGACGCCCTTGGCGTCGATCTGCTGAGTTTCCAGACGGCCGCCGAACTCGTAGTGCCAGGCGCCGCGGTGGATTTGCTCATTGATGAAGATGGCTTGATTGCTGGTTTGGGTAGCAGGACCAAAGGCCGCGCCTTCTTCGCCTTGGGCTTCGAAGTCCGTATCCGAGGTTTGAATACCAAAGATGCCTTCGTCGATGAAGGCCCATTCGCGGTGCGCGATTTCGCCTCGCAGCTCCCAGCCGTCACGTGAAAATACGGTGCCGGTTTCGTCGCCTTCGAGTTCGGTGTGCTGGTAGTCGGTGTATCCGAAGCGGAAACGCGCGGCTTCGATCCAGTCAATCGGATCGAATAGAGCCAGCTCTAGGTCGAAGCGCTTGCGTTCGAGATCGATGGCGACGCTCTCTTCCTCTTCTTCATGGTCATCATCATGGTCGTCGTCATCTTCATCATGATGTTCATGCTCGTGGCCAGGCACGCCGTAATAAGAGTCGTAGACGGAAAAGGAGGCACCGATGTAGTTGTGCTCACCAAAGAACCAGGTGCCGCCCGCGGAGTAGGATTCGGTCTCGACGAAGCTGCTCGCTAGCTCGTCGCCGCTTTCTTCTTCGTGCGCTTCCTCATTGTGATCGTCGTCGTCATCATGATGTTCTTCTTCTTCGTGGATGGCTTCGGCGTCGCCAGCGATCTCGTAGTTGTCGGCATTGCGCTTGAGACCGGTCAGACTGAATGTCCAGTTTTCGCCGCCTACTGTGCCGTAGCCGAGGTGAGTCTCTCCGTTGGATACGCTGTCGTAGCGGGTTTCGATCGCGCCTTCGTAAGCTTTCGGGTCGACGCGTTCGCGTGGAATTTCTTTACCCATAACATTGACCACTCCGCCGATCGCTGAGCTGCCGTAAAGTAGGGTGGAAGGACCGCGTAGGATTTCTATTCGATCGATCAGCAGCGGCTCGACGGAGACTGCGTGGTCGGGGCTGGTTTCGGATACGTCGAGTGAGCCGAGGCCTGATTCGAGGATGCGCACGCGTGGCCCATCAAAGCCACGTATGATTGGGCGGCTGGCACCACCGCCAAAACTGGTGGCGGTCACGCCGGGCTGGCCGTCGAGTAGCGCGCCGAGGCTGCTGCCGCCTTCTTGCTGGATGTCCGCCGCGTCGAGCGAGGTGAACGGACTGCTGTAGTCTTCGATCGAGCGGGCCACGGGGCCGGCTGAAACGACGTATTCCTTCAGCTGGTAAACGGGCTCTGCCGTTGCAGCAAGCTGTGCGCTAAGCGTGTGGGAGGAAGCGGCGCAGACGAGCAAACCGCTTTTTATTAAAAAGCTATTCATTGTTTTGAAATCTAAAGTTGAGCGTGCAGCGGGATGATTGCTGCGTTGTTGTCTAAACTATGATTTCAAAAGGGGGCGCGCGGGCACTTGACAGTAATTGAGTCTGGGGGGGCGTGCTGCGTTCACGGACGGCCTCAAAGTCGATGCGTGCATACGTGGCGCGCTCGGGGAGCACTGCGCTGTCCACAGTGGCCATGGCTCCTTGGATGGCAATGACCGCACAATAGTGCGCGCTGTTGTCGCTGTTGTCTTGCTGTTCTGAGTGTGCGGCGTCGTGGCTCTTGCAGTCGTTTTTTGCGTGCAGCCACGAGTGCAGTGCTGGGCTGACGCCTGCGAGCGATAGAACAAATATCCATACCGTGAGCATCGCAATCAACACCCGTAGCGGGGCTGAGTGTGGTGCGGGTTCTGGAGCGGACTTCATCCTGCAACGGCGATAACGAGATCGCGACTGCTGTCAAGCGATGTCCAGTTTATCTTTTGAATCCACCATTGCCAGCTCTGATAAACTAGGCTGAATGCATGTATGGATTTGATTGTTGGATTAGTTGTGGGGCTCCTGCTAGGCGCGGCCTTAGTTTACTTCTTACTCAATCGCGCCCATGCGAAAACCAAGGAGACGCTTGCACGTCTCGAAGCTCAGCGAGATGCGGAGCTTCGTGCGGCGGCTGAAAAATTGACGCTGCTGCAGGACGCGCAAGCTCGCTTGCAGGAGAGCTTCAAGGTGCTCTCGTCTGAGGCGCTTTCAAAGAATAATGAATCCTTTCTCAGCCTGGCCAAGACGACGCTGGAGAAATATCAAGCCAGCGCACAGGGCGATCTGGATAAGCGACAAGCTTCCATCCAGCAGACCGTCGAACCCGTCAGCCTGGCGCTCAAAGCTTTTAACGAGCGGGTGGAGCGCATCGAGACACGTCGCACCGCGACTGATGCTAGCCTGCAACAGCAACTCCAGCAGCTAGCTGAGTCACAAGCGAAACTCAGCAAGACTACGGGGAGTCTAGTGCAGGCGCTGCGTGCCCCACAAGTGCGCGGCCAGTGGGGCGAAATGCAACTGCGCCGCACCGTCGAAATGGCGGGCATGGTCAATCGGGTGGATTTCTTAGAACAGGCCTCGGTCGATACCGCCGATGGCCAGCGTCAGCGTCCCGACATGTTGATCAATCTACCCAACGGTCGCCAGGTCGTGGTCGATTCCAAGGTGCCGCTGGCCGCCTACCTCGACGCCCTCGAAGCCGACGACCCCGCTGTGCAGACCGCTCGCATGCAGGCGCACGCACGCCACATCCGCGAGCACATCAAGGGGCTCTCCGCCAAGTCGTATTGGGCCCAGTTTGAGAATACGCCCGAGTTTGTCGTGCTCTTCATACCCAACGAAACCATCTTCAGCGCCGCGCTAGAGCAAGATCCCGCACTGATTGAGCTGGGAGTGGACAACAAGGTCATCCTCGCCACGCCCACCACGCTCATTGCACTGCTCAAAGCGATCGCCTTCGGCTGGCAGCAAGAAGCCATCGCCCGCGAGGCCAAGGAGATCGCCGCCCTGGGCAAAGAGCTCTACCAGCGCATCAGCATCGTCACCGGCCACTTTACTAAGCTCGGCAAAAGCCTCGAGCAATCCGTCGGTCACTATAATAAAACGCTCAACTCCATCGAAAGTCGCCTAATGGTGACAGCTAGGAAGTTTGAAGCCTTAGACAGTGCCGCCCCCGAGCCCCTCCCCGAGCCAAAAGGCATCGAAAAGATCCCAATCCTGCCACCAGGCGACTAGTGCCAGATCCGGGGACCGCAACTCTCCCGAGTTGCTGCGCGTCAGAGTCAGCCGCCGCAGCGAATGCGGAGATTCGCGAGCCCGGTACCGCAACTCTCCCGAGTTGCCCCACGTCGGAGTCAGCCGCCGCAGCGAATACGGAGATTCGCGAGCCCGGGACCGCAACTCTCCCGAGTTGCTGCGCGTCAGAGTCAGCCGCCGCAGCGAATACGGATTTCGCGAGCCCGGGAACGCAACTCTCCTGAGTTGCTCCGCGTCGGAGTCAGCCGCCGCAGCGAATGCGGAGATTCGCGATCCCGGGAATGCAACTCTCCCGAGTTGCTCCACGTCAGAGTCAGCGCGCATTCCACCATTGCCATTCAGCAATCTTTACATAACGTTCATTCACAGCCTAAGTTAAGTTTGAGCGAGTCATTGCTCATTGACGCCCGTCCCTCCTTCAGCCCTAATCAAGTGTCTCAATCGTCGCCAGACCCCAACAGTCCTGGCGTCTGGCATTCAAGAGGTTACTTGCCTCATTTTGAAAGCCAGGTGCGCACACAGCACGTCACCGTGCATTTATCGGACAGCTTACCTCAATCTGCGATCGAGCGCATCGATCAAGCGATTCAGAGTCTTCCCGACGAAGCGCGAGCGATCGAGCGCAGAAAGCGCTTACATGCGTGGATTGATGCCGGTTATGGTTCCTGTATATTAAAGGAACCCGCCTTAGCCCAGATCGTGGAAGGCGCATTTCATTTTTTTGATGGTGAGCGTTATCGTTTATATGCGTGGGTGGTCATGCCCAACCACTTCCATGTCTTATTTCAACCCATGGCAGGGTGGACAATGGCTGAAACGCTAGCTTCATGGAAAAAGTATACAGCGACTGAGATCAAAAAATGGCTAAGAGCGAATACGGAGATTCGCGAGCCCGGGAACGCAACTCTCCCGAGTTGCCTTACGTCGGAGTCAGCTCCCGCAGCGAATACGGAGATTCGCGATCCCGGGAACGCAACTCTCCCGAGTTGCTCCGCGTCAGAGTCAGCCCCCGCAGCGAATACGGAGATTCGCGATCCCGGGAACGCAACTCTCCCGAGTTGCTCTACGTCAGAGTCAGCCGCCGCAGCGAATACGTCCGACAAGTCACCGTTATGGCATTCAGAATACTGGGACCGTTATATCCGTAACGAAAAACACTTTCACGATGTGATCGCCTATATCGAGCAAAACCCAGTTCAAGCTAAACTCTGCGCATCACCGAGCCAATGGCGTTTTAGCAGTGCCTACCAATCATGAACCAAGATCCCAACGAAGACCCCATCGAGTTTGAAATCACCGACGAGCTCGACCTCCACACCTTCCGACCCTCTGAGCTCGGCGACCTAATACCCGATTACATCGAGCTCGCTTTGGAAAAAGGCTATCATCGAGTGCGCATTATCCACGGCAAAGGCATTGGCACCCTGCGCGAGACCGTGCACACACTTTTAAGGCGCGACACACGCGTTAAGAGTTTCCAGTTAGCCGACCAGAGCGAAGGCAGTTGGGGCGCCACCGTAGTGCAGCTCCGCTGGAAGCAGGAATGAAGGAACGTTGAACATCGAACGTCCAACATCGAATTTTTGAATGTAGGACTCCGCCGTCGGGCGTTCAAAGCGAGTGAAGAGTCTCGTCAGACGGGTCCTAGTCTCCCGCAGCCCTGATCGCAATTCACCATTGGACGTTCGACGTTCAATTCCTCCTCCGTTCTCCCGTTTCCTACGAAAACCGCTTCCAAGCCGAGGGCATAAACAGTACCAGCACTGCGTACAATTCCAAGCGCCCGAGTATCATCAGTAGCGACAAGAAGATCTTGGTGCTACTGCGCAGAAACTGAAAGTTCTCGGCGGGGCCCACTTCTTGAAAGCCGGGGCCGATGTTAAACAAGGTCGCTTGCACACTGGAAAAGACCCCCATAAAGGACAGATGCGGCTCGTTGGCTGATACAAAGAGCATGGCCAGCAGTTGTAATGCTGTCATTAAAATGATGAAGAGCACCACACTGTGAATGGCGCGCTCGCTCAGGGTTTGTCCCCCCATGCGCATCGGGATGGTGATGTTGGGCCGGAAGGCGTGGGTGATACTGCGCATCGCCGCACGTAGCGCGATCACGATACGCACGACCTTGACGCCGCCACTGGTGGAGCCCGAGCAGCCGCCGACGAACATGATCAGTAGCAAGGTCATTTTAGCGGGCGGAAGCCAGGTGTCGAAATTTGTGGTGGAAAAGCCTGTAGTTGTGATGATCGAGACGGATTGGAAGGCGGCCACCCGCAGCATCGTGTGGTCGGGCAGTTGCCCGGTTAAATCGACGAGGAAGACGATCAGTAGCAGGGTGCTGCCTACGATGATTCCGTAAAACCAGTAAACTTCATGATTCTGCTTGAGTATGTGCGTCTGCCCGCGCATGAGTCGGATCATATAAACAAAGGTCGTTCCGCTCAGTGCCATGAAGAGGATCGAGAGCCATTCGAGCGTGGGACTTTGGAATTGCTCCATACTCATTGGTTCGGTGCTGAATCCACCAGTCGAAATGGTGGTCATTGAGTGATTGATCGCTTGAAACCAATCCATTCCGCCCAGTTTGTAGGCGATCGTGCAGGCCAGTGATATGCCGAGGTAAAAGAGCATCAACTGTAAGGCACCGCTTTGAATGCGCCCGTGGTCAAAGTCGGCTGAGGTGCCGGAGGATTCGTTACTAAATAGAATTTTCGCCCCCGCACCCAGCGAGGACAAGATGGCCACGAAAAACACCACTACGCCCAAGCCGCCCACCCACTGACTCAGCGAGCGCCATAGCAGCAAGCTCTTGGGAAACTCATAAAAGTTGGAATAGGCGGTCGCCCCGGTGGTGGTGAGCCCGGACGCGCTTTCAAAAATTGCATCGGCAAAGCTGCCGCTGGTTTCAGTCAATGCATAGGGCAGGGCGCCGATGAATGTGGCGAGGATCCATGAGATTCCGATTGCACATAGCGCTTCACGCCGGAAGAGTTTGGCTTCTCCCTTGCGGCCGAGCATATGGAAGAGTGCGGCCACGCTGATCGATATGCCCACCGTGCTCAGTAGGGCTTGAACTGAATCGTCGTGTATTGATTCCCCGAGCAGTAAGCCTGTGCCCGCACATAGCGCAAATGCGGCCGCCAGTGCCAGCAGCACCATGCTCAAGAGTTTGTAAATGATCGCAGTGTTCACGGATTAAACTAGGCTCGCCATCACGGCTTTTTGCTGTGCTTCACTCACGATCACCACCACTCGGTCGCCCGCTAGAATCACGTCGTCGGCAGCGGGCACCTTGGCTTTGAATTTGTGTAGCAGTGCCACAAAGACTGCGCCCGCCGGTAGTTGGATGTCCTTGACCTTCTTGCCCACGCACGGGCTGGAGTGGGTGATGCGCACTTCCACGATTTGACCATCACCACCGGGCACCGTGGCCAGCGTGGCGCTGGAATCAGCGGACAAGTTGCGCAGCATGAATTCAGCCGTGGCCTGGCGTGGAGACACCACCACTTCAATCCCCAGCATCGTCTTCAAAATACCGAGTAACTGGTCGTAGTCGCCCTTGTTGATCACCAGCTGCACATGATTCGCCCCGAGCTTGGCCGCCTGTAGGCAGGTCAAAATGTTCTCTTCATCATCCTTGGTACAGGCTACGAAATAATCCGCACTGCCGATCTGTTCCTCCTCCAATAAGCGTAGCGAGGTGGCGTCGCCATTGATCACGGTGATGTCGGGGAAACGCTCGGCCAGCGAGCGGCACTTCGCCTTGTCTTTTTCGATGACCCGCACTTTGAAGCGAGGGTTGGTTAAGAGCCGGATCAAACTGATCGCTGTCTCGCTGCCACCAAAGAGTACCACCCGCGCGATGTCGATTTTGTGCTTCGGATCAAAGCGTTCGCGCAATGTGAACAGTACCTCCGGGTGCCCAAATAGAGTCACCATATCGCCTTCTTGTAGGATCGAGTCCGCGCTGGCCACCTCCGAACTGCTGTCGCGTTGGATGAAGCCGATACGCACCCGGGCGTCCAGTTTCAGATCCTTGAGCTTTTTTCCGATTAAGCGCGAGTTGGGCGCCACTTCTTGGAGCTGCACCTCGATTTGACCACGCGCAAAGTTCTCCACCGCCACCCGGCCGGCACTGCGGATTTCCTTGGCCAGCTCCACCGCGCAAATCGCCTCGGGATTCACCAGCAGGTCGATCCCGAAGTGCAGTTGGTAATTGATCACTGAGTTATCGCTGAAGGTCTCGTCATGGATGCGGGCGATCGTATTCTTGGCCCCCAGCCCCTTGGCCAGTGAGCAAGAGATCACATTCGTGCGGTCATCGCTGGTCATCGCCAGAAAGGCATCGCAGGAGGCTACATCCACATCCACTAGTTGACGCGCCGAGCTGCCGTTGCCGGTGATGATGCGTGCATTTTGCTCCTCGTCCAGCTTCTCACAGCGCACCTCCGATTGTTCGATCAGAGTGACGTTGTGGCCCGCAGCCGACAAAGTCGTGCACAGATTATGGCCGACTTCTCCGGCGCCTATAATAATGATCTTCATATTGAAAACGCCGCATTGTGACGGCCCTGTGCTGCATTTCCAGAGTTAAATTCGCCCTCAATCCGGCATCCGTAGGCAAGCTGCCAAGGCTAAATTCGGAGCTTGCAGCTGAGGTAAGTCGCGCTGCCTGTGTGCAGCCGCGCCACATTACATCTACATGCCGACTTCCACTCCAAAAGTGGCGTGTTCTCCCGCGTTTACCGCATGTAGGCCCTTTTTGTGTTCCGGACTGTTGGGAGGTCCCATCCACGGTTCGACACAGTAAAATGGACTGTCCACTGCTTCCGTCCATACCACGAAGGCATTCCAGGTGGAGTACGTATTAGAGTCGTTCAAGATACGAATCCTGATGTCCTCCTCGCCGCCATTCGGGCCGAAGGCCGCAGTGTCTCCTTTTAAACGAGTGTAGATTCGGTCGTTATTCGCTGGATTCCCAAACGAGCAGTCCTTGTCCCAGCCCTTCGCCACAGGTAGCAGCGAGCCATCCGGCGCGTGCGTAAAACATTTTTTGGCCGGAATGTCAAAGCGGTAGTCGCTGCGAAGCAGGCCCCCATGCCAGGGCAGGGTGAAGTAGAAGTGGTGCCCCGCTGACCATAAGATCGGCTCGTCCCCCAGATTATCCAGTCGCAGATAAACCTTAAATGAAATTTCCTCGAAAACATAGCGCACCGTGAAACGATAATTAAACGGGTACGCCTCCTGCGCAGCAGCGTCCGGCTTCAGTTCTGCTGTGAATCCGGTTTCATCGATCGTCACGATTTCAAACAATCCTTCCCGTGCAAAGCCATGATTCGGCATCGGCCGGACCACGCCCTTCGCATCTTTCCACTGCCCGATTTTGCCCGCATGAAACGTGCGCGCCGAGAAGGGGAATAAGATCGGATTTCCGCCGCGCACTTTAGGGAAGTTGTCGTAGTCCGCGTGTTCGGGCCAATGGATCACATCGCGCACCGTGCCATCTGCCATACGTAGATTCCAGTTCATCAGGCGTGCGCCCAGTTCCGGGCGTGCCAAAAAGGTCGAGGGCCCACAGCTCCAGCGATGCAGCTGCACCCCATTATAATCGATCGTCTCCATCACATCTTTCTAAGCACAGCTTTCCTAATAGTGAAAGCCGAAACGCACCCATCCCGT
Source organism: Thalassobacterium sedimentorum (assembly GCF_031127905.1). Lineage (GTDB taxonomy): Bacteria > Verrucomicrobiota > Verrucomicrobiia > Opitutales > Coraliomargaritaceae > Thalassobacterium > Thalassobacterium sedimentorum. The sequence goes on along the minus strand of NZ_JARXIC010000011.1, from coordinate 58,550 downwards.
AAGCCCGGGCTCGCAAATCTCCGCATTTGCAGCGTCCGCCCAAGCCCGCGTCCGCCCAAGCCCGCGTCCGCCAAGCCAGCGTCCTCCAAGCCCGGGATCGCAAATCTCCGCATTTGCAGCGTCTGCCCAAGTCCGCGTCCGCCCAAGCCCGCGTCTGCCCAAGCCCGCCCACCGAGCAAGCCTCAACGTTCCTTCCTTCTTTTCTTTATCGCCCAACCGTACTTGCGTTTGCCCGCAAGTCTTTCAAGATAGCGTTTACCATGTCGCTTCGTCCACTTACGGCTCTATTTTTATTCCTTACGCTCGGGCACTTCGCCCTGGCTCAAAAGCCTGTGTCCAACGACGAGCCCACCGAGCCCACCGAGCCCACGCCTGCCGCAGCCTCCCAAGCTTCATCTGACGACCCTGCCGTCACCCCAGACCCTGCTGTCACTTCCGGGCCCATCGATGTCTACGTCATTCCCATCACCGACGCCATCAATAAGCCCAACCTCTACATCCTGCGCCGTGGACTCAAAGAGGCCATCACCAACCAGGTCGATATGGTGCTGCTGGATATGGATACCCCGGGCGGACGTGTCGACTACACCATCGAAATGATGGAAATGCTGGCCAAATTCGACGGCATCACCGCCACCTATATTAATCCGGACGCCATTTCCGCTGGCTCTTTCATTGCCTCCGCCACCCAAGAGATCTATTTCGCGCCCCAGGGGAAAATGGGCGCCTCCGCCGTCATTCAGGGCGGCGGTCAGGACGTGCCTGAAACTGCTCGCATGAAGGTCGAGAGCTACCTGCGCGCCAATATTCGCAGTATCACTGAAGACTACCCCTACCGCTCCGATGTTGTGCGTGCCATGCTGGATGCCGATTTTGAGCTCAAAATCGACGATCAAGTCATCAAGCCCGCCGGTGAACTGCTCACCCTCACTGCAAAGGAGGCCATGCGCGAATACGGCGAGCCCGCACAGCCCTTGCTCGCTAGTGGTATCTACGACTCAGTCGATGCCCTGCTGGATGCTCGTTTCGGTGTCGGGCAGTATGTGATCAAAGACTTTCACCTCACTTACTCCGAGGTGCTGGCCAAGTGGATGAATACCTTTGCGCCAGCGCTGCTCGGCATCGGGCTGCTCGCGCTCTTCTTTGAATTCAAGACCCCCGGCTTCGGTGTCTTCGGTATCGCCGGCATTGTCCTGTTGGGCGTCTTTTTTATGAGCCAATACATCGCCGGTCTCGCGGGCAACGAGGTCATTCTCTTCTTCGCCCTCGGCGTCATCCTGGTCTTGGTCGAGCTATTCTTCTTTCCCGGCACCCTCATCTTCGCCCTGTCGGGACTGGCGCTTATCTTTGGTTCCTTGCTCTGGGCCATGGTCGATGTTTGGCCCGGCGAGCCGATCAGCGTCTCGCCCCAACTGCTGGCCGAGCCATTGGTCAATCTCGTCTTCGGCCTGTCAATCGCTGTCGTGGGCGTCTTTATACTGTCCCGCTTCTTTCCTGGCTCATGGATGGAAAGCAAACTCGTGCTCGCCACCGCCGCTGGTGGCAACAGTCAAAACCTTCGCGCCCAGCGTGAGTCGCAGTTTCCGCCTGTCGGCAGCCTCGGTGTTGCCGTTACCGACCTCTTTCCGAGCGGTCGGGTAGAAATCGAAGGCCGCCGATACGACGCCCGCAGTGCCCTTGGCAGCATCGACTGCGGGGCCACGGTCCAAGTCCAAAAGGCCAGCGCCTTCGGCCTAATCGTCACTGCCCCAAGGGAGGGCGGATGCCCCCATCCGCCGCCGGAGGTTGCCGCCACCCCCGAAAACACCACGCTTCCGAGCGGCTCGCCCTCATCCCAGGAGGCCCAATCATGAGCACCATTATCGGCCTCCTCGTCGCAGCCTTTGTGCTTGTCTTCTTCGAAGTCATCCTGCCCGGCGGCGTGCTCGGCGTCCTCGCTGCGCTCTGCCTCATCCTCGCCACCTGGATCGCCGGCGTGCAGTTCGGTGCCGGCGTCGCCATCCTCACCTTTGTCGGCTCAGCCATCGCGATCGCCTTGCTCGTCTATATCGAATTCAGACTCTTGGCCCGCACCTCACTGGGACAGGCGTTCTTTCTGAAATCTTCCGTTTCCGGGCATTCGAACACGGCCCCGGCCGAGGCCTCTATTGTCGGGCAAGACGGCATTGCATTGACTCGTTTGAATCCGAGTGGAAAGGTTGCAATCGACGGCCAGGCCTACGAAGCTTACTCGCAGGACGGCTATATCGATGCTGATCAGCCCATTCACGTCGTTTCCCAGGATAATTTTAAACTCATCATCAAAAAACTATGACTATTAGTACCCTCCCTATCGCCCTTGCCGGTTGGCAGCTCGGCGCCGCCGCCATTCTTGGACTCATCCTCCTGATTGGCTTCTTTATCATGATCACCTTCTTTAGCATCTGGCTGCGCGCCTTGCTTTCGGGGGCAGCCGTCGGCTTTCCCACCCTCGTCGCCATGCGCCTGCGCGGCGTGCCCGCCTCGCTGGTGGTCGATGCCCGTATCACCGCTGTCAAAGCCGGCATCGAAATCAGTGCCAACGAGCTCGAAGCCCATTACCTCGCCGAGGGAAATGTTATCCAAACCGTGCAAGCACTCATCGCCGCTGATAAGGCCAATATCGCCCTCGACTGGCAGCGCGCCTGCGCCATTGACCTCGCGACTAAAGGCACCGGCAAGTCCGTGCTGGAAGCCGTGCGCACCTCCATCAATCCTAAAGTCATCGAGTGCCCCGCTTCCGGCAGTGGGCGCTCCACCATCGATGGCGTCGCCAAAGACGGCATTCAGGTAAAAGCCCGCGCCCGTGTCACCGTGCGTTCCAATTTGGACAACTACGTCGGTTCCGCCCTTGAAGAGACCATTATCGCCCGTGTCGGTGAGGGCATCGTCACCACCATCGGCTCGGCCGATTCCTACAAGTCCGTGCTCGAATCCCCCGATAGCATTTCCAAAGTCGTCTTGCAGCGCGGCCTCGATGTCGGCACCGCCTTTGAGATCCTCTCCATCGACATCGCCGACGTCGACGTCGGCGAGAATATTGGCGCCCAACTCCAAGAGTCCCAAGCCGAAGCCGACAAGAACGTCGCCCAGGCCAAGGCCGAAATGCGCCGCGCCGCCGCCGTTGCCCTCGAGCAAGAAATGAAGGCCCGCGTCGAAGAGATGAACGCCAAGGTCGTCGAAGCCGAAGCACAAGTGCCCCTCGCACTCGCCGAAGCCTTCCGCAGCGGCAACCTAGGCGTCATGGACTACTATCGCCTCAACAACATCAAAGCCGACACCGACATGCGCGACAGCATCTCCAAAGGCGACGAGAAGAGTTAGGTCTTTTTTTGATTAATGATGAATGATGGCGGATTAATGATTAATGATGAATGATGGAGGATGAATCATGGCGAATGGAGGACTCTTAGACTTTGAGCAGATGGAGGTCTGGCAGGATGCTCAGGACTTGGCTGTCGATGTCTATGGCGACTTTCGTGCCTGTCGTGACCTTACCTTTGTCGATCAGATTAAGCGCGCTGCTGTGTCGATTTCCAATAATATTGCAGAGGGTGCCGAGCGCTCGACAAAACCGGACTTTGCCAGATTCCTCGATATAGCCAAAGGATCTACCGGCGAAGTCAGGAGCATGTATCATCTAGCAGAGCGATTGAAATTCGTGGAGGAATCCACCGCCAACCAGCGCCGCGATCAGTGCGAAAGCATTTCCCGGCAATTAGGCGGCTTTGCCAAACATCTACGTAAAAAGTAATCCCCCATCATTCATCCCAGATCCCCCATCATTCATCATTAATCCGCCATCATTCATCATTCATCATTCATCCCAGATCCACCATCATTCATCCCTAAATGGACAATCTACTCGAATACATCATCCCCGTCATTTTCGCGGCCATCTATTTCTTTGGAAACATGCTTTCCAAGAATGCCGACGAGGATGAGGCGGCGCCCCTCCCGGGCCAACGCAGAGGCGAGCTCGACCCCGAGGTCGCCGAGCGTCAGCGGCGCATTCAAGAGGAAATTCGACGTAAAATCCTGCAGCGGCGTCAAGAAGGCCAAGAAGGGCAGGGGACCGGTGAGCCTCAGGCGGCCGAGCGCGCACCGCAGACCCGCATGTCTGAGCCCCTGCGTCGCTCGCAACCCACACCAGTCGAACGCCCCTATCAGCCATCCAAACAAGAGCGCCAGCGGCAGTCCGAACCGGAAACACCCATCTATCAGGCTCCCTCCCCCGCTCAGTCCTCCGGCGAATACGATATCCAAGCCAAATTAGAGCAAATTGAGGCCACTAAGCGCCGTGCCGAAAAGCTCAAAAAGCAGGCCCGTGCCTCCGACGCCAAGGCGCTGCCCCATCGCAGGCCCAGCGCCGCCACAGGCAGCCGCCGTGCATTGCGAGGCCCTGTGCGCCGCGTGTTGCGCGATCCTGCCGCCGCCCGCGCCGCCTTTATCTATGGCGAAGTTCTCGGGCCCCCCGTCACTCAACGAAAGTCGCCTAGCGTTCCCGGGCTCGCATAGCCCCTAGCTGTCTGTCCGCCCCTCAAGTCTTCTCCATAGATGACTTGCGCCCCCTCGCGTCGCGAGTTACATCACGCGCATGCCACGCATACTCTTTCTAGTCGCACTGCTCACTGCCCAATTTTCACTGCCCACGCATGGCGCAGCCGAATCAGTCCAGCCTGCCGAGTCCGACTACCTCGTCTCTATCGAGCGCGTGCAGCCAATGGACACCACTGGCCTCGATTCTGGCCTGGCCACTGTGCTGCGAAATTATTATCAGCGCAGCTTAGGCGGTTTGGAAAATTGGCAACTGCTCGAAAGCCTCCGTTTCGACGGCACACTCCAACTGCCACAGGGCGCCCTGCGTTTTACCGCCTTTAAGAAAAAGCCCAATCTCTGCAAAGTCGTCATCTACGTCCGCGGTGAGCGTGTCGTGATGAGCTACGATGGGCGCGATGCCTGGCAGCTCAACACCCTGCAGGGCGATGGGCAGCCCATGGATATGCCACCCGCCGATGCCCTCAATTTTATTCGCGACGCTACCACCACCGGCCACCTGCTCTATCCCCTGATCGCGGGCAAGACCATTTCACTCCTCGGCACCGCCGATGTCGAGGGGCAGCGCGCCTATCATTTGCACGCCCAACTACCCGATGGCCAGGAAATACAATACTTCCTGGATATGACCACCTTTAAGGAAATTCGTCAAATCGTCATCAATAACGTGACAGGCGCTGAAGAGGTCACCACTCACAGCGATTTCCGCACAATCGAAGGCATCCGTATTCCATTTACCAGTGTGCTCACCATTGGTGGCAAGCAAGTTCACCAGTCCCAACTGGATCGCGTGCAGGTAAATTTAGGGCTGACTCCGTGGATGTTTAAGCGTCCTGCTGTCCCCTCAAAACTCACCGAACCGCCACCACAGCCTAGTGTCGAGCCATTGCTCAATGTTGATTTGATACAGCCAAATTCCAGTTTTCAGTCTCAATCAGCTCCCTCATTCTTCGAAGTTGACCCGTTGACGCAATGAATGCCACGTTTGTAACGGGCTTGTTAATTGTAGTTTACAGCGGTTTTTGAGGCTTTTTTGTACTTGTAAGCCGTTAGTACTCCAACAGTATTAGCCTCACCACTGACCTTATGAGAACTTTATTAAAAACATTCGCCCTCCTCTCAAGCGCAGCCCTTTGCAGCCTATCAACGCTCTCTGCTGTGACAACGGATCCAGTGGGATACGTAACATGGACTATCGAGGAGGGGACTGGTAACGCACGTAATATTTCTCCTCTTGGAATCCCTCTTTACATGCCGTCTGATAACGTTACAGGCATTTCTAGAGGTGTTATTACTGGCGTATCATCTGATAATATAACGGTTGCGGGTGCTGGCTGGCTGGCTGGTGAGCTCTCATCTGAGGCTGCTCCATATATTATACGTATAACATCTGGGCTTGCTTCTGGGAGGAATTTACTAGTTTCAACTGATGCTAGTGAAGCTAATACCACAGATACTCTTACTATAGATCTTGTTGCCTCCGATGTGGATGTTTTGACATCTTTAGATATTAATGTTGGTGTTGATACCTTTGAATTGGTTGAGTGCGATACGCTGCTTAGTATGTTGGGCACTCCTAGTGATGGGGCTATTATTGGTGGCTCTGATTTTGATTCAGCTGATAATATTTGGCTTCTTGATTACAGCGGCAGCTGGAAAAAATTCTATTATGATACAGATGTAGATTCTTGGGTTAGGAATATCCGAGGATTTCCTGCTGCAAATAATGAACCGTTGTTGCCTGATAACGGGTTGTTGGTTCTCAGGCAGGCTACTCAGACTACTGAGCTTATTCTTACTGGTACTGTCCCTAGTTTAGGTCGGCAGATGACTATCAATAAGGCCGGTTTAACTGTCCTTGCTAATTCATTTCCTGTAGATATGCAGCTAAGTGATGTTGGACTTGAAAGTATTCCGGATTGGGAATCATCATCTGATGCCGATTTGGCTGATATTGTTTTCGTGCGCGATGGTAATTCATGGAAAAGGTTTTTTCATAACGGAAGTGAGTGGGTTGAGAATGTTCGTGGCTTTCCTAATTCCGACGATTTTATGATTGCTATAGGAAGTGCTATTATTGTTCAAAAGAAGACAGCCACTAGTTCGGACGTCACTTACACTCAAGTTTTGCCTTATACACTTTAATTAAAAACTATTTATATGAAAAAAAAATGTCTAATTCTCTTTAGCGTGTGTCTCGGTTACACGCTTAGTGCGATTACTATTACGAATTTTGGGACGGGTGCATGGGCAGATTCTGATTTTACCAATTTTTCGGTAGACTCTCAAGATGCTAATGGTCTTGCTTTTTCTGGAGCGGACACAAGTGTTTTGAGCGGTGATGTCCCATTGGTTGATCTTAGCAGTGTATGGGGCAATGACTTAACATTAACGGGAAACGTTACTACTAATCCTGGAACAACTTTTAGTGTGATCCTATTTGATGAGGAGTTCCAACAAGCACAATTTAGTGGAGGATCTTGGACAGATTTAGAGTCAGGCCTAGCTGTTCTCTCTCTTACTAGTGTTGGTGATAGTTTTGATTTTAGCCGAGTAATTGGAATAGACATAAATGGAGGTGGGTTAGGAGACGCTTTAGTTGCGAGTCTTACAGGTGCAACTATTGTCCCCGAGCCATCTGCCTACGGTGCGATTGCTGGATTTCTTGCTTTGGGTTGGGTGATGCTGCGTCGCCGCGGCTAGTTTGCTGAACTTCGAGTAAAATCATTTTTTCAAAGCCCTTCGATTTAGATCGGAGGGCTTTTTTGTGTACGCCCGGCGGGCGCACGGACACGCTCGAGCGGATGCTGAAAATTGATAAAAGGCGGTGACTCACTCCGCAAGGGGACGCGCGCGCCCAAGCTACGGCATCGCGAGCGATCCCCAGGCAGGCCGCCGCTGGCAAATCACTGCCCTGACGAACCAAACACCGCGCACCGTAACAAGTAGTGCCTGTCCCTACTTTTGTAGTTTACATCAGCTCGCGAGACTGCTTGAGTGGATGGATGAGGGCGAATCGGGTAAAAGTTATTGGGTCGACTGCCAGTTATCACTGTATGACGCGCACGGTGAATGGTGAGAGCTTGTTTGGGCAGCGTGAGCAAGAGGTGCTGCGCAAGATGATTTGGCAGGTGGCTGATTTCTGCGGGGTGAATGTTTTGACCTATTGTGTGATGTCGAACCATTTTCATGTGCTGGTGGAAGTGCCTGAAGCGCAGGATGTTTCCGATGCGGAATTACTGCAGCGCTATAAAGTGCTCTACCCGCAACCGACAAAGTATCAGGAAGCTTCGATTAAGGTGCTGGCCGCCGACCTGGCGGCTGGTGGTGAGGCGGCGGAGGCGATTCGACAACGTCTGTTGCTGCGCATGGGGGATGTTTCGGAGTTTATGAAAACGGTGAAACAACGCTTTACGATTTGGTACAATAAGTCGCATCAGCGCTTTGGCACGCTGTGGGCCGACCGTTTTAAATCGGTGTTGGTGGAGGGCGCTGGTAATGCCTTGCAGACAGTGGCCGCGTACATTGATTTGAATCCGGTGCGCGCGGGAATCGTAGCTGATCCAAAGGATTACCGTTGCTGTGGTTATGCGCAAGCGGTGGCGGGGGATGAGCGGGCCTGCGATGGCCTGTTGCGTATTTGGTCCGACCATGTCGGCGCTGATCGATCCCCAGCAGCTGCGCTGCAGGCGCATCGTTCTCTAATATTTGGTAAGGGCGCCGATCCGTGGGAGGTCAAGGGGCGTCGGATGAATCGCAGTCAGGTGGCACAAGTCATTGAAGAGCAAGATGGGGTGCTGCCCAGGGCCGCGGTCTTGCGCTGTCGTGTGCGTTATTTCACTGACGGGGTGATTTTGGGCTCTGCCGAATATGTGCGGGGCTTTGTGAGCACGGTGCAGATGGAGTGTAAGCGTAAGCATCCTCCCAAGGTGAACGCTCTCAAAGGGGCGGCCTGGGGGGATATGGCTGTGATTCGCAGCCTGCGGGAGACTGTGTTCTCGTAGTGCGTTTGCTGCGCTTGGCTTTAGAGCACACTAGCGCTTATGCAGTACCCAAAGTATGGGAGGGGTGTTGTTTGCCTGCGGTTCATAGCACTCGAGGAGGTGGCCGCTGTTTTCTTGCAAGCGCATCCAGGTTTCTACGGCTTGAGATTCTTCAGCACCACCGGGATGGCCTCGGTAGGCGGTGACGCAGAGCAACCCCGCGGGGCGTAGTAAGTGGAGCGAGGCTTCGAGGGCTTTGCGTGTATTGTTGGACTGTGTTTGCACGGCTTTATCGCTGCCTGGTAAATAACCGAGATTGAAGACGACGGCGGTGACGCGTTCACCCTGTGACGGGCGCAGTGCTTCGAGTTGCGCGGCGTGGTCGCTGGTGTAGAGCGTGACGTGCTGCTCCAGTCCTTGACTAATTAAGCGTTGGCGGGTCGACTCGATGGCGCTTGCCTGGATGTCGATGGCGATCACATGTCCTGCTGTGCCGGTCTGCTCGGCGAGGAATTGGGTGTCATGTCCGTTGCCAGCTGTGGCGTCGATGACCAGGTCACCAGGTTGTAGCTGTTCTGCGAGGATTTGATGAACTTTTTCAGTTAAGCGCATGCGTTTGTATCGAGGCGCGCCAGATCGACTTCAGTATCGATGGGCGCATGGGTGAGTAGGTGATTCACGAGTTGTTGGCTCATGGCGGGTGCGGTGGAGGCACCCTTGGAGCCTAATCCGTTGAGCAGGTAGAGGCCCGCCTGAGAGGGGTGGGCTCCGATGATTGGGCGACTGTCGCGGGTGCTGGGGCGGACGCCAGCGAGATGAGTGGTGATTTCAATGCGGTGCGATTCTTTGAGTGCTGCGTGAGTGGCTGCCAGTAGTTCTGCTTTGCGCGGCGCGGTGGGTGTTTCGCTGAGGTCGGCCTCGTCGTAAGTTGCTCCCACGCGAAAGCTGCCATCCGGGTAGGGTAATAACCACTTCTTGTGATGATACAGTTTGTGCGGGAGCTGTAGGGTGGGGCTGTGGCAGAGGAGGGTTTCGCCTTTGGCTGGTTGTAAGGCTATGTTGGGAAACCAAGGATTGTGCATGGCCGCCGCGCCTTCGCAGAAAATAACTTTTGTTGCGTATAGGTCTTGGTACTGCCAGCCGTCGGTTGTTGGCTGTAGCGCGCTGTGGTGAAAGGTTTCATCGCGAAATAGACCTTGTTGTGCAAAGGCGGTCCGTAGGTGTGTGACCAGTTTGGGCAGCTCGATATAGGCCGCCTGTTCGATGCCGAAGCTACCATGAGGATCGTTGAAACCGGGCGCGGCTTCGCCAGGCGCGAAGTAGCGGCTGAGCACATTATGGTAGCGCGGATTGCGTAAGCGACGGCCGAGTCGCTTGATGTCATCTGCATTCTGGCAAAAACGAACTTCAGGAATGCGGTGAAAGACTTGTATGCCGAATTGTTGTTCGAGGGCCTGATAAGTGGCCTGAGCCTCGGGGAGCAATTGATCAAAATTCCAGGTTTTTGTCATCCAGCGACCGGTGACCGGGTTGATCACGCCGGCGGCAACCTTAAAGGCCGCGGGCATGGCGGTGCTGCCGAGCAAGAGGAAGTGCTGGCCAGCTTGCTGGAGTCGCCAAGCAAGTAGGCAGCCTGCAAGGCCGGCGCCGACGATGAGATGGGGTGTATGACTGGAAGATGAGGTGCTGATGAATGTATGCTGAATGCTGAAGGCGTCGGGGAGCAAGACATTGTGTGCAGTTGCACGTCAGCTTGTTTCTCGCGAGTGGTAGTGGGAGCTTGGAGGGTGGCGGAGCCTTTGGTTCTAGGTTGCCTGTTGGGAGGACTTGTCTAGAAGAGGCGCTGAGCAATGAGTATTTTTAATAAGCTGCGTGATTTATTTTGTCGTCGGCCACGCAAATTGGGGCCGAATAGCTCGCGAGCGGAACGGGGACAGTTTGGTGAAGACCTTGCTGCGGCCTATTGTCGGCGTGAGTTAGGCTATCGGATAATCGCTCGCAACTGGCGCTATAAGCGGGCTGAGCTGGATATTGTTTGTTTGGATGCGGGCGTGTTGGTTTTTGTTGAAGTGCGTGCGCGGGCGGCCCATGCGCTGGTGGGTGGATACCACTCAATTGACGCTCGTAAGAAGAAGGTATTGCTGCGCGGGTGTAAGTCCTATATAAATCGGTTGCAAAATCCGCCGAAACACGTCCGTTTTGATGTGATTGAGGTATCCATCTCTGATGAGGGAGAGGGATGCGTTCGCCATTATGGCAATGTGCCACTTTTTTCTAAACATTACACTGACTAAGTATGAGTCCTGATATTGACGAAGCGAGACACCCCTTTTTGAAGGGATTAAGTAAACATCGTGGTGCACCGCCTACGGTGGTCGTAATTTTTGGTGCCTCGGGCGATTTAACGGCACGTAAGCTAGTGCCTGCGATTTTTAACCTTGGGGTGGATAATTTGCTTCCGGGGGAGTTTCACCTGATTGGTTTTGGACGTAAGCCGATTGCGGATGAGGATTTTCGTGTGATGATGGATGAGGCGATTGCGGAGCATTCACGTCGTCCATTGAACAAAGAGATTTGGGAGCGGGTGCGGCAGAACATGTCGTATCACTCGGGTGGCTATGATGAGGCGGCTGCTTTTGATTCTCTGGCTGAGAAGATTAATCAGATCGAAAAAGACCTGGGGCGTGATATGCAGCGGATGTTTTATGTATCAACGCCGCCGAGTGTGTTTGAGCCGATTATAGAGAATTTGGGCTCGAGTGGTATGGCGCAAGCACATGTGCATACGAAGTTGGCATCGAAGGTGGTGATCGAGAAGCCGTTTGGCCGTGATTTGGAGTCGGCGCGTGAGTTGAATAAGGTTATTAATGGAGTGTTTGAAGAACCACAGGTTTATCGGATCGACCATTATTTAGGTAAAGAGACGGTGCAGGACTTACTGGTGCAGCGTTTTAGTAATTCAATTTTTGAGCCTTTGTGGAATCGTGAGTACATCGATTGTGTGCAAATCACGGTGGCCGAAAGTTTGGGTGTCGGCTCGCGTGGTGGTTATTATGACACCAGTGGAGCGTTGCGTGACATGATTCAGAATCATACCATGCAGTTGGTCGCACTGACGGCGATGGAGCCACCCGTTTCCTTGGATCCGGAATCGATTCGCGATGAGAAGGTAAAGGTGATCAAGGCGATCCAGCCTTTGAAGCTTGATGTGGATGGGGGCGACGTGGTGCGTGCCCGCTACACGAATGGCCTGGTCAAGGGCGAACCCGTTAAGGGGTATGCGGAAGAGCAGGGGATTCCTGAAGACTCTTCGACGGAGACGTATGCGGCGATGCGCTTAGCAATTAATAATTGGCGCTGGCAGGGAGTGCCTTTTTACATTCGTTCGGGTAAGCGTATGGCGCGGCGTGCGAGTGAGATTGCGATTCAGTTTAAGCGTCCTCCCGGTATTTTGTTTTCGGAGGGGGACAAGTTTAACGTGGCCGCCAATACTATGGTGATCAGCATTCAGCCGGATGAGGGGGTGACGATTGTTATGAACTCTAAGATTCCTGGTCTGGAGACGCGCACGCAACCTGTGAAGATGCACTTCCGCTACTCGACGACTTTTGGCTCGAACACACCGGAAGCTTATGAGCGTTTGATCTTAGATGCGATGGTGGGTGATAGTACGTTGTTTATTCGAGGCGATGAGACGGAGGCTTCGTGGAAGTTGGTGACACCTGTGCTGGAAGACTGGGAGCAATGTGGTGTGCATGGACTGAAGGAGTATACCGCTGGTTCGTGGGGGCCACTGGAGAGCGAGCGTCTACTGTGGGAACGTGGGCATCAATGGCGTCGTTCCGGTTGATTGGCTGGTGGCACTGTCTCGACAATGAAAATGTAATTTCTGTTTATGAAAGATTTAATCGACGTATTGCCAGGTATTGATCTGCCCGTGGGGGAGGTGACGAGTCGTCTTGACCGGATGTGGGAGAGCGATACAGCGGGATCGCCGTCGGCCTTCCGTGCGTCGCAGATGAATGTGGTCTTGCATTTTGGCTGGGCTGTTTCGGCTGAAGAGGCGCATGAGCGCTTTGAGGCCTTGCTGACTTTTGCGCAGCGCTATCCGAGCCGGATTATCGTACTTTGTCCTTCCAGTGAGATTTCGGATGGTTCGATGCGAGCGAAATTATTTAGCCAATGTTATATTGGTGATTCGCATCGTGAAATGTGCTGCTGTGAGGCTTTGATACTGGGTTATCAGCCTGAGAACTGTGGGTATTTGGCCAATCAGGTGTCTGTGTGGCTAGAGCCGGACCTGCCGAGCTATCATTGGTTTTGCGGAGTGCCCGGAGAGCGTATCGAGCAGTATTTTGACAATCTGCTGCTGGGGGTACGTCGTTCGATTTATGATAGCAGCTATGAGGGGCGGGACCTCAACCAGCTGAATTGGCCTGAAAGTGGACGGATCGGCGACCTTGCCATGGCGCGCTTGTTGCCAGTGCGTCAAGCGATCGGTCAATTTTTGAGTGGTTATCAGATCGGTGAATTGTGTCGCGGCCTAGAGGTGGTTCGCGTGCGACATGGTGCCTCTATGTCTGGCGAGGGTTTACGATTGATGGAGTGGGTGCGCGATTGCTTGAGTGATTGCCAGCAGTATCCGGATTGCTCCGTGCGGGAGGTCGAGTATGCAGTGGAAGCCTATGATGACAGCGACGCGGAGTGTGCCTTGAGTTTAGAGTTTGTCTACACGGATGGCCGCTATCTGCGGTGGCGTAAATTCTGTGAGGGGCCGATGGGTGAGATTGAGGCATCTTTGGGGAAGTCGGTGGAGAAAATTTCGACGCGAGTGAAGCCGCTGGGAGCGGAGCAGGCGCTGGCGGAAGCCTTGTTTTTCTAGGGATTTTGGAGTTCGTCGAGCGCGGCAAGCACTTCGGCGGCTTGTTGGCTGGTGGCTGCTTTGAGGTCGCGCCAGACGAGTGTGCCATCTTTAAAAATGTACGCTTGGCGGCTGTAGCGTCCTTTTCCAAAAGCTTCGCAAACTTCGCCTTCGGGGTCGGCGATGAGTGTGAAGGGGAGCGTGTGTTTGGCGCGAAACTCGGCCTGGAGCTCTGCTTTGTCGGTGGATACGCCGAAGATCTGGACATCGCGTGACTGCAACTCGTCCCAGGCGTCGCGAAGGCTGCAGGCCTGTGCGGTGCAACCCATGGTCATTGCTTTGGGGTAGAAGAATACCAGCGTGGTACCACGGGCGAGTGCCGCACCCAGATCGATGGATTCTCCCTGATCATTGATGGCCTGTATTTGTGGTGCCGAACTGCCGATCTCCAGCGGTTCAGAAAACAGTAGGCTATGGAGAAAGGAGAAAATCATGATGGCTGTGAGGGATTTGAGCATTTCGACAATTGAGTGGTTGGTCGGTGAATCGAACGTTTACTTGGTGGTGTCGGTCCAAAAGGCAGACATGTTGGATAAGTCGGCAAGCTTTTGGGTGGTGCGTTCGAGGCGGCTGGCGAGAGTTTGCATGATTTTGACAGCGATTTCCGGATGTTGTTGCACCAGACTGTCCAGGTCGGGACATTCGTATTTGGTGACTTGGGTCTGGCTGCGGGCTCTGATGGTACAGGTGCGGGCGTCGTTGAGTATTTCGCCGATCTCCCCGAAGATCGTGCCTGGGTACATCAACACGTTCAGCATGACATCATTCTTCAAGACTTCGACAGCACCTTTTTCGAGAACGTAAAAACCCTTACTCTGTTCCCCTTGTTTTAGAATAACTTCTCCGATTCTGAATTCTTCGATAGTTTGCATATACTCGCATGAAATGACTGGACTCGACTTATGCAAGGCAATGCCTGAGCATATCCTTTGAATCGAATAGCGTTGACGGTCTTTAGCGCGGATTTAACACACTTATCTCAATGTTACGCAAGTTTTGCTATTACCACCTCATTATTCTCGCTTTAGTGCATCTAATTGGTTGTGCACCTAGTGGTGTTGAAATTGTGAGTGAGACTGATGAAAAGCAGTATCAGTTGGGGCAGGACTATAAGAATCAGGGGCGGATGGAAGAAGCGTTGGGTGCTTTTCTGCGTGTGTTGGAGGTGCGGCGGGATGCGCCTGAGTCGCATTTAGAAGCTGGCTACATTTATTTGCGTACCATGAAGGATCCTGTGCGGGCGATTTATCATTTTGATCGCTATTTACAAATTAAGCCGCAGTCACCGCAGGCCACGCAGGTGCGCCAGTTGATTGAAACTGCACAAAAGGAGTTTGCGCGTCAATTGCCTGCGCAACCCTATGAAGGAGAACTGGATCGTATCGATTTGATGGATTTGGTTAAAACCTTGAAACAAGAAAATGACAGTTTGAAGCGTGATTTGATGGCGTCGACGGCGAGGGTTGAGCAGCTTGAGAATATGCTGGGGCAGGCGCGACGCGCACCGGCTCCGGTTGCAGCCCAGGCGGGGCAATCAGGTGTAGGCGCTACCGCTGTGGCTCCCACGACTACAGCAGCTAACAGCGTTCCCAGCCCCAGTGATGCACCTCGCACTTATACCGTACAACCGGGCGATACCCTGAGTGCGATCAGTAAGCGCTTTTATGGTACGCCTTCACGTTGGATTGACATTTATCAGGCCAATCGCGATCGACTTTCCAGTGAGAGCGCCCTGCGCGTGGGGCAGGAAGTTCGCATCCCATAGTGGGCGAACTTCATTTGACCTATATTGAGCTTCGCTTAGCGTATTGGGACTATGAAGCCACGCTATTTCGACTATAATGCGACTACGCCATTGGCTGGGGCTGCAAAATTGGCATGGGTGGAAGCGACTGAGGCGCAGTGGTTGAATCCCTCTAGTCCGTACCGGCAAGCTGCTGGCGTACGTGTGCGCTATGAGGCGGCCCGCACGAGCGTGGCGCAACGCATCGGTGTGGATGCAGGAAGAGTTGTGTTTACCTCAGGAGCCACTGAGGCGAATAATGGAGTGATGCGGTATTGGGCCGAGGTGCTGGGCCCCAATGCGCGCGTGGGCATTAATCCGACTGAGCATCCGAGTGTCATTGAGGCGGCTAAGGCATTTTTAGCTGAGCGGGTGTTGTGGCTCCCGCTGTTATCAGATGGGCGTGTCGACGAACATGCGGTGCAGCGATTAATTGCGGACGGAGACTTGGCAGCATTGTCTGTAATGGCAGCAAACAATGAGACTGGTGTCATTCAACCGTGGCAGTCGATTGCGCGTCTGTGTGCTGAAGTGCACTTACCCTATCATTGTGATGCATCGCAGTGGGTGGGGAAGATGCCTTTGTCTGGCTTGGGCGATTGTACTTATGTGACAGCTTGTGCGCATAAATTCGGTGGGCCCAAGGGGGTCGGCTTTATGGTGTTACCAGCTGCAGGTGTGGAACCTTGCCGTTTATTATATGGGGGAGCGCAAGAAGCAGGGCAACGAGCCGGGACAGAAGATGTGGCTGGAGTTCTGTCCATGGTCGCGGCGCTTGAACATGTAACCCTTGGAGAGCCAGCTGCCCGTGATGCCTTTATTGCAGAACTATCGCGTCGCTTGCCGGGGGTTCAAGTTATAGGGGAGGGCGTTGAGCGTTTGTGGAATACCGTTTCGTTAATTATGCCAGAGTTTCAGAGTGTGCGTTGGATACGTTCTTTAGAGCGAGCCGGCTTTTTGTGCTCGGCGGGTTCAGCTTGCTCGACTGGGAAGTCGACGCAATCGTCGGTTTTGCGTGCGATGGGACTGGACTCCGCGAGTGCGGGACGAGTCTTGCGTATTAGTTCCGGCGCGGAGACCACCTTGGCTGATTGGTATGCCCTGGTAGAAGCCTTGATGAGTGGTTATCAAGCTCTGAAGGCCGAGGCAGCGTCTTCGCGGAGTCAGGTAATCTCAATTGATTGACATCGGAGAGCTGATTCCATGCGTTTTCTAAACCTACGTTTGCAAAATTTTCGTAATATCGAGTTTACCGAACTTCCTTTGGGCGGTGAGCGTCATTTTTTACTTGGGGCAAATGGACAGGGGAAGTCTAACTTGTTAGAGGCGCTGGGGCTGGCCACTGCATTGCGTTCATTTCGTACGCAGACTTTAACAGCTTTGCCACGCAAGGGCCATAAGGAGTATGCACTGGTTTATCAGTTGGAGCATGATCATCAGGGCGCGACACATTTAGAGATTCACTCGGGTAGAAGTGGGCGCAGCGTGCAGGTTGATGGTGAAAAGGTGACGCGATTAGTTGAATTTATTGGTCGCTTTCCGACGGTCACGCTTTGTTCGGGGGATTTGATGCTTTTGCGTGGAGGGCCTGGTGAGCGTCGGCGCTTCATGGACTTGACGCTTGCCGTGGTGAATCGTGGTTACTATACGGCATTGCGCGACTTCCATCGTGGCATTGCAGAGCGGAACCGTCTCTTAAAAAATGGTGGCAGCGCAGCTGAGTTATCTGCTTTCGAGGCTGAAATTGCACCGCATGCGAGTACCATCGCATCCTATCGTGAGGCGGGTATGGCTGAGTTGCGGGCGGTCTTGTGTCGCGTATATGATCAGATCGCAGAAGCTGGCGAGGGCCCGGAGCTGGACTTTCGTCCTAATGTTGATTGCCGCGATCCAGAAGTCTACCGCAGACTTTTGCAGGACAGTCGTCCCAGAGATCGTATGATCGGTGCCACTCAGCGTGGTCCTCACCGAGATGACTTTCACTTGGCGTTGCAAGTCGGGGGCGCGCGCGAATATGCTTCGGACGGTCAGCAACGAGGGCTGTGCGTGGCGCTTCGCATTGCACAGGCTAGTTTTTATCATCAGCAGTTGGGTGTGGCTCCAGTGCTATTGGCTGATGATGTATTGGGGGAATTGGATCCCGTGCGTCGTCAAGGATTTTGGCGTGCATGTCCGGCCGAATTGCAGGTCATTGCTACTGGCACTGAATTGCCGGTTGATTTAGATGAGTGGCGTATCACATCTATAGCCAACGGGCAGGCGACTACTGCAGCGACGGGTCCGTTGGTGTAGTTCTTTTTTGACTACATGCTACTGCATAGATATACCTAGTTTGCCTAGGGTGTAATCTTCAGTTCTTCCGTGATGTCGAGTTGTCCGCCTGGGGCGCAGTTCGCGCGTAAACCGATAAAGCCCTCTTTATATTGATCATAATAAGGCCACAGCAGGCTGCGATCAGTTTCTGGTATGGGTAATTGCTCTATTTCCTCGCGCGCAAAAAACGCAAAATGGCCTTCATTGATGGCTTGTGGGAGATGTGCGAGTGTTTTTTTGCAATCAAAGAGAAACATTAACCAATGGCCGGTGCCTTCATAACTTTTTTCAGAGATGTAACCGAAGCAGTGTAGATCATGGTCTTCGAGTTGCAATCCGATCTCTTCTTGGGTTTCGCGGCGGGCGCATTCATAAGGAGATTCCCCGGAATTCATGTCCAGTTTGCCGCCGATCGGGCTCCAGCAGCCTAGGTTGGGAGCCTTCTTGCGTTTTATGAGTAATTGCTTCCCCTGCGCATTTTGCACAAATACGAGGGCGCTAATCTTAAAAGGGAGCGTTGTTTGCATGTTTTAGAGGCTTTGCTTACAAAGTATTTCTGCAAGTGAATTCTCCCTTTCGTACTGTCTTAATCCCTTTAAAAAAGGCATTTATCTGCTAATGGTGTGGTTAAGGACAGTGAATCAAATTAAGAGTTCCTAAGGAAAGCTAGGAATTCTCCGAAAAAGGGGTTGCTATGCGCGAAGCCAGTACATAGCAATTACAGCCTCATGCCGCTAAGTTGCGGTGATTTAGTTTATCCCCTGAAACATGAAGAAATATTTTGCCCCAATTCTGACTCTTCTAGCTAGCGCACTTATTATGTGTGCACAGGAAGCTATTAAGGTAGATCGTGTTGATTTTAACTCCTTGCGTGATGATTGGATACAGATGGAAATTGAGTTGTCCTGTGAGGGCAATCCATCGGAAGAGGCGCGCCATAAAAATTTCGTAGAGAACATTAAGGTTAAAGTTTACTTGGCCTATACTCGCGATGCTTCCTCGCGTGAGTATGATTACTACACCAGTGAAGCTGAGATTATCATCATGGAGAAGGGGGATGATAATAATGTGTATTTTTATTTACCTGGTTTAATTGCTGAGCGTGATAACTTGAAGCAGGACCCCGACTTTTATTACGTTGAAGTCTCGGTCGATGGTGAGGCGCAAAAGCCGCAGAAGACGGCGATGAGCAGTAACATTCCAAATATTGATATTTTAAATTCGTTCGTATCGAAAGCAGATTCAGAAGGCGCGGCTAATGAACATCTATTGATGCCCATCTATCTGGTTTCCGGTGTTGAGCTTGGTCGAGTGAGTAAATTACCTGCCTTCTTGCGCCGCGACGTTCGAAACTAAATGCCCTCCAATCCAATCATCTCTATCTATTGAATCGTTCCTCCAAGGGATTATTACATGAGCAGCTCTAAGCAACTTATCATAAACTGTGGCGCAAGCCGAGTCACCGCAGCGGTGGTTTCCTCAGGCGGGGGCACACTTCAAATTGAAAAATTAGTTACGGAGAGTCTGCAATACGACTATTCGAACGATGATGCATGGCTCGATGCAGTTGGGCTCGCATTGCGTGATTTGCACGGCAAGCATAAGTTCTCCGGAAAGGCTTCGTTTATTATTCCGGGCAACCAAGTGCTGACCAAGACAATTCGTATTCCGCATGTGGAAGACTCGAAGCGTGCGCAGATTATTGCTTTTGAAGCGCAGCAGAACATTCCCTATCCCTTGCATGAAGTTGTTTGGGATAGTCAAGTGGTCGGCGACGATGGCGTGGAGACTGAGGTCCTCTTTATCGCCTGTAAGTCGAACACCATTGATGATTTTTGTCGGGAAGTATCGCAGGCGGGATTTACTGCTGAGACGATCAATGCGGCGACAGTGTTGGATTACAACGCGATACAGTTCGCCTATCCTAGTTTGGATGAAGATGTGCTGTTGATTAACATTGGTGCTCGTTCGACCAATTTACTTTTCAAGAATTCAGAAGGTTTCTTTGTTCGTAATATTCAACTGGGTGGCAATTCGCTCACACAGAATATTGCAGATAGCTTGGGCAAGCCCTTTGCGCAGGCAGAAGAGGTGAAGCATAAATTCTTTAATGCGGGCATGGATTATTCGCAGGATGATTCAGGTGCGAAGTTGTTGAGCTCTTGTTCGGATTCCTTCATGCGTCGCATGAGTCAGGAAATCACACGCTCGATCGTAAATTACCGTCGTCAAAAGGGAGGTGCCGCGCCGAAGCGAATTCTGTTGAGTGGTCGTGGAGCTTTGTTGGAGGGGCTTTCCGAACAGCTGGCCACAACACAAAAGGTCGCAGTGGAATTTTTCGATCCCTTGCAGAATGTCACCTTGGATGGGGATATTGGTTCTGATTCCAATTCATTGCGCCTTGAGATCAGTGAGATCATAGGTGCTGCTGCGCAGGATCTTGTTGCTGATAGTGCAGGCGTGAATTTATTGCCGGATGAAGTGCAGCGTGAGATGCAATTTGCTTCAAAGAAGCCATTTTTAATGGTTGCTGCGATCTGTCTGGCGCTTGCGCCATGGCCTGCATTTATTGGTTATAAGCAGCTTAGTGCCGGATATACCAAAGCTGCGGAGGCGACCACAGCGCAAGTGGCTCCGCTACAAAGTCGACAGGCGCAGATCGCCAAAAACGCGCAGCGTGCGGCGGAGATTAGCGAATCTATTAGCCGTGTTGAAGGCTTGGTTAACTCCAAGAGTAACTGGATTCAATTTTTCGCAGAGTTACAGGAAAGCCTGACCACTGCTGAGGACGCTTGGTTGGATTCACTTAAGGTGAATCGTGAAAAACCAAGTCAGGGGCCAGCTTCTTATGAAGTCGTTGTGGAAGGGCAAATGCTTGTGCGCGAAACGGCTAACGGTAATGGTGATATCGACCAAGCCGTGTTGTCACGTCGCATCAAGAGCTTGCAGGACAGCTTTGAAAGTTCAGAGTTTATCGTTTCCTCGAAGCCTCCGAAAATCAATTGGAGTAGTCTGCACAACGGACTCAATGTATTACCTTTTACTATTAACTTGGTCGTGGATACAGCCAAACCACTCTAGACACCATGGGTCTCCTAAAGAAAAATCTCACTTTCACCATTATTGTGGTCATTTGCCTATTGGCATTTGGCGCAGGTGCATACCTCGCATTCGCCGAGTCGGGTAAAATCGATCAAGCGAAATCAAAAATCACGAGTGCGGAATCACAGCTCAATAACATGCGCTTTGCTGATCCTGCACCCTCGGAAGAGAACGTGGCCGCTTCACGACAGAATGTGGAGCAGTTGGTCGCGGAGCTGAATAAAATCCGAGATAATCTGGAGCGCGGTTCGCGAATCACCGCATCAAGCGATGGCATTGGTGTGATGGCTGGTGTGCAGCAGTTCATATCTGATTACCGTCGCAAGGCAGCCGCTCATGTGGACGAGAACGATATCGAAAGTCCGATTGAATTGCCAGAGAACTTTGGTTTCGGATTTGAGCGGTATGTTGACAATGCCAGCCCGTTGGAAGACGAGTCTAAGATACAGGCGCTGGATAAACAGCGTCAGATCCTAAGTTACTTGTTGGACCGCTTAATTGCTGCAGATCCAGAGAGTATTGTATCTGTGCGGCGTGAAGTTTTGGAGCAAAGCGGTCAGGCCCAAGGCCGGGATCAATCCCAGAGCTTCAGTATTAGTCCTGCTGTTTCGGCTCGTGTGCCTGGAGCGGTGGAGACTATGGGCTTTAGTCTTTCCTTTACTGGATATACCGACTCCTTGCGTGAGTTCTTGAATTCGCTGGCCAAGTTCGATTTGCCGATTGTCGTGCGTAGCATTGAAGTGGCACGTCCGACCGGGCAAACCGCTAAAACCAACGCGGGCAAAAAAGGCAATGATTTGGATGCCATCTTTGGTGTCTTTGGTGGGTCTTCAAATTCTGCTGCAGAATCAGCGGCCCCTGAAGAAACAAAGAAATTAGTGATCTCTGAAAATACTTCCACATTTACTGTCGTTCTCGAGTTTATCGAGATCGTCCTTCCGGCGGATTCTGCTGAAGATAACATTTAGTTTCGATGAATAAGATTTACGATAAGCTCATCCTTGCCGTCGCAGTGCTTCTACTTGCTGGTGGAGTCGCACTCTATCTAAAGCAGGCAAATGCCACGCCTTCTATGTCTGCGCCCGTGAACGCGCAGACTGGTGATAGCCCCTATGAGGCAGTCCCCATGAAGCCTTCCCAGTCGGTCGATGCAAGTTGGCCCGAGGTCGAAGCGCAGCCATCTGGTCCTAAGTGGATCTATGATGTCTTCACGCCGCCTAAGATTTATGTCGATATGAGCACGGGGGAATTCTCTGCAGACCCACCTGTTCAGGTCGCGCCGCCACCTCCTTTCGGAGTGTATCTCGCTTCAATCGATCGCAAGCCTTACCGTATCCAGCTTGAAGGATACATTGAGGAAGACCGTTCCGATCCATCCAAGACACTACTGCTGTTATTTGACGAGGAAGCGCAGAAGCAAGTGCGGGCACGTCCTGGCACTGAAAAGGAAGAGGCTGAAATTGAATTGTTGAACTTTGATATTCAACGCATCCGTGATGCGGATAATAATATCGAGGTGATTGCCAAGGCAACCATTCTTGACCAGCGCACTGGTGAAGAAGTTGTGCTGACTCACGGTGAACGCCGCTATGATTCTGGGGTGACTGTTGTGATTCGTTCCAACGAAGATTCGAGCTATGTTAAGGAGCTAACTGAAGCGCCTACTGAGTTCGAAGGGCCGCTTGGTCAATACACCCTGGAGGAAATTAACCTTGAAGAAACATCCGTTACTGTGAAGAAACATGCTATCGAAGATGGAGAGCCCGAAACTGTGACCTTAGAGGTCGAGTCGGCGGCTTCTTCTACCCCAACTACAAACAACACACCGACAAATGATCAAAATGAAGATGTAAGCGATGCTTTTGACCTTATGTTTTGATTGCACACTGATTTAAAAACACTTTAACAAACAACTAGTTGTCATCTAAAATTATGAAAAAATACCTCGCAGCACGCACGCGCGTCTCCGCTCTACTTGTAGCGGGCGCGCTAGGAACCTCCGCTCTTGCCTTGCCTCAATTGGCAGAGGCACAAAGCGCACCGGAAAAGATCAGCCTGATGGCCGACACGCTACGTGCTCGTGATTCTGGAAACTTGGACCTGGCAAAGGAGAAGGCTGAGGAGCTGATTAAGATCGCTCCCAATGATGAGAATGTTCAGCGCTTGCTGGCTTCTATTAACCGTGATTTGGATCGTCGTAGTGGCGGTACTTCCAGCACAGTATATGGTAAGGCACCAAATCTTTCTGCCGAGACCGCAATGGCTGTATCTGCTGGTTCATCGAGTGCAACTGGCGCCAATGCGATTGTTGCCGCCGCAGCTGCTGATCAGGATTCAAAGATTGCTGCAGCTCAGAACGCGATCGAGGATGCTGAGCAACTTGCAGAACTGGGTGCTTACTCGGACGCCTCCACTCTTCTGAATTCGGCTCGCGCCAGCTTAACATTGAACACTGCCACAGCTTCTACTATTGAAGCACTGGACGAAGCTAAGGCGAAAATCGTTCTCGAAGAGGCAAAGGCACTGGCTGATGCCGGCGATCCTAAGGCAGCTGAAGCACGCATGGAAGACTATCGTGCTGCTGGTGGCGATTCCGCTGCTGCTCGTCGTTTATCTGGTAAGTTGGATGATCAAATCACCAATCCATACGATCTCGATATTAAGGAGATCAGCCCAGAATACGTCGCTCAGTCCAAGGTGATTCGTGACCTCTTGACTCGTGGCCGTGCACAATACCTGAACGGTGATTATGACGGTGCAGCCTCTACGTTTAAAGAAGTCGAAGCACGTGACGCCAACAACTCCGAAGCAAAACTGTTTCAAACTAAGATCGCAGAATTGCTCGGTGGTATTCATAAGCAAAATTTCTACAAGACACGTGAGCAAATGCTGACGGAAGTGGATCAAAGCTGGGAGCGTCCTAAAGTGTTCGACATTCAAAGTGCTGGTCCAGATGTCGTGGTTAATCCAGGTCTACAGGACAAGTTAAATGGTATCATTATTCCTCAAGTAAACTTCTCGGGCATGGAGCTGACACGTGTCATCGAAACTCTGTCTGAGCTTTCCGTTGAGTATGATCCCGAGCGTGTTGGTGTGAACATTGTTCCATTGTTCAATCCAAACGATGCGAATCCACGTGTGAACATCAGCCTACGTAATCTAAACTTAGATCGTATCCTGCAGTTTGTGACACAACAAGTTAACTTTGCTTATGACGTAGGTGGCGATGCCATCACAGTCAGCCCTGATGGCGGTAGCAGCGATGTGAATACAGTCACAGAATTCTTCCCCATCTCTCGTGCTACAGTGATTCGCCTCACAGGTTTCCGTGATGGCGGTGGCAGTTCTTCCGGCCCTGTGGATCCATTTGCCGCACCTTCTGCCGGCGGTGGCGGTCCTTCCCAGAACGATGAAGTTGAAGCACTGCAAAACTTCTTCCAAAGTGCTGGTGTAAACTTCGAGCTTCCAGGTGCCAGCCTTGCTTTCGATGGAGAGCAGTTGATTATCACTCAAACACGTCGTAATTTGGAGCGTATGCGCATCATTCTTCGTAATTATAACGAAGTGAAGCAAGTTGAGATCGAAGCGAAGTTCCTTGAAGTGTCTCAAAACGACCTTGACGAGGTTGGCTTTGACTGGACAGTGACAAGCGCTAGCGGTAACCAAACTTTTGATTTTGGCGGTCGCCAATTGGCAGACGCTTTCGGAGTGAACACTGATAGCAGCACGATCAACATCGTGACACCTTCCGGTTCGACTACTTCAGATAATTCTGCTCCAGATCTACCGACCACAATTGATTTGGCTTCTGGCCTGAGCACAGATTTATTTTCTGCTGCTGGTTGGAGTGTGAATGGTGCTGGAGTCGATTTTGCGATCCGTGCTCTATCACGTAAGTCAGGTAGTGACTTGATGAGTGCGCCTAAAGTAACCGTACTTTCTGGTAAGCGTGCAAATATCACCGTAGCGCAAGAGCTTCGTTATCCTGAAAGTTATGGCGACATCGAGTCGACTGTTTCATCCAATAACACTGGTGGTGCAGCGATTTCGATTACTGCAGGCACACCGCAGGATTTCGTCTCTCGTAATGTCGGTGTGGAAATGTCAGTAACTCCAAATGTTGAGAACGACGACACCATTAGCCTGATTCTAGAGCCACGTGTTACAGAGTTCGAAGGCTTTGTGGAATACGGCGGTCCTAGCATTGCTTTGGCGGATGAGACAGTTGCTACAGTTCCTGCTGGTTTCTATCAACCGATCTTCTCTACTCGTGAAATTTCGACTGAGGTAACTGTTTTTGACGGTGCAACAGTTGTTATGGGTGGTTTGACTCGTGATGAAGTTAAGAGTGTGAATGACAGTGTGCCTGTACTCGGTGACATTCCTGGTCTGGGACGTCTTTTCCGTTCGGAAGGTGAAACACGTCAGAAGCGGAATCTTTTGATCTTCGTGACTGCAAACTTGGTTAGCCCAGGTGGCTCGCCTGCACGTCAGAACTATCGCAATGTGAATGCGAACTCATTGTTCCAAAATCCAACGATTATGACGCCTGCTGGCACTGTAAATCGTTCGATCGAGCCTGCGGCTGAGTAATTCCTGGATTAGATCACTATTTAAATCAAGCCCGCTGGAAACAGCGGGCTTTTTTCATGTCGAGTGATAACCATCGATTTCGACTGTCATATAGAGCAATCATTAGTAGTTCCGAAGGTAGCCTTGAAACTGAGTTTCGGGGGCGTGGGCATGTCTCCGGTTCTAAGAATCGATGCTATGAGAACGGTCTCGATGTGGTTCGAATCTTTTGCGAATAGGTCGGGTGCCCATTCTATTGTGACTGGCTATTGATGTTTTGAATTGCGAGACCACGTCTAGCACGAAAGAAGTTTTAATTACTCAGATGCTGGCTTCTTAAAAATTCGAACCGAAAATTGTTGGGTGTCGAAGGTTCCATAATAAGGTTTTTCGATCCATTCTGGAGGATGTGGTTGTGAGGATAATTGCCAAGCGGTGCTGGATTCTATGGTGCGGGGAGTGATATCATTTCTAGCCACCCAATTGGTGAGTTTGGCGAAGGGGGCGCCTTGACGTCCGCCCTGAACGACAACGAAGTCGATGGGGGCCTGCGTTTCAAGGCCAGCAAAGAAATCTGCGGAAGCTTGGATCCCATCAGCATTCTCCCAATAGAAAGTGCCGATCGGATGTACTTGTGGAAATAGTGCGGCCGTGGCGGCAAACGCGTAGGGCATGGCGACGTAGAGTGTTTCGCCTTCGCTGTAGCGTTGTAGGTTTAAGTTAATGTCGCGTGCGCCGACTTGCAGCATCAGATCTGTTACGAAGATGGTCCCGGGATTTTTTTCTATTTGCTGCCATTTATGGGCCCACAGGCTGATGAAGATGATTAGCAGACCAGTGCAGCAGTAACGAAACTTGTGTTGATCCTGTGTGATTTGCAGGCATAGGCCTAGGGTGGATGCTGCGGCCAGGAGTCCGCCCCAGCGAGTTTGTAGAGCTGATAGAACTAGTAAGCCGAGCACTAGGCAGAGGAACAGAGCGTTGCGTGTGCGTTTAAGTGAGCGTAGGGCAAACAGTGCGAGTAGTGTAACGCTCAGCGTTTGCAGGTATTCTGCCTGGGCCCATAGGCCATTGCTAAAGGGGCTTTGAAATTCGACGATGTAATCATGCACCCGTCGCATCATTGGGTTTAGCCAAGGATGCGCTTCACTTTGATAGATTACTAACCAGGCCAGTGGGCTTAGGCCCATGAGTAGGCCTAGCCCTAAGCTGAGGATTTGCTGCTTCCTGCGCATTAGTAGCGGCGTCAGGCAAAAGAGAGTGGTCCCGATTTGCGCGAGAATAAAGATTGGATGTATGGTGGCAATGGAAGGGCTTAAGTTGAGGCGTCCGTCGCAGAGGCTGAGCAGGATCAGAGTCAGGCAAGTGGAGCCGCCCCAGTGCAGCACTGCTTGCGACATCTCTGCTGCGATTCGCTGGCGTGCTCGATAGCATTCGATCGCTATTCCGAGGGTAATGAGTGCCGCTAGAGCTGTCATTGTAGTGGCGCTCACCCACCAGCAAAAGCCGGCGCCGATTCCTGCCATATGTGCCCATGATTTACGCTGCCGTGGCGGGCATTGCTGTGTGCATAGCCCCACTAACCCAATTAGATGGAGTAAGAAGAAGAATTGAAAGATGACTTCGTGGTCGAGCCGAGAGAAGGCGAAGTCCCATGCGATTCCCGCATTGAAATAGAAGAGTCCAGCAAACAACAATGCGGCAGCTCTGCCAGACCAGCGGCTGACCGCCCAACTGCCGAGTATGATGGCCAGAATATGGATGCTGGAACCTAGCCAGTGTGCGAGGTGGTGAATGCCGCGCTGGCGAGGCCATTCCTGAATTTTGGCGACTAGTGTTCCGCCGCTACTTAGTAGGTGAGCGAGGCCCGAATGCCAGCGATTGGGGCGTCCCGTGGGCAAACCTTCGTCTGGACGGTGGAGTAGTTGAGTCGGGTCGCCAGCAGCTAAAGCGTCAGCTACATGCACCCATTGGTAGGTGTCATTCGAGCGGTAGATTGGGTATTGCCAGGCGAGTGACTTCAGATCTTCGTTTTGCCATTCCGGTGGGAAAAAGCTTTCGCTACGTTCGATCCACACGCTTTCCCACTTCTGCCAGCACCAGATTGTGAGAATGCCCAAAAACAGGCCCATACAGAGCACCATCCATACGGCGAGTGGGCGTGTAGTGGTGGAGGTGGTGGCGGCAGGATCCATTGCCGTACATTAGTGCGGCTGTGACGCTCGGATCAATCTTTTGTGTCACTGTGGTGTGTGGCAATTAGCCGACTGCTTAGTATGGGGGGAAGCTGGCTAAAATTTCTTCGACGATCATTTGCACTTCTTCGTCATTGGGGGCACTCCAACCGAGACGTTTTGTATAGGTCCCACGCCAAACTAGCTCTTTGCTAGCCTGGTCGATGATATCAATGATGAAGGTGCCCTCTTCGTATTGGTTAATATCCAACTGGCTGAACCGGCCGTATCCATAGTATGGATATCGACGGAAGGGCGTAGGTCCCACGCCCAGATCGTTGACTTCAGTTTTGGTTTTAGTGATGGTGTTGAAAGTGATTCGAAAATCCGGTTCTGGGCAGTCCTGTTGCATTCCTTTGGCTTGCAAGGTCCGGCTAATCGCTTGTTCGATGCGACGATCTACAATCGGGCTGAGTACGATGTCCTGGTAGTTGGAGCGAGTTTCACGGCTGTCGATGACAAAGCACTGGTAGTTGCTGATTTTAGCAGCTGAGGCACGGTCGTAATCCACAGTGGTTGGTGAGACGCAGCCAGCCAGTAAAAGAGTCGCAAGCAAAAGTAAGGAGACGATAGGCTTCATAATAACAGGTAAGGTAGTTGAAGATAGCTCGATTGCAACCGTGAGTTTTTAGTTCACTCGAGGGAATAGATTGCTTTGAGTTCGGCTATGCGAGCAGTGATTCAAAGAGTTTCGAGTGCGAAGGTGGCGGTGGCTGGCCGAGTCGTGGGCCAGATTACTGGGCCGGGGCTGTTGATTTTCCTTGGTGTGGGCCGGGAAGATACGCAATCTGATGCGGATTGGTTGGTCGGACGTATCGTGAAGCTGCGAGTTTTCGAATCTGAGCCAGGGCGTATGGATCAGTCGTTGTTGGCCGTCTCGGGGCAAGCACTGGTGATTAGTCAGTTTACCTTGTATGGTAGTTTAAAGAAGGGCAACCGGCCTTCATTCAATCGCGCGGCTTTGCCAGAGCAAGCCGTGCCGCTCTACGAGTATTTTGTTACGCAGCTGTCGCAGGCGCTGGGTATTGCAGTGCCAACCGGTGAGTTCGGTGCGCATATGAATATTGATGCACAGAACGATGGTCCTGTAACGCTGGTGGTAGATTCACAAGCGCGTGACTTTTGAGCGCCTAGTGTTTTACGATTGTTTTTACGACTACTTGCGGTGGGCTTCGATGTTGATTGTGACATCTACTTCGTCGCCGACAGCAGGCTTTCCGCCATTGACGCCCCATTCCGTGCGGTCGAGTGTGGTGGTCGCTTCCCAGCCGGATAGTTGAGTTCCGCGCATGCCATCACCGAAGCCGAGGAGCTCGACGTCGAGTATGACAGGTTTGGTGATGCCGTTAAAGCTGAGGTCGCCGGTGACCTTGAATTCGTTTTCATTATCAGTGGCCTTCCATTCAGTAGATTTGAAGGTCATTAGTGGGTGTTGAGCGGCATTGAAGAAGTCATCTTCTTGCAGGTGCGCATCGCGCTTCTGATTGTCGGTGTCGACCGAGGGAATTTGAATGGTGGCTTCAACCGAACTTTGGGTGAGGTCTTCGCGGTTGATGGACAGTGTGCCTGCAAATTCAGAGAAATTTCCGGTCGTTTTCGCGACAAAGTGGCGGATGCTGAATTTAACTGAAGAGTGGCTTGGGTCGATGGTGTAGAGCTCCATGTCGGCGGCATTGCTGGTCAGCGATGCGAGGATGGAGGCCGTGAGAAGGTAGATTGTTTTTTTCATATATGATATTGCTGAATCGAGTAGAGGATTTGATTAGATGAATTCGGGAATGTTTTCTTTGGTGCCTTTTACCGAGAGGATCTTGACCTGTTCGCCATCGACCCAAATTTTAAATGCTTTACCGGAGCACTGAAAGACTTCGGGCTCGAGTGGGAGGGCGTCAGGATAAGTGGCCTTGTCGGCTGTAATCAGGTGGTATACTTCGCCTTCTTTAAAGCAAATCATGCTTAATTTGGCCCCTTTGAACTCATAGGTAATACAGCCTATGGTAGGCATTTTTTTTATGCAGTTGGGAATGGATTTCGGGAAGGGAGCCTGCTTGCTAGCGAGGAAGGTTTGCAGTTGTTCGGGCCGATGGTCGCGCCGATCGAATTCTCCGCTACTCAAAGCATCGATCTCATCTGCGAGAAACTGAATGACAGGTGGTAGACCAGCGATTGCTGTAGATTCGGTGAGGGCGTCATTGCTCTTCGGGACATTTAAAACCGTCATCATGATGACGAATAGGGCGGCGATGCCAGTCCAGGGACTCTGCCACCAGGCACGCTGTTTTGCGCTGACTTCCGGCGGGCTGGATTCCGTGCTGCCTGGCAGGCCTTCTGCTGGAAAAGGGATGCTGGAGACAGTCGTTGTATCTGCGGCGTGGGCCTGATGCAGGCGCATACCCGCAAGAATGCTGGCTTTGAGGTCGGCAGGCACAGTGATTGAATTGATGCTCTTGCTGATTTGGGCATCGATCGCTTGTTGCTCTTCGAACCATGCCTTGAGTCGGGCATCAGTTTCGAGTCGAGCAAAGGCTTCTGCAAGCAAAGGGTCTTCACGGTCCTCTTGATTGCCAGGACGGCAGAGTTCGAGGAGTTGTTTGGCTTCTTCGTGGTTCATGACAGTGACTCCTTTAAACGGTTTCGGTTTCCTTACGTTTGAAAATATCGCGCAGTTGGGCTTTGCCTCTGGACAAGCGTGACATGATCGTGCCGATAGGCACGTCCAGCGTTTCCGCTATTTCCTTGTAGGAGAGATCTTTCATGTAAAATAGCGCGAGTGGTTGACGGTAAACTTCGTCAACTTCTTCGAGGGCTTCCACTGCTAGATTTGCGTCCATGGAGCGTCGAATGTGTGGTTCTACGGCACCGCCGGCCGCTTCGAGCATTTCGGGCTCGTAGTGGTCCATCCGGCTTTCTTTACGCCGCCGGCGTAGGAATTCGCGATAAAGTGTGGTGAATAACCAGGATTTGACCTTGGACTTATCGCGCAGGCTGTCGCCTTTTTCCGCATAGATGAAAAAAGTCTGTTGGGCGAGGTCGCCCGCCTCATGCTCGTTTTTGGCTAGACTGTAGCCAAAACGATAGAGTGCTTGATAGTAGGTACTCACGATTTCGTCGAAGTTTAAAGTTTCTGGATCGTTCATGTGAGTGTTGTGGAAGGAGATTATTCCCGATTCTTTAAAGAGTATAGAGTGCAGGCAGGAGCTTACAGAATGAGCATGGCGTCCCCATAGCTGTAAAAACGATACTTGTGATCAATTGCCTCGGCGTAAAGTTCCTTTAGCCATGCGATGCCATCTACACTGCCTGGCGTGAGAAAGGCAGCGACCAAGCAGAGCAAGGTGGATTTTGGTAAGTGGAAGTTGGTGATCATGCCGTCAATTGCGGCGAATTGAGCGGGCGGATAGATATAAATGTCGGCTTCGGCCTGCACGGAGCCAGCCGGGGTGAGACATGTCTCGGGGGAGTGTTGCGTGCGACGTATGGCATCTTCGATCGAGCGTACTGAGGTGGTGCCGACTGCGATGCGTGGTCCCGTGCTGGCATTTTGTAGTTCGGCAAAGGCCTTGCCAGGAATCTCATACCACTCGTGGTGGATGTTGTGTTCTTTGATGTTTTCCACCTGGATTGGGTGGAAGGTACCAATGCCGACTTGTAGTGTAAGGTCGTGAAAACGTGCGCCCGCCTGCTCTAAATCAGTGATTAGCTCGGGTGTGAAGTGCAGTCCTGCGGTGGGCGCGGCCACGGCGATGCGTTTCTTGAGGTCGGCGTAGACGGTTTGATAGCGCTCGTTATCGTTGCTGCGGCGTGGGTCGTCGTTGCTGCGCTCGATATAGGGGGGCAGGGGGAGGATGCCGAGACGCTCGGACAGCTCGGTCACAGATTCGTTGCGTTCGGGGTGAAAGCGGACGCGATAATTACCATTACTGCCAGCTTCGAGCACATCGGCAGTGTATTCGCCCGGCAGGCCAAAGCTGCCGGCGTTAAAGGTTTTCTTACCCGGTTTGAGTAGACACCACCAGGTTTGGGCATCCTCAGCCGGTTGTAGCAGTAGGCACTCGACCTTGCCACCGGTAGGGCGTTGGCCGAAGAGGCGGGCCTTGAGCACGGCTGCATTATTGCGAAAGAAGCGGGTTTGGGCAGGTAGAAACTTCCCTATCTGAGAGAATTGCGTGTGTGTGATGGAACGCGTTTGACGGTTCACTACCATCAGGCGAGATGCGTCACGTTGCGTGGCTGGCTCCTGAGCGATGAGCTCTGACGGTAGGTGATAATCAAAGAGGGAAATATTCATTCACATCTTTTTCTAGTGCGAAGGCATCGAGGTAAACATTTTTATCTTTAATATTCGGTGGGCTTTGTTGCTATTGCGCTATGAATTTAATTACACCTGAAGTTCGTTCGCAAATACAAGAGCTCACTCGTCGCGCTGGCCATATCTGGAGGTATCTTTGACGGGGATACTAAGAGAGCACGTATTGATGCCTTGGAGGCACAGATGGGGGAAGGGAGTTTTTGGGATGACCAAGCGGCCGCCCAGAAGGTGATCGCTGAAGCGAATCGACTTAAAAACACAGTGAACCCTTCGAAGGCGTTCAATGCAGAGATTGCAGATTTGAAAGCCATGCTGGAATTGGTGGATGAAATGGGCACTGACCCGGATGCGGAGGTGTATCAGCAGGAAATCCTGGACACATTGAAACGTCTGCAGCCAAAGCTGGATCAGCTGGAGCTGGCGTCCTTCCTGAGCGGACCGCATGACGCGTGTAATGCCTTTTTAACCGTGAATTCTGGTGCGGGTGGCACGGAGAGTTGCGATTGGGCGGATATGATGCTGCGCATGTATACCCGCTGGGCCGAGCAAGCCGGTTTCAAAACGGAGGTGCTTGATATCCAGCCAGGGGAAGAGGCAGGCATTAGCTCGGCCACGATTCGTATCGAGGGACCCAATGCTTTTGGTTATGCGAAAGCTGAGCGTGGGGTGCACCGTCTTGTGCGGATTAGCCCATTTGATTCCAATGCCCGGCGGCATACCTCATTCTCCTCTGTGGACGTTACTGCGGAGATTGAAGACGATGTGGATATCGAGATCGATGAGGCCGATATTCGAACCGATGTGTACCGGGCCAGTGGGAAGGGAGGACAGCACGTCAACCGGACTGAGTCGGCGGTGCGCCTGACTCACCTGCCGAGTGGTATCGTGGTGACCTGCCAAAATGAGCGTTCTCAAATTAAGAATAAGGCGACGGCGATGAAGACATTGAAGTCACGTCTTTATGAAAAGCAGGAAGACGAAAAACGCAGCGAGATGGAAAGATTTTACGGTGAGAAGGGCGAGATCGCCTGGGGGAACCAGATTCGATCCTACGTGTTTCAGCCTTATCAAATGGTCAAGGATCTGCGCACAGGTGTGGAAACCGGGAATGTGCAAGCCGTGATGGACGGTGCGCTCGATCCCTTCGTGCATGCGTGGTTGCGCGCCGGTGGCCCCACGTCACGTGTCTCTGCCGCGGATCGCGAATTTGGGGATTAGTGCGGAGTCGCGTAGTGGCTGCTTTAGCTGCCATATTCATTGTGCTGAGCCTCAGGCGGTCTTGCCCTCTCCGCTCTGCGGGGCTTGGTAGGTTGTGGCTGACTGGCTGCCGCAGTAATTGGTACAATTGCCCGTTCGGTCGTAATTGCCTGTTGCGGCTTCTAGTTTGCTCCGGTCCCTTGACATATTCGCACGGTCAGACAGGTGTATTGTTCTTATCAAAAATCTTAGCCAAGTCCGCGAATCGGGCTTGGTTGAGTTAGATCCGACTCGATATGAAAGAAGCAAATAGATCAGCCTTAAGCTACGAAGATGCCTTGCAGGCATTTTCTGATCAGAGCTTGTTTGAAAACAAGACTTGGCGTTATTCTCCAGAGGCGTTTCCGCTGACACCTGCGCAAGTGAAGCAGGTCGAGCAGATTGGGCAGGCTTGCTACGAGTTCTACAAAGCGCAGGAGTCACTTTACCTGCGCTCGGTCGAAGGGAAGAATTTGCTGCGCAATCGACCGCTGAAAGCACCTTGGGTGGCCGCGTATTTGGACCGTGGCAAGCCGGAAGCTTTGATTCAGCATGCGCGGGCCAAGGCCTTGCGTGGCACCGTACCGATGGTGATTCGCCCCGACCTGTTAATGACGGAGGATGGGTTTGCGATGACGGAGATCGATTCCGTGCCGGGGGGCATTGGTCTGACCGCGTTTTTGAATCAACTCTATGCCGATGTGCATGGCGATGCGTTGATTGGCGCCGGCACTCAGGATATGCTGACGGCCTTTTATCAAGCTCTAGCCAGCCGGGTGCCCAATATCTCGGCGCCCTATATTGCAATCGTTGTGAGCGATGAAGCGGCGACCTACCGCCCTGAAATGGAATGGTTGGCTTCACAGTTACGTCAGCTGGGCAAGCGGGTGCACGTGTTTCATCCCGATGATGTCATGCCGTTGGGGGACGACATCTGTGTCGGTATGGATGGAGACCCGCAAAAGGTTGATGTGATCTACCGCTTCTGGGAGCTCTTTGATTTGGCCAATGTGTCGATTGCTGACTTCTTGCTGAAAGCCCGGGAGGCGGCCCAGGTGCGGCTGACACCGCCGATGCGTCCTTTCCAAGAAGAAAAGCTGAACCTCGCGCTCTTTCACCATCATATCTTGGAAGATTTCTGGCGGGAGAATTTGTCCAAGCAGGCCTATAAGGTGCTGGCTAAAGTTATTCCAAAGAGCTGGGTGATGGATCCAGTTGAATTGCCGCCTAATGCAGTGTTGGATGCGCCCTATATCGGAGGCAAGCCGATGACGGATTGGTCACAGTTGATCGATGCCAGTAAGAAAGAGCGCAACTTAATTATCAAAATTAGTGGTTTTCACGAGAGCGCATGGGGCGCGCGCAGTGTGACCTTGGGGAGTGACTCCTCGCGGGCGGACTGGGAGCGTGCGATTCAACAAGCCATTGCGATGGCGGACACATCGCTGCACATTTTACAGACCTACGAAAAACCCAAGCGTTTACGGCATCCAGTCTATGCAGCCGATGGGAGTGTGTATCAAATGGAAGGTCGTATGCGGCTGTGCCCCTATTATTTCGTGGATGACACGGCTAAGGTCGCAAATTTGCAAGGTGTTTTGGCTACACTTTGTCCGGCGGATAAAAAAATTATCCACGGCATGAAAGATGCCGCCTTATTGCCCTGCGTCATACGTGAGGCGGCAGTTTGAGCGAATCAATTGGGGGATATGTCTCTTTTTTGAAAACTAAGATCAAATTTGTAAGGATTCGGCGTCTTTTTTGCTTTCTATCTTCCCTATTGGGGCGAAATGCCTATTTAATGCACCCAGACAGGTGCTTCTCGACCTACGCTAGTTTTATTTAACATCACACATATCTCATGACTACAAAAGCGACTAAATCAAAGAAATCTCCTGCGAAAAAAACTGCGACCGCCCCGGATGGGGGAAAAGCTTTTCGCTTCGACGTCGGTGATAGTAAAGAGTCGATGAAAACATCGATTTTGAACCATTTGCGATACACCCTCGCACGCCACGAGGAAAACGCCACTCAGGATGAATGGTGGACGGCGACGTGTTATGCGGTCCGCGATCGCTTGTTAGACCGTTTTATGAAGACGCAGGCGGTGCACCATAAGCAGAAGGTGCGTCGTGCCTATTATTTGAGTCTCGAGTATTTGATGGGCCGCTTGCTGATTAATAATCTGCACAATGCAGGGCTTTTCGAGCAGACGCGTGACGCGCTGACCGAGTTGGGGCAGGATTTTAACGAAGTCGCCGATGAAGAAGCGGACATGGGTCTGGGCAATGGTGGTCTTGGGCGCTTGGCCGCTTGTTTCCTGGATTCGCTCGCGACCCTGGATTTACCTGCGGTTGGTTACGGTATTCACTACGAGTTCGGTCTTTTCCGTCAAAAATTCCGCGATGGCTATCAAGTCGAGCTGCCTGATAACTGGATGGACAAGGGCTGCCCATGGGAGGTCATGCGGCCTAATTTTGCGCAAGAGGTGAAGCTTTACGGCCGTGTTGAGCATCAGATGGATGATAAGGGCGTCTTTAAGCCTAAATGGGTCGACACCAAGACAGTCGAAGGTGTGCCTTTTGATATTTCAATCGTCGGCTACGGCGGCGAAACCGTTAATTTCCTACGTCTCTGGGGCGCGCGTTCCTCGGATGAATTCGATCTCGATACTTTTAATCAAGGGGGCTACACTGAGGCCGTTCACGAGAAGGCTTTCAGCGAAACCATCACTAAAGTCCTGTATCCCAACGATAGCACTGAGAGCGGTAAAGAACTGCGCCTGGTGCAGCAGTACTTCTTCGTGAGTTGCTCCTTGCGCGACATTATTCGCCGCTTCGAGGCAAATCATAGCGATTGGTCTGAGTTTGCGGATTACAACGCGCTTCAATTGAACGATACCCACCCGGCTATCGCTATCCCTGAGTTGATGCGTCTATTGATTGATGAGTATGCGCTTGAGTGGGATGCTGCTTGGGAGATCACGCGTGGCGTGTGCAACTATACGAATCACACCCTACTGCCAGAGGCTTTGGAAAAGTGGAGTGTGCCCCTCTTTGAGAAGGTATTGCCGCGCCACTTGGAGATTATTTACGAAATCAATTCACGCTTCTTGCAAGGTGAAGTTGAGGCAAAGTGGCCAGGCGACGATGCCAAGAAGTCTGAGCTTTCGATCATCGAAGAGGGCAACCCTAAGATGGTGCGCATGGCCTATCTTTCAGTCGTTGGCTCCACCAAGGTGAATGGTGTGGCTGCCTTGCACACGGAGCTCTTGAAGAAGAATCTCTTCGCGACATTTCACGAATTATACCCAAACAAGTTGATCAATATGACCAATGGCATTACGCCACGTCGCTGGTTGCTTGCATGTAATCCTGGGCTGAGTGAATTGATCACTAAAGAAGTCGGGGACGGTTGGCCGAAGCACCTCGATGAGTTGCAAGCGATTTCAAAGTTGGCTGACAATGCTGCTTTCCAGAAGAAGTTCATGGATATCAAGCGTGCGAACAAGCAGGCCTTTGCGGACTTCGTCTTGGAAGATTCCGGAACAGAGATCAGCCCGGATGCAATCTTCGATGTTCAAATCAAGCGTCTACACGAATACAAGCGCCAGCATTTGAATCTGCTGCACATTCTGACGCTCTACCGGCGCCTGCTGAATGATCCGGATTATGAAATGAACCCACGCGTCTTTATCTTTGGCGCAAAGGCGGCACCGGGATACGCTCTGGCTAAGAATATTATTCGCGCGATCAATAAAGTCGCTGAGAAGGTGAACAACGATTCGCGTATCAATGGTAAGATCAAGATCGTCTTCCCGCAAAACTATCGTATCACGATGGCCGAGAAGATGATTCCCGCAGCGGATCTCTCCGAGCAAATCTCCACTGCTGGTAAGGAAGCTTCTGGTACGGGCAATATGAAGCTCGCGCTGAATGGTGCGCTGACCATCGGAACCCTGGATGGGGCGAACGTGGAAATCGGCGAAGAGGTCGGCGATGAGAATATCTTCATTTTCGGTAACACCGTAGAACAGGTCGAAGCGATCAAATCCAAGGGCTACAATCCATATGACTATTACAATAGTAACTGGGAGTTGAAAGCTGTGATCGATTGGTTGCGCTCAGATTATTTCACACCTGGCGAGCACGACGCCTTCGCTCCACTCTGCAGCAGCTTGCTCGAGGGAGGCGACCCCTTCCTTTGTCTTGCCGACTACGCCGACTACGTGCGTGTGCAGGAGGATGTGGATAAGGCTTTCAGCGATAAGAAACGTTGGGCCAAAATGGCGATTATGAACACTGCTCGTGTTGGGAAGTTCTCATCCGATCGCACCATTGGGCAGTACGCCGAACAGATCTGGCACTTGAAGCCTGTTCAGGTGGAGGCATAAGTCGCACCGCTTTGCAGCAAAGCCCGTCCACTTACATTGGACGGGCTTTTTTGTGGGCGTATGAGCATATGCTGGTGCCGCTAAATCCCGTGACTTCGCCAAAAGTTTGGAGCAAATCGCGATATTTTTGGTAGCTTCGGTTCTTAGCACCGGGGAGATGCCGATCGCCTTCGGAACATATAGCATTTCTCAAAATTCTTTGCGCTTATACTACAGCATAAGAATTTAGAATATGCTTAATGGCTAAAGCCGGACCGCTTACCTTTGGCTGTGTAACCTCAGGTAAGAGTGAGCGATTATAGCATGAGGCGGTTCATTTAGATTTCTTCATTTCATCATACGATTTACGTCATTACTCTTGAGAAGCGCTCCAGTTTCGAGGCTACCTTTCGGCCTGTCTACCAGATCATGCATTCTTAGAATGGGTATGACTGTATCCTTTCTCAGCGACTGTTCTAGTTTCACTCTAGAGTGCACCTACTTGTATGACACGCTTGCCGAAATTCTCTCCACGCAAAAGCCCGATGAATGCAGCAGGTGCTTCCTCGAGTCCATGGATGACTTCTTCGCGATAATGAATACGCTCGGCCTTGAGCCATTCACCCATTTCTTTTGCAAATTCGGGGTAGAGTGGGGCGAAGTCGTCGAAAATGATAAAGCCGCGCATTGTAATGCGCTTGCGCAGTAGTTGTCCCATTAACCAACCCATACGGTCAGGGCCGTCCGGCAGCTTGGTTGCATTATACTGCGAGACCATTCCGCAGACGGGAATGCGTGCATTTGCGTTTAAATGTGGCAGTACTGCATCGAAGACTCGGCCACCTACATTTTCAAAGTAAACATCAATTCCGTCGGGTAGCTTTGCAGCGAGCTCCGTCTCAAAGTCGTCGGATCGATGGTTGATGCAGGCGTCGAAGCCTAAGTGCTTGACTGCGTGTGTGCATTTCTCTCCTCCACCTGCGATGCCCACCACGCGGCAGCCTTTGATTTTTGCAATTTGTCCCACAGTGGAGCCCACCGGACCTGTGGCTGCAGCGACCACCACCGTTTCGCCTGCTTGAGGCTGCCCAATCTTTAAAAGCCCCGCCCAGGCGGTGAAGC
The DNA here is from genome assembly GCF_031127905.1 of Thalassobacterium sedimentorum. GTDB lineage: Bacteria > Verrucomicrobiota > Verrucomicrobiia > Opitutales > Coraliomargaritaceae > Thalassobacterium > Thalassobacterium sedimentorum. Next base: position 20,028 of record NZ_JARXIC010000011.1, on the reverse strand, counting down.
CTGGCATGCCTAAGATGCCTAGGGCCCACGAGGGGTGCTCAAGGTCATTTGCTAGTTTCGTAACACCCTGGCCATCTGACAACGCGTAATCTTGCCAGCCATTGGCACAGAGTACCCAGTCACCCACTTTGAAATTGTTTAATTTAGAGCTGTGTACGCGCGCCACGGTGCCACCTACCATCACCTCGCCCAGTTCTACTGGTGGTGCGTAGGACGGTGCATCGCTCATGCGGCCACGCATATAGGGGTCAAGCGATAGAAAGACAGTTCGTAGTCGCATCTGCCCAGCTGCGGGAGTGGGCACGGCTTTCGATTCCAAGCGTAGTGTTTGCTCCGTGGGTTCGCCTTGAGGGCGTTCTGATAATACAAGTTGACGGTTTTCGTTTTCAGTTTGTTGGGTCGATTGGCGCATAATAAGTTGTGCTACGATACATCGAACGGTGAAACATACAAATGTGAGTGAGACTTTTACTCAAGGTTGAGATTTGGATGCTGTTTGGTATTCGAATTTTGGATACGTATTTATTTTGATCTGTAACAGAAATGTTACCAATTTTAGGAGAGACTACTTTGCCGACATCTGCTGACTTTCTGATTTTTGACGACCATTCCAAATATAAAATAACTATGTACCCGATTCAAAAGATACTGACACTTTCTATGTTTACCTGTGCGCTCTGTGCAGACCCCATGCACAGTTTGCCAGATTATGAGGTGCGGGATCGTGCCGCCAATGCTATGGGCATTGCGAGTTTTGGTTCAGTTGGTTCGGTCGATCAGTCTGATCTCGAATATCGTCCTCTCTTGCGCACTGGGGAGGTGCTCGAAGTCGTGCCCGGCCTAATCGTTACGCAGCACAGTGGCACTGGTAAGGCCAACCAGTATTTCTTGCGCGGTTTTAATCTCGATCATGGCACCGACTTTGCCACGTACGTCGATGGCATGCCAGTCAATATGGTATCGCACGCACACGGCCAGGGCTACTCTGACGTGAATTTTATCATTCCCGAATTGATCGATGTGGTGAATTATACCAAAGGGCCTTATTATGCGGCTTTGGGGGATTTTTCCTCAGCTGGCTCGGCGCAGATAAAGACGGCTGATTGGCTGGACCAAGGCATGCTGAAGCTAGGCTTTGGGGGGGATGGGTATTTGCGTACTGTGATCGCGGATGCCTTTGATCTGAATGCCACGGATCGTATGGTGGTCGGCCTTGAGGCACAGTATTACGACGGACCATGGGACATTGGCGAAAATCTAAATCAGTTTAAGGGCTTTGCGAAATACACCAGGCAAATCGACATGGGGGACTTGTCTTTCACCTTTCATGGCTATCAAGCGAGTTGGGATTCGGCCGATCAGATCCCCGAACGTGCGGTAGAGCATGGGACCATATCAGACTTGGGCTCTCTGGATCAGGATGTTGGGGGCGAAAGCTCGCGCTATAGTTTGTCGGCCGACTACCAGCAAGTGCTGGGGGATCAATCGTCTTCACTCAGCGCCTATGCGATCTATTATGACATCAATTTGTGGTCGAATTTCACCTATTACTTGGATGATCCCGTCAATGGCGATGAATTCGAGCAGGCCGAAAATCGTATAATTTACGGTTTTAATTTCGCGCATAGTTTACTGCACGAGCATCTCTTCGAGCGCGATGTGCGTCATACTTTTGGTACGCAAGTGCGCTATGACGTGATTGATAACCTGGGGCTCTACCATACTGCAGGACGTGAGCGCTTAGATGCTGTGCGGGTGGATGATGTACGCGAGCTGGCGGCGGGCTTGTTTTATGAAAACGAAATATACTGGACCGATCGACTGCGCAGCGTGTTCGGTTTGCGGGCTGATTATTATGCCTTCGATGTGGAGAGTGATCTGGATGTCAACTCTGGCAGTGCCGATGATCTCATTTTGAGTCCTAAGTTTAGCATGCTCTATGCGCTGAATCGCCAGGTGGAACTGTATGCGAGTTTTGGTCTTGGGTTTCACAGTAACGATGCACGTGGCACCACCATCACCGTGGACCCTAAGGATTTGTCTGCGGTTGATGCAGTCGATCCCCTGGTGCGCTCGACAGGGGCGGAAGTGGGACTGCATGTGGATTGGAATCCACAGTGGCGCACGGCACTTTCTGTGTGGTGGTTGGAACTGGATTCAGAGCTGCTTTATGTGGGCGATGGTGGCGCGACTGAGGCCTCGGGAGGCAGCGAGCGTTATGGCATGGAATTGAGCCATGATTATCATCCAGTAGATTGGTTGAGCTTCGACCTCGACCTGGCACTGACGCAGGCACGTTTCGAAAATGGAGATGAAATTCCCGGAGCATTGAATTCAGTGCTCAGTGGCGGAGTGACTTATCAGAGTGAATCTGGGTTCTTTGCTGGCCTGCGTGCGCGTTATTTTGGTCGTCGTCCTTTAGTTGAAGACGGGAGTTTGGAGTCGGATCCATCGCTAGTATTTAATTTACGGACAGGCTATGATTTTAGTCCCAACCTGCGCCTAAGTTTCGATGTGCTGAATCTATTTGATTCGAATGATGATGATATCACTTATTACTATGAGTCCAAGTTGAGCACAGAGGTGGCGAGCGTGGAGGACGTGCATTCGCATGTTATCGAGCCGCGTAGTTTTAGGATTACTTTGACGTATCGCTATTAGTTAAACGGTGCCGTTCTTTTTATCGGTTCTGATACCAGATCTGTTGTTCACTTTGACTGCTCTGGTGCTTGAAGTGCTTGAATTACGTTTTATTGAATTGATGAATGCGTTTGAATTCAGTAAATTGATGTAATTGCTATAACTGGAATAGATGATACAATTCCTATTGGAGTTTGTAGAATTGTGATTTTTAAGTCACGTAGAGTAGGTGATTTATTTATGTAGCTTACTTTTGGTTTATCCACATGATTGAGTGCATTCGAGCGACGATAACGCTCGTTTTAGAAGATGGAGCCCGTTTTGTGACAAGCTGGTTTCGACTAGTTGTCAATTGAGGCATTTGTGTGACTGCTTTGTGTAGAATTGTGGCGTGAATGTTAAAAGTCGTCGTGCATGGCAGAAGTTAATTGACCGTAGGATTTTCGAGGCGTTGAAGGGGTTTTCTTGAAAATAAATGTATTGTATAAATGGATACGATTAAAAGATTAGTATGCATCGCCTGTTTCTGTGTCTTTGCGCAGCAGCTGTTCGCTCATGGGCCAGCGCAGACGAGTGTCCGCATGGATGTGTATGAGGATCGTGCGGAAGTGCGTGTCGATGTGACGATGCCAGATTTAATGAAGATGGCAGGGGATGCATTGGCAGCTGAGATTGAGTCGGCGCCGCGGAATCTGCGTGAATTCGCGATCGAGTATCAGGGAGAAGTTCAGAAGCATTTTAAATTAATTGATGATTCGAATGAAGTGCTACTGCCTACAAATGTATGGGCTCAGCTTCCCAATTTTAGTGATCAGTCGGTTCAAAATCTTGGAATTGATCAACAGCGCATTGAGGTAGTGTTGGCTTATGCTTTGGATACGCCACCAGCGAGTTTGGCTGTGATGTTTGATATCGGGCAGGATCATCATGGGGAGCCTGCGTATGCAGATTGTATCTTACGTCAACGGGGAGAAATGATCATGTTGCCTGCCAAAGTGGGACCTGGATTCCCGATACAGTTCGCGTTTGTTTGGGATGAGCCCCTTCAGCCAATTCATAAATTATCGAGTTTAGAGCAAGCAAGTATTGGCTGGGAGAATCGACCGGTTGTCAGTTATTTGCAACAAGACGGAGCGCGCGTAAGATGGTCTGTGATTGGGCCATTGTCGGCATGGGGGGAATCGGCATACGATTATTCGCGAATGTCGGACCACAAGTTGGCGCAGGTGCTCGCAGCGGGATTTGCTATCCATGAACCCACTCAAGCACTGAAACGATCAAATGTAGCTGTAGCGCGTTTCCCATTGAGTACTTTCGATTATCGTAGGGGGCGTCACGTTGCGCGTGGTCAGCCGGACGCGACCTTGGTGCGATTAGACATGACATTTTCGATGGACGCTGAAGCGCAGTGGTTGGAGGCGGCCTGTCTTAGGTTTCCCGATTTAAGTCCTCGTCTATTTCTTAGCGCCTGGTTGGAGGGGCGTGGTGAGACTTTTGAGGTCATGCACGCCGTAGCGGATTCTTTTCGCTGGGAGCCTGCGAGCAACAATCAACTTTCGCGTCATGTGGACTCTGAGAGCCGCAATGATGCTGATTTACTAAACTAATTAAAATGATGTTTGATAAAATATATAATCGAGTAGCACGCTACTGTAGCTACGGCTTTGTCGGCTGTTTGGCGACAGCGGCGACTACAAACCTAGTGCATGCAGACGATCTCAAGGCACTCCATTTTGATGGAGTCGATGACTACGTGACAATGGGAGACACCTTAGGTCTTTCCGAACTCACGATCAGTGTCTGGTTTAAAAAAGACGCGGGCGGGGCTCTAGGCAGTTCTGGCGCGGGCGGCGTCAATGTGATCCCACTTGTCGCTAAAGGACGTGGTGAGAATGATGCCAGCACGCTCGACTGTAATTACATCTTCGGCATTAATAGTGCCGGCATGCTTGCGGCTGATTTTGAAGAGGGCGCTGCTGGTTTGAGTCCGGGGGTGAATCATCCAGTGGTGGGTGTCACGCCTGTGCTTGAAGGAGTGTGGCAGCATGCCGCACTCACTTATGATGGCACGACTTGGAAGTTGTATTTGAATGGTCAGTTGGACGCTGAGCTTTACGTGGGGCAGCCCCTGCGCTCCGATAGTATTCAGCATTTCGGATTGGGTGCAGCAATGAATTCTAGTGGCGCCGTTCAGGGCTATTTTGCAGGAAGCCTGAATGAAGTCAGCGTTTGGAATCATGCCTTGAGCCAAAGTGATATCGAGAACTTGATGACCTCGTCGCCTGCTGTCACAGAAACCGGACTGGTGGGCTATTGGCCACTGGAGCAGGCGTCTGGTGTTACAGTCGCCGATGCGACGGGTAACAACGACGGCGTCTTTACTGGCGAGACCGAATCCACATGGGTGGACAGCAATTTTGTAAGAGCGGATTTTGTGACGCCTCCTACAGATCTGCGAGCCTGGGCTTCTCAGGTAGGAGCGATCAGCCTTAGCTGGACGGATCAAGCAAGCACTGAGGCAGGCTATATTGTTGAGCGTTATGATTCAAGCACTGCAGCATGGTCCGAGTTGGCGGAACTGCCAGCAGATAGCACTTCCTATCTGGATGAATCGGTCGACTTAGACGTCGATTATCTATATCGCGTACGTGTGTCTGGTGGCGCCACTTCATTAGTTACACAAGCCAATGCCGGCACTTCAGCCGGCCATCATGTGACGAAGCTGCGCTACGGAGTGAATGGATACTTTGATGCGCTTGATATCGGATTGCGCCAATATGTTGCGCCTGGACCCGATGTGACGTGGAACATTGTGACGCTGTATACTGATAATAATTCGTCAACGAACGAAGATCAGATTTTGATGCAATTCCCCAATCTTGAGGGAGCCATAGCCGATGGCAAAGTGCCTGCGGGCTCGGTGGTTCAAAGCGCGACCCTACGTATTTGGGTCGGCGATGGTAATGAGAAGAGTTCTAACACCATCAGCATGTATCCGATGTTGAGTGATTGGGACAGCCATAGCACCTGGAATAGCATGGTCGACGGAATCAGCACTGACGGTGTCGAAGCCGCGAGCACTCCAGACTTTGCGCAGAATGGTTTGAATGTGGCCAGTGTCTGGTCGGAGTGGGATTTGACTGAGCGTGTGCAAAGTATTTTGGATGGCAGTCATACCAATCGTGGTTGGGTATTATTAAATGCGGGCAGTAATGGTTTCGGGATCACTTCCTCGGAGTCAAGCGACCTGAGTTTGCGTCCGGAGTTAGTCATTCACTATACACTCGGTGCCGTTCCCGGTTCGCCGACGGATACCAGCGTGAGCCGCACGCCAGAGAATGCCGCCTTGATTACATGGACTGATAGCGTGAGTGACGAGGGGAACTATATCGTAGAGCGCGCTTATTCGCTCGATGGTCCGTGGACAATACTCACGGATAGTTTGCCTGCAGGCAGCACGTCCTATAGCGACAGCACCGTGCTCGAAGATACGAAGTATTTCTATCGTGTGAGCGCTTCTAACACATTTGGCTCAGGCGAGCCCGATGCGGTGCAGGCCTTCCGCTTTGGAACAGGAACCAGCGCACTGGAGTTCGATGGCATCGATGATTACATCACGATGGGCAACACGCTCGGTATGTCTGAGTTGACCATTACTCTTTGGTTTAAGAAAACCGGTGAAGGTTCCACCGCAACCACTGGTGTGGGTGGTATTCACGGCATTCCACTCGTCGCGAAAGGTCGCGGTGAGAGTGATGGCACTACAGTAGATTGTAATTATTTCTTCGGCATTGATTCTGGCACAGGTATGCTGGGGGCCGACTTTGAAGAAGGAGCTGGCGGCACCAGTCCGGGCCTGAATCACCCGATTGTAGGTGTGTCTCCGATTCAAGATCATGTGTGGTATTATGCCGCACTGACTTACGATGGCAGCACATGGAAGCTATATTTAAATGGTGCGCTGGAGAATGAACTCTATGTCGGACAGCCGTTGCGCGCCGATAGTATTCAGCACTTTAGTATTGGTTCCGCGCTCAATTCCTCCGGCTCACCGGCGGGTTATTTTGCAGGCTTGATTGATGAAGTCTCTGTTTGGAATCGTGCACTTGAAATGAGTGAGATCCGCGCATTGATGACTGAGAATCCCGCACTGCCGAATGCAGACTTGTCCGGCTTCTGGAAACTGGATGAAACTGCGGGCGCCGCAGCCTACGACGAAAGTCAGCAAATTCACGGCGCTGTTAGTGGGGTCTTTACTGATGCGGATTGGCAAGCCACCGACTTGGACACATCTGTGATCTCCTTTCCTCCCACGGATCTGACCGCATTGGCCACAGCCGATAAAGTGATCGAATTGAGCTGGGTAGATGCTTCCAGTAATGAGTCCGGTTTCACGCTGGAGCGCCGCGAAGGCACAGAGGGTGAATGGATTGTGATCGAAACGACTGCCGCGAATGTGGAAAGCTACTCCGACACGGAAGTTCAGCCCGATCTAGATTACTACTACCGTGTCAGCACTGTTGGGGGCACGGTATATAGCTCCGCGATACGTGCGAATATCGGCACGCGCTACAATGAGAAAGTTGCCAAGTTCCAGTATGGAATGAATGGATACACCGCGACTAATGATATCGGCATTCGATCCTCGAGCTCGCCTGGTGCTGATGCAACCTGGAATACTTCCAACCTCTATACCGACAATAATAGTGAGACTGATGAAGATCAGGTGCTGATTGATTTCCAAGATATCATCGGAACCGGCGCGCAGCAAATACCATCCACTGCGATCGTTAAGAGCGCGACGCTACGCCTATGGGTTGGAGATGGGAATAACCCCAGCAACGATATCATTAGCCTGCACCGCATGCTCGCGGATTGGTCGGCGAACAGCAGCTGGAATTCGATGGTCGATGGTATCACAGCCGACGATGTCGAAGCAGTTGCCACTGCGGAATATGTGCATGAAACCTATAAGGACATCGAGACCTGGAGCGAGTGGGACGTCACCGCTTCCATCGAAGCGTATCTTGCAGGCACTGCGACCAATCGCGGTTGGGTGTTGTTGAACTCCGATAATGATGGCTTTGGCTTCTGGACTTCCAAGGCCGCAGATATTGATATTCATCCTGAATTAGTGGTTGTCTATAGCGATGGCCCGACTCCTGCAGCGCCCACTTCGGTAGTTGCAGAGCCGGTCTCTACTTCAGAAATTGAGTTGACCTGGACTGACGTTGCTAGCGACGAGACCGCCTATATGATTGAACACGCCACGGACTACTACGGTGAGTGGGAGGTGTTAGTTGCGGATCTCGATCCAGATACGCAGTCCTACAGCCACACTGGCTTGGAGACGGAGAGCACACACTATTACCGTGTAGTCGCTTTGAGCGAAACTGGTGGCGGCATTAGTGAGCCCGCGTTTGCTCGCACCGACGATGGACCTTATGGTCTGCGTCAACTGTCCTTTCAGCAAGGTTTCAATGACTATGCGAGTGCATTGGAGATTGAGATAGATTCCGATACGCCTGAGGCCAATGCGCAGAATGCAATCCTATGGGTAGACCACAACTCGGATGGCAGTGAGCGTCAGGTATTGCTGAACTTTGGCGACATCTTTGGTGAAGCTGCGGGGCAAATTCCTGCAGGCTCGATTATCGATCGTGCTTATATCCGACTCTATGTCGGCACCGATACTTCCGTGCAAAGTGATGGCCCCATGCACTTCCAGCAAATGCTGGTGGATTGGGATGATTTGTCTAGCTGGTCCTCGGAGGCCTGGGGCGGTAACGGTATCGACGATGACGATATCGAATCAGATAGTCAGCCCGATAGCGTGAGCATCTTCTCTAGCCAAGAGTCATACTACGACGTCGAGGTCACGCCGACCCTGGTCGACTGGTTGAATGGTGCACCGGTCTATGGCTGGGTGATTCAAACCTACTCCGACGATGGATACGGTTTCTATTCATCATTAAGTGCCGATGCAAAGCAACGCCCAGAGCTGATTGTTGAAATCGATACTGATCCTGCGAATCTGTATCCAGAGATCACGATCAATGCGCCTACAGACGGTGCGTCTGAAGTTGCCGAGCCCGCGGTTATTAATCTGGATGTCACTGATGGCAATCTTGAAGACCTACTGGATGTCACACTCTTCGGACGTCTAGTCGCTGATTCCGACGAAGCGTTCTCGGTGGTATTGCTGCCTGATACACAATTCTATTCGGCAGAGATCAATGGAGCTGTGAAGGAAATCTTCGCTTCACAAACACAATGGGTCATTGATAATCGCGAAGCCTTGAATATCGCCTTCGTCTTGCACCTGGGAGACATCGTTCAGAACGGTGATACGTATGGTAACGGAAGCTCTGCAGAGCAGGAGTGGATCAACGCTTCGGACGCGCTCTACTTACTGGAAGATCCGCTAACCACTGGACTGCCTGAAGGTATTCCTTATGGCGTCGCGGTCGGGAATCACGACCAAGAGCCGATCTGGGATCCAGATGGCACTACGACTTACTATAACAAGTATTTCGGTGTCGATCACTGGGCCGACAAGAGCTACTACGGCGACCACTACGGCAGTAACAATGATAATTACTATCAATTGTATTCGGTTGGCTCATACGACTTCCTTTCGATCAGTCTGGAGTATCGTGGCTCTGCAAATACAGAGGTGCTCGATTGGGCCGAAGGCTTAGTGCAAGCCTATCCCGATCGTCGTGTCATCGTGACGACGCACCACCTAGTTAATACCGGCAATCCTGCTTCTTGGAGTTCCTACGGTGAAGCGATCTACGAGCGCTTGAAGGGCTATCCTAACTTACACCTGATGCTCGGTGGTCACATCCACGGTGAGGGACAACGCACGGATGAGTTCGAGGGAAATATTACGCACTCCCTCTTACAAGACTATCAGGGCTACAGCGAAGGTGGCCAAGGTTACCTACGAATCCTGACATTCGAACCTGCACACAATAAGATCTACGTGCGCACTTACTCACCTTGGGTGGATGCCTATGAGACCGATACGAACAGTCAGTTCGAATTGGAGTATGACATGGGAACCATCATCTCCGAATTTGAGGAGTTGGCGACCTTCACCGATATACCTGCCGAATCCGAATTGGAGTTCGAGTGGGATGAGCTATTGGCTGGCCGTCATTATGAGTGGTATGCCAAAGCAACGGATGGACGTAAGCCAGTGGAAACCAGCTTACAGTCATTCACCGCAGCGGGGTCCACTTACTCCTCGTGGCGTGACCAACTCTTCGATGCCGAAGATAGCAATGTCGGCCGCGAGGACGACCATGATGGCGACGGCTATAGTAATTATTATGAGTTCGTCTTTAATGGAAATCCCAAGAGTGGATCCGGTCTGCACATGCCAACCGTTACACTGGGGGCGGGCGTGAATGAAATGCGCTACCAGCGCATTCAGGATGCCGGCTTGCAATGGAGCTACCTCGTCTCGGAAGACTTGATCCACTGGGACCTGCCCAGCGAAGAAGTCGTCGAGATCACCGAACGTATCGTCGACAACGAGGATGGCACCGAATCGGTCCAGCTTGAGATTGATACTAAAGTCAAAGCCCTCTTCTGGCGCATCGTCGTTCAATAATACGCACTACAGACATTAACACTTAGAATAAGATTTAATATGTATTTACATACCCGAAATTGGATACTGCTCCCGCTGTTCGCCGCGACGGCGAGTGTGGGGACAGCCATCACCCTGGAAACGGACCCTATGGGCATCCTAGAGCTGGAAGTGCCGGCTCAATCCGATGCCTTGATCAGCCTGCCGCTGCATCGCACCGCTGTCTATTCCGGACAGATTGCGACGGTTGAAGGAAATCGTATCGACCTAGTCACTACGGGCGCCAGCCCAGATTGGTCGGAGGACGAATGGGTGTATGTCGCCGATACGCAACTAGTGACCTACTATGCACTCTTCATGAGTGGTGATTTGGAAGGTTGCTACTACACGATCTCAGGCAACGACGCCGACTCTCTGGAGTTGGATCTGGAGGAAGGAAGTTTGGATGGCTTTAACCTAAACGATCAAGTATTGCAGATCATCCCTTATTGGACCTTAGGCACCTTTTTTGGTGAGCAAGATGCTGTCACTGCGAGTGCCTCGATCACTGGTTTAGGCGAGCGCTCTGAAGTGCATTTCTTCTCGAATGTCGAGGGGGTGAATCCAGCTTCATCGGAAATCTTTTATTACTATGAGGGCAGTGACTTTGGTGGTGATGGATGGCGCTTGAAGGGGGATAGTTTGACTACCTTGCATGATGATCAACCCATTGCGCCTGATCGTGCCTTTGTTTTTCGCAATGTTACGGATGCAACTGTTGAATTACTGCTGCCAGGGTATGTGCAAATGACACAGTCCGCCTTTGTCATTGAGGGCAGTGAAAGCTCTAATGACCTACGTGTGAGTTCTGCGAGCATGTTGCCCACAAGCCTGGCAGATTCTAAACTGATTGAAACGGGAGGCTTTCAGGCCACTGATTCTATTTCCGGTTTGAGTGGGGATCAGGTCTTGGTTGTGGATAATTTTGCTGAAGGCTTTAATAAAGCCGCGGTGGCAATTTACTATTATTATAATGGTTCCGCTTTTGGTGGCCCGGGCTGGCGTTTGAAGGGCGGTAGCTTGCTGACTATCATGGATGCGGTCGAAGTGTTTCAGCCAGGACAAGGTGTCATTCTTCGTAAAGCTGCCAGCTCTGAAACGGATACACATCTGTGGCATTTCCTGCCGGGGTATTTGAGTCCGGATATCGATTAATTTAACATTCCTATTTAATATTATTATGAAAAAAATTAGTTCTACAGTTTTGCTGTGTGCCTCAGCGATGATGTCCAACTCGTATGCGACCGTCTCTTTTGATATTCAGGCGGATCAATTACAGACAGCTATTTTAGGTGAGGCGATGGCATCTTCCGGTGTTGTTATGCTGCTTGCGGATACGCAGGATAATGGCTTTGGGTCGGTTGAACCTTTTTCTTTCGGAGGGGATTTATCTTCTGGTCTGACATCGAATGGTGCTGCAGGTGATGATGTTGTTCTCTGGGTTTCTGATCTGACGAATAATAGCATCGACGGTTTGCTTATTGGGGCGGCTACAGGTATCACTCTTGGTAGTTACGGTAGCCATACATTAAGTGAGGGGGATGCGCTGGCATTGGTGTGGTTTCCCGATGTCAGTATGATCGATGGCATGGTGAACTTTGGTGCCGCGTATGGTTTGTTTGATGAAGTGACTGGAAGTTTGGGAAGTCAATGGACTATGCCTGCGGATGGAACTTCGGGGCATGGATTGTATGCATTTACTGAAAACTCGATTTTACTTCCAAGTGGTGCTGAATCGGGGACACTCAGTTCCAGCTTATTGCTTGCGGATCAGATTGCAGTGCCAGAACCAGCCGCTGCAGCGGCATTATTAGGTTGTGTCACATTGGGCTGTGCACTGGGGCGCCGACGTGTGAAGCGTTAGTTTTTGCGGACGAACTACTTAGTGCCACTGTCGCGATGGAGTCTTTTCGTCGGCGACAGTGGTGCTATTGTATTATACAATCTTTCACGAAAATAAGAATCACTCCAAATTTTTGGCTTGGATTTTGCTAATTGCTTGGGATGTATTCCTACCTATCTCGTATTCTATTCCTTTGTGGTGTACTGTCTTTCGCTAGCCAGACGGTTTCTCATGCAGCGCTGAGTTTGCATTCTGAAGAACCTAAAGAGGCGTCTATTTATTTTAGCGGAGATTGGGGGCAGTCGCCAGGTTATCTGACGCGTGCAGAGCTGGCAGCTATTGAGGGCTATACCACTATCCGTACGGAAGTGTTCCCCGGGGCTGCCGAGGCTGATTTGGGAGTTTTACCGCTGAAGTCTTTGATCGATGTTCTGGGAATCGGTGAAACATGCGATGGGTTTGTATTAGAATGCACAGACGCATGGGAGAGTTTTGTGACACTGGAGTACATCGAGGCAAATGATCCAGTAATGTTGTTGTATTATAATGGAAAGTCTCCAGAGGAATCTGAGTGGCCGATGTTTGGTGGCGATATTGAAGCGCTGGCACCATACTATGTCTTTGTTGTTGGGGATATGAGTGGCTATGAGGACGCGCCGAAGTATGGCATGATTTCAGCGACTCAGATGAATGGTATCCATGCAACGAATACAGCCAAGCGCTATGCACCATTTTATAATGCGCCGATGGATAAACTTTCACCAATGGCGCAAGCTGGCCGTGATTTATTTTTACAGCGTTGTAATGTTTGTCACCAAGGTCCCGGGAATGTGGGTGGGAATGTCTCCCAGCGCCCCTTGATTGTCTTGCAGGGGCATGCGACGTATAACGCAGACTACCTTGCCAAAATGGTTGTGAATCCGAAGCAGTTTTATCCTAATACGATCATGCCGAATCATGAAGACTTTGATGCGGAGAAACTCTCCAAGATCACTGCATACCTGAAAGAGACTTCTGTGTTGATGAAGTGATTTGAGTTGCGTGGCACAGCCAGTGTTTCAGCGCCGACTTGAATTTGCAGGTTTGGTAGGAGGCAGTAGTATGCTCACTCTCTGAGTGTAGGAACTTGTATTCGTTTGTTGCGTGCGCATGATTGTGGGATGCGAACAATCAAATGGATACTAGTGGGGGCTCTTCTGGGGGTGGCGACTTTGCCCTATTTGCTTTTTCAGCAGAGGGAGTTGCCTGCTGGCACGAGTTTAAAGAGCGACGCCTACGAATACTCTGAGGCAAAATTACTGATCGATCGTACGATGTGGGATGAATCGACCCAGCAAATTGTGCGTTCACATCATATATTTGATGCCATTCTAGCCGAAATCGAGGCTGCAGAAACATTTGTAATTGCGGATTTTTTTCTATGGAACCCGTGGCGTGGTGCGATTGAAGCATCTGGTGAGTTGCGTGGATTGTCTGAAGAATTGGCAAATGCTTTAATACGAAAGCGGATTCAGCATCCGGAGATGCCGATCTTAGTCATTACGGATCCAATTAACCGAATTTATGGGGAGCATGCGCCTGATTACTACGAGCGCTTGGCTGGGGCTGGCATCCCCGTGGTGTTCACTGATTTGAGCCAGATGCCGGATTCGAACCTTGTGTATGCGCCTCAGGTGTGGTTTTGGGGGCAGTATTGGTCGCCGAATCATCCCCTTGGCGAATGGCGTTTGATACCCAATCCCTTTGATTCGCTCGGTGAAAAACTGAGTCTGTCTGAGCTGAGTCGTTTACTCTATTTTAAAGCGAATCATCGTAAGGTGCTGATTACAGGCAGACTGAGTGGGGCACCACGAGCGCTTGTTGGGAGTTTTAATCCTGCCGACGGGAGCGCCAATCACTCCAATGTTGCTGCACTTGTAGATGGTGCTGTCGCAATTTATGCCGCCCATTCTGAGCTTGCTGTGGCGGAATGGTCGTCGGCTGACCTCCAGCAGGTTCAGGGGCCGCTGGGCGAGGCGACACGTCGCGCGATTATTGAGATTCGTGAGCGTTTGCCAGCGGCCGATTCGCTGCCCGAGGCACGTGCCGACCGGCCCAGCGTCGCGTGGCGTAGTGAGGGAGCGATTCAGAATGAATTACTGGCACAGTTGGATCAAGCAGGAGCTGGCAGTCGTATTGATGTGGCTATTTTTTATTTTTCTGATCGCCGCATTGTCAGAGCTTTTCACACGGCCATCCAACGTGGCGCTAGAGTGCGGCTTTTGATGGATGCGAATCGGGATGCTTTCGGACGCGAGAAAAACGGCATCCCGAATCGTATGGTGGCGGCTGAATTGTTGCAGCAGGCCTCGGGGACGGGGGGTGTCGAGGTGCGCTGGGCCGCGACTCATGGAGAGCAATACCATGCTAAAGTGTTACGTGTTGTTGGCCCGCAGCAGAATGTTCTTTATTTAGGATCAGCGAATTGGACTCGGCGCAATTTGAATGACCTAAACTTAGAGGCGAACCTCATATTTCAGGATGACGTTGAGTTGGGGCGCGAGTTCGATCGCTATTTCACTACGCTATGGACGAATGCAGAGGCATATGAAGAGAGTTTGCCTTATGGGGACTGGTCAGAGGAGGGCTGGTCCTTGCGCTGGAAGACTTGGCTGTATCGGTTTCAGGAATGGAGTGGTGCATCTACCTTCTGAGTCTTTAAGCGTGCTTCACTGCGATGAGTGTTAAGTCGTCGGTTTGTCCTGTGCCTTGTGAGAAGCGCCTGACGCTCTCTAGTGTTTGATTTATGATGTCTTGTGCCTCTTTGTCGCCGTGGTTGCGTAGTAATTCCGCGAGGCGTTTCGAACCATATTCTTCGCCAGCTTTGTTGGCGCTTTCGGTAATGCCATCGGTGTAGAGTAGTAGGGCGTCATTACTGCCAAAGTGGATAGAGGTGTCTTGGATGATGCTGTCAAAGACCGCGGGTGGGACCATTCCGACAGCCATGCCCGGCGATTGAATTGGGCCGACGTCGAGCCCGCCTTTGGAGTGCTGGTCGTAGAAAATAGGTAATTCGTGTCCCGCGCGCGCGAGGGTAAGTTGTTCGGTCTCCAAGTCGATCATGGCATAAACCATAGTGATGAACATGTCGCGCTGCATCGTATGCTCCATTGCCTCGTTGATGGAACTGATTACTTTGGAGGGGGAGCGGTGGAGTTTGGCAAAGTGGCGCAGGTGCGTTTGGCAAATGGCCATTAGGATGGAGGCCGAGATGCCTTTGCCGGATACATCCGCAATGGCGAAGGCGATCGTTTTTTCATCCAGTGCAAAAACGTCGTAGAGATCGCCGCCGACTTTTTGCGCGGGCGTATAGTGTGAAGCGAAAGCGATGTGGTCGGCCGGGGGGAATTTCTTGGGCAGTAGCAGGCCTTGGATGTTGCTGGCGAGTTCGATGTCGGTATCGAGTTTATTTTTGTCGATTTGCAACTGCATTGCGTCGCTGTTATGTACCGCGAGTCCTACTTGTTCGGCCAGAGATTCGACCAAGGAGAAATCCGTTTCTGTAAACGCGAGTCCGTCCGAGGGGTTGGCAACTGCGAGCACTGCGATGAGTTCGCCTTGAAAGAGTACGGGGGCCACGATGAAGGAGCGCACCTGCAGGGAGGGGTCATCGTGTTGTATAATCCGTGGGTCATTTTGGGCATCTGCAATTAGCAAGGCCCGGTGCGATTTGGCGACTTGTCCAATCAGACCTTCGCCCATTTTATAGGTTTCGGATTTGAGTATACTTTCTAGGAACTGGGTGCGGGTGGTTAGTTTACTAGTGACAGACTTGGGCAGCTTGCGTTGCGGTGGAAAGAGGCCCTCGACTGCGATGCCCTTTAAGGTGTCGTTCGGACGTTTCTCAAAAATGCAGGCACTCATTGCCCCCGTACTTAGAATTGCGGCATGAATGATACGTTGAAACATCGCTTCACGATCGCTGCCTTCGGCTACAGCCTCGACCATGTTGTGCATGAACTCTACGACGATTTGCTTCTCTTGCCGAAGCAGTTGCTTATCTTCGTCGAGAATTTTGATTTGTTTGCGCTTCGCTGTGTAGGGCAGCCATAGTGCCAGGGCTCCAGCGATTAATCCAAGTATGAAGGTCAGCATGGCTGGGGCTTAATGAGGTGCGTCTCCTTGTTCGTCTCCTGATTAGGATCGGCGTGTGCTTTAATCTTTGTCCTGCTTCTCGACTTGATTGCGCAGAAACGCGATGACGTCTTGAAATTTGGCTACGTTTTCTTTGTCGGCCTCGGTTAGGTTTTCGTGGGCTTTTAGTATGTTTTTTGCATCGGAAACTTCTTGATTCTTAAGTGCCGCAAAGTTGTCTGCAGTGTTACCCTCGCTTTCGGAGACTGTGAGTAGGTTTTGTAGGCCAAGATTGCAGATTAATTCGTAATTGCGCTCTCCAAGCTTGCCGACGACAAGTTCGCCTTTGGGCGTGAGCTTGCGTAACTCGATTGCAGTGCCTGCTAAAATGCCTAAAAAGGTGCTATCCATCCCTTTGCATGCTTCGAAATCAATGAAGATATGACGACTTCCCGATGCGAGAATTGTTTCGATAAACTCACGGAATGAATTACAATTCAGGTAATTCGCTTTGCCGTTGATCTTGACTACGACAGGGTCGGAGTAAGCGCTAACGAGAAAGGTGGGTGGTTGTGGATCACTCATATAGAGCGTGGGCTGGTAAGGTGTGAAAGGTGTCGGGAGAAAATTATGCTGGAAAGCTGGCAGGACAGGCTAGCACTGTGAAGTTAATAATCAACAATCAATCGAGAGGATGTAATATTTCGTAAAATCTTCTTGAAATCCCTAGGCGAGGCCAGACCTTGTGTTCTAGCTGAAGATATGAATACTTACCTAGAATACACCAAAGAGATTGAAGAACGTAAAGGTCAAGGGCTGAGCCCGAAACCGATTGATAATGGCGAATTGCTCGCTGTCATAATCGAGCAGATTAAAGATCTCGATAACGAGTACAGGAAGGATTCGCTGCATTTCTTCATTTATAACGTATTACCGGGCACCACCAGTGCGGCCACGGTGAAGGCGCAATTTTTGAAAGAGATCATTCTAGGGGAGTCTGTGGTGGAGGAAATTACTCCCGAGTTTGCCTTGGAGCTCTTATCGCACATGAAGGGGGGCCCTTCGATCAAGGTGCTCTTGGACCTCGCACTGGGTGAGGATGCCGCGGTCGCCGCACAGGCTGCTGCGGTCTTGAAGACTCAGGTTTTTCTCTACGAGGCGGACACAGATCGCTTGGTGGCCGCGTATCAGGCAGGCAATGCCACCGCTAAGGAGCTATTTGAGAGCTATGCCAAGGCGGAGTTCTTTACCAAGTTGCCTCCGGTGGACGAAGAAATTAAAGTGGTCACTTACATCGCTGGCGAAGGCGATATTTCAACTGACTTGTTGTCCCCGGGCAATCAGGCGCACTCGCGCTCGGATCGTGAGCTGCATGGTAAGTGCATGATTTCCGAAGAGGCGCAGATTGAAATCCAAGGCCTGCAGGCGCAGCATCCTGATAAGCGTGTGATGTTGATTGCCGAAAAGGGCACTATGGGCGTGGGCTCCTCGCGTATGTCGGGCGTCAATAATGTAGCTCTGTGGACCGGTAAACCCGCTAGCCCTTACATTCCTTTTGTGAATATTGCTCCGATTGTTGCGGGCACGAATGGGATTTCGCCGATTTTCCTGACCACCGTGGATGTGACCGGAGGCATCGGGATTGACCTGAAGAACTGGCGCAAGAAATTGGATGCCGAGGGCCAGCCGGTCTTGAACGAGAGCGGTGATCCCGTGCTGGAGGAAGTCTACTCTGTCGCAACTGGCACAGTGCTGACAATCAACACCAAGGAAAAGAAGCTCTACAATGGTGAGCAAGAGTTGGTCGATCTCACGGCTTCGTTTACACCACAGAAGCTGGAGTTTATGAAGGCGGGCGGTTCTTACGCGGTCGTTTTCGGTAAAAAGCTACAGAGCTTCGCGGCTCAAACTCTGGGCGTTGAGTTGGAGTCGGCCTTCGCGCCTTCCAAGGAAATTTCGCATGCAGGCCAGGGCCTGACTGCAGTGGAGAAGATTTTTAATAAGAATGCCGTTGGTGTGTCTGAAGGTGCTGTCTTGCACGCGGGCTCGGACGTTCGGGTGCGCGCCAATATCGTCGGCTCGCAAGATACGACCGGGCTGATGACTTCGCAGGAGTTGGAATCAATGGCGGCCACAGTCATCTCTCCGACCGTGGATGCCGGTTACCAATCCGGCTGTCACACTGCATCGGTGTGGGATAAGAAGGCACAGGCCAATATCCCACGTTTGATGGAGTTCATGAATAAGTTCGGGCTGATCACTGCACGTGATCCAAAGGGCGAATACCATGCCATGACCGACGTGATCCACAAGGTCTTGAACGACCTGACTGTGGATGAATGGGCGATCATTATCGGCGGCGACTCGCACACGCGTATGTCCAAGGGCGTCGCTTTCGGAGCCGACTCGGGCACCGTGGCGCTGGCTTTGGCTACGGGTGAAGCCACCATGCCGATCCCTGAGTCCGTTAAAGTGACTTTCAAGGGTGAGCTGAAGGAGCATATGGACTTCCGCGACGTGGTGCACGCCACGCAAATTCAAATGCTTAAGAAGTTTGGGGAGAACGTCTTCCAAGGTCGCGTGATCGAAGTGCACATTGGCACGCTGCCCGCTGACCAAGCCTTCACATTTACGGACTGGACTGCAGAGATGAAGGCCAAGGCCTCCATTTGCATTTCCCAGGACGAGACACTGATCGAATCACTGGAAATCGCGAAGAGCCGTATCCAGATCATGATCGAGAAGGGCATGGACAATGATTCGAAGGTGCTGCAAGGCCTGATCGATATTGCCAATCAGCGTATTGCCGACATTCGCTCCGGTGCCAAGCCCGCACTGATGCCCGATGCCAATGCCAAGTATTCGGCCGAATTCGTAGTCGACCTCGACGCCATCGTCGAGCCGATGATCGCGGACCCGGACGTCAACAACGAGGACATTTCGAAGCGCTACACCCACGATATTATTCGCGAGCTCTCTTACTATCAGGGAGAGAAGTCCGTTGATCTCGGATTCGTCGGCTCCTGCATGGTGCACAAGGGCGACTTGAAGATTGTTTCTCAAATGCTCAAGAATCTCGAAGCGCAACAAGGTGAAGTGAAGTTCCAGGCGCCCCTCGTGGTGGCTGCGCCGACTTACAACATCATCGACGAGCTGAAGGCTGAAGGTGATTGGGAGATGTTGCAGAAATACTCCGGTTTCGAGTTCGACGACGACGCACCGAAGGGCGCGGCACGCACTGAATACGAAAACATGATGTATCTCGAGCGTCCTGGCTGTAACCTGTGCATGGGTAATCAGGAAAAAGCGGCTCGTGGCGATACCGTGATGGCTACATCCACCCGTCTGTTCCAAGGACGCGTGGTGGAAGATTCCGATCGTAAAAAAGGTGAGTCTTTATTGGCCTCCACTCCCGTCGTTGTGCTTTCCGCAATCCTTGGCCGCACGCCAAATATTGAGGAATACAAGTCTGCGGTCGTCGGCATCAATTTGACCAAGTTCGCGCCTCCCGCTGAGGCGCTGATCAGTTAAAGACGGACCCTCCGTCGGTCTGGCAAAATAGCTCAGGGAGATAAGAGGCATCTTATTTTTCTGAGCTATTTTTTGTCGGTGGCACTGCAATACGTGCTCGAGGAAGACTGGGATTCGGCGATTTTGAACCGTTAATTACGTTAATTTTCGTGAATACTAACTGAGATGGTAGGGGCGCGACTTGTCACAATGCCATTGCATATTAAAAATATGATAAGCCAGCAACAATATCTGTACTTTGAATGAAAAGGATCTAATAAGT
>NZ_JARXIC010000119.1 GCF_031127905.1 Thalassobacterium sedimentorum | reverse complement strand
AACTTATGAAGAGTTGAGGTTTCAACAAGCCATTCGGGAGCTTGCAGAGAGCCTCCGAGCTCTTAATGAGCAATTGCCAGAAAGAATTCCAGCGATGTGGACTGAGAGTATTGTTGATGAAGAAAGCCGTAACTTACGTATTAATGAAGTTTCAGCCCAATGGTCTGAAACAGATCCCTCGGCCGCAGCAGCGTGGGTAGCTTTAGTTCCAGAGCCATCATTTTATGGACTGCTCGCGGCCACTGTCGCTTTCACATTGGTCGTCTTCAGTAGGAAGTCCGCTAGCAGGCGTTGATATGTTGCATTTGAGTACGCAGAGCCTTGTTGGAATTTCGGATGAAAATGAGCCGGTTCGTTATGCTTCGGGCGCACCAGCGTAGTGCGGAGCCTCGGTAGACTGTAAGTTTTACTTTGGAGTGCGTCAGGGCAGCGCCCTTAGTGAAAGAGCTATCGAATGGCTAAGGAGCTGGCAGCGGATTCGCCATTCGTTTGCGACCATTTGCAAACTGACTATCGGGCAAAGGGGGAATGTTTATCCGCAGGGGTGCAACCCAAGGATAATTGTTCACCGCCCGGGCTAGATCGCGCAGCGTTGCAGCAGTCGAGCGC
>NZ_JARXIC010000118.1 GCF_031127905.1 Thalassobacterium sedimentorum | reverse complement strand
CAGCTGTTTTAGGATCTGTTTCAAGCATCTCCGATGCGCAAACAGGTAGCAGAAGTCCGAGGATTATCGTTCCATAGAAATTCCGTTTTAATGCCAAAAGTGCCTTATATGCTTTGCTCATTTTATTTCGGTGAACGTCAAAGTGTGGCACGGAGTGAGGCACGAACGGAGTTGTCCACTACTGCCTGGATCTGCTCAGAGTTGGTTTAACAGCTCCGAACGCTTCGACTCATATTCATGGTCATTGATTAGTTTTTTGGACTTTAATTCATCTAGTTTTCTGAGTCGACTTTCGATGCTTGGCTCCGACTTCGGTGTTTCTGATGTGTAGCTGAATTCTTCAGTCGCTATTCCTTCTTCCGAGAAAAAGTTATAGGCTCCAAAAACTGCCCCTATCGCTGTTCCAAATGTCCAGAGGACTCCAATCCACATCGGACCTCCTTCTTTTTCGATCATAGGAATAATCACTGTGAGACCAATAATGGCGAAAACTCCACATCCGAGCATTTGTCCAAAGGCTGCTGGCTTGCTGGGTTTGATTCTTCCTTTAGTTTTCATTTTTATTCGGTAGATCGTGGAGCATAGCCGATGCCTGTAGCGCGGAGCGCGAAAGGCATTGGCTAGTGCGTCTGGATAGGCTCCTTCGGGTTAGTAGTTTTAGGCATT
>NZ_JARXIC010000117.1 GCF_031127905.1 Thalassobacterium sedimentorum | reverse complement strand
TCGTCATAGCACAGCCACCCACTACGGGAGGGCGAGCATAGCTACTGAGTTAATGGTTATAGTTGTGTGAAAACTTAGCAAAAAAGGCGCCGTAGCGGGTTGGTCTGCTGCGACTTGTTATGCCCGTTGTTAGTCTGGAATATGGTTCCTAAGGAAGATTAAGTTGCCATGAAACTCCATACCGATCTTGAACCCAAGTGAATTTGGAGCTGAAACCATAATTATCGGGTGGCATGAGAAATTTGCCATCCTTGGAGAGAGCTTCACAATACTTGTCAAAATCACTTTCGCTAGCACATGTAACGTAGAGTGAAATGGAAGGAGTAAAAGTGAAATCATGCACTGGAGGACTATCTGTGCACATCACTTTCTGACCATTCAGCGAGAATGTTGCAGTCTTGATTGATCCTACATCACCTTGTTCTCCCTCACTCCATCGAGTGATTTCTTTGATCTCTGCATTGGGGAACAGTGTGACGTAAAGATCCATGGCTTCTTCAGCCTTTCCTGTGAACATCAGGAAAGGTGTTATCGCAGTTGCTTCTTTATCGGGCATGTTGTTTGATTCTGATGGGTTATTGGAATTTGTATTATTTGAGCGTTCATCTGAGCAGAATGCCAAGATAATCATTGTGGATATGATAGTGAGAATTTTTTTAGCATAACG
>NZ_JARXIC010000116.1 GCF_031127905.1 Thalassobacterium sedimentorum | reverse complement strand
GAATATAACGTTTCCATTGCAACTGCTTCATCGGGCCAAAGTTAATTAAATACCCGACTGCCTTCTTTGTAATGTGCATATAGTTAAGCAACTGCTGCTCGTGATCCGATGTAAGATCTTTAACAGCCTTGAGTTCAGTGATGAGTTCCGTGTAGACATGAAGGTCCGGAATATAACGTTTGTTTAACAAGTGTCCTTTGTAAAACACCTCAAGCTCTGACTTTGCTTGGAATGGGATCTCCCTTAAGCCCAATTCCCATTCGAGGCTTTCTTGGTAGATCTCTTCTGCGAGCCCACCATTTAGTTCACGATGCACCTCAAAGGCAGCTCCCATCAGAGCATAGCCCTCTTTACCCATATACTCTGTATTTTCCTTTTCCATGAAATTAGCTCAGCAGTTTCATATGCATCTGACAATACCGATGAGCGAGCTGACTCTGCTGTGATTTTAACCGCTTATCACCGCTAATGGACCGCTTATCTTACAACGCTGTTAGAGGAATCTGTGTGTGAGAGATTTTATTATAAGCGTGTGATAAGGGGTGATAAGCGGTTTCCGACGCAGTCGGCTCTGCGTGCGAGTGGGCTGACTCTGATGTTTTTTTAACCGCTTATTGCCGCTGATGGACCGCTTATCTTACAACGCTGTTAGAGGAATCTGCGTGTGAGAGGTTT
>NZ_JARXIC010000115.1 GCF_031127905.1 Thalassobacterium sedimentorum | reverse complement strand
GTCACCTCAAATACAATCGAACTGCCAAGTTCACTTAGACGAATCGCCCCATTCGCATCATACGTTGCCGTAAAGGTGATGAGATTATCCGTAACTCCCGCCAATATAATATCTTGGTTCTCTGCGAGTAACTCAATCCCTGAAGGCGATGTTCCACTGCTCTCACCAGCAGTGTAGTAAACGACGTCCGATGAACCGTTATTTACCGTAAGAATTGAATCTGTGAAACTTTCAGCTAAAAAATAAGTGAATCCAGCAGACGTGACGCTGGCGCTAACAGGCCCGGTGATGCCTCCAATTGTTCCATCGATATACCCACTAGTATCTATAGTGATGCTACCAAAGGCAATCGCAACAGACTCCGTCGGGAACAGTTGAAGTCGCGTGCCACCTGACTGATTTACGGTGCCACTGTAGATCAGCTCAAAGCTAAATGCGAGCCCGGTAGTTGCATCCGAGAACGAATAGCTGGTAGATGTCGTGCCATCGCTAATTGCTGACTCAACTAGAGTAACCGTGTTCGCTGAAATGCCGTATGGATTCGAGACGGCATCATCATCAAGATTGAATTCCGGATTATATGTGATACTCGCAGCAGATGATACGACGGGCACCGCGAAGGTGGCGACAAATGCGCCGACTAGTATTTTACTTCGTTTAGTTTTCATAGGGTATGTTTTCAT
>NZ_JARXIC010000114.1 GCF_031127905.1 Thalassobacterium sedimentorum | reverse complement strand
CTCATCCATTCCGGACCTGTTCGACACCCGAATGTCGGTATTACCGCTGCCGACCTCCAGGAAGTGCCCCTGCCCCGAGACATTGATGTGATAATGGTTTTCGATGACTACGGGCGGAGGATCAGGCTCCTTCGGCACGCAGGTCGTTAAGAATGGTGTAACAACAAGCATCAGGGTCGCGGCCAATAGATGTATGGATTTTAATTTTGAGTGCATGTTACCTGTTACACGGAATTTGGTTGATTGGGAGATTTAGGTGTTTTGAAACTCTTGCTGCTGCGAAAATCGGGCTCTGCTTCGGTTTTGTCAGGCAGTTGCATTTAATTATAGCAGGTCTGTGCATGCGTTCGGAAAAATACCCGATTGGGACCGATCCGGAAGAGGTTGCATTTTACGGCAGCAGTAAATCGGCATTGTCATCCCCAGCATAGCAGCTCTTGGAGACTGCCTCGGCGGAATTTTCCCATGAGTTCGGTCAGTTCGCTCCATTTGTATTTTGAAGGCTGATTACGCCAAAATTTCATGACTCAGCCCATAGGTTGCATTTGTCTCCCCATATTGCTTCAAATTCGAAATTCCAACAACCCACCGGGGACGGCAGGGACAGCTGGGACGGTTTCCGGGCAATTTGAGGTGGCAGATCTTGGAAGGGTAAACGCTTTTCCCCTGGTCCGAACCTGTAGT
>NZ_JARXIC010000113.1 GCF_031127905.1 Thalassobacterium sedimentorum | reverse complement strand
CACTAGAGTCGTCGAACGCCCCCTTTAATCCTACGCGGGTTTGTCCAACCTATAGTTACCTATTAGGCTTCGCTAATTGGTAACTTCAGAGTTCTACAGGGGCGAATTTATATGTCTGCAGCAGTTCGAACAGTGATGGATCGAATTGCTGAGGATCCAGATGCCTATTATAAGGTTTTGTCAGATCGCGAGATGGTAGTGTTACGTCTTTTGTCTAAGTGCGAGACGGACGAAGCCATAGGCCAAGAATTGGATATCAGTCCCTTTACGGTTCGTCGCCATCGACTAAATATCATGAATAAGTTGAATCTAAAGAGCGTTGCGCAACTTATGCAATACGCGCTCGATAAGGGTATCGTAAAGCATAAAGGTGGCCTGGGGTGGTCATAATATGATCGAATCAGGGGGGGCGCTGTGCGCGCAGTTGGAAGTCGGGAGTGGGGAGCTTTTTTGTGGCGTCGCCGCTCGCGGCGGCCTTGGTGAAACGCATGCAAGTCTTTGAGGCCCGGCGTCCGCGAGCGGACACGCCATGTCTTTATAGTTCCGCTTCTAAGAATATATGATCTATAAGCTTGGCCTTTGCGTAGCCTCGAAACTTTGTTTCGGGGAGCGATCGGCATCGCCCCGGTTCCTAGAACCGAGGTTACAAAAGATATATTATACCTTTTAACATAAATATTGCGCATTCCGATGGAGTGGTCATGTTCATTGCATGGCAAACCGCAAACTAGGAACTCAAGCCGATCGCCA
>NZ_JARXIC010000112.1 GCF_031127905.1 Thalassobacterium sedimentorum | reverse complement strand
CCTAACTGGTCGGACGCCCTGAAGGCAGCGGATTTGCCGGACAAGGTGCGTGATCGTCATCGTGTCATCATCAACTGGTTCCTTGGTCATTTGAAGCGGGAGCATATGGCTGCGTCGAAGGACTCGGCGCGGATGTTCCTAAAACATTTGATTGAGACGCGCCGACCGCAGGACTGGCAAGTCGAGCAGTGGCGCCAAGGGCTGAACTGGTTTTTCCGGAAGGCGCCGTCTCGGCGGCACAAGGCGGCGAAAAAGATTGAGAGCTGCGCAGAGGGTAAGGTGTTGGCCGGGGCGACCGACGACAGCCCCCGGAGCGGGATGCAGGAAGATGACGAAGCACCGATGGTGGAGGAAGGCTACGAGGACGGGCGGCAGCACTATGCCTACACGGTGGCGCAGATGCAGGCGAAGGTGCCGATGGATCCGTGGTTTGAGGAGACGGTGCGTTTGATGCGGGTGCGGCAGATGGCCTACCGCACGGAAGAGGCCTATCTGGGCTGGATTCGGAGGATGGAGCGTTTCCTTGGAAGCAAGGATGGGTTGGAGGCTTTCGCGGAGGAAGACTTGAAGCGTTTTTTGAGTTATCTTGCGGTGGAGGAAGGCGTGGCGGCGGGGACGCAGCGGCAGGCCTTAAACGCGGGTGTCTTTTTCCTGCGCGAGGTGCGTAAGATGGAACTGGGAGATTTTAGCGATTATGTGAAAGCAAATCCACGCAAATACTATCCGGTGGTGTATTCCAGAGGGGAAATTAAGCGTTTACTGGATAATGTTAAGGGGA
>NZ_JARXIC010000111.1 GCF_031127905.1 Thalassobacterium sedimentorum | reverse complement strand
GCACTAGAGTCGTCGAACGCCCCCTTTAATCCTACGCGGGTTTGTCCAACCTATAGTTACCTATTAGGCTTCGCTAATTGGTAACTTCAGAGTTGTGCTTTTTATTTTCCTAGCTTCGAAGAACTTCGGGGTTTGTTATGTAGCAAAATTCGCCTTTTACAGACTCCCAAAATGGTTTTTGAGTTTTCGCTAGGGATGATGTGAGAATCGAAGCAGCATCAGACGGTCCAGTTTCTTCAAAGACCTCCAAGACTTCTATTAGATCACGAAGAAGGGCTCGGTTTTCATGTGAATCTTGCCGACTTAAAATTGATTCGATTCTCTTTTTTCTTCTTTCATATTTCCTCTCATGACATTCAGATTCCAACTTAGAGATTTGATCACTTAATTCGCTCATGAAACTATAGAACGCCCTAGAGCTTCCTTCTAGTGACAATTTCATTATATCTTGAGCGGCATCGTGATCTATTTTGGTAAGTTTCATTTTTGGTATCTGTATTTTTGCACAACGTGGAGCACTATCACGAGTGTAGCGCGGCTTGCCGGGCGTAGCTCGAAGAGCGAAGCCTGGAGCGCGAAATGAGTTGATAGGTGCGTCTGGATATGCTTCCGCCCTTGGTCAGGTGGATTCCGCTCTGATCTATCGGCTTCATTCTATTTTTTTTAGGGTGAGGGCTCGAATGTGAACCACTCATCATTCCATTTTTATAGATTCTCTTTTTTAACACGTTAGCGCAAGGCTGGAATCATCCAAATTGGATTCGTTCTTTCTTTTGCATATC
>NZ_JARXIC010000110.1 GCF_031127905.1 Thalassobacterium sedimentorum | reverse complement strand
ATTGGTGCGGATACATTATCGATTGCAATCAATCAGGCCGATGAGAGTGGCCAGGTCATAGACTTCAGTGCCGCTGCGACAGACTTGACTGTTGCAACTGGTCCAAATGAGGCGGACGCCGTGATCTTTGATATGGATGGCGCGGATGGTGCACTTATTACCGCATCGGGAAATCTCACAGTTGCCGTATATGAGTTCTTCCAAGTCAGTGGAGGATTCGCCCTGAGTAAGAGCGAGGGCACGATTACTTTAAGTGATGCCGATGCGACTGAGGTGTCAGTGGATCAGTTGACACTCGGTGGCAGCAACGTTTCTGCTTTTGCTGGTTTGGCTGGTGGCACGACTGACGCACTTGGTTTTGCATTGGATGAACTGGACTTCGCACTTGGTCTCTTCAGCGATCAATCAGATGCAACTCGCAGCTGGACGACACTTCAGGCCACTGCGAGTCGCTTCGAATTTGTCGGTGTTGACGGGCTGAGCGTTGCGGGGAGCAGCTTGTCGGTCTCAATTAATCAAGCTTCGGACGATACCGAAATTGCTGATTTCTCTGCAAATCCTTTAGCAGTTCAGATTGGGCCTAGCAGCAGTCACGACCTTGATCTAGACGGCTCGCGTGGTGCATTGTTGGAAGTGAGCGGCGATGTTGATATTGATGTTTATGGGTTTGTGGCACTCACCGGTGGTTTCGCCTTCGTGAAGTCTGAAGCGACAGTTCCAGTCTATTTGAATGAAGCGACTGGCGATGTTGCAGTTGAATTATTGACCATCGGAGCGAGTGATGTTTCTGCCT
>NZ_JARXIC010000010.1 GCF_031127905.1 Thalassobacterium sedimentorum | reverse complement strand
CTGAGACCGCATTATTATGCGTTTTAAGCAGATTTTATGTCAAAGTCAGTTCCGCAAAATCGACCTCAGTCACCTATATCCACGCATTACCAAACCCATTGCATCACCACTCGGATCGCAGACAACTTGGACACCGTTCTGGGAGAGCTTGACGATGAGAGGGTTTTGCTTAGATTGGGGATATGTCACGAATTCCCTTAGGGCGGCAGATGCTGGATGTGTTTTTCCCGCGTAGTTGTGTGCATTGTGGCGATGCGGTGGAGGATTCGGACTATCAGTTTCTTTGCCGGGATTGTAGCCGGGAGCTCTTTCTCTCTAAGCCGCCGACTTGCACGACTTGTGGCTACCCTTTCTTTGGCATGCTGGCGGGGCCACGGACTTGTCCGCATTGTGTGGAGTTGAACCCGCTGTTTGAACAGGGGAAGACTTTGTTTTTGGCGAAGGGGCCGGCGCGCTCACTGATTCATGAACTTAAATATAAGTCTGGTTTTTATGTGCTGCAGGATGTGCAGACGATGATCGCGTCCGCGCCTTACTATCGGGACTACTTTAAGGGGGCGATCTTGGTCCCAGTGCCCTTGCACGCTACGAAAGAACGGGAGCGGGGCTTTAATCAGAGTCGTGTGATTGCGGAGGCTTTGTTGCAGGCGACGGAGGCGCTTGAGGTGCAAAATATGTTGCTCCGAAGGCTCTATACTCAGACGCAAACGCGCCTGAGTCGGAGTGACCGTCACCAAAATGTAAAAAATGCCTTTGCTTTGGTAACCGATGCGGTTGTAATTCCGAATCAAACATATATTCTGATCGATGACGTGTTCACTACGGGGTCGACGCTTAATGCTTGTGCCGCCGTCCTTCGCGGGGCAGGTGTTGATTCAATCAAAGTCGCGACTCTCGGACACGGATAGTCTATTTACTAACTCTTAATTCTTAATTTTTAACTCCTACTTCTCTTATGGCACTCTTTGGAAAACCTCAGTACTCGACCGTCACCGTTAAGAAAAAGGACATCCCTAAGGATCTTTGGACGAAATGCCCGAAGACGGGCGAGATCATTTACAACCGTGTATTGAAGGAAAATTTGATGGTGGTGCCAAGCAGTGGCTACCACTTCCCACTTAAAGCACGTGATCGTATCGCTTCTATGCTGGATGAGGGGACTTTCGAAGAGATGGACATGGGGGTGCATTCGCTGGATCCTTTGGAATTTAACGCGACTTCTTCGTATCCTGAAAAGTTGAAACAGAATCAGGATAAGACGAAGGAGACGGACACGGTCATTTCTGGCATGGGCACAATGGGGGGCATGCCGGTGAGTATCGCGGTGATGGATTTCCGCTTTATGGCGGCTAGCTTGGGTTCGGCAGCGGGTGAGAAAATCACGCGCGCGATTGAGCGTGGCGTGGAAAAGAAGTGTCCTGTCATTATCGTTTCCGCTTCGGGGGGCGCTCGTATGCAGGAGGGGATTTTAAGTTTAATGCAATTGGCAAAGACTAGTGCTGCGCTTGCGAAGTTAAGTGAGGCGGGACTTCCTTATTTCTCAATTTTGACGAATCCGACGATGGCGGGTGTGATGGCTAGTTACGCATCGTTGGGGGATGTGATTATCGCGGAACCCGAAGCGTTGATTGGTTTTGCGGGTCCGCGTGTGATTAAGGAAACCACGCAGCAGGATTTGCCGGCTGGCTTTCAAACATCTGAGTTTTTACTCGAGCATGGTTTGGTCGATTTGATCATTCCTCGTGGTGAAATGCGCGACCGTATGATCAATTTAATTAAGGCGCTCTACGGCTCTAAGAAGTCGGCGTAGGGTTTGTAGGGGCGTGATTAGTCACGCCCGCCGAGCAACAGCAGCTTTTAGACGCGGGCGTGACAAGTCGCGCCCCTACGTTTTATGTCTCAATACACCAACACCCTCGACTATCTCTATGCGCTGAAGAATCGTGGTTCTAAGTATGGAATTGATCGGATGCGGCTTTTGGTGGAGGCGCTGGGCCACCCGGAGCGGCAATTCCCGGTGATTCATGTGGCGGGGACCAATGGTAAGGGCTCGGTGTGTGCGATGCTGGAGGCGCTTTATCGGGATAATGGTTATCGCACGGGGTTTTTTAGTTCGCCGCACTTGGTGCATTTGGGCGAGCGGGCGCAGGTGAATCGGCAGATTCTTTCGGAGGCTGAAATTGTGCGCTATACGGAGCAGTTAAAGCCGATCGCTGCGGAACTGGGGCGGGATGACCCGGAGCTACATCCGACTTTTTTTGAATTTGTGGCGGCAATGGCTTTTCAGCGATTTGCGACGGAAGCTGTGGACATTGGGATCATTGAAACGGGCCTCGGTGGTCGTTTGGACGCTACAAATGTGGTGGATCCTGCACTGTCGATTATCACAACGATCAGCTTGGACCATACAGAAATGTTGGGCGATACGCTGGCGGCGATTGCGGGTGAAAAGGCGGGCATTATTAAGGCCGGCAAGCCGGTGTTGATGGGCAAATTACCTGCGGAGGCGGAAGCTGTCGTTCGTCAGGTGGCTGAAGAGCGTGGTTGTCCGTTTTATGCATTGACGGATCGTTTCCCGGAGGGGTCTACCCTGCCCTGCACAAATCTTGCGGGCAGTTTTCAGCGTTGGAATGCGGCCTTGGCGGTCTATGCGACGGAGATCCTGGCGGAGCAGTTTCCGCTACAATCGACGCAGGCGCTCTCGCATGTAGATTGGGCGGGGCGCTGGCAGGTGCTCGAGGTGGATGGGCGGCAATTGATCCTAGATGCCTCACATAACCCTGAAGGCGTGGCTGCGCTGGAGGAAAACTTGGCTAAGTTGGTCAAGGCTGATGGGCGTGAGCCGATCATGATCGCTGGCACATTGGGCGAAGATCGTGCCCGTAGTTTAATGTCAGTGGTCGGCCGTTATGCGGATGAATTGTATTTGGTGGCAGCTCAACAAGAACGGGCGACGCCTACTGCTTTTTTAAAGAGCTGTCTTGAGCGCGATGCGGTGGAAACGGACCTTACGGCCCTTTTCCCTACTCCGGGGCGTTGTGCCATTGGAGAGCCGGGCGACACAGTGGTGCTGACGGGCTCGTTGTATTTGATCGGAGAAGTGCTGGAGCGTATCCAGGGCCGTGCGAAACTAGCTGGGAGCGGGCTGCAGGATAAGGTTTAGTGTGGGGGGATGTCTTTGTACGGCTCGTTCTTTTCTGGCTTGTCGTGACTGCGTAGGATCTGTGCCTGTAAATCGGCGGGCGTGACAAGTCGCGTCCCTAGCTTAACCAATGCTAGAAAGTCGCGTCGTAGAGTGTTTCTACTGGGGCTCCGGCAATATCTATGGTTTGGACTTTGAGCAGTTTCATGCTGGGCAGTGGCTCTTTGAGCAGGGCATTGAGATGCTTTAAGTCAGCGGCGTTTTGCTGAGTGCTTTGCCCTCTTTCGGTCCAGGTTATCCGATAGGCGGCTTCGCCTGTATCCAAGCGGCGCGGTTTAATCACGGCGGCCTTAGCTTTAACCTTCTTTGCCTTTGTGGGCTTCTTCCTCTTAATGCTCGAAGGCAGTGTCACACCGGGTGCTTCAAAGGGGTAGTCAGCGCCGAGTAGTTGATTGATTCGGCTCTCTGTGGCGTACACACGCGCAAGCTCAGCCTCCCGTTCGATCAGGAGGCTGTTGATGGCGATAAGCTCTTCAGAAGAAGCCGACATTTGGGCGAACGCTTACGCGTCGTCTGTCTTGGACTCGTCTGGCGCGTCGCTGGAGGCGTCGTCGGACTTGTCGGCTGCGTCGGTCGCTGGGGCGAGGACTGCTTTGTCTTCTTCCTTTTTCACTGCTGGAGCTGGCTTAGGTGTCGCTTTCTTCTTAGCCGGTGAAGTCGATGCAGTAAAGGTTGCCACCGGCATCGGTGGTTCTGGGAATGGAAAGACACCGTCTTCACCCACAATGTCGCAGACTTGAGTTTCGAGTTCAGCGATGCGTTGATAAGCAGCTTCGCGTTCTTCGAGCAAGGTGTCGATTTGGATGCGGGCTTCGAGCGCCTGACGGATCGTCTCTGCGTCACCGCGGAGAATGATCTCGGTCATCGTCAAAGGGATGAGCTTTTGTGGTTTTTTGGCCATATTTATATTGGTTAAAAATTAATCGTTAAAGAAATTGGCGATCTTATTAAACAGGGCGCCTTTGCGAGGCCGTTCTACTTGCGAGCTTCTCTGATATCTTGCTCCAGATTCGTGAGTGTCGGCTTGCGCTTGTTCACGTTGTTGCTGACGGATGCGTTGGGCAAAGTTTTCTTCCGCCGCAAAGACGACTTTGCGGTCAGGGTCTTGCTGCAAAGCGCGTAGTTGACCTTCGCTCAGACTGGGATTGCTGGCGAGCTTAAGGCGCACTTGAGGGCTTGGATCTTTAATCAGTAAGCTGCGGATGCTATCGTTGAGTTTCGCGGCACGAGCGGCAAAGGCACGTATGCTCGGAGCTGGATGCTTTGCGAGTTGCTGGGCAACCACTTCGCTTAATTTGCTGAATCCAATTTCCTGATATGCCAAATGCTCGGCAACGGTCAGGGATTCGCGATGATTGATCAATAGATCGTAATGTTCTTCTGCTAAATCATCTCGGTAAGCGACCAGCAAAGCGATGTCGTCGTCTGGGTGCTGACAGAGCTCTCGCAATGTGGCGTCACTGGTAGCGGGGTTTTTCGTAAGCGTACGAATGGCATTGAGATCGTTGGAGGCCGCGATGTGAAGTGCGATCGATTCGTGGATAGCGCGGTTACCTGCGAGACGTCGACGCACGCGTGGTGAGGCATCTTGTGCGAGTAGTCGTTGAATACTCGCAGGCAAATGTGGCTGTTCAGCTAAGAAAATCCGGTCACGAGTGTCTTCTGACTCGAGCAGATAGAGCATCTCAGGCCCAGAAAGTTCGCTTTCTTTCAGTGCTGTGCGACAGACAAAAGAATGCGGCGAGACACGCAAGGCTGCATGCACGGCTGCAGGCAGTGCTTGACTACGCTTAAGTAGTAGCAGCTGTTGATGCTGTTTGTTTTGATCGGCCCAGAGTTGCAGCACTTCTTCGTCGAGAGTATAGCTTAAGATGGTCGCGGCACTGACCAGGGTATCATCGCTGTTGGCGAGGTGAATGGCGACGTCGGTATCTAGGTTTTTACGATCACTGAGGGCGATACGTACCGCACTGGAGCGATCGTCAGCTAAAATGAATTGCAAAGGATTGGGCAGTGCAGAATTTTGCGCTAAAGTGGCGCGTACGAACTCGTTCTCGTCCTCGACTAGGGCTTGAAACTCTTTCGGTGTGAGATTCGGGTTCGCAGCCAGCGCATGGCGCACGGCCACTTCGGAATGCTTAGTAAGCCGCTGTAGCGACTGCTGTGGGCAGCGAGGATTACCTGCTAAGCCAATCGCGATGTCGACTTTGCTGGGGTCGAGGGTGCTGGCGATCTGCTCGGCCAGATCGGAAGGAATGAGCGGGTAGTGCGCAAGAAAGCTGAGGTAGACGTCTTGATCATGATAGAGGTCATAGAGATCGCGCAAGATACGCGTGAGCAAGGGCGGCTTGCGATGCGCCCGCACAGTGGCCTCGACGCCTAGGTCGTCGATCTGAGCCACCAAATCTTCACAGGTTTCTATTGTTTGCACCATTCGACCTCCTCTGGGGTGATGAAGACCTCACGCGGCGTGGAGCCATTTTGTGGGCCGACATGCATGCGGTCTTCCAGCTCTTCCATCAGTAGCGCCGCACGGTTGTAGCCGATACGCAGGCGACGTTGGAGGAAGCTGGTGCTGGCCTTTTGGCTTTCGGCGACGGTGAGCATGGCTTTCTTTAGGAGCGCTTCATCGTCTTCGCCCTCAATGCCATCGATCCCGATCTGGGTGCCGGCTTGGTCGATGGGCGCGACGCTGCTGAGATCGACGCGGAACTCAGGTAGGCGCTGGCCGGAAATGTGTTCCACCACTTTGATGATTTCATGGTCCTCGACCATTGGGCTCTGGATACGAATCAAGCGCGCGATGCCGGGCGGGTTGAAGAGGAAGTCACCACGGCCCAACAGGCTTTCCGCGCCCTTGCAGTCCAGGATCGTTCGCGAGTCCACATTGGAAGAGACTTGGAAAGCGATGCGCGTCGGATAATTGGCCTTAATGATACCCGTAATGACGTTCACACTCGGGCGTTGGGTGGCCACGATGGTATGGATACCGACGGCGCGCGAGAGCTGGGCGATCCGAGCCAGTGCGCCTTCGGCGTCGCCCTTGGAAGTCATCATCAGGTCGGCCAACTCGTCGATAATCACGACAGTAAAGGGCATCTTTTTAAAGCCCTCGGCCTCCGCCTTTTGGTTGTAGCCAGCAATATTACGCACCTGCTTTTCCGCCAGCACTTCGTAGCGGCGTTCCATTTCGGCGACCACCCATTTGAGCACTTGCACGGCGGGCTTGGCATCGGCCACCACGGAGTGGATCAGGTGCGGCACTTGGCGGAAGAGGCCAAATTCCACCCGCTTGGGGTCGATCAAGACCAGTTCCAGCTCATCTGGTTTGAATTTGTAGAGCATACTCAGAATTAGCGTGCTCATACTGACGGACTTACCACTACCTGTGGCGCCCGCAATTAAGAGGTGAGGTGCTTTGGCTAAGTCGGTGATGATAGGCTTGCCCTGAATATCCAGTCCCATGACCAACGGAATTTCGTAGTCGCAGTCGCGCCAAGCCTTCGATTGTAAGATGGTGCGTAAGGAAATTGGCACCGAATTACTATTACCGATTTCGATACCGACAAAAGGTTCGCCCGGAATCGGCGCCTGCATACGAATATTGGTAGTAGCTAAGGCCAACGCTATATTCTTCTGTAGCGCAGTGATCGACTCGACCCGTACCCCCATCCCTGGCTGCACGCGGAATTGAGTAATGCGCGGGCCAATCAAGGCGTCATAGACGTGGGCATCGATGGCGAAGCTGTCGATGGCGTCCTGCAGTGCATTTTTCTGAGCTTCCAGCGCTTCCGGCGTGACCAAAGTAACCGAGCTGATGTCTGGCTTGTCCAGCAGTTCCATGGTCGGTCTTTGATATTCCGAAAGATCAACCGGTTGCACAACAGGCTCTGGCTCAGGTGCGGCTTCAGCAGCCAATGCGCCTTCAGCTGCCACTTTGGCCACCTCATCGGCAATCTCACGTGAACGTGGGTCCTCACCTGCCAACTGAGCACGCGTGCCTTCCAACATGCGCTCGAAGCGAGCTTCGCTATCGCTGAGGTATGTTTTAAAGTAAGTACTCCGTTCTTCGCGGTCTTTGTGCAGTGCGTCGAGCTCCGCGCGCCAAGTGGCCAGTTCAGCCGCTTCGGCCGCCATGACGGCTTGCTCTTTCTCCGCTTCGCTGACGATGGTGTCGGGTAAGGCATCGTCCTCATCCTCTTCTTCGATATCTGCTTCTTGCTCCGAAGGGATGTCCTCAGCCAGCACTTCGTCCTCGGCGAGTTCGTGGTCGTCGTCGACCTCATACTCCACCCATTCGTATTCGATTTCCTCTTCCTCCTCGTCGGGCCCAGTCACACTCTCTTTCATCGCTTCGATCGTGTCGACCAAGCGATTGATCCCCGCCTTCATCAGGCGGAGGGAGCTTTTTTTTCTGGAGAAAGGGAGAGCCATGTATGTGGAAAGTAGAGTCCCAGTAGCAAGTGATGCTACAGGGGAACGCGCTACGCTGAAATAACTCTGCAAGGGTTCAAGGCTGAATTTTCTGGAGAATGCTAAATCTTTATAAAGGAGAGGATAGATCTTAAGCGACACTAGCGTGTGATTGCTGTTTTGCATCGCTTTTGGTTTTTGAGAACGTAAGGCGCAGTTGTTGACGATTAGGTTTTAATATGGAGGCTGCCATCTCGTAGGGACTTCACTTGTAAAGACCGCAGTGGACCGGCTCTTAGGCTCGGCGGGCGTCACAAGTGAAGCCCCCTACA
This sequence comes from Thalassobacterium sedimentorum, assembly GCF_031127905.1. Taxonomy (GTDB): domain Bacteria; phylum Verrucomicrobiota; class Verrucomicrobiia; order Opitutales; family Coraliomargaritaceae; genus Thalassobacterium; species Thalassobacterium sedimentorum. The sequence goes on along the minus strand of NZ_JARXIC010000010.1, from coordinate 133,497 downwards.
TTTTCTATCTATGAAAACTAACTCTTCTTCCGCGCTCCCCAAGACCTTTTGGTGGCATAATCTCACTCAGTTTGGTGGGGCGATGAATGATAATATTTTCAAGCTGCTGATGGTCTATGCCCTGATTGCTTGGAAGGGGGAGGCTTCCTCGGCGGGCATCCTGGCCTCGGTGGGACTGGTGTTTGCCCTGCCCTTTTTGCTGATCGTGCCGATTGCGGGCAACTTTGCGGATAAATTTAGTAAGCGTAAGCTGATCGTGATCCTGAAGCTGGTGGAACTGGTGGTGATGGGCTTTGGGATTGGTGCGCTTTCGCTTCAAAGTCCCGCGATGTTGTATGTCACGATGTTCTTGATGTCGGCGCAGAGTGCTTTCTTCGGGCCTTGTAAATATGGCATCTTGCCGGAGCAGGTGGATTCCGAGCAGCTCTCGAAAGCGAATGGTTCGCTGCAGTTGTTTACCTTTCTCGCGATTATTTGTGGCACCGTGCTGGCGCCGGAGTTGAGCTTGCTCAGCAAGGGCAATTTCAGTTTGGCGGCATGTGTGTGTCTCGTGATCGCCGGGCTGGGCTTGTTGGCCTCTTGGCAGATTGCGCCCACGCCGGCGCATCCGAGTCGTCGGTTGAGCCTAAATGGCTTTGGCTCGGTCTTTCGCACAAGTTTGGAAATTCGTAAGGACGGCTTTCTGACACTGGCGGTCTTGGCCTTGGCGGTCTTCTCTTTGGCGGCCGCATTTATTCAGCTGAATGTGCTGGATTACGGGGAGCAGCACTTGGGGCTGACGCCTGAGGCGGCGACGCGCTTGTTCCTGCTGACCGCGATCGGGATCGGCGTGGGCTCGACCACGGCGGGCTGGTTGAGTGGGCGCGGGATCGAGTTTGGCATCGTGCCGGTGGGCGCACTGCTGATGAGTTTAAGTCTCGCTACCTTGGGTTTGATGGCAGAGGGCAATGTTTGGCTCTCGGCCATCAGTATGGCAGTGCTCGGCTTTGCGGCTGGGCTGTTCATCGTGCCGCTGCAGGCCTTCATTCAATACCGCAGCCCCGAGGATCGTGTCGGGGCGATTCAAGCGACGAATTCCTTTATGAGCTGGTTGGGCATCCTGTTGGCGAGTGGCTTGATCTATTTGAACGGGGCCGTGTTGGGCGGTAGCGCACAGAATGGCTTTTTGTTGTTGGCTTGTTTGATCCTCGGCTTGGCGGTTTTCAGTTTATGGGTGCTGCCGGACTTTTTTATTAAGTTCATTGTGATGCTGATTACGCATGCCTGTTACCGCTTTCAGGTGCGTGGGCTGCATAATTTGCCAGCAAATGGCCCAGGATTGTTGGTCTGTAATCATGTCAGTTTGATGGATGCAGTGCTGGTGATGAGCAGTCAACAGCGACGCATTCGCATGCTGATGTCGCGTGAGCAATACGAGGGCTACGGGCGATTGACCCGCAAAGTGATCGATCTGGCGCAGGTGATTCTGATACATAGCCAGGACAATCCCAAGAAGTTGCTGCAATCGCTCAAGGCCGCCCGGCAGGCACTCGATGATGGTTATCTCGTCTGTATCTTTGCCGAAGGTTCGCTGACCCGCACCGGCATGATGCGTCCCTTTAAGCAGGGCTTCGAACGTATCGTCAAAGGAACGGACTACCCCATCATCCCCGTCTATATCGGTGGCGCCTGGGGCAGTGTGTCCAGTTTCTATCAAGGCATGCCCAAAATCCGCCTGAGTGAGGATTTTCGCTATCCCGTCAGTGTGCATTATGGGGAGCCCCTGCCGACCCGCTCCAGCGCTTTCGAGGTGCAGCAGGCCGTGAGTGAGCTCTCGGTGGAGTCCTTCGAACTGGTCAAAGAGCGCCGCAAGAGCCTCGGGCATGAGTTGGTGGCCTCCGTGCGTCGCAACTGGAATAAGCTCGCCAGTGCCGATACCACGGGACGCGAGATGAAATTTGGCGAACTACTGATTGCCAGTTTACTACTGCGAGATCGCTTGCGGGCGCAGACCGATCCCTCCGAGCGCAGTCTTGGCATTTTACTGCCGACCGGCACCGCTGCCACCTTGGCCAACCTCGCCACAACCCTTGATCGACGCATTAGCGTGAATCTCAATTACACCGCGCCCGCCGCTAGTGTCGCTTCCGCGCAAGCCCAATGCGAGATCCGTACTGTGCTGACCTCTCGTAAATTTCTGGAACGCCTACCAGTGTTACCATTAGGTGACAATATTCTTTATTTGGAAGACCTACTCGCCGAGCTGAGTGGTTCAGCCAAATTCCTCGCCTTCGTAAAGGCCCGATTGTGGCCCGCCCGCATGTTGATCGCCGGTATCTCGCCGGTGCAGCCCGACGAGGTGGCGACGATACTCTTTTCCAGTGGCTCCACCGCCGAGCCCAAGGGCGTGATGCTCAGCCATCATAATTTACTGTCCAACATCGAGTCCTTTCGCTCCGTCGTGACGCCCAAGCGAGAAGACGTCATGCTGGCCACCCTGCCCTTCTTCCATTCTTTCGGCTATACCGTGACGCTTTGGTTTCCTTTACTTTCCGGCATCACCACCGCCTGCCACAGCAATCCACTCGAAGGCGAAACGATCGGCCAACTCGCCGAGAAATACCGAGCCTCGATTCTGTTGACCACGCCCAGCTTCTTGCTCGCCTATGTGCGCAAGATCAAGCCCGAGCAGTTGCAGCATTTGCGCTACACCTTCACCGGAGCCGAAAAACTACAGCCACGCGTGGCACAGATGTTTGAAAAGCGCTTCGGCGTGCAACCGCTCGAAGGCTATGGGGCGACCGAGCTCTCGCCCGTGTGTGCGCTCAGCCTGCCCAATGTGACGGTCGATAATCTCGAAGAGACCGGCAATCGCGAGGGACGCCTCGGCCGAGTATTGCCCGGCATGGCGATGAAGATCGTGCATCCCGAAAGCAAGGTCACGCTCGGGCCCGGCGAAGAAGGCCTGATTTATGTCAAAGGCCCCAACGTCATGTTGGGCTATTTAAACAAGGAAGCGCTGACCGCATCGGTGCTGCAGGACGGCTGGTACGACACCGGCGACATCGGCCTGATGGATGTAGACGGCTTTTTTGCCATCACCGGGCGACTCTCACGTTTCAGCAAGCTCGGGGGCGAGATGATCTCGCACGGCGCAGTGGAAGAGGCCCTGCAAGGCGCCTTCGGGCTCAGCTCCGATGCCCTGGTAGTCGTCGCGATTGAGGATGCTCGCAAGGGCGAGAAGCTCTGTGTCTTCCACACCGAAGCCGCCTTGAGCGAGGACAGCATTCGCGAGCAGCTCAAAGCACTCGACATTCCCAATCTTTGGAAGCCCAACCCAAAGGACTGGCAGTATTTGGAGGCCTTACCCTTGCTCGGCACCGGTAAGCTGGATTATCGTGAGTTGAAGGCACTGGCAGCAAGGTAGGATCGACACTTTGTCTGTCCCATTGCCTTCGCCGATCCGCTACACACGCAGAGGCTTTATCAGCTTTTGTGAAGCGCCTCGTGAAAATTTGCCTATGCATGCCAGGGCTAAATCAGTCCGAGCGCGACCATTGCTTTAGCGACTTTGATAAAGCCAGCAATATTGGCGCCGTTGACGTAGTTGCCAGGGGTGCCGAATTCCTCCGCGGTTTCGTAACAGCGTTGGTGGATGCCGGTCATGATTTCGGATAAGCGTTTATCGGTGAATTCGAAGCTCCAGACGTCGCGGCTGGCGTTTTGTTGCATTTCCAGCGCGGATGTGGCGACCCCGCCCGCATTGGCGGCCTTGCCCGGACCGTAGGCGATACCAGTATTTAGAAAAGCGTCCACTGCTTCGGGAGTGGAGGGCATATTGGCACCTTCAGCGACAGCGATGCAGCCGTTTTTAATGAGCTCCTGGGCGTCCTTGCCATTCAGTTCATTTTGCGTCGCGCATGGGAGCGCAATGTCACAAGGGACCGACCAGATGCGCCCTTTAGCTAGGTAGCGAGCAGCATTCTTTTGCTTGGCGTATTCTTTGATACGTCGGCGTTCGACTTCTTTAATTTGTTTGACCAGTGCTAGGTCGAGGCCGTCGGGGTCATGAATAAAGCCATTGGAGTCGGAGCAGGCGACCACCTTGGCGCCCAGTTCCTGAAGCTTGGAAATTGCATAGATTGCCACATTGCCCGAGCCAGAAACGATACAAGTCTTGCCTTCGAGTGCATCACCGCGTGCTTTGAGCATTTCGTTTAGGAAGTAGACCGTACCATAGCCAGTCGCTTCTGTGCGTGCCAGAGCGCCGCCCCAGTCGAGGCCTTTTCCAGTGAGCACGCCCGATTCGTAGCGGTTAGTGATGCGCTTGTATTGGCCAAAGAGATAGCCCACTTCGCGGGTGCCTACGCCGATATCACCTGCAGGGACGTCGGTGTATTCGCCAGTATGGCGTTGCAGTTCGGTCATGAAGCTTTGGCAGAAACGCATGATTTCGTTTTCTGACTTTCCCTTCGGGTCAAAGTCAGAGCCACCCTTAGCACCGCCGATCGGCATGCCAGTGAGTCCATTTTTAAAGATCTGTTCGAAGCCGAGGAACTTGACCACGCCCAGATAAACTGAGGGATGAAAGCGAATGCCGCCCTTGTAGGGGCCGAGCGCGCTATTGAACTGCACGCGGAAGCCCCGGTTGATTTGAACCTCGTTGTTGTCATCCATCCAGGGCACACGAAAGATGATTTGCCGCTCCGGCTCGCAGATACGTTCGATGATTTTGTGGCGTCCAAATTCCGGGTATTTGACCAGAACTGGTCCGAGTGATTCCAGCACTTCGTGGACCGCTTGGTGAAATTCGGCTTCGCCTGGATTGCGATTGATGACTGTTTGGTAGAGGGGTTCTAGTTTCTCATCTAGTGTATTACTCATATTCATGCTCCGATTGAAATGGATTAAGTATAATAATCTGCTCAGATTTTTGTATTATCCAATCATTTTTAGCAAACTAGCTTCAGAATTGCTACAGTGGGTAGATCACCTACGATTCAGTACGCATGCACGCCCCCGAACTCACACTTTTGCTCAACCTTGGCTTCATAGTCATTACGGCGGCGGTGTTTGCCTTCTTAGGCAAGCTGGTGAAGATGCCCTCGATTGTGGCCTACATTCTTGCGGGCATGGTGTTGGGGCCCGGCTTGGGGATTGTGCAGCTGGACCATTCTTTAGAACTAATTTCGGAGTTAGGCATCGCGCTACTGCTGTTTCTGGTGGGGCTGGAACTGAGCTTGCAGAAGATCAAAGACCTCGGGCGAGTGGCTCTTATCCTGGGGGGCTTACAGGTTGTATTTACTGCCTCGGGCGGATTTCTGATCTCGCTGCTGATGGGCTTTGGGCTGATGGAAGCCGTCTTTTTGGCGGCGACCGTGACCTTTAGTAGCACGGTGGTGGTGATCAAGCTGTTGGATCAGAAGGGGGCCACTGGGCGCCTCTTTGGGCGGATCGCGATCTCGCTGTTCTTGGCGCAGGACATCGTGGTGATCATTGGACTGACCATATTGAGTGGTCTGGGCTCGGGCGAATCGATCGAGTTGTTAGAATTGGCCAAGGGGCTAGGCGTGGCTTTTGGAGGCATGATCGTGCTGTTGTTGGCCACGCTACTGGCTGCGCGCTATGTGTTGCCTAAGCCCTTTGCCTGGGCTTCGCGTTCGCCGGACACGGTATTTATTTGGGCATTGTGTTGGTGCTTTTTGGTGGTGCTGCTGGCGCATCAGTTTCATTTGTCTGTGGAGATCGGGGCCTTCTTGGCGGGCATCGCGATTGCGCAGCTGCCGATTCATGAGGATCTGCACCGTCGCTTGCATCCTTTGATGACGTTTTTTGTGGCGGTGTTTTTAGTGACGCTCGGTGTGAAGATGGATCTATCAGTGCTAGGGGAGATTTGGGGCTATGCCTTAGGGCTGAGTGCTTTTGTGATCGTAGCCAAGCCGCTGATTGTTTTTCTCATTTTGAGCCGTCTGCGTTACAGTGAATACACCGCTTTCCAGACGGCCATTGCGAGTGGGCAGGTCAGTGAATTTGCCTTTATCCTGCTCGGGCTCGGCGCGGGGGCGGGCTTGATCGAGGGGGTGGTGGTTTCTTTAGGCGGACTGGTGGGGATATTGACCATCGCGATTTCTTCTTACCTGATCATCTATAGTGAGCCGCTCTACACGGTGACTAAGCGTTTGCATTTGTTGCATTTCTTAGGTGCGAAACAAGCGCCCGATGTGGATGAGTTACACTCGCATGTGGGGCATGTCATTGTGGTCGGGATGAATGCACTGGGGCGAGAAGTGGTGAAAAAGCTGTCGGCTCGTGGTGAAATCGTGCTGGCGATCGATACAGATCCACGCAAGCTTGAGGGCTTGGGGGCGGCCTTAACTTTGATTGGGAATGTGGAGTATGAATCCGTGGTGGAAGAGATCGGCCTGCGGCACGCGCGCTTGGTTGTTTCGGCACTGCAGATCGAAGACACCAATCACTTACTGGCATATCGCTGTCGATCGGCTGACGTGCCTTGTGCCATCCATGCATTCGATATTTCGGTGGTGGATGATCTACTGGAATTGGATACCAATTATATGTTTATGCCCGCGGTCGACGGTGTGCGCGAGCAAGTTGCTTTGTTTGAGCAGGTAAATGGCCGAGCGCGTGGTGAGGAGGTGCATTCGACATGACAGCACTGGCTATTTTACTGTTGGCGGCGGCGATCGCCTTCGGACTTTCGAAGTTTCTGCGCTTGCCCGCGATTCCCTTATTGATGCTTTCCGGGGCCGCTCTGAGTGCGCTGGCCAGCCATCGTGCGATCGAAGTGCCGCAGGAGTTGATCAGCGAAATGATTCAGCTTGGGCTGGCGGTGCTGGTCTTTACCGCTGGGGTAGAGCTCAGTCCGCGTCGCATGCGCGGGCGCACGCGCGCGATCACCATATTGGCGATCACACAATTTGTAACTCTAGGCCTATGTGGGGTCGTCACCGCTCTCTTGCTCGGCTATAGTGGGACAACTGCACTCTATTTGGGCTGTGCCCTGTCTGCCAGTTCGACGCTGGTAGTGGTGCGTCACTTGCAGCAACGGCGACAGATGTTTGAGCCCTACGGACGCCTCGTGCTGGGCGTACTATTGCTGCAGGACATCTTTATCGTGTTGATCATGGTGGCTCTGTTGAAGGGGCCAGAGGGCTGGTTGGTGGTCTGTAATGCCGTGGCCAATGCCATTGCCCTGGGGATTTTGGCGGCTGCCTTCCATCGTTGGGTCGTGCCCTTTGTAGTGAAGCGTTTCAAGCTGGACGATGAGGAGTTGATGTTGGGCGCGTTGGCGGTGCTGTTCGCATTTTCCACCATGGCGTATCTTTTACACCTGCCCTATTTGGTCGGGGCGTTTTTTGCAGGTTTTGCGATCTCCGCTTTTCCAATGAACGGCTTAGTGCGTGGTATGTTGGGCTCGCTTTCGGGCTTTTTCCTGGCGCTGTTTTTTATCAGTGCCGGCGCATTTTTGACTATGCCCGATCTCACCATGTTGCAGCATAGCCTCGTTTTTATTGTGGTCTTGATCACAGTGACGGTGCTGCTGGTGGCGATCGTGGCCGAGGTGGTCGGCTACTCCAGTCGCGCGGCGGTGGAGACCGGCTTGTTGCTCTCGCAGACCAGTGAGTTTTCACTGCTACTGGCACTGACAGGAGTCGCTTCCGGGCAGATTAGTGATGAACTTTTTTCCATGATCGCCCTGATTACTGTGAGCACCATGACGTTGACGCCGCTACTCTCGCGCGAGAGCGTTGCCTTGCGATTGGTGAAATGGCATCCACGCTACCGAAGCGGTGAATCAGCTTGCGAAGTCATGAGTGGGCATGTCGTGCTATTAGGCTATGGCCGCGCGGGGCCGCGGACTGTGCATGCCCTCAAAGAGCGCGGTATCGAAATGGTGGTCGTGGATGAGGATGCCGGTGTGATTCGGCAATTGATCGCGCAGGGAATCCCCTGTGTGCAAGGAGATGGTTCCGACGAGCAGACACTCGCTCGAGCGCATTGCCGTGAAGCGAAGGTCGTATTTTGCTCCATGCGCCGCACACGGGATGCTCAGTTGGCCTTGAGCTATTTACAGGATTGGCCGGTTGAAGTGATTGTGCGGGTATTTGAGACCTTTGAAGAAGAGGCCGTGCGCGCCGCCGGGGGGCATCCCGTGCAGACGGCGTATGCGGCCGCGGCTCAGTTTATGGAGTGGACAGAAGTGAATTTGCCGCGCGAAAACGCGGAGTGAGCTGGCTTTTTTACTGTGCGAAGAAGAAGCGAGGGCGGCCGCTGAGGTCTTCGATGCTTTGGCCTTGGAGGCCCGCTAATTGGGCCATTTCACTGAGCGCTTCGCTTTGAGCGATGCCGGTTTCCATCGCCAGTAAGCCTCCGGTAGCAAGAAACTTCGGGGCCCCTTCGAGTAGGACACGGAAATCGTCGAGTCCGTCGGCTCCGGCAACCAGGGCGCTGTGTGGTTCGTGTTGGATGACTTCCGGCTCCGCGGTCTGCATTTCAGCTTCAGTCAGGTACGGAGGGTTGGAGACGATGAGATCAAAAGGACTTTCGGACATCACCGGGGTCCACCAACTACCTGCTAGAAACTGAACGCGCTCGTTGAGCTCCAGCGCGCTGGCATTTTCGCGGGCGAGCTCCAGAGCTGCTGTGCTTTGGTCGACGGCGACGACCAGGGCTTCCGGATATTGGGTGGCCAGCGCGAGGGCAAGTGCCCCGCTGCCGGTGCCCAAATCCAGGATACGCTGCGGTGCGGTCTCGATGCGTTCGACGATCAGCTCGATCAGTTCTTCGGTTTCGTGGCGCGGAATGAGCGCGCGTCGATCCACTTTGAGCTGCAGACCATAAAAGTCGGTATTGCCGACAATATACTGTAGCGGTTCGCGATTGGCGCGTCGCTTGACCAGTGGGCGCAGTGCGGACAGCTGCGCTGCGGTCAGCGGGCGATCGAGATCGAGATAGAGCTCCAGGCGCTTCATTCCGAGCGAGTGTGCGATCAGAATGTCGGTATCCAGCTTCGCGTTGGGCACGCCCTTTTCCTTAAAAAAGGTTTCCGTACGTGCTTTGATTTCTCGAATGCTCAGCATATTAATTCGTTTCCCAAGCGGCGGGTTTATGCCATTTGTTTTTCGAGCAAGTTCTGAATGCGCGCTTCGTAATCGTAGTTTTGCAATGCGTCGATCAGGTCGTCGAGGTCGCCATCCACCACTGTGGGTAGAGAAAGGCTGAGGCCGATGCGGTGGTCGGTGAGGCGTCCTTGTGGGTAATTGTAGGTGCGAATGCGCTCGGAACGGTCGCCGGTTCCGATCTGGCCCTTACGCTCTGCGGCGTATTTGGCATGCTCTTCTTCCTCCTTCGCCTTGAGCAGGCGGGAACGCATGACTGTTAAGGCCTTGGCACGGTTCTTAATTTGAGAGCGTTCATCCGCGCAGTAGACGGTGACACCGGTGGGCTTGTGCACCATCATGACCGCAGAGTCGGTGGTGTTCACGTGTTGGCCCCCTGCCCCACTGGCGCGCATAGTGGAGATCTCGAGATCATTCATATTGAGTTCGACGTCGACCTCTTGGGCTTCCGGTAGCACGGCCACCGTTGCGGTGGAGGTGTGGATGCGTCCCTGGGTTTCGGTGGCGGGCACGCGTTGCACGCGATGCACCCCACTCTCGAATTTGAGATATTTGTAAGCTTCCTCACCAGTCATCATGAAGATGATTTCTTTGAAGCCCCCGACATCTGCGGGGCTGGAGCTCATGACTTCGACGCGCCAGCCGCGTGTTTCTGCGTAGCGGCTATACATGCGGAAGAGATCGCCGGCAAAGATGTTGGCTTCGTCGCCCCCAGCGCCCCCGCGGATTTCCATCACCGAGTTACGGCTGTCGGTGGCATCGGGCGGAATCATAAAGCGGAGCACGTCGTTGGCTAGCTTGTCGCGTTGAGCGGCTAGGCTTTCAAGCTCTTCTTGTGCCATCTCGCGGAGTTCTTCGTCGACGGACTCATCCTCGGCTATCGCTTCGTTTTCTTTGAGTTGTTGCACGGTGCTGTGCCAGGCCTCGAATTTTTCGACCAAGGTGCTCAGGCGCATCTGCTCGCGCGAGACGTCAGCGGCGCGTCGCTGGTCGGAGTAGAAGTCGGGATCCGCCATTTGGTCGTTCAACTCGTTGAGCTTCTTGCGGAAAGGTGCGATATCGGGAATTTTATGCATGGGAAAAATACTGCGTTTGAATTATGCATTGCAGTGAATGGCATAGCTCACAACAGTCGAGTTCTACCTGCAATGACGAAAAAGAACCTTCATCGCCAAAACATCGTCGCCTGTATCTGGGATTTTGACAAAACACTCATTCCTGGCTACATGCAGGCTCCTATTTTTGAGGCCTTTGGCATCGACGAGGAGCAATTCTGGAAAGAGGTCAATGCGCTGCCTGATATTTATGCCAAGCGCGGCACGCGAGTCTCATACGATACTATCTACCTGAATCACCTGATCAGCTTTGTGAAAAACGGCTGCTTAAAAGGTTTAACTAATCAGCGACTGCGGGAGTTGGGTAAAGAATTACGCTTCTATCCGGGACTGCCTGATTTGTTCACACGCTTGCAAGCGGTGGCTGAGTCGCGCCCTGAGTATAAGAAGCACAATATCAAGTTGGAGCATTATATCATTAGCACGGGTTTGGCGGAGATGATCAAGGGCAGTATGATTGCGCCCTATGTGGATGGTATTTTCGGCTGTGAATTTATTGAAGCCCCATTGCCTCCCAATTATTCTGCGCAGAATGAGCTCCCCTTGCACATGGAATTTGAGATTAGTCAGATTGGCACGATCGTGGATAATACCATAAAGACACGTTTTATTTTTGAGATTAACAAGGGCTGCAACAAGAACCCGCAGATCGACGTCAACGCGTCGATGGATCGAGTCGATCGCCGCGTGCCGATTGACCGCATGATATACACCGCGGATGGCCCCAGCGATGTGCCTGTGTTTTCGGTGGTGAAAAGTAATGGAGGCAAGGCCTATGCAGTTTTCAATCCTGACAGTGAAGCTGAGTTTGCTCAGAATGATGCCCTACTCCATGCGGGCCGTATTCATGCCTATGGACCTGCTGATTACACAGAGAAAAGCACCACCTCGAAGTGGTTGCGCATGCATGTGCGCACCATTTGCGATGGCATTGTGGCTGAGTGTGAGGCGAGTTTACAGGAGAAGGTGAGCGGTGCACCTAGGCATCTTCACGATGAAGATGAGCGGACAAGTGCTGCGACGGACGCAATTACTACGCAGAAAGAGTTGTTTTAGTGGTTGGGTTAGAGGCTTCTCTTTGAATCTCACAAACTAAGCCAAGTGAGCTGTCTGATTTGACATTAGTAAGTGTTTCTTTAGAGTTAAGCTTAGCTTATGGATATTCTAACTGCCCTCATTCTCGGTGCGATCTGTGGTTTGATCGGCGCCTTTGTTATGAACATATTTATGCGCGCGGTGGGGCGTAGTTTTGATCGACGGGCGGATATGGTACGTGCTTTAGGAAGCTTTTTTACCGGTCGGTTAGAGAATGCCGCAGTGGTGGGCACTGCGATTCATGCTGTCGCTGGTATTGTATTTGGAATGATCTATTTTGCTATTATGCAGACGATGGGGGCCTTGATGTTTCCGCAGGCGATTTTTCTGGGTTTAGGTTTTGGCTTTTTTCACGGCTTGATCACCAGTTATGCCTTAATGTTTTACGCCAGTGAGCGGCACCCACTTGAAGATTATCGCAAAGCAACCATGCAGGAGGGAGTCCTGCATCTACTGGGACACATGATCTTTGGTCTCATAACTGGTTTATTTGGTAGTTTGATCGTGCTGGGATTTTAACCCGGCTCGCTCAAAATGAGTCTGACTGCATCCAGACGTAAGTGCGCTTTTGCGATATGCTTGGTGACGTCGGCGATGACATTTTCGGCGATACGAATTTCTTCCTGGCGAACGTTTGGGTTTACTTTCCGGAGTTCTTTTAATCGAGTGGCTTCACCGTCTAGATGCTCGTGTGCATGGTGCATTGCAGTCTGAAGCAGATCTGATTTTTGCTTGCGAGCGTGATCTTTGGCGGATCGCAGCATTTCTGGTACTAGGCCTTGTAGTAATGTGGGATCCTGTTTGAGTCGGAAGGCTTCTTCGTCACCACAGTATTTATTGATGTAGTCGTGACTGTATTGATCGCTGCAATCTTGGCCGCTAATATCCACTAAGATTCGAACAGGCGTGGGGGGCAGGAAGCGATCGACGTGTAAACGTGGCGGAGCGACGCTTTCCAGCACATAGATCGCCTCGATTAGAATTGGCGGTGCTTGAATGCTGGGGTCCTGCCAGACCACGATGGAGCTATTTCCTTTCTCGGAGCTGAGTGTCAGGTCAATTGCTCCGCGCACCATGGGGTGATCCCATGTGAGAAAGCTGATGTCTTCGCGCCCCAGTGCCTTCGTGCGATCGCAGGTGACGGTGATGCCTTCGTCTGGCAGCTCAGGGAAGGAATCGGTAAAGAGCTGGCCTGGTTCCAGGCGGAAGGTGCGGGTATCGATATCCTCTACATTGACCCCAAAATGATCGAATATTCGATTCATAAACTGGTCCAAAGTGCGATCCGCATCTTGGGTGCGGATACTATCCACCAGCTTGGCGGAGGCTTCTTCGTGAAAAGAATTGAGCGCAATCAAGCGGTCTTGCCCCTGACTAAGGCGTTCTTCCAGCTCTTGGCGAAAGTGAGCGCTCTCTTGGATCAATCGGTCAGCTTCTTCCAGCGTATCGCTGTCAGCGATATGATAGCGTGGCCCCAGCGAGCGGACCGCCTCACCAAACTTCTTAATGTAGGCGTAGCCACCTTTGAGTGAGTGCTCCACCCCGTCCAGTCCCTCGTGATGCCAGCGCATGAGTAGCTCCGTCCAGCTGTGCTTGAGGTAGGGCATGTGAATTTGAATCGTCTTAGTCTGTCCGATCCGATCCAGACGTCCGATCCGTTGCTCCAGTAGCTCCGGATTGAGTGGCAGGTCAAAGAGCACCAAGTGATTGGCGAATTGGAAGTTGCGTCCCTCACTGCCGATTTCAGAGCAGAGCAAGATTTTTGCGCCGTCGGTCTCAGCAAACCAAGCCGCATTGCGATCGCGTTGGAGCAGTGTGAGTTCCTCGTGGAAGAGCGCCGCTTTGACGTTAATTTCTTCCAACAAGGCGTCGTGGATGGCTTGAACTTTTTCGCGGGTGCGGCAGATGAGCAGCACCTTCTCATTGTCGCCCAGTTCCTTGAGCAGGTTCGATAGCCACAAGATGCGAGGCCCATGGCGGAAGTCGTAGCTTTCGGGCTCGCCATCGCTGGAAGCGGACTCACTTGCTTCCAGGTCGAATTCTCTCAGCAGGCGCTGCTGCAGCTCTTCTTTGGACAACTTAGCGCGTGGCTCCAGCTGGCAAGGGTGGCCCTCGCGCTCCGGAAATCCAGTCAAGGTATCGCGCGAATTACGGAAAATCACCCGGCCGGTGCCATGGCGATCCACTAACTCTTGAAGTAGGATATCAGGTTGTTGTAAATGCTGCTGCAGCGCCTCCTCGCTGTGCTCTTCAAAGACTTCACGCAGATAGTTGATCTCCTCTTCGCTCAATGCCTCGCGTGCCACAATTTTGTTGGCCACTGTGGCCACTTGGGAGTAGCCCGCCTGTTCCTTTTGGAACTTCTCTAAATCTGGGTAGCGCTCCGGGTCGAGCAGACGCAAGCGCGCGAAGTGTCCTTCGGCACCCAATTGTTCTGGCGTAGCGGTCAAGAGCAGTAAGCCATGGCTCTTTTGAGTTAAGCTTTCGACTAGTTTATATTCAGGGCTGACAAGATTGGGAGTCCATTCCAGGTGGTGCGCCTCGTCGACAACCAGCATATCCCAGCGAGCCTTGAGTGCGCATTCACGCCAGCGCGCTTGCTCGGTTAAGGTCTTAAGACTGCAAATGACCAGTTGCTTTTCATTGAAAGGATTTGTATCTGGGTCCACTGCTGTGACGGCTTCACAATGTTCCGTATCGATGAGAGTGAACCACATATTAAAGCGGCGCAGCAATTCGATGAACCACTGGTGCACTAGAGACTCTGGGAGCACGATCAGAATGCGTTCCGCACGCCCGGTCAGATGTAAGCGGTGTAAGATCAGGCAGGCTTCGATGGTTTTACCTAGCCCCACCTCGTCCGCCAGCAAGACGCGTGGCATGTAGCGATTGGCCACTTCGGATGCGATATAGAGCTGGTGAGGGATCAAGTCGATGCGTCCGCCGGTGAAGCCGGCGACCTCTGATTGCTTCGCATGTGCGAGGCGTGTGATGGCCTCGTAGCGCAGGTTAAAGGCGGCCGATTGATCAATTTGTCCCCCGATTAAGCGATCCTCAGGCTTGCTGAAGCTAATGCTGTCAGCCAGTTCCATTTCTGGCACTTCGACACCGCCGCCAACATAGGTCAGGATGCCCGCCTCTTCTTTGACTTCCTCGATCACGATCGTCTGGCCTTGTTGTGAGTGGATACTGTCGCCCACGTGGAACTCTACCCGCTTAATGGGTGCATTGGCCGTTGCGTAGATGCGTGCCTCATTGGCCGCTGAAAAAACGATGCGCACTTGGCGCCGATCGACCTCTTCTAAAATGCCGAGCCCGAGCTCCGGTTCTGTTTCGCTGATCCAGCGTTGTCCAATCGTAAAATTTGCCATCGCGGGATGCTCAGTGTCGCTTTGTTTAATGTCAAGTTTAGCAAGCTTGGCTTGCACCGGTATGCTCGCAGCGACAGAAATAGTCCCCTATGGCACAGCAAGTAGATCTTTTTATACCTGACAATGTATGTGCGCCTGAGGCACAGGCGCGCACTTCGCACTTAGCGATCGGGGCGCATCAGGACGACCTCGAATTCATGGCTTTTCATGGTATTTCCACCTGTTACGAGCAAGCCAGTGCCTGGTTTAGTGGCATCACTTGCACCGATGGTGCGGGCAGTGCCCGGGCGGGTGCTTTTGCGGATACGACGGATGCGGAGATGCAGCAAATACGCCTGCAAGAGCAACGTCGTGCGGCAGAATTGGGCCAGTATAGTTTTATGGCGCAGCTCGGCTTCTCCAGCGCGCAGGTCAAAGATCCGGCTACGCGCGGTGACTTGGTGGATCAGCTCGAGCGCTATTTGTTGATGACGCAGCCCGACGTGCTCTATACGCACAACCCTGCAGATAAGCATGCCTGTCATGTGGCCGTGTTTCATGCGGTGATTGAGGCGCTGCTGCGGGTGCCGCCCTACTCTCGTCCTAAGAAGGTTTATGGCTGTGAAGTGTGGCGTGATTTAGACTGGTTGTCGCCCGAAGACAAGGTGGCGCTGGATGTGAGTGGTCACCCAGAATTGGCCAAAAAGTTGAATGCCTGCTTCGAATCTCAGATCGCGGGTGGTAAGGATTATGGTCAAGCCGTGTTGGGACGTCGCCGCGCGAATGCGACTTTCTATGATGCGTTCACTGTGGATACGGTTGATCAGCTGTGGTTTGCCATGGATCTGACACCATTGATTGAAGAAGACGCACCGACAGTTAAAGAGTTTGTGGATGCTAAACTCGAGCGGTTTAAGCAGTCCGTGATCAGTAATCTAGACCTGTAGGCGCTGTAGGGCCACCCTGCTGTGGGTATTCTTTTGACCAAACGGACACTTGAAGTTTTTCATGAAATCGAAGAGACTGAGACTATGACCGAAAAACAAATGGCGATGGATGCACTAGATCAGCTTCCGGAAAGCGCCTCCTTTCAGGAGATCAAGGAAGAGTTGGAGATCGTTGCTGGCTTGAAGCGTGGCCTTGATGCGTCCGAGCTCGGGCAAATTAAGACCTCCACTGAAGTGAAAGAAATGATTGGATCGTGGTTTACCAAGTAGTTTGGACTGACCCGGCAATCGCCAACCTTCAAGAGCTCTGCGAGTATATTGCGGAGGATAACCCTGAGTCTGCTCGTAGTCTCGCCGTTGCGTTGGTCGCGCATGCTGAGAGCCTTGATTGATTAAAGTGTTATGAGTCAGGAGAGTGTGCTGTGAGTCGACGCATACTCACTCTTGACCCAGCGGCGGATTCAGTGAATTTAGCGGGTATTATGCCTGCCAATGATACTATTGTCGCCCTCTCCTCGCCTGCGGGTGAATCTGCGATTGCCTTGATCCGTTTGAGTGGTCCCGCGTGTGCGGAACTCGCGCTTGCGATTACGCAGCGTTCCAAGCCTTTGAAGAAGCGCTTTGCGCACTTTGCCAATTACACCGACCAGCAAGGAGTGCAGATTGATGAGTGTGTCTTTACCTTTTTCGCCGAGGGGCAGTCGTTTACTGGCGAGGCGATGCTAGAGATCGCCCCGCATGGGAATCCCTTGATCGTTCAAAAGATTTTGACCGACCTGATGGCGCGCGGTTGCCGGCCCGCGGAGCCGGGTGAATTTACCCGTACCGCCTTTATGAATGGGCGTATGGATCTGAGCCAGGCAGAAGCTGTTTCGGATTTAATTCGTGCACGTTCCGATCGCAGTCTTGAGGTGGCGCAGCGTCAGTTGCACGGCTCTGTAGGGCGCAAAATGAGTGAATTGACCGAGCGCTTGCTGAGTGTGATGGCGCATTTGGAGGCCTATATCGACTTTCCGGAAGAAGATTTGCCCGGTGAAGATCAGGCGGGCCCGGCGTCCGAGTTGCGTCAGTTGATCGTGGAAATTCGTGATTTGATCGAGACCCAGCGCTACTCCGCCCTACTCCACGAAGGCATTAAAACTTTGATTATCGGGGAGCCCAATGTTGGCAAAAGCAGTTTGATCAACGCGCTGACGGGGGCCGATCGCTCGATTGTGAGCGATATTCCCGGCACCACCCGCGACTATATTTCCGCCTTTATGATGGTCGGTCCTTGGCGTATTGAAATCCTGGATACTGCTGGTTTGCACGAAGCCGGCGATAAAATTGAACAGCTTGGCATCGATCATACCATCGAGCAGGCTGAGACCGCTGATTTCTTTTTACTGGTGCTGGATGCCACCGCGCCCTGCCCTACTCTGCCGGAATCGCTGCTGGAGCGCTTGACGCCGGCCAATACCATAGTGATCGAAAATAAGACCGACTTGGCTGGGGCCGCCGAGCGCGGTGACTTTTTGCCCGGATTGCAGCATGTGCGCACGTCGCTGCTGGAGCGCAAAGGGCTCGCTGAACTGCGTGAGGTGTGGTTACAGTCGATTGACGCCAGTTTGACCCAGCCACAGGGCGACGGCGTGGTGGTGAATGCGCGTCATGCCGCTTCGTTGGGCGAAGCGTTGACCGCTTTGGAATTGGCATCGACGAAGTTGCGTGACGGCGAACTTTCGGAGTTGATCGCGGCGGATCTGCGTGATGCGGTGGAATATATCGGTCAGGTGGTCGGGCGCGTGGATAATGAGCGTATGCTCGACAGTTTGTTTAAACAGTTTTGTATTGGGAAATGAGTTCGGGACTAAAATTTGGTAAGCATCAGCCCTATGATGTGATTGTATGTGGTGCAGGTCACGCTGGCTGTGAGGCCGCCCTCGCCTCGGCGCGTTTGGGTGCGGACACCCTGATGCTGACCGGCAACTTGGATACCATCGCGCAGATGAGTTGTAATCCCGCGATTGGCGGTCAGGCCAAGGGGCACATGGTGCGTGAAATTGATGCGCTCGGCGGTGAAATGGCGATCAATACCGACACCACTGCGATACAATTTCGGCTGCTCAATGCCTCCAAGGGGCCAGCTGTGCAGGCGCCACGCGCGCAATGCGATAAAAAAGCCTATCAATATCGTATGAAGCACGTGCTGGAGTTGCAGGAAAATCTAGATCTTTTCCAGGCAATGGTGCAAGGGCTCATTTTTGAGGGCGATAAAGTTGTCGGCGTGCGCACCAATCTCGAGGTCGATTTTTACGCTAAAACTGTGATTGTGACTACGGGCACCTTTTTGCGCGGCCTCATGCACGTGGGCAAGAACACCAATAAGGGAGGTCGCATGGGCGACTTTTCCGCGGAGGGGCTCTCCGGTTCTTTTCTGGAAGCAGGCATTGAGCTCGAACGGCTCAAAACAGGCACCCCCGCGCGTATCCTAGGCAGTAGTATTGATTTCAGTCAGCTGGAGGAACAGAAGGGCGATGCGGACCCCACATTGTTTGCGTTTTACGATACCCGTGGAATCGATAATGTGTTCCACGTGGAACAATCGCAGCGTGGAGCAGAAAAGTCTGAGAGCGGAACGTTCCACGTGGAACAATCAAGTTCCACGGCTGAAAATGCCGAGCACCCACTGTTCCACGTGGAACATGCGGGACAGCGCAAGCTGGGTTGGCTGCCGGGGGCGGATCAGGTTTCGTGTTGGATGACGTATACGGGTCCAGCCACGCGTCAGGTAGTGACCGATAATTTGCACATGTCGCCGATGTATTCGGGGCAAATTGAAGGCACGGGGCCGCGTTACTGTCCGAGTATCGAGGATAAGTTTGTGCGCTTCGCAGATAAGGAGCGCCATATGTTGTTCCTGGAGCCGGAGGGACGAAATACCAATGAGTGGTATATAAATGGGCTTTCGACGAGTTTGCCCTTTGAAGTGCAGTTGGACATGCTGCGCAGTATTGATGGACTCGAGAATGTGCACATGCTGCGCCCGGCCTATGCGGTAGAGTATGATTTCGCGCCGCCGACACAGTTGTATCCTTCCTTAGAGTCTAAAAAGGTCGAAAACTTGTTCTTTGCGGGGCAAATTAACGGCACCTCGGGCTACGAGGAAGCTGCAGGGCAGGGCTTAATTGCCGGTGTGAATGCGGTTCAGAAGATTCGCGGGCAGGAGCCTTTGGTTTTACAGCGACATGAGGCCTATCTCGGCGTGTTGATTGATGATTTAGTGACGAAGGGCACTAAGGAGCCGTATCGTATGTTCTCCAGTCGTGCGGAGCACCGTTTATTATTTAATCATCCGAGTGCGGAGTTGCGCTTGCTGGATTCGGTGAATCGTTTGCAACTAGTGGATCGTCAGCGTTTGGCTCGTATGAAAGAAAAGGCTGCCAAGGTGTCTGAATGGACGCAGCGCTTAGAAGTGGAGCGTCGGGCAGGGGAGACCTATGCTTTGCATTTACGTCGTTCCCACTCGCAGCAGGACTTTCCAGCAGAGCTCTTGCAGGAAAGCAAAGAGGTGCGTGAGGAGGTGCACTATCGGGTCGTATTTAAAGGCTATTTGGAGCGTGAGCAAAAGCAGATCGAGAAGATGAAGCACATTGATAAGATCAAGTTGCCAGAGGGCTTTGATTTTACTGAAGTAAAGGGCTTGCGCAGCGAGAGTGCACAGAAGTTAATCGAGATTGCGCCGCGGACACTCGGGCAGGCCAGCCGTATCAGCGGGGTGAACCCGGCGGATATTAGTATTTTGATGGTGCACCTGGAGGCGCGCAGTGGCTCCAGGTGCTAAGCCTTGGTGCTGGGCTTGGACGGGGTTCTTGTTACACAATTATAAGTAGATGATCCTGTTAGTCGGTGTGGGCTTGTGTGGTTGATCCCAATTTGTTACAGCCATGCAACGGTCGGGTTTCGGTTGGGTTAAAATTGAGTCGGTATCAGGATGCAATAGCTTTAAGCGTTGACCTGTAATTGGATGTGATCGGTGTTGGTTGAGCAAAAAGATAATTGAGACTCTTCTCAAGACATGATAAACAAACAGGCTGTCGAGCCTACGTAATCAAAATGATCGCACCCAAAGTACACCGTATCTTAGTTTTAGACGACGAGCCCGACGTCACAGAGTTACTTGAGTATAAGCTCGAGCAGGAGGGGTATCGTGTAGAAGTTTTGAATGATCCTCTCATTTTTGTCGCTAAAGTCCGCGACTTTCAGCCAGATTTGATGATTTTGGATATTATGATGCCAGAGCTCAACGGCTTGCAGCTTTGCCGTATTGCTCGTTCTGATCCATCGATGAAAGAGATTCCCATCATTTTTTTGAGTGCACGCGGTGAGGCAGAGGATCGAGTTAAGGGCTTGGAGACTGGTGCGGATGATTACTTGTCTAAGCCGTTTAATGCGAAGGAGTTATTGCTTCGTATTAATAATATGCTGAATCGTATGGGAGCCCCGGTTGAACATACTGGGCAATCGCGAATCGAGATTGCTGGTGTGGTGATTGATGAGGACTTGCATGAGTTGACTGTAGATGGGGGCCATGTGGTATTGACGGCCACTGAATTTCGCTTGCTGAAGCTTTTGATGGAGCGTAAGGGGCGTGTGCAATCTCGGGAGCATTTGCTAGTAAATGTTTGGCATTATGATACGGATATTGAAACGCGGACTGTGGATACGCATGTGCGCCGTGTCAGGGAGAAGCTGGGCGCTTATGCGCATCTGATTGAAACGGTGCGTGGTGTAGGCTACCGTGCCGTAGATATTTAATTTTTAGGCAAGCGAATCAGGGGCGTGTATTGCTTGTCTAGTTCTGTTCATGGAGCCTCTGCCATATTTAGGTCGACCAGTTTGATTGATTGGTATTAAGTCTTATTCTTATCATGCTATGGTTCCTTACGTTAGTGCTACTGATTCTTACGGTCGCGTTGTCTATTCATATTTTGCGGTTACGCCGTTTGTTTCGAGAATTGGATGGTTCTGTGCGTTCGCGTCGTCGTTTATTGCTTGAGGATTCTGCACAAACCTTACGTAAGATTGGTGCTTTCGGGCTCGTGGAATCTTTGAATGAGTTAGTGGATTCACATAACCAGGCTTCGGCCCAGGAAAGTGGTTATTCCAGTCAAGTAGAAGCGATGTTGGGTGCGGTGCAGGAGGTTGTCATTGTGTTTAATGGTGATCGTGTGGTGGAGTATGCGAACCGTTCTGCGGAAAGGCTTTTTCGTGATGGGCAGTCGATTCAAGGTTTACGTTTAGAAGGAGTTTTTCGTTCCTTGACCTTGCTGGAATTATTGGATGCTGCGACCGATGTGGAGAGGACGGGCCCTTCGCAAATTCGCATTGAGCAAGACGGAGAAACGCTTTGGTTTGAAGCTTCGTGTGCAAAAGTTATAGGCATGGAGCCTGCGGCCACACGTTCTACCCTGTTGGTCTTACATGATATCACTAAATTAAAAGCGCTCGAAGTGATGCGACGTGAGTTTGTGGCAAATGTTTCGCATGAGTTACGTACTCCATTGACTATCATTAAGGGGTTTGCTGAAACCCTGATCGACGATGAGGCAACAATCGATCCAAAGTCCAGGAGTCGCTTCACTTTAAAAATTCTCAATAATGCAGAGCGTTTGCATGTTTTGGTTGAGGACTTGTTGACTCTATCGCGGATAGAATCGCGGCCGGATCAAATCGAACCCATTGAGCAGCCGCTACGTCCATTGCTGGACGAGGTCGCCGAGAATTACCGTACGCGTCTCAATTCCGAGCATCAAAGAATAGAGGTGAAAATGGATGCTAATGTGGGTGCGCTCGCCTTCGATCGTTATCGAATTAATCAAGTGTTGGATAATTTTATAGAAAATGTTTTTCGCTATGCGCCTGATTTTACCTGTATTCAGTTAGTGGTTGTCCATGAGGAGGCGCTGGGGCAGGTGCGCTGTTTGGTCATTGATGATGGGCCTGGTATTCCTGAGAAGGATTTGCCGCATTTGTTTGAGCGATTTTATCGAGTCGATAAGGGGCGTTCGAGGGAAACTGGAGGTACTGGTTTAGGACTGAGTATTGTGAAGCATATTGTGCAATTACATGGTGGCACAGTGCAGGCTGAAAGCACTCTTGGCGAGGGCACTCGCATGTCCTTTACGCTGCCGTTTTCAAGATCTTATACCAATTCTAAGAATACATGATCTATCTGGTGTTCTGAGGGGGAGGCATCGCGGTGATTTGTAGGCCGAGGCTAGGAAACGCATTTCCATTAAGTTCAGAATTTTTTTGAATGGGTCTTAGGTTCCAGCGGCTGCGAGCCTTTGTGGACTCGTTTAATTTTAGTCTGTGGCTGATGGGATTATGACAGTGTGCGACTGACTTGGAATACACTGGTTACGATCCCTAGTGCGATGAGTGCGACTAACACAAAGGCGCAAATCAGGGCACCTGTAGAAACCAGTGTGGTTAATTGAGAGAGTCGCGAGGTTAGTTCATTGCGAAAACCTTTTGTGACTTCATTCATGCTATGTGCTAGGTTGCCAGTGTTTTCCCCTACGGTTAAGATGTCAGCGGCTAGGTCAGGCATAAAGTTGTTACGTTGAAAGGCCTGAGCGATTGAGAGGCCTTCATTGACTTGGCTGCGGGCGATATTGAAACGCTCTTTTAGGTCAGAATTTTTGACTGTTCGTTCGGTCAAGCGCAGTGTTTCAGTGGTATTGATGCCGCTTTCAAGTAGGGTGCTGATTAAATTCCCCACTTGAAATAGGTCGCTGTATAAAAATATTTTGCCTAGAAGTGGAAGCTTTAGCAGCCATTTATCCGAGCGCTGTAGACCAGCTTTGGTTCTGCGCCATTGGCGGAAGAGCAGCGCAGCAATCACGGCGCCAATCAGTAGGAATGGACCTAATTGCGCGATTAGAGAAGAGCCGTCGATTAGGATACGAGCACTCCAAGTCATTTCGCCCCCGAGACGATCCAGCATGCCTTGAATCTGAGGTAGTAACACTGTCATAAAGAGTACCACCACGGCGATGGCGACTGTGCAGATGAATGTAGGATACATCATGCTGGCGATCATCTTCTTGCGGATCGCTTCCTTTTCTTCGAGGTAATCAATGACTTTACGTAGGATCGGCGCGAGATTACCGGTGGCCTCACCGGCCTCGATGACATAGCTGATAGAGTTAGGGAAATAGCGTGGTTGACGCGACATGGCTCCAGCAAGGGTTGAGCCTTCGCTCAGGTCACGCCAGAGGGTCTGAACGATTCCCCGTTGCTCTTTATCGCTGAGGCGCTGGCTGAGAATGCGAATCGAATCGCCTATGGGGAGGCCTGAGCTATGAAGTTCCATGAGGCGCTTTAATACAGTCAGGCCTATGTGTTCACGTTTAGAGCCGCGTTGTTTGGTGGATGCTTTAGTCTGCTCCTGAGAGGGCCCGTTGTTAGTTAGAGCTTTGGATCGTTCACTTAATTTTGCGAAAAAAGAGGGGCGGTCGTGACTACTCTCTTTCAGGGTTATAGGGCTTAGTCCCTGTGCTTGTAGACGCTGCATGGCCAGTCGCCTTTCTGCTGCTTCGATCGAACTGCTGACGACTGTGCCGTCTGCCGTACGCGCTTTGTAGTTAAAAACTGCCATAATACCATTTTGATGAGTGTCTCTTTGCTGACTGTAAGTCCACTATTTTCGATGTCGATTATAGGATCGTATCAAGTCGCATATGGTTGCGAAATGCTGGAACAAATATAGTGATTAAGAGACGTAGTCTTTTCACCTAATTGAGATACATGATATTACAGCGACATCTTTTATGTTTCCTTGCGGCATTTGGAATGTCGGCGGTGCTGTTGGTTGCTGCGGACGAACGAGAAGGGGGCGGTGATACTTTGTTGATGCCAGCTCAGTTGTCGGAGGCGTTACGAGTGGCAGCGATGCCTGAGCTACAGAATGGTCGTTTGGCTAAGATTTTGACTCGCTATTACAAGGAAGGACTGGGTGGGGCTGAAGCATGGAGTCAGATTTCCAGTTTTAAAGTGACTGGGACTTTAAAACTGAAGGAGGGGGAGTTTGAATTAAAGGCGTATCAGAAGAAGCCGAACTTGATGAAAATGTCGATTCGTGGTGACCATGATGAGTTGGTGCTAGCTTATGATGGGGACCTGGCCTGGCAAAAGCTACCTGGGCGTAATTCAATGGCGGAGCCAATGGCTGCTGCTGAAGCGAGGCGCTTTAAGCATAGTGCTATATTTGGTAGTTACTTACTCTACCCTTACGCCGAGGGGAAAACGATTGAGTACATTGATACCGTACCGACAGATGCTACAATCAGCCATCAGATTCGAGTCACTCTGGACTCCGGCTATCAGGTTGATTATTTTATTGATATTCGCAGCTATCTTGAGGTGAAGTCGATCAAAACAGATTTACAAAGTGGAGCTGTATCAGAGGCTATTTTTCGTGATTATGTGCGTGAGGAGGGGATGCCTATCGCCCGGCAAGTTGAAAGTTATGAGGATGGAGAATGGGTGAGTTCCTTGATGCTGGAGGAGGTGAAGGTGAATGCGGGTGTGATACCTTGGATGTTTAAAATGCGCCGCTAGTGGGCTTGATGGGTTTTGACGAAATGTTAACGAAATCGCGGTTTCTTATGCTCGCCCGCTTTTGAGAGAATCGGCACGTTTTGTGCACTTTATTTATAATAGACATAACTTATTCCAAATTGTGATCATGCCCGTAACCGATATTTTTGACGTCGTCGACATCGACGACAAGGTAGTGCGTCAGGAACCACGTTCAGTGGTTCATCGAGAAAAACTACTGCACCGTGCGATACACGTCTTCGTGTTCAACCAGGCTGGGCAGCTTTATTTGCAGCGTCGTTCATTGACAAAGGACACCGCGCCAGGCAAGTGGGTCAGCTCCTGTTCGGGGCACGTGGATACTGGGGAAGACTATGACGATGCCGCGCCGCGTGAACTGTATGAAGAGATTGGCTTGAGTGATCCAATTAATCTCAAGCGCATTTTCAAAGAGGCGCCCTGCAAACAGACGGGAAATGAATTTGTGTGGGTGTATACCTGTGAGGCGGAGGGACCTTTTGTGCTGGACCCGACTGAAGTTATGGAGGGGCAATGGATTGATGTTATGCACCTCAATCACTGGCTCAAAGAGCGCCCGCGTGATTTCGCTTGGTCATTCAGTCACCTATGGGCCAAGTTTCAGCAATTGTAGTGGGTTTATTTGACCGATTCACTCAGGAATCGAACGTCAAGATCTGCAGAACCTGTTAATACCGGTGGGAAGAATATTATTAGATACCGGTGGTTGGGGGCGAATTTGTATGTTTTGATTAATGCTGGTAGTAGTTTTTTTCCATCAAAGCTACGAGCCCATAGATTGATAGGGAGGCTTTCTTGCACTCGGTAGATTTCTGATTCGCCTGCGTCCAAATTCACGCGTTTATCTTCTAGCAGGCCATCTAGTTCCTTGCCCGATATATTCAGAAAAATTAGACCGTTTGAGGGTAAATGCGACAGGCTGTCGTCGAAGGGGTATACTAAATATTTCAACTGTTGTTCAGACTGGCTCTTGTAGCGAGGGTTTCTGACAAATATGAGCAGCCATCTTCCTGTTTCGGGTGGTATCGTGAGCTGTGCGACTAAGTTTTTATTTGTGCTATCGTAGAACTGCAGATGGCTGTCCCCTTTGTACGAGTATGGGCCCGTGCGAGCAAGTGAATGTGTTTTTATCTCGATTGGCTCGGGAACCTCTTCTCCCGACTTTAAGGCCGCTTCGTTGATTGGGAGGTATGTAACATTTCGGACGGGGTACTGACCGTAAACATTAAATTCGATCTCTCTGAATGTTGCTTCAGCTGAGGCTTTGCAGGTAGCGATCAGGAATAGTGCCATGGTTACTAGGATGTAATTTTGTATCTGCATTATACTTCGTCCTCCGATAGCCAGCGTATTGAGATAAGAATGAATCGACGATCGCTGGAGTCTGTAGGTGTCGCGGTCGAGTCGACTGTTTTCGGGGTGCGTTGAAAGGTGGCTTCCAGGTAGGCAGTTGCTTCGCTTTGCCCCTTTAGGTTTATGCTGTCGCCGCGAGTACGGATGGTAAATGTATCTGAGCGCGGAGCTAGCATGGGACCGATCGCGGTGAGTACGTCGGCTTGGGTGAGAAAGCCTGGTGAGAAATGGTCGATATCGATGATATCGACGCTATTGCCACGTACACCAGTGATCTCCCACAGATGGTCCCATTGCTGGCGTCCGGAAGTTGCGAAGACTGTTTTGATGGCTTTTTCGATTAAGCTCAGGTCGTCGCCATTGGCTGCGGAGAGAAAGGATTCTATGCTGGTGAAGGGGCTGCCACGTTCTTTGATTAGATTTACGATTGCCTGTGCAAAGCTTTCAAACTCGTCATCGTCAAAGCGGCGTGCGCCATGCCTATAAAATGCAGAGGGTGCGACCGGCTCGGTATCTTCAAACGCGGGGGTGGCGGGTGCTTCGTAGGTTGCTGCCAATGATTGTGAGAAGCGAGCAAAGCTGCCCACGCGGCTTTGCTGATTAATTGTTAACGAGGATAGGTCCGAGGTATCGTCTTCGGGGTAGTCTAAGTATTCGAAATCATTGAGTCGCAAAGAGCTCAAGACCGCTTTCCATGCTGCTACCGAAGTGGAGTTTATATTAAAACGATTCGCTACCATGAGCAGCTCTGCGGGACTTTTCGCTGCAGTGGTATTGGCAGCTGATTGGCTCTGCCAGTTCTGGAGTGAATTCGCGAAATCTTCCGTTTGATAGAAGATTAAAGCTGGGTTGGTCGGCCCCGTATCGGTGGCAAATTCGTTTGGATTGTCGCGACGACTCAGTCCGGATAAGTAGTAGCGATCAAACCACGCAGATGTGTTGGTGCTTCCGTCGCTGCCCCAGCTATTACCCACCTGAAAGGGGCGCTCGTTGTGGAAGTAGAGATGTTGTAGCGAGGCCAGAGAGAGAATGCGATGCCGGGGTAATTCGAACAGCGGGGCGTCTTGCCAGAGTTTGTTGTAGAGTTGGCTATTTATTCCAGAGCTGCGATCCATGAATCGCCTAAAAATTATGGTATTGATGGTGCCAGGATCAAAGATTTCAGCAGGCTCGGGGATCAGTAAAGTGCTAATTCCATCCTTAACTGGGACATAGGCACTTCCGCTGTTGAAGCCAGGATCGTTGTCCAAGTTCCAGTCAGGATTAAATTCGGGAGCTGGGTTTCTAGGATCGTGGTCGTAAAGCCAACGACCTCTGAAATACTCGCTGTCATCTGAGCTCAAGTGTGGCCCTCTTAGGATAAAATGATAACCGAACTTTGTCCCACTGTGTGTATTGCTATAGCCGGTAGGGCGTGTTGAGACGGGTTGATATTCCAAGCTGTCTATAGTGGATATCAGTTTTCGCTCATGGGTTGCATCATTTACGAGATATACTTTAACGCTAATATTATTGGTGCCGATGCTTTCGTGTCTGATATCGCCTGTTAGGCGAGGTTCAAAGGTATCAATTCCAGTCGAGCCCCCAAGGTTGTGGTCGGGATCAACCCATACTTTGCCGTCATTTTGAATGGAGTAATAGGGGGAGGGACCAGTCGCTCTACTGGCATCCACGCCAGTCCAATTGTTCGATTGTCCGGGAAGCCAATCCTGTGATGTATCGTTGACCAAACGTATGACCATTGAACGATCCGGATGGCTGGGGTGTCCTGTAAGATTTTGTATACTGATTGGAGCGCTTTGATCGAGCGTACCGGTAGTTTTGTGTACTATGACTTCAGGCAGACCATTTATTTCTAATTCCAATTCTAAGTCATTATTCGATTCATCCTTCATGTTTAGGGTGTTGGTATAGGGATTCCAAAACTCGCAGAAAAAACGCATGCGCAGATAGAAGTTTGGGTGACTGGCCACTGGAGATTCGGAGCGAATTGTAAACGCCATCATGAAATTGGATAGAATCGGGGCAATGGGAGTGGCAATGTCTCCATCACTGAGTGGACCGATTGCGTCGAGCCCTTGAATTTGCGTGAATAGTCGCTTAGCGGATATGGTGTCGCCTAATTGGTTTTGGACTTCAGCATGGGTTTCGCCGAGTTTGAGAAATTCTTCCACACCGTTGCCAAGTATTTGCGGAAAGAGCGAAAGATCACGCATGAGTCCTCCATCGGCGTCATTGAGTGTGTTGGAGAGCACGCCTAAGCTAAAGGGGGCGATGGAGTGGTAGCTGGCTTCGCCTGAGAAGTCCGTATCGGCTGCAAGAAAGTCGAACTGTGCGAGCAACTGTCTGTAAGAAATAACACGGTCCAGATGGTTGGCACCGCTTGAATTAAATCGATCATAGTTTGGGAAGATGCTTTCCAGTCCCTGGCTTGAGGCCACCAGGAGGTCCAGCGCATCAAATGATTCTGCAGTGAGGTAATTGGGGAGGGGGCGCAGGTTTCGTGGTGTATTGCCAGCACTTGCTTTTACGCCGTCATCGCTGACCCACCAGGCGATTTTAGCGTAGACTGAATGACCTTTATCAATGTCAATGACAGGAACGGATACGTAGTTAGCGCTGTCACTACCGCCAGAGCCGGAGCCTAGAACTGGCAATGTTAGGGTGGGTGGCACTTGGGAGCTTTGGTCTTGCCAAGAGACCATCCAGCGCGGGCTAGTGCTGAGATCTGCACTGTCCCAGACGCCGGTCCAGAATGGATTGGCAGTGGCGAAGTCATTATCGAGAATCTCAGCACGTGCGGTCACCCGCTGATCGGGGCCAGCGTAGCGTTGCAGGTCGCCGAGGGCCATCATGAGTGCCAGACGGGCACTTTCTTTGGCGCGTAACTGATATAAGGAGATCTGACTGCTGGCAGTTTCCACGTTAATCAGCAGAGTCATCGAAATCAGTAATACTAGGACAAAGGCCATCATCGAGAGGGCCACCACAAGCGCAAAACCATGTTGATTGAGGCTATTGGATGATTTCTTCCGTGCTTTCATGACTCCCTGCTGGAAAGAATTTTACCGAAATAACTATAGCGAAGCGATCTATTTTTTATCATCCTATCGTAGTAGAAATGACAGTTGAGTGATTCCTCACTGTCGCTAAGACTTCCTATGTTCTTCTCTTGTATGAGTCAGCCGAGGAGGTGGTGGCGTCGGTATTATTTCTGGCAGAGGTTTGCGGGCAATTTAGGCGACGATGTGGTCAGCTGTCGGATGTGTGACCTTGCATGCAGCTGAGAATAAAATAGAGCCGCAGCTTTGTATGGTGTCGACCTGGCTGCGGATGTGGAAACGAATGGCGAGCCGAATCGATTAGCAGTTTAGCAGTTGCTCGTTATTGATGAATAGGATGCACTGTTTTTGCTGTCTTCTTCGATTTCCACTGTTGTGACCCATGCGCGACCGTTGGTTTGAAAGCGCACCATTGGGTCGAAAATTTCATAGATGTGTTGCGCCAGGCCTTCGCAAGAGCAGGAAGGCAGAGTGTATGTCTTGAACAGGTGTCCAAACTGTGCGAAGAGCGCGTCTTTTTCAGGGTCGCCTTCGTTGAAGAGGCAGGCGTGATCCAGATTTGTATCGATCCAAGTTTTAAGATATTTCACTTTACCAAAATCGATAACAAAGCCGTTGGCGTCGGCTTCATGGCAGGCGAATGTGAGCGTGATGGACCAGTTGTGCCCATGAATGAGGGCGCAATGGCCGTCGTGATGGTGTTGACGATGGGCGAATGGAATATCGTGATAAGTTTTTTTACAGGTGAACACGGCGTGGATAATGTGGAATTTCGGATTGAACTGAAAAATAGCTTTCTAAAGTCGCCAACCCTTATTTTTCAGGCTTTCCGCGGTGGGTGCATCGGCGGCGTAGGGCGTAGGGCGTAGGGTCCTCTACATTCGCCAGATGAAAGGCTTCTCGGCGTTCGATACAGGTTCCGCAGCGTCCGCAGTGTAGCTTGCCACCTTTGTAGCAAGACCAGGTTTTTGCGAAGGGCACGGCTAATTCCGCGCCACGCTTGACGATATCTGCCTTTGTCCAGTTAACAAAGGGGCGGCTGAGTTGAACTTGTTCCCAGTCGGCGAGAGCGATTGCAGTTGCCATGGCATCGGCAAATTCATTGCGGCAGTCGGGATAGATTGCGTGATCTCCCGAGTGGGCCGCGTAGGCGATTTGGCCTGCCTTTATCGAGAGAGCATGCCCAGTGGCGACAGCCAAAAAGATCATGTTCCGATTGGGTACCACAGTGGTTTTCATCGTCTCTTCGGTATAATGCCCTTCGGCGACTTCGATTTCCGGTGAAGTTAAGCTATTACCCGCTAAGAGAGGCTGAATTGCTGAAAGGTTTGCAGTCGGTTGCGGAATATTAAGTTGCGCGCAGATGGCTGCAGCACGTTCGAGTTCGCAACGATGGCGTTGCCCATAGTCAATGGAGAGCGCATGTAGCTCGTGGCCTGCTGCGCGCATATGGTAGAGCAGGACGGTGGAATCCAGTCCGCCGGAATAGACGATTACAGTTTTCATGAATTCAGTGTTTTATTTGCCTGAATGGCGGCACCCTGGGAATTCAGTGAGCAGGGAGCTGGATTGGTGGCAGGATGTTGAGGTCCTGATTATTCGCAAGTATAAAGGTCGGACCAGCTGAGCGCATATTTCCGATTTTTCTTGAGCTTATTAGCCTAATTGATCGATTTCAGCAGGATCTGGCAGTGTGTGAAGGGATGAATTCGGGTTGCGGAGATGCTTAAACGGTCGACTCTGCTTAAAACCGCTCTACAAGGTACCTTGACAAGACCTAGGCGCCCTCTACTGTGCCGGATTCACTTTTAAACCCAGTAACACTTTAAAGGCGGGCTTAGCCTGCTTTTTTTATTTTTAGCACCCAATGAGCCACGAGATATTATCAGTTTTAGAATACATGGAGAAAGAGAAGGGGATCAGTCGTCCAGACATGATCGAAGCCATCTCTGGTGCCATTGCGAGCGCTGCCCAAAAGGGCATCAGCGCAGGACAGGACATCCGTGTGGTTATCAATCCTAAAACGGGTGCTTTAAAAGCGTGGAGTATTTTGCAGGTGGTTGATTCTGTGAGTGATGCGGAAATTGAGATTCACATTGAAAAGGCGCGTCAAATCAATCCTGAGGCTCAGATTGGTGATACTATCGAAAAAGAAGTTGATCCGGCTTACCTCGGGCGCATCGCCGCGCAGACCGCGCGTCAGGCGATCATGCAGCGTATTCGCCAGTTTGAGAAAGATCGTATTTACGATGATTATAAAGATACGGTGGGCGACATTGTTACGGGCACAGTTCGTCGTCGTGAGCGCGGCGATCTGATCATCGATCTTGGCAAAGCAGAAGCGATTCTTCCGCCACGTGAGCGTGTTCCGGGTGAAGATTATGCCCCGGGCGAGAGCATTCGCTGCCTTTTACTCAAGATCGAGCAGACTAATCGGGGGCCGGATATCATTCTCTCTCGTTCTAATTTGAACTTTGTACGTCGTCTTTTTGAACTTGAAGTGACTGAGATTGCAGATGGCACTGTTTCGATCGAAGCGATGGCTCGCGAGGCTGGCTATCGCACAAAGATCGCCGTTAATAGCATTGATCCCAAGGTGGACCCTGTAGGAGCCTGTGTAGGCGCTCGTGGAGCTCGCGTAAAAACCATCGTCCGCGAGCTTGGTGGCGAAAAAATTGACATTATTCGCTATTTCCCTGATCCGCTTCAACTACTTGAAGAAGCGCTCAAGCCTGCGATTCCCAAGAATATCAAAGTAAATGAGGTCGAGCGCCGGATTCACTTTGAAGTGGCGGAGGATGATCTTTCGATTGCAATTGGTCGCCGTGGTTTCAATGCCAAATTGACTTCGCGTCTGCTCGGGTGGAAGCTCGATATTGGCAAAGAAGAGAAAGAGGCGGTCGGTTTTGATGAGAAGATGGCGAAGGCAGTTGAAGGCCTTAACGCAATTGATGGACTTGATCCGGACGTTGCTTCTCGTTTAGTCGCGATCGGATTCGCCAGCCCCGAGGTTTTTGAAGGCGTCACTGCCGATGACCTTGTCGATGCTGGTTTCAGTAACGCTGAGGCGGCCGATGTGATTTCGAAAGTCCAAGCATTTTTCCAGCAAAACGGCTAGTCGCTTGCGCCGCCGTTCCAACCAACAACCAGACTTAAAGTAAAAACTCATTTATGAGTGTTCGTATACACCAACTTTCCAAAGATATCGGAATGGAGAACAAGGAGCTAATCGCGCTCCTGAAAAGTCGTGGCTTCGAGGTGAAGAGCGCTTCCAGCACGATTGACAATATCTCTGCCGACGCCCTTCGCGAAGAATTCGCTGCCCAAGCTCCTGAGCCTGAGGTGGACGAAGCGGTCGCTGACGTATCTGCTGCATCTGCTGCGTCTAAACCATCTGAAGAGGCTCAAGCACCTGTGGCACCGAAGTTACCCGAAGGGGTTTTCGTTAAATCGGCTGCTGACATTAAGCGAGAGCATGAAGAAAAGGCTGCCGCAGCTGAAGCTGAAAAAGCAGCCAAGGCACCGAAGCCGGTGGAACCTGTTGCACCAGTGATACCTCCAGCGGCAGCGAAGCCTTCCACGCCACCATTTGCTTCGAGACCGCCGATGCCGGCTGGACCTCCCAAGCCACCGGCAGGTGGGCCTCCTAAGCCACCGGCCGGAGGACCGCCCAAGCCACCGGCAGGTGGGCCACCTAAGCCTCCAGTTGCTTCGACTCCGCCAGCGGCTGCGATTCCACCTAAACAAGTTGGAACAGCACCCGCTGCGGGCTCGACACCACCAGCGGCTGCGATCCCGCCTAAGCCTGTAGTGCCTGTAGTGGCACCTGCTCCAGTGAAGAAGGCAGATTCTACTCCACCAGCGACTCAAGCACCAGCGGCTGCAGTGCCGCCGGCGCCTCCAGCTGGACCACCCAAGCCTCCGACACCCTCTGCACCGCCAGCTCCTGCAGGTCCACCTAAGCCGCCGGCAGCTGTGAAAGCAGCTGAAGCCGAAACGGTTCCTGTGTCGAATGCTGAAGGCACAAAGGATGAAGCGACTGATGTGCCAGTCACCGAACTGAAGAAAATTCACGTCAAACCTCCGATTGTTGTTCGTGACTTTGCTGGTGAGATTGGCTTAAAGCCTTTCAAATTGATCTCTGAATTGATGGAGATGGGCATTTTTGCTTCGATGAATCAAACGATCGAGGAGAGTGTCGCCGTTCAAATCGCTAGTCGTCATGGCTGCGAATTGGAAATTCATCACCGTGGAGAGCAAAACGAGCAAACTGGTTCTGCGAAGCCTAAGGTTGAGAAGCCTGACGACGACGATCCTAAGTTCCTCAAGCCGCGTCCTCCGGTTGTGTGTATCCTTGGACATGTTGACCACGGTAAGACGACCTTGCTTGACACCATTCGTAAGGCCAACGTGGTTGGCGGCGAAGCGGGTGGCATCACCCAGCACATCGGTGCGTATCAGATCGAGCATAATGGGCAGAAGATTTCGTTTATCGATACACCTGGTCACGCCGCTTTCTCCATGATGCGTGAGCGTGGTGCCAATGTGACCGATGTCTCGATTCTTGTGGTCGCGGCGGATGACGCCTTCAAGCCACAGACAGATGAAGCACTGAAATTTGCCAAGGAGGCCAACAACGCCATTATCGTTGCGATTAATAAGATCGACGCGAAGGGCGCCAATGTCGACCGCGTGAAACAGCAGATGCAGGAAAAAGGTATCGCACCCGAAGATTGGGGCGGTGAAACGATTGCTGTTGAAGTTTCCGCACTCAAGGGGACGAATATTGATGATTTGCTCGACATGATTTTGCTGCAAGCAGAAGTGCTCGAGCTGAAGGCGAACCCAAGTTGCCCTGCATCGGGCACTATTGTTGAGTCTCAAGTGGAACAGGGCCGTGGCGCGACTGCTACTGTTATAGTCGAGCGTGGCACCCTGAAACGCGGCGATGCATTGCTGTGCGGCGAAGTTTACTGCCGCGTGAAAACGATGACCGATGCCGATGGAAAAGTATTAAAATCAGCCCCACCCGCCACTCCTGTAAAGGTCACTGGTTGGTCGGATGTGCCAGCTTCTGGAACTAAATTCAGCACGGAGAAAAACGAGAAGACTGCCAAACGCAATGCTGAGGAAAACATGCAGGTTCGCAAGCTGCACGATGCCGCGCGAGCCCAACAGCAAAATGCCAGTGGCGGGGCTGCGACGGTCGAAGATCTGTTCGCCGCGATTGAAAATCAGCAGAAGAAGTGCCTGCGCGTCATTGTTAAGTCGGATGTGCATGGCTCTACAGAAGCTTTAGTTCAAGCGCTCAAGGAAATCGAAAGCAGCAAGGTTGATTTGGATGTGATTAGTAAGGGCGTCGGCCATATTACCAAAAATGACATCACGCTGGCGAGTGCAGGCGGTGCCATGGTGGTCGGCTTCAATGTCAAACTTGATAATGGCGTGCAGAGTCTGGCGAAGCATCATGATATCCGCATTATTCAACATGCGATCATCTATGAGCTGATTGATCAGGTCGAAGAGGCCATGGCGGATCTACTGGATGCGGAATACACCGAAAAGAAGACCGGGGCGGCTGAAGTGCGCCAAGTGTTCTCTGTTGGGAAGAGCCGCAATGTTGCTGGCTGTATGGTCACTGAGGGATCCATTCAGCGTAACTGTATCGCACGCTTGATGCGAGGTGGTCAGCTCATTCATGAAAGTAAGATCGATACGCTCAAGCGCTTCAAGGATGACGTTAAGGAAGTCCGGGCTGGTTACGAGTGTGGTATCAACGTGGCTGGTTATGACGACTATCAAGAAGGTGATACAATCGAGTGCTTTGCAGTCGAAGAGCAGCGTCCATCTTTGTAATTTGAACTCAAGAGTGGCTTTGATGATCTTGGAGCACTCTTTTTCACTTCACGTGTGAGTGACTTCCTGGTTTGAGGGGAGTCACTCTCCGTCATTTTCATATAAATGTGATCGTGAGACTGGCCCTGTATCGAAAGGCGGTCTCCTTTACACGGTCTTCAGTCACCATTTTATAGTTATTATATTTTGCCACTTAGTGGCCCGCTGACATGTCCCAACGTATTACACGCATCAATGCACTTTTACAGCGCGAAATCAGTGAGCAAATGCGTCGCTATTATCGCGCTGATACTGCGGCAGTTACCATCAGTGATGTCGATTGCTCTGCTGACCTACGCAACGCCCGTATTTATTATTCAGTGTTAGGCGATGATGCTGAGATTGTGGCGACACAAAAGCTCTTCCGCAAGATTGGTAAAGATATTCGGCAGCGAGTTAGTCGCGAAATCACCCTTAAATACTTTCCAACTTTTTATTTTATCTACGATCCTTCGCTCGAGCGTGGGGCCGAGATCAACGCCATTTTAGATCAACTCGACCAAGACAAAAATGAAGGATAACCAGTTTTACCCAGAAGATAGCGCGCGTTTTGCAGCGGCAATTGAAGTACTGCGGGGGCAGAAGGTTGCCGTGCTTGGACACCAGCGTCCGGATGGGGATTGTATTGGCTCCACAGTTGCTCTTGTGCGGGTATTACGCACCCTCGGGATTGATGCGGTTGGTTTGAATCGCGACGCGATTCCCGCAACATTGAAAGCCTTTGTTGGCGATACTCCCATGTTCTTGGCTGAAGACTTCACTCCGGCGGGCCATGTTGCGGTCTCAGTGGACTGTGCAGATTTCAAGCGGGTTGGTGAGCGTTTGAATGAGCTCTTTCCCACGGTGGCCTTAAATGTGGATCACCATATTTCCAATAAGTTGTATGGCTCGGAGAATCTGGTGATTGCCACCGCCTGTGCCACTGCTGAGATTCTGGCTGGTTTTTATTTAGACAATGGCTACGAAATCGACGCAGTCACCGCGCAGGCCTTATATGTTGGGATTGCGACCGACACTGGGCAGTTCCGCTTTCCTTCTACGACGCCGGACACCTTTGAGATTGCTCGCCGCCTATGTGAGTGTGGTGCCAATCCTTCTGCAGCGGCGCATGAGCTGTATGAGAGAGAGAGCTTTGCAAAGATTAAATTGCTACAGCATTTTCTGAATTCCTTGAGCATGGAATTTAATAATCGTGTGTGCGTTGGTTTGATTCAGGACGGTGTGTATGAAGAGTGCGGTGCCACGATTGATGACTCTGAGGGCTTAGTTGATTACGCGCGCTCTATTGATGGGGTAGAGATTGGTGTACTGATAGAAGATTGTGCAGGGGCACTTAAAGGGAGCCTACGCGCCAAAGATCCCAAGCAGCGGGTAGATCAGATTGCTAAGCAGTTTGGCGGAGGCGGGCACGCATGTGCGGCAGGTCTGAATGTCGCCAAGAGTTCGATCAAAGAATTTTATCCACAATTGATGGCGGCCATTGGCGCACATCTCAGTACTATCGATTAACACCACTCTGTCTGATTGCTTCGACGATTGTATCAACTGTTTAGATTAGAGCGCAGCGTCAGACTTTTAGAACATGTCTCAACTTACTAATGACGTGCCGGAAGGCATTCTCCTTGTCGATAAGCCCCAGGGCATCACCTCCCATGACGTTGTGTCAAAGATGCGTCGTGTCTTTCATATGAAGAAAGTGGGTCACGCTGGAACGCTTGATCCAATGGCGACTGGGATGCTATTGATTCTTATCGGTAAAGCCACCAAGGCCTCTCAGTATTTGATGAGCATGGATAAGGAATATGTCGGTCGAGTTAAATTAGGTGTTATTACGGACTCCCAAGACGCGGATGGTGAAGTCACTGAGGAACGTGCAGTGCCAGCGTTGAGCGAAGAACAGGTGAAGGCTGAGATGAAGACATTTATTGGTGACCAGTACCAAACACCTCCTATGTTTTCCGCAAAGAAAATCAACGGGCAGAAGCTCTATAAATTGGCGCGGCAGGGGAAGACTGTGGCGCGTGAACCCCGTGTGATACATATCAGCCGGTTTGATATGACTAAATTTGAGTTGCCGGAAGTTTCTTTTATCGTGGGCACCAGTAAAGGGGCTTATGTCCGCACGATTGCGAACGATCTTGGTGAGCGTTTGGGCTGTGGTGGGCATTTGAATGAGTTGCGACGGACTGCGGTTGGCCAATTTCGTATTGAAAAGGCATCTACGATTGAAGCCTTGGAAAATATGTCACCGTCCACTCTCAGGAAGCAGTTGATTCCTGTCATTCAAGCAGTGCCAAGTCACGCCCTGTAGCTGATGGTATCGATTTTGAGTGATCACACGGGTATTTCTTGCAGAGTAACATTATACA
This sequence comes from Thalassobacterium sedimentorum, assembly GCF_031127905.1. Classification (GTDB taxonomy): domain Bacteria; phylum Verrucomicrobiota; class Verrucomicrobiia; order Opitutales; family Coraliomargaritaceae; genus Thalassobacterium; species Thalassobacterium sedimentorum. Next base: position 96,567 of record NZ_JARXIC010000010.1, on the reverse strand, counting down.
GTAGCATTCACGACCGCAACCAATCCTCTCCTTAATGAACTTCCCAGTTGCAGTTGATAGCTTTGAGGCACTTGCTCATTTAAATGGAGAGCTGCATCTCGCCATCGGAGTATTCGATGGTGTGCATCTTGGACATAAGGCTGTTATTGAGTCGGCTGTATTTTCGGCCCGTCGCAGTCACGGTTTTTGTGGCGTGCTGACTTTTGATCCGCATCCCAGTCGGCTTTTTCGGCCTGAAGCGCCTACGCGTCTTATCATGCCAATTGAGATGAAGACTCGGATGCTGCATCAGGTTGGGGTGGATTGTGTGATTCGGAAGCATTTCGATCATGCTTTTGCATCCATTCCCGCAGATCGATTTTTGAGCCAGTTGCAGGATGCGTTACCAGCTTTGAAGTCGATTTATGTTGGTGAGAATTTTCGTTTTGGTCAAAAGCGTGCCGGCGATGTCTCGACTCTGATTGAGTCAGGGCGTTTACTTGGGCTGGGGGTATTTAGTGCGGAGCGTATCAAGCATAATGGGCAACCGATCAGTAGTACTCGTATTCGCCAAGAACTTGAAGCGGGTGCAATTGTTGCTGTAAACGATTTGCTTGGTTACAATTACACGGCCTCTGGTGAGATCATCCGCGGCGCACAGTTGGGGCGTACTATCGGTTTTCCTACTTTGAATCTGCCATGGCAGCCAGAGTGTCTGCCTCGATTTGGTGTGTATTATGTTAAATTTCGCCTCACAGGTAGCAGCGAGTGGGCTTCAGGTGTCGCTAATTATGGTGTTAAGCCCACAGTGGCAAATCCAGGGCAGATGCCGGCACTCGAAGTGCATGGCTTGGAGCCCACCGACTTAGCGGCTGGAGACTGTATTGAGGTGGAGTGGCTTCAGTTCATTCGTCCTGAGCAAAAATTCGATTCTATAGATGCACTCAAAGCTCAGATCGCTCTCGATTGTGCCACTGCCCGTGATTGGGCCGCTCGATGATTTTTGCTGCATCATTGTTTGTCGTATGCGAGTCATTAGACCTGTCTCGAGTGTTGCCGGGTCATGGGGATGACCTGGCAAGGGACAGGCCAGCGTTCATGGTGCTGTTAATCTCCTGAAAGCGAATTTATTATAGTTACTATTATGTCGGACAGAATCATAGAATTTACGGTGCCTGCGGGGGCGACTGCGGGACGCGCAGACAAGATCTTCGCTTCTGAATTTGACGACATTAGCCGTGCGCGTTTACAGAAAGCCTTCGATGCCGGGCAGGTGACTTTTGATGGTGTGACTATAGATAAGCGCTTTAAAGTAAATCGCGAGGGCATCCTGCGAGCCGTTTTGGAAGAGCCCACTTTTGATGTGTCACCCGTAGCAGTCGACTTGCCGCTTGATATAATTTATGAAGATGAGTCGATTCTGGTGGTTAATAAAGCGGCTGGTATGATCGTTCACCCTGGTAGCGGCACTGGGGACAACACCCTCGTCCATGCGCTGCTTCATCACTGCGGTGAGAATTTGAGTATGATTGGCGCTCCCAATCGGCCCGGCATTGTGCATCGTTTGGACAAAGAAACCAGCGGCCTAATTATCATCGCGAAGAATGATACTGCACATCATAAGCTGGTTGCTGAATTTAGTGAGCGTAGAACCTATAAACGTTACACTGCTTTAGTTTTTGGGCACCCAAAGGTGAGTCGCGGTAGTGTTAAGGAGCCCATCGGTCGACATCCGGTGATGCGCACCCGTATGGCAGTTGTGCATAGTGGGAAGTCTGCGCATACCGATTGGAAGGTTGAAGCGCGCTACGGGCATAAAGTGACTCGTATGAGCTGTGTTATTCATACTGGCCGGACACACCAGATTCGTGTACACATGAGCGAGATCCGTTTTCCTTTATTGGGGGACACTACTTATGGTTTCAAGCCAGGGCGCTTGAAAGAAATTGCGGTGCCTCGCGTTATGCTCCATTCCTCTGAGTTACACATTCAGCATCCTGATCGTGATGAATTGATGAAATTCAAAGCACCTTTACCTGCAGATTTTGAGGCACTTATTTCTCAGGTCGAAGATCTTACTTGAGTGTCGCTCTATTTTTCAGCAGTTGGCAGTAGTGTGACAGCCATCGAGGCAGCATAACGATGTTGCCTGCATTCCTATATCATGCCGTCTGCTGGCACAGTTGATGTTGCCGAATGCTAGCGGGCTCGTGTCTTGACCTCATAATTTTGTGTATTAGTCTATTGGTCACATGGAAATTCTGATTGCCGAAGATGATATGATATCGCGTAAGTTGCTGACGACTGCGCTTAAACAGTTTGGTCACTCGGTAAAGGCTTTTGATAATGGTGCGGATGCCTGGGCAGAATTTGATGTCGCACCTGTGCGTGTGATTGTGAGTGATTGGCTAATGCCAGGTCTGGATGGTTTAGATTTTTGCCGCCGTGTGCGTAAACGTATGTCTACGGAATACACTTATTTCATCCTGTTGACAGCCAACGCACAGGGAAAAGATTCTTATATGGAGGCGATGAACGCGGGGATTGATGATTTCTTAACCAAGCCACTGGATCGGGATCAAATTTGTATGCGACTGCGGGTCGCTGAGCGAATTTTGAGATACACATCTGCGATTCAACATTTGGAAAGTATGCTTCCGATATGCTCCTATTGTAAAAAGGTGCGCGACGACAACAACTACTGGCAGCAGGTGGAGACTTATCTTTCTAATCGGATGGGCACCAGCTTTAGCCATAGCGTATGTCCGACCTGTTATACCAACAAGGTGAAACCTGAGATCGATAAGATCAAAAAAGGCTGAGTCTAGATTAATTCTTTAATATCGCGAAGGCGGCGATACTTTCAATAACGATCCAGCCGAATAGGAGTGCCAGTAGAATGGTGATCACTATGGCTAGGCCCTTACGGCGTTGACGTGGTAGATCGAAGCGGTCGAAGGTGCGTCCGCGTACCGAAGGTTGTGACATGTAGCTGCCTAGGTTGACACGACCATTCGAGTAGCCGTTGCGGTCCGACGGCACTTTATAAGAGCCGGCTTTTTGAGCGCGCCGGTAGCGCCAACGGTAGATGTAACGGAGCATTGGTTTCGAAGAAGACAAAGGGTTGTCAAACGAAGTCAAGCTATACAGATTCGACTTTCACGCCACATTTTCAATCGTTAATAAGCGTAAATTTACGTTAATTATTCACCAACCAAATTTTTATGAATTGTTGTATCTTAGGAGCCGGTGCTTGGGGCACTGCGATGGCTCTACATCTTGATCGTTGTGGTCATTCTGTCACATTGGTGCCGCGCCGCATCGAACACGCGCTTGATATTGCATCGAGACGGGAAAACCGAGATTATTTGCCTGGCTACAAGTTGCCACACACGATCCAGATCGGCTGTGAGATCGGGCCGGTGCTAATGGAGGCGGAGGTGATCTTTCTCGCCTGCCCGTCCAAGGCGCTGCGCTCACTATGCGCATCCATCAAGCCGCATTTGCAGGCGGCGTGGCAGCTCAAGCTTGCTCTAATTATGTGTAAGGGCTTGGAGCTGGACAGCCTGAAGACACCCGCTGAAATCGTCGCCGAAGAATTGCCAGGTCTCGCCTGTGGCGTGCTGTCCGGCCCTACCTTCGCGGGCGAGGTGGCCGCTGGCAAGCCCACCGCAGTGGTGCTGGCTGTGGGCAGCGACTGTGAGCAGCCCGAGCGCTATCAGGAAGCTTTTAGTAATACCGGCCTGCGCGCGTATCTTTCCGATGATGTGCGTGGCACCGAACTAGGCGGCACCTTGAAGAATGTCTATGCTATCGGCTCCGGTCTATGTGACGGCCTGCAAATGGGCGACAATGCTAAGGCAGCCTTACTCACCCGCAGCCTGAATGAAATGGTGCGGCTGGGCGTCGCGCTGGGCGGGCAAAAGGAAACCTACTTCGGACTCAGCGGCTTCGGCGACCTCGTCGCGACTTGCGCGGGGCAATGGAGTCGCAACCGCACTTTTGGACAACGAGTCGGCGAGGGCGAAGCGCCGCAGGCGATTGTTGATGGTCAAAAATCGGTAGTCGAAGGCTACCTGGCGACCGAGTGTTTATATCGTATCTGTCAGGAGCAAAAAGTCGAAGCGCCGATTCTTGCTGTGATTCATGCGATCCTTTACGAAGGCCTAGAGCCACTGACTGCGATGCAGCAGCTGATGACCCGGGATTTAAAATCTGAGAGCTAAGCGTTGGGGCGCCACTTGTGACGCCCCAACGCTTAGCCGAATTTATGCGGGCGTCACAAGTGACGCCCCTACCTTTTTAAAACGAGAAATGCCAAAATCACTTTGCAAAGTTAAATCATCCACCATCCACGGGCGCGGGCTGTATGCCACCGCCGACATTGAGGCGGGCACGGATATTATCCAATACATCGGAGAGAAAATCTCCAAGGAAGAGTCGACCAAGCGTGCCTTGGAGTGGGAAGAAAAAGCCCGCGAGACTGGCGAAGGCCTGGTGTATATCTTTGAGCTGGATGATGAGTATGACATCGACGGCCGGCTCGGGGATAACCCTGCGCGCTACATGAATCACTCCTGCGACGGGAATTGTGAAGCGATCAACTACGACGGCGAGATCTGGATCGTAGCGCTCAAGGACATCAAGAAGGGCGACGAGCTGGTCTATGATTATGGCTACGACATGGAGCACTTTCTCGATCACCCCTGCAAATGTGGCTCCGATAACTGCATCGGCTACATCGTGCGTGAAGATCAGCGCGCGAAGGTGAAGAAGCTACTGCGCGGTAAGAAAAAGAAGAAGAGCAAGAAAAGCAAAAAGTAGGTGGCTTGGGTAGGGGCTTCAGGTCTTCACTTGTGAAGACCTGAAGTCATGTAGCTCGGTATTGGCGGTCTTCACAAGTGAAGACCCTACGATTTTTAGTGCTCCAGTTCGTAAGTCAGTGTCTTGCCTGCGTGCTTAATGGTGACGTGGTTCTCGCCGTCTGCGCGCTCGGTGGCTTCGGTGCGGCCGATGATTTGGGCGGGGATGCCGAAGGACTCGCTTTGGGCGATGATGGCTTCGGCGGCGTCGGGCTCGCAGAAGATTTCCATCCGGTGGCCCATGTTGTAGACGCGGAACATTTCCTCGTCGCTGGTGCCGCTGGCCTTTTGGATGGCCTTGAAGATTGGAGGAATGGGCAGGAAGTTGTCCTTGATGTGGTGCACCCCGGTGCCGAAGCGAATGCACTTGGTCTGGCCGCCGCCGGAGCAGTGCACCATGCCGTAGATGCTGTCGCGGTTTTCGGTGAGCAGCTTTTTAATGACGGGCGCGTAGGTGCGGGTGGGGCTGAGCAAGGCGTCGCCTACGGTCATGTCGGCCTCGGGCAGCGGGTCGTCCATCTTGTAAGGGCCGCAGTAGAGATATTGCTTGTCGGTTGTGAGGTCGACGGTCTCCGGGTACTTCTCTAAATAGTAGGGGCTGAGCAAATCGTGGCGGGCGCTGGTCAGGCCGTTGCTGCCGATGCCGGAGTTTTCGAAAGTCTCGTAGTTGGCTTGGCCGGAAGAGGCGAGGCCCACGATCGCGAGGCCGGGCTTGATCTTGGCGTTGTCGATCACATCGGCACGGTCCATCACCACCACGGCGCAGGAATCGACGGTGACGGTGCCGGTGAGGTCGCCCACGTCGGCGGTTTCGCCGCCGCCACTGTGCACCCCGACTCCGTATTCGCGCAGAGTGGCGAGAAAGTCTTCAGTGCCGGAAATGAGTTGGCCCAGTGCTTCACCGGGAATGGCGCGGGCGTTACGGTTGACGGTGCTGGAGATCAGGATGCCGTCGATCGCGCCCACACAGAGCAGGTCGTCGATATTCATGACCAAGCTGTCTTGAGCGGTCTTGCGGAAGCCCTTGGGATCGCCGGTTTCCTTGTAGTGCAGGTAAGCGAGCGTGCTCTTGGTGCCGGAGCCGTCGGAGTGAATGATGTTACACTTGTCGGGGCTACCGGTCAGGATGTCGGCGCCGATTTTACAGAAAGCGCCCGGAAAGACGCCACGGTCCAGATTGTCGACCACTGCGTGGACTTCGGATTTCGAGGAAGAGACGCCGCGTTGGGCGTAGCGATCGGAGGATGTGCTCATGGGAATTGAATTTGGGACCGTGGATGGAGGACGTTGATTGGAACCGTTAATTTACGTTAATTAGCGTTAATTTTTATGACTTGGAAATACGTGGACTAGAAATACGTGGGCTTGGAAATGCGTGGGATGGAAATGTGTGGGATGGGAAGGGGGGGGAACTGCAATGAGGTGCTTATGATGGGTTTAGAGTGACTTTTCGCCACTGTAAACTTGGATGCTTAAAATTTATGATGAGACCAGTGGTTTTTTGCGTGAATCGCAGATAGGTCAACATCTGTCCGAGTTCGTAGTCGCCGATGTTTTCAATTGTTTTGGTATCTACGATGACTGCGTCTTCGACTTCGAGGTCGGGGATGTATTCGTCGACTTTGACATCGCGGTAGATGACTGGGTAGCTGGATTGTTGACTATATTGAATGTCGAGGTGCTGGAGCTCGACGACTAGAGCGCGTTCGTAAGTCTTTTCTCGGAGGCCATATCCTATCTTCGAGTGAACCGTCATCGCCGCCCCGATGACTTTGTAAATCAGTTTCTCTATCTCGGCTTCGTCCATTTTACCCCTTTAATTCTAAGGCCATCTCGATTTCACATAGATCCAAGTCACAGCTTGAGCAACCACGCATATTAAAGAGCAATATGAGCAGCTACGTATGTTTAAGTTCAGTTTGAGCAGCTACGCATATTAAAGAGAAGTGTGAGCAGCCACGCATGTTAAAGTGCAGTTTGATTAGTTACGTATTTCCAAGTCATAAAAATTAACGCCAATTAACGTAAATTAACGGTTCAAAAGCGTCTCCAGCACTGGTTACGGTCCATTCACGGTTCAAACGATAGGTGTGATCGGCGGTTGTAGGGCGGCGATGCGTTGCATGATGCGGCGACTGGCTTCCAGGTAGCGTTCGGGGTGCGCTTTGCCGGGGTCGATTTCGGCGGTGGTCATGGGCGTGCCGTAGGCGATGTGAATGTGGCCACCGAGTTTGGGGGCTTTGGCGTTGCGGCCGTAGGCTTCGTAGGTGCCGAAGAGGCGGGTGGGGATGACGGTTGCTTTGGATTTGCAGGCGATCATCCCAGCGCCGGGTTTGGGCTCAGCCAGTTGGCCGTCGGCGGAACGTGTGCCTTCTGGATAGATGGCGACGGCGCCTTGGGCTTTGAGCGACTTAAAGATCGCTTTGAGCGACTTGATCTCCGCGTTTTCGCGGGCGACGGGAATGGTGCCGATCTCGACCAGTGCCTTGCCGAAGAGGCCCTTGAACAGGGTGTCGCGTGCGAAGTAGTTGATGGCCCGATGGTGACAGGCACCAATGGCGGGTGGATCGTAGAAGCTTACGTGGTTGGCCGCAAAAATGACGGCACCTTCTTGGGGCACGTTTTCAAGGCCACTTTGCGTGTAGTCGTAGCAGGTGTTGAAGAACCAGTCTGCGGTGACGCGGACGACTTCGTAGAGTTTTGGGTTGGGAATGGAGCTGGTGGACATCACTGGGTGAAGGTTGGAATCAATGTTTGAGAGCTTTAGGTCTTGGGCGGGCGGGCGCAGTGCCTATTTCTCGATTAAAGTGGCGATTTTGTCGATCACCTCCTCTAAGGTGTGCGGGCCGGTGTCGATTTGGGTGGCGCCTTCGGGACAGACCAGTGGCGCGGTTTTGCGGGAGGAATCCATCTTGTCGCGGGCGGCGATGGAGTCGGTCTGGCCCTCTTTAGCGCGGCGTGCGCTGCGGGTGGCCTCGTCGGCATGGAGGAAAAAGCGGTGTTCGGCATCCGGGAAAATGACGGAGCCGATGTCGCGGCCCTCCATGATCAGGCCGGCATACTTGTGCTCGCGGGCGAGCTCGGCCAGCGAGCGCTGGTAATCGAAGAGCTTCTGGCGCACGGCGGGCACGGCGGCGAATTTGGAGACGTTGGCGTTGACCTCGGGGGAGCGAATTTCGGCATCCGCCGGCACTTGACCGTTGATGCCGAGGCGTGCGCTGCGGCCTTCGATTTCGGTGCTGAGGCGGAGTGTGTCCAGCACTTGCGGGATCGTTTCCGGCTGTCCGGCATCCGCGCCGGCGGCGAGTAGAGCGTAGGTGAGCGTGCGGTAGTGCGAGCCAGTGTCCACGTGCATAAGGCCCAGTCGCGTGGCGAGACCCTTAGATGTGGAGGACTTTCCGACGGCTGCGCCGCCGTCCATTGCGATGATTTTAAACTGTGTGGAAACTGACATCGTCTCCAAGAAAACCGATAGTGGCTAAAGCTAAAGGTTAAAAGCGGCGGATTTACCGTCCAGCTCATTGCAGCTTGGTTTTGTGGGCTTGCTAGTTGTCGTGCTGGGATTCAGCCATTCGCAGCCCATGTAGTCGAACGGGTGGAACATGCGACTCTTGACATTTTGAGATTAGGTCTCATTATCGTGGTTTTTCTCTCAAATCCTGTCTGATTGAATACGGTTAATCTAGCTGAGAATTATAAATATGAAACACAATTTATCTGAAGACCGCACCGATTCGGTGCCTGCATTACGGCGTTTGGGGGCTGCGTTAGTCGCGATTGTTACGCTCGCACAGCCAGTCATGGGACAGGCCGATGTCGGGACCGCATCGCGCTCGTCTGATCAAGAGGCGGCCTCTGTGGTTGAGATGGATGCTGTCACATTGACGGCAAGCGCTGATGCTTCATCGGAGGGGCTTGCGCCCGCGTTTGCAGGGGGACAAGTCGCGACGGGATCGCGCTTAGGGATTCTTGGAAATCGTGATATACGCGACACGCCTTACAACACGACTGCGTATACGGAAGAGTTGATTGAGCAGCAGCAAGCGCGTGGAATTGGTGAGGTCCTACTCAATGATCCGACGGTGCGGGTGGCGCGAGGTTTTGGAAATTTTCAAGAGGTCTACATCGTGCGCGGGTTTCCGATTTTTTCAGATGATATCGCGTATAACGGTTTGTATGGTCTGTTGCCACGTCAGTATGTCGCGACGGAATTTGTCGAACGGGTGGAAGTGGTGCGGGGCGCTAATTCGTTTTTGAATGGTGCGGCGCCTTCAGGCAGCGGTATCGGCGGCTCGGTGAATATTCTTCCCAAACGTGCGACTAACGAGGCACTGAATGAGTTAACCTTTGCGGTTGAGAACAATGCGCAGTTTCACACAGGCGTTGACGTGGCGCGACGTTTTGGATCAGACGACGCCTTTGGCATTCGCCTTAACGGCGCCTTTCGCGATGGGGAAACCGCCATCGATGGGGAGGATCGCAATCTCGAATTGTTTGGTATCGGGCTTGATTACCGGGCAGATCGCTACCGTTTGTCGGCTGATATTGGTTATCAATATCATCGCATCGACGCGCCACGTCCGAGTGTGACGCCAACTGGCGATATCCCGGATACACCCGATAGTGATAGCAATTTTGCTCAATCTTGGACTCATTCCGAGGAAGAGCAGGTGTTTGGCACATTGCGTGGTGAATTTGACATTAGTGAGAATTTTACTGCTTGGGTCGCAGCTGGGGCTCGTTTGGGGGAAGAGGATAATGTCTTAGCCAATCCGAGAGCCGATGTAGACGGCGTGACTAATGCCTACCGTTTTGACAATACACGCGAAGATACGGTGACTACAGGAGAAGTTGGAATTCGGGGTCGAGTGAATACGGGAGCCATCTCGCACGAGCTCGGTGTTTCTGCGAATGCTTTTAATTACAAATCTAAAAATGCATATGCTTTTTCCGATTTTGGCGGTTTTGCTGGTGATTTGTATGATCCCTATGATGTGCAGGCACCGCTTGCCAATGCCCTGGTTGGAGGGGAGCTTTCTTCGCCTGACGTTACGGAGCGCATTAAAACGCGTAGCTTCGCGGTTGTAGACACTCTGGGCTTTGTGGAGGATCGTGTTCTATTGACTGTTGGAGCGCGCCATCAGAATCTTCAGGCCTATTCATACAATTACAACACAGGTGCGAAGACTTCGAGTTATAACGAAGACGCGGTCACACCCATGGCGGCTGTGGTCGTCAAGCCGCGTGAAAATTTGTCATTGTATGCGAATTATATGGAAGGATTGGTTAAAGGTGACGTCGCGCCAGCCACTAGTGGAGGCGTGGCAGTTGTGAATGCAGGTGAGGCTTTAGAGCCTTACAAAGCGCAGCAATTCGAATTAGGAATCAAATATGAGTCCGAGGGGTTTGGTGTAACGCTGTCGGCCTTTACGACTGATCGTCCATTCAGTATTGTAGATTCAAATAATGTGTTCAGCGACGGAGGCGAACGTCAGCATCGTGGGCTGGAGCTGATGCTTTACGGCGAACTCAGCGAAGACTTTCGGTTACTCGGGGGCGCAACTTATCTGGATACCGAATACTCGAGTACAGAAGACGGGCTCAATGAGGGGAATGATGTCGTCGGTGTGCCGGAGTATCAAGTTAACTTAGGCGCTGAGTGGGATGTGCCCACATTGGAGGGGCTGACATTGACCGGGCGGATCATCCACACGTCATCGCAATATGCGGATATGGCGAATTCGATCGAGGTCGATGCTTGGACGCGTTTTGATGTAGGGGCACGTTATCGTACACGCATTGGAGATGCAGATGTGATTTTCCGTCTCAATATTGAAAATCTAACCGGCGAAGATTATTGGGCCTCAGTCGGAGGATTCCCTGGCTCGAATTACCTCGTGCTGTCGGAGCCGCGGACTTTCGTTTTGAGCACGACTGTGCGCTTTTAGCGTCCTTACTTTACTGTTGCGTGAAGATCAAAACGATATGGAAGATTCATTCGTGGCTTGGGCTAGTTGCTGGTATTCCTTTGCTGTTGATTGCTTTGACCGGGAGCCTCTTGGTTTTCAAAGACGAGCTGAATGCTTGGCTGATTCCAGAGCAGGCGCTCGTTGAGCCGACATCAGCGGGTCCACTTAAATTGGTGGAGCGCTTGGCCGCTCTTAGGGCTGGGCTCCCCATGCACGAGGTGACAGGGTGGTCACTGGGAAAAGGGCCGAAGGATGCCGACTTTGTCTACGTCATGGCGCATGGCGACAACGAATGGTTGCATGTATACCAGAATCCATATACGGGTGAAATTCTAAGTGAGCCCGCGCCCCTGAATGCACAATTGATGGAGTGGCTGTTGGATGTACACTACACCTTTCTAGCTGATGATCTAGGTATGGCGATCTGCGCTCTGTTGGCTATTTTGCTCTGTTTACTTGCCGTTACTGGTTTCTTTATCTACCGAAAATTTTGGAAAAATTTTCTCCGTTTGCGTTGGCGAACGAGCCTACGCCTACTGAGTGGAAACCTGCATAAGCGCGTCGGAGTGCTTGCGGCGCCGATACTGCTGATTCTGGGGGGGACTGGCGCTTATTGGAACATTGATCACGTGCTGCATGAGCTGGAGCATCATGCAGAGGAGGACGGGGCGCATGAGCCATACTTGATGGCAGGTGGTCTTTACGCTGCGGATCTGCCATTAGATGCCTTGGCTGAGCAGGCGCGTGAAACCATTCCTGAATATAAGATTAACTATATCGGTTTCCCATGGGAACCGGGGGTGGACATCATATTTTGGGGCTCTTTTGAAGGGCAAAGTCCTCTGCGCAGTCAGCATCACAGCACAGTCGCGTTTAATGCGCAGACAGGGGCCTATGTAAGCAACACTCGTATGAATGAAGCTTCTCTTTGGAAGCAAATTGAGGATAGCTTCGAGCCTTTACACTACGGTACTGTGGGGGGCTTATTGACCCGTGTGCTTTGGTGCGTGTGTGGTGCCGCGCCTGGCTTTCTCGCATTGTCAGGGTTTTTCATCCGTTGGAAGCGAGGCTACTAGAGCGATAAAAAAAGCACCACCGTTGTAGAACGGTGGTGCTTTGGAGAGTGAAGATGGGGCTCGCTTAGAAGCGGTAGCTGGCGCTTACGCGTACGACACGACCAGCGCTTTGCAGGCCATTGTCTGTGAACAGGGTGTGGTCCTGATATTGTTTATCGAAGACATTGTCGATGTTCAGAGACAGCTCTAGATTCTCCAGTGCAGGGGGCGTCAGGCTGAAGTTGAGGTTGTGTAATACATAGGAGTCTTTCTCCGCGACAGAAGGGTAGCTGCCTAGGGGGACTTCGTCGACGCTTTCGCGGTATTCGATGAACCAACCGGCGCGCCAGAAGAAGCGACCGTCTGCGTGGGTGGCGACATAGCCGAAGTCGCCGATCCAACGGCGGCCTGCGACAACCATGCCGAGATCATCGCGGTAGTCGTAACCGTCGACTTCGGGATCTGAATCGGAGACACCTGCAGCGGCATAAAAGCCGTTCTTGCGTAGGCCGAGTTTTAGTTCATAGCCATCATTTTTGATGTCACCGAGGCTGCCACCGCTTGTAGGATAGAAATAGTCTTCGATTTCTTGTTTGTAGATCGAGCCAGTCGCGAAGTAGAGCCCGTTATCATAGTCGAATGAAAGTTTCCATGTGTTGGCTTTTTCACCTTCGCTGTCTGCTGGGTACATGTTCCAAGGGGCTAGGAAGGCTTCGCGGCGAGTGACACCACGATAGGCTTCAGCATAGCCACCTGTGATCGAGAGGTGTTCGATCGGCTTTACGGTAAGGTTAATGTTCGGGCTTACTTCATCTGACTCGAAGTCCTGATCGAAGTTGTCGTCGAAATTGTAATCATCGTAACGTAAACCGAAAGACAGCTCTGCGTATTCAGTCACAGGGACAAACGCTTGTGCGTAGAGGCCAAATACTGAGGAGTCTTCGTCGCCAGTGGCGGGGCCTCCCGCATCTTCATATTTAGCGGTGATGTCGTCTTGACGGTAATCCATCCCGTAGGTGATGGAGAATAGTTGAAAGGCGCTGGTGTTGCGTAGGTCGAAGCCGATGCTCTCTACGTAGGCCTGGGCGTATTCTTCGCCGTCACTTGGGTCGCCGTCGCTTTCATAGCCTTGGTCTGTGTAGTAGAGAGTTGTTTCAAGGTCGATCCAGTCGTTGTCCTCCGGGTTTAATTGATAGCGAACGGTCGCGGTATCGCGCTCCGTTGTCATCGGCACTAGCGAGCCTGTCCAGCCGCCAAATACGCCTGTGTCGATATTGACACGATAGTATGAATCAAAGTCTTCCTCGAAGTGTTCGAAGCTGAATTCAATTGTTTGGGCGTCGTCGATTTTTCCGGTTAGTTTGGCCAATACACTTTCGCGTTCGTAAGCAGAGTTTTCGATGGTGTCGCCGTTGCCGTCATCGAGTTCAGAGCGATCCATATAGGAGGCAGAGATCAATGCGCCCCAGCCGTCGGCGACTTCGCCGAATAGGGATTGGGAGAATTTGAAACCATCGCCGTTGCTGTAACCGGTGACCTTGGAGAGGCCGCCGAAGTTTTCGCCCTCTTTGAGTAGATCATAGGCGTTCTTAGTTTCGAAGCGAATCGCACCAGCGAGTGCGCCTGCGCCATCGAGTGCCGACCCAGCGCCCGCCTGGATGTCTACGCTTTTGAGTAATTCCGGCTCCACTAGGACGCCAGACTGGTGGTGATGTTGAAAGGTTTGTGCGGCGCCGTCTACTGTCACATTGGCAAGAGTCGACTCCAGGTTGTAAATATAGATTTGTTGCGCCTGGGCCTTACCACCGTTGACGTGCATGGAGAGGCTTTTGTCAAAGAGTGCGGCCAGATCCTCGGGTTGCTTTGATTCAATATCGGTGGAGGAGACGTTGTTCAGCTCCAATGATTCAAGCGCTTCGGGTGCGGCTGCGCCTTGAAGCGTGGCTTCTTCCAGATCGACGGCGTCGTCGGCATGGAGTGCAGAGCCGAAGCCTGCGGTGAGGAAAACGCCCAGTCCGAAGCTGAGTCCTTTTCGGTATCCAGTGATGTGTTGTTTGGCTTTCATGTATGTTTGTTGTTTGGGTTGTAAAATGTGTGAGGGTTGCTGTTAGCGGGTGCGTCGATGTTGATTGAAAAAGCGGCGGTAACTTAGGCTGAAGCCGGTATAGACCAGCACCAGTGCCGCGAAGCAGCCGAGTGAAGCGATGACTTTACCCCAAAAACCGAAGGCTCCTCCTGTATGTAAGAAACGTATCCAGATGCGCGCCTGAAGGCCGGCACTGCGATCTTTCAGGTGGGTGGCGCGCAGAATGAGACCGCGATAAGGATCCACATCTACTGGCATCCAAGCGCGGTTGGGCATGTAGTCGGGGAGGTAGAGGTCGAGACTGACGGGCTTGTTTAGCGGTGCCTCGCTTGGTGCGAGCAAGGGCAGGCCAATTTTCTCCCACATCGGGTAGGCGTCTTGAACGGGGGCCAGCATTGCTTCAGCTGAAAGTGGCTGGCTGTTGTGAGCCGGGGGTGCAATTTCCAAGGGCGCTTGTGCCATCATGCTGAAATTGCGTGCTTTAGGAGGCTCTTCTCCGAAGGCTAGGAAAGGTAGCTTGTGCCCCCATTCAAATGAGATCGAGACCGCTGTGGCAGCCAGTATGAGGACCACCGGTAAGCTCCAAAATCCAAAGACATTGTGCCAATTAAAATCGCGAGCTTTACTGCTGGAGTAGGAGCGAAACCAAAGGATGGCACGGATCGCGCGCCAGCTCCAACGGCGTGGAAACCATAGGTAGAGCCCTGTTATGCAAAGTATCACCAGCGCTAGATTGCTGATGCCCGTCACCAGGCGTCCCAAACTGCCGGGTTCGCCTGATCCCCCAAAAAATCGATGCCACTCCTCAATTTCGTGAATGACGTGGTGCACCGCCTCACGGTTGGACTCGCTGATGGCGCCGTTGTAAGGGTCTACATAGATGGGCCCCTTCCGGCTGTGGTAAAAACTGTAGGCCAAACTCGGGGCGGAGGGCACTTCTACGTAGTTTGCGGCAAACTCAGGGAGTGCTTGCTGCAAATGTGACTGCGCAGTTGCAATCGACATGCGTTCCGCTTCAGGAGTGGCGGGCTGCGCAATTTTTACCGCTCGATCCGACCATTCTAGCATTTCATCTTCAAATGCGATCGCGATCCCAGTCGCTGACATCATAGCGATTACGATTCCCGTGATCAATCCGCTGACTAAATGAAGCCAGAAGATCGATTTTCGTAGTTTGCTGTTGAGTGCCATATTGCGAGGGGAATTGTTGAAACCTTTGCTTTTTGTTCTGCTAATGAGACGCATTTTCAGTGGGGCGAAAGTGATAATGGGTCTCATTTCGATTTGTCAATGTCTGATTGTGTGAGGTGATATCACTTGACTCAGAGGTATCGCATCGGAGGGGCGAAGGAGTCATCGATGAAAAAAAGAATCGAAATATGTTGCACTTTTTTACCAATTGCGACTGTGTCTCACTCGCATTAGAGAATTATTAAAAATAAAACCCGCATAGCATGGACGAACTCAATCGAAGATGGCCGCATAAAAACCGCATTGGTGTTTCCTATCCGGATGCGCCTTATTCGCGTCTGAGGCATGGCTTTCGCACGACAGCAGATGGGTTGATCCCAATTTTAGAGGATTGGTCGTATTTGTTATATTGTTTGAGTCGTGTGCCGCAGTTGTTTGTACAGCTTGACCAGCCCTGTGGACGGATGACAGTACGCATTGGGCGCAAGGACTTATTGGCTTCAGTGGATGGCCGAGTGGCTGGTAGCGCTTTAATACCTGCACCCAATTTTGAGGGCTGGAGTCGTGCCACTGCGAAATTGGAAGCGTGTCATTGTTGTGGATCACCGGGGGGCGTACAGTTATATAATGAGTTCGGTTTTCAGTTTATACAGATGAGTGCACCGAGTGATCTGGCGCCGTCGGGCTGGGCATCTGTACTGGGGGACATCGCATTGGATAGGCCCGCTCAGGCGCCAGTTGTCGCGTCGGCATCCACTCGTGATTGGGGGCGTCTGCTGTGCCCAGAGGATGCTGTGGAACAGCATTGTTGTGGAGTGAGTTGTTTTCAGCCACTTCATGCCGCATATCAGATGGGTTTGCCATTGGAAGTTATAGCGCGGCGTTATGAAGTAAGTCTGTTGCATACGTATGTGATCGAGCGCTTTGAGCGAGAGGGCTATTGGGCGCACTGTTTCGGTACCCTTGGGGGCTTTAGTTTAGATCTATATGCAGTCAAGCGAACAGTCTTGCATGATGAGGGTGGGCGTCTCGCCTGGCTTTTATTAGGTGATGGGGATGCGGTGCTGTATGAGCTGAGGGCGGCGCGGGAGCTTGCTGCTGAAAGTGCCTGGCAGCAAATTATGCAGACGCAATTGACAACAGGAGGGGCGAAGGATGCATACTAGTTTAAGTATTTATCATAACTGCACTGAAGGTGAGACTTGGGCTTCTGCTTTTATGCTTTGCCGCCATGCTGAAGATTGTGGCGTAAGGGCAGAGATGTTTGAACTATCGACTGTCAGTGAGCAGCGCTTACAGAGCGGAGGTTATGTAGTGTTTATCTTGAATCAGGCGGGTTCGATTGCATTACAGCAGCGTCTCGCGGCAACCAACTTATGGCTGGGGCGACTTAAATATTCTATTTTAATTTTAGGAGATGTTCTTGCTTCGGCTTCTGCCCAAGCGCTCGACGAGTGCTTTCGTTCGCTAGGAGCCGTCGCTGTGGTGGATTCGATTGCGGTGGATTTCTTCAAAGCACGAGTCATTGCGGATTGGGAAGACTGTGTGCTGCAATTGGCGACCGACCTGCAAGCGAGTTAAGCTGAGCGTTGTCTGAGGTCTGGCGCGTTTGTTAGGGAGAGCAGCAGCTGTTAATTAGCGGAGAGCATGCGTCGTGTCGGGAAGCTCTGGGGCACTCTTGTCTTTGGCCAGGGCTAAGTGGCGTTCGCGTGCAAACATATCTTCTTCCCACTGCTCGAGTTCGGCTTCTTTTTGGATGAGTTGATTCATGCGATCCAACAGATCTTCTTCCATTTTGAGTAAATCAGCTTCGCGCATGTCGATTTGGTTCTGTAGACTGGCTTGCTCGATTTGCTGCTGATCGAGCTGCTGCTTGAGTTTCTCTATGGTCGTGCGGTCTGCCGTGACTATTTCGACTGTTTTGAGAGCTTGGTCGAGTTTGAGATGTAAGCGCTTTTTTTCCTTACGTAATTCGGAAATCAGACTTTCAAGTTGTTCAATCTGGCCGGCTGCGCGTGAAAGGAATCGCGGCCCTTTATTGAGCGTTCCTTTTTGAGTGCTCACGTAAGCGCTGGGTTCCAGATCATCGATTTTGAGCCCAAAGGTGGCAGTTAAATCGGGGTACTCTAAATTCGGTCCTACTGTGAGTAGATTTCGTCGTTTCCGATCCGGTGACTCCAGTAATACTACATAGTCTACATCGCGATCCGTAAATAGGGCTTCGACAGCTTTTCGCTTAGAGCGATCTACGCTCTTGAGCAAAGTTTCCCGGCTGATTTCTCTAATTGTATGATCTGTGCTCATTCGCTCTGCTTTCCATTCTGGCTAAAAGACTAGTGCAATAGGGGAAGAGTTTGATAACATCAACCTTCGACCTGCTAAGAGTAGTTATTTAACGTATTTGACACTTAGTATTCGATATATGAATACGGGATGGGATGTGAAAAAGTTACGATTATGTCCGTTAGATGTCGATTGAGTGAAGTTTTTATTCACTCACCTATGTTCGCTCGACACCTTGATTTCTTTGAATCAGCAACTTGATGTCTAGGGAATATTAGATGAGTAATCCGAATAAAAAAAGCGTGCTGATGGATCTGTCTGATGCAGGTGGGCCAAATGAAAATCAGCGAACAATATCCGTTGTTTGGCTGTGCCTGGGCGCGTTGTTACTTTTTGCAGCTGGTTTGTATGCCTTTTTATCTATTTCAGGTCAGGGCGAGATTGCGGAGACTTCTTTGGAGCAGTCGAAGGGGGCGCAGTCTGTGGAGCCTGCTGTCTCTCTGGCGTCAGAGGTCGTTGCAGCCCCTCTGAGTGTTGAGACTGAGGTGGCGGAAGCTCAGGCAGAGTCGTCCGATTTGTCGGAGTCCCTCGAGTCGAAAAGTTTAAACGATGCCTCTGAGATGGTTCCTTTGATGCAAGTTGGCCAAGCCCAGGGGCGGCATGTCGCAGAAGTGGATGCTGCAACACATTTGAGTGAGATCGAAGCGATCACAGAGCAAATTGCCGCGGAACTCGCGAGGACTACTAGCGATCATGCCATCGAGGCGCTTGCTTTTCAGTTGGAAGAAGCGCGCGCTTTGAATTCGGATCAGGCATCGATTCTTATGTTGGAGACGGCGTATGCTCAGGCTTTGTCAAAGCAAGGGATCGAGAGCATTCGTCGTGATTTTGCGCGGCTTGATAAGCTTGCTCAAGAGCATGCTATGCAGAATTACGCGACTCTAGAGTGGCAGCAATACTTGGAACAAGTAGAACATGCTGAAGGCCTTGCGACTGAGGCAGGGCCCTACGCGATGCTTAAAGCATATCAGCAGGCCTATGAATCGGGAAAACAATTTGAGCAGGTGAGCTTAAAGAATTTATCAGCTCTGGCTCAGCGTGCGATGAGCCAGTCGGAGCCTGCCCGCGCGGTGGAACTGTATCAGAAATTACGCTTACTGGATTCCGATAACGCCGAGGCGCTTTCATATTTACACCAGTATGCTTATACGGCTGGTGAGCGGGTGCATGTTGCCCCATTTGGAATTAGAATGCGAATGGTGCCGGCGGGGAACTATACGATCGGAACGCCTGAGTTGGAGTTTCAGCGTGATGCGGATGAGCACTTGCATTCGGTTACACTGACTCGCGCCTATTATATTGCCGAGACCGAACTGACTCAGGGGCAGTGGATGGCAGTCATGGGGGAGTTGCCACAACAAATGCGCAATGATGCTTCAGCTAGAGGCGATACGCTTCCTGTGCATTCAGTCACATGGACTGAAGCCGTCAATTTTTGTGAGCAGCTATCCGCGCATTCGGATTCAATGCAATATCGGCTTCCGAGCGAGGCGGAGTGGGAAATTGCCTGTCGTGCGAATCAACAAGCTGCCTACAATACTGGATCGAATCAATTGAGCTTACAGCAGGCGAACGTGTTTGATCCCCAGTCGCCTCGCAATCATGATCAAGCGCTCCCTGTCGCTAGTTATCAGCCGAATGATTGGGGCTTGTATGACATGCATGGCAATGTCTGGGAATGGTGTCATGATTGGCTCGCTGCTTACTCCCAACTAGGTCCTGTCGATCCGATGAACGTTGAAGGTGGGAATGCGGCCGATGAAAATCTGCGCACCAAAGTCCTGCGCGGTGGTTCTTACTATGACGAGGCCTCACTCAGTCGTTCCGGGAACCGTTGGAGTTATGCGCCGAGTGTAGCCACCCAATACATCGGCTTCCGTATCGCATCTGCGGCTCAGTTTTAATTTTTCAATTACTTACGTAAACTTGCTATGAAACATACCTACACAAGTCTGGGCTCCGCCTTTTTGCTGGCGATTGCACTTTTATCCGGCTGCCAAGAGGGCAATCGAAAGCAGGCGGCCACTCCGCTGGGCCAATCAGCTACAAGTCGCCAATCGGTCGCAGTCACTGCAAGTCCCGCGGTGATGACGCCGCAACCGGTGCCTGCGATCCATGCAGTGAGTGCTCCGTACCCTGCCTATTCGGTGCAGGTGCCATTGCAGGGGTATTTGAGGAGTATTGGCTCGGATACGATGGATGAACTGTTGGCGGAGTGGGAGGCAGAGTTAGGTCGATTTCAAACCGGGCTTCGTTTTCGACATGAGGGGAAGGGGTCTTCGACCGCGATCCCTGCTCTGTTGGAGCAGCGTTCCGACATCGGCCCGATGAGCCGTGTGATGAAGGGCGATGAGAGCGCACGCTTTGAGCAAGCTTTTGGTTACAAAGCAACACAGTTAGCAGTCGCAGTGGATACGCTGGCTGTGTATGTCCACCCAGATAATCCAATACTACAGACGGGGCTATCGCTGGAGCAAATCGCGGCTATATTTAGCGAATCAGACTCTCCGCTTCAGCGTTGGGGGCAACTTGGTTTAACAGGACCGTGGAGCAATGCGCCGATCCGACTCCATGGTCGCAATCCAGCCTCCGGTACCCACGCCTTCTTTAAGTCACATGCACTGGACGGACGCACCTTTCGCGAGAGTTTAACAGAGCATGCGGGGAGTGCCGAGGTGGTGCGCCATGTGGGGATGGATCCTTATAGTATCGGGTATTCCGGAATTGCATATAAAACGGCAGACGTGGCGACGCTTCCCCTGCAGGCAGCGGATGGCAATTTTGTAAACGCCAATAAGCGCAATGCGGCTCGCGGTATTTATCCCCTGACACGTAGTTTATATGTGATTCTCAATATCAATCCTGAGCAAGGGCCTACCGATCTACAGAAAGAGTTCCTACGCTTCGTTTACAGTCGTGAAGGGCAGCAGATTGTAGAGCAAGTTGGCTACTTTCCCATTGATCCAGCCATTGCGCAGCAAGTATTGCAGCAGTATTAGTTTAGCTGGGCCCATGCATTCATGGGCACTGAAATGAGTCGTTCATTGCAATTCTCAATTGCAATGCTGGTAGTGAGACTCAGTATCATGCTTGACCTGTTTGAGGCGAGCTCGCATTTTGCGGGCGGATTATTCAAACGCAGGCCGTTTTTTCGAGGAGCTCCCTCGAGGATCGCGATGCTGGAACCACTCACTTTATTATGAAACGACTAACACTTGCGCTGATGAGCGCATATATATCCGTAGCCAGTGCCTCGCCGGAGGCGCTCGACGACGTGCGTACGACGATCGGCGAGTGGGCCACTGCTGAGAAGGCGATCTCGCGCGAATCTCTGCAATGGCAGGAGGAGCGAGTGTTACTGGAAGATCTTTTAACTGTCGCGGACAAGCGGGTGGCCAAATTGGAAGCCATCATTGAAGAGCACGAAGGCTTTGTTTCGACTGCAGATGCCAAGCGTCTGGAGCTCTTGGACCAAAGTGAGCGAGTCGCCGCGGATGTGCAGCAGATCGAAAGTTTTCTGGTTAAAATGGAGCGCGGGCTGCGCGAGTTGAAGCCGCGCTTGCCGGAGCCCTTGCAGGAAGAGTTGGAGCCGGTTTATCAGCGCCTCCCCCTGCAGGCGGACGAAACGACGCTCGGTTTGGGCGAGCGCATGCAGTCTGTGGTGAACCTGCTGGGCAAGATTCGTGAATTTGACGCCAAGATTTCCTTAAGCGAAAGCATCCGCGCGCTGCCGGGCAGTGAGGTGGAAGTTTCCTTCCGCACGCTGTGGATTGGCCTGGGGCAGGCTTACTACCTGGCGCCAAACGATGCGGGCTATGGCAAATTAGGCACGGCGGGCTGGGAGTGGCACTCGCAGCCGGAATTGGCCGCCAAGATTCAGGAGTGCATCGCACTGGTGGAAGGCCGCAGCACCGAGCCGAAGTTAATTGAGCTGCCAGTTGCACTGAAAGAAGGGGCTGTGAAATGAATGGGTCTATCAACACTTTTAAACGCGGGCTAAAGCACCGCGCTACTTTTCCGGTCATTGCGCTCGCACTCTTACTCGGCTCTTTGAGCGCGTCCGCGCAAACGCTGGAACAAATCACCCAGGCACGCGAAGCGAAGCTCGAGACCTCTTTGCAAGAGTTGCACGCTTTACGCGAATCGATCCAAGCTGAGCGCTTGCCGTTGACGCGTGACTTGAATGCGACCCATGCCAAAGCGGATGAACTGGAGGACGAAGTCGCACGTGTGCGTCGCCTCAAGGACAGTCAAAGCGTGGAGCTGGAGACCCTGCGCGAGCGGGTGACCGGGCGTCAGCGCGAAGTCGACTATGTGACACGCACCTTGATGCCTAGCTATTTGGCCAACTACGAGGCCGCACTGTCGGTAGGCGAGCTGGAGACGGTGGGCGAGAGCATCCGTGAGTATAATCTATATCTTGAAAATGCCGATGCCAGTGAGGCGGACAAGCTGGCCGCTGGTTTGACGCTGATGGCGGATTCGCTGCAGCAGCTGGAGTCACTGCTGGGCGGGCAAATCTATGCTGGCAATGCGCTCACGCCAGAGGGCACCTTGCTCGCTGGGGATTTCGTGCAGGTGGGCCCCTTGCTCTACTTTGGAGCCAGTGATCAATCCACCGCCGGCTTCGCACTCGCCTCACGCTCCGAGCGTGCAGACTTGCACCCTCTGGAGGACGAGGCGGCCGGAGAGATCTTTACCTTACTGTCCTCCGGCTCTGGCCAGCTGCCGGTCGATCCCACCTTGGGCGACGCGCTCGCAGTCGAGCAAGCCAAGGACAGCATTCCGGAGCACCTGGTCAAGGGCGGTGTCTGGGTCTATCCAATCCTCGCCTTCGCCCTTGTGGCCACGGTCGTGTCGATTTTCAAGGCACTGCAAGTCTTCTCGGTGCGTCATCCGCAGCCACTGGTCATCCACGATATTATCAAGCACTTACGCGCAGGCGAGAAGCCAGCCGCCCTAGAGCTTGCGAAGGCGCAGCCACAGCCCACACGTGAAATGCTGGTCATGGCCGTCGAACATGCCGACGAATCGACCGAGATGGTCGAGGAGGTGATGTATGAGGCCATGCTCACCACACAGCCGAAGCTGGAGCGCTTTCTCAATGTGATCGCAGTCACCGCCGCGGCGGCACCCTTGCTGGGGCTGCTGGGCACAGTGACGGGGATCATTAAAACCTTCCGCCTGATGACCGTCTTCGGTGCGGGCGATCCTAAGCCCCTGATTTCCGGTATCTCGGAAGCGCTGATCACCACCGAGCTCGGTCTGATTCTCGCGATCCCTGCCTTGGTGATGCATGCAATGCTCTCGCGCAAGGTGGCTGGTATCATGGCACGCCTGGAGAAGACGGCTGTGACTTTCGTCAATGGCCTCTCCCGCAGCAAGCCTGAGTAAGATTGTTCGCCATGTTTGAAATACTCGCAGTTCTCGAATCGAATGCACCGGAGAAAATTCCGGTGGATTTGCTCGATTACGCCCTCGGCATTTGGTCCAGCGGGGGCTGGCTGATGCTGCCGCTACTGCTCTTGACCATTTTTATCTATGCCACCGCGTTGAATCTATTTTGCCGGGTGCACTTTCACTTTCTGCTCAAAGGGCGTATTCATAACTTGGATGCGAGCACCCTTGCCCGCTCACAGGAAGAGTCGGTGGTCTTAGCGCGCAAGCTGGTTAACTACGGGGCGCTGAGTGCTGAGGAGGTGCGGCGTCATTTTGAAGCTGTGCGCAACGAGTATCTACCCTTCGTGGATCGCCGGATACGTTTTCTAGGCATCATTATCACAGCCGGTCCGCTACTGGGCCTGCTCGGCACGGTGACGGGTATGCTGTCGACCTTTGACGGTATGCTGGTGGTCGCGGGCAACCGCTTCGATAGCATTGTGACAGGGATTTCAGAGGCATTAATCACCACCCAGACCGGTCTCATTATCTCGATCCCCGCCATCGTCATCCTTTCGCTGATTGTGCAGCGCCGCAACGCCCTGGTGCTCGCGATCGCCCGCTTGGAGCGCTATAATACACGGCTGGCCCTGCGCGCCGACTGTCCCGTGCCGGCGCAACTCGAACGCTTTAAGGCCGCCATCGGAAAATCAAAAAGTAAATCATGAAACGTCGCCGCTTACTCTATGCTTCTGAAACGAAGAGTGAAGAGATCAATGTCTCTCCACTGATCGATATCGTTTTCATTTTGCTGATTTTCTTCATTGTGACGACCGTCTTCGTGGAAGAGACCGGGGTGGAGGTCAGTCGTCCGCAGGCCGCCTCGGCCAGCATGTTGGAAAAAAACTCAATCCTCATCGCCATCACATCCGAGGGTAATGTCGTCTATGGCGGCCGCGAGATCGGGCTCAGTGGCGTGCGTGGCACGGTGCAGCGTTTACTGAAAAGCGATGAGATGCCCGTGATCGTGCAAGTGGACAAGGCCGTCTCGATCGAGCTCTACACCAAGGTACACGATGCCGCGCTGCTAGCCGGTGCCAAGCGTATCAGCATGGCCACGACGCACTAAGACTGGAGCGCTGAAAACTGAATTTATAATGTCACAAGAATTTCCCAGGCAAAATTGGAAGTGGGCGCCCTATCTCGCGATCGGGGGCGCCTGTCTCTTGGCGGTGCTACTGTTCTTGTTGATCCCTCTCACGCAAATGTTGAATTCGCCCAAGCCACCACATCTGATGGTGCGCGAGATGCAGTTGAGCGCTCTGCCGCCGCCTCCAGCGACACCTCCACTACCCGAAGAAACGCCTCCGCCCGAGCCACAACAGGTGGTGCAGGATATGCCGAGTGAGCCCACGCCGATTGATTTGCCTCTGTTGGATGTGGACTTGAGCCCCGGTAATGCCGATGCCATCGCAATGGGCGCGCCGATGCCCAGCTTGCAGATGCAGACCGATACCATTGCTGACATTCAAAAGATGTTCAGTTTCGACGACCTGCCCGAAGTGCCGCGCCTCGTCAATACACCCAACTTCCGTTTTCCTCCCAATTTGGCGCGTAGGGGTGTGGACAAGGGCAAGGTGATCGTCGAGATCGACATCCTACCCAACGGCTCCGCCAAGTTGCGGCGTATCGTTTCCTCGACTCATGTCGAGCTGGAGGAGGTTGCCAGAAAGATCATCGCCCGTGCCCGCTTTACCAAACCGATGGTCGGTGGCGTGCCGCAAACCGTGCGCGGCTTGTTCCCACTTGTGCTGCAAAATTAAGAATTAATCCTTATGAAACGCTTCTCTACATTATATCTTGTATCTTCGCTACTCACTCTGTCCTTGAGTCATGCGGCCGTCCCTTTTCAGTTGACCGATTCCAGTCCCGGCAGCGCCGAGTTTCGTGAGCGCTTTTTAGGCAATTACGGCATGCTCTCCGAGCTCGAGCCTAGCGTGAGCGTTCAGGACAAGCCGCTGTTTGTGCGGGTGGAGCCCTTTCTACGCAATAACCCCCAGCAGGCGATTCAAGTGCTGGAGTCGGCCTTGAATAATGAGTCGAGCCCCGCCTTTCGCTTTCTGTTGGGCAGCTTGTATTACCAGACCAGCCGCTATGGACAGGCCGAGCAAAATTTGCGCATGGCAGTCAAAGCCTTTCCTGATTTTCGCCGTGCCTATCGCACGCTCGGCTTGATCTATGTGCAGAATAACCGTTACCCCGAAGCCATCACCGCATGGCTGAAGGTCATCTCACTGGGCGGGGGCGATGCGCAGAGCTATGGTTTGTTAGGCTATGCTTACCTGACCGAAGGCAAATATCAGAGTGCCCTCAGTGCCTATCAAATGGCGCGCATGTTTAAGCCCGACAGCGTCGACTTCCGTCGTGGCGAAGCCCAATCGCTGCTTGAGACCGGGCAATATCGCCAAGCCGCCGCGCTCTTCGAAGAGTTGATCGCCGAGCAACCCACCGTGCCCGACTCATGGTTACTGCAGGCCAATACCTTCTTACAATTAGAGCGCTACGACGAGGCGATTGCGAATCTCGAAGTCGTGCACAGCATGGGCGCCGGCTCCCGCGACAGTCGCTTTCTGCTCGGTAACTTGTATCTACGCGCGGAGAACTATCGGCCCGCGCTGCAGGCCTATCAGGCCGGCCTAGCTCAGCCCGGCGAGCTCAATGTCACCTCCGCGCTCAAGCCACTTGATTATTTGATTGGTCGTGGCCTCATCGCCGAGTCACGGGTCTATTTGCAAGATTTGCAACAACGCTTGCCCGCGACACTCACGCCGGAGCAACAAGATCAGCTCGCCCTCGCCGAGGCGCAAATCGAGCGTCGCAGTGACGATTCCGCCGCAGCCATGGCCGTCTTAAAGCCATTGGTGGAACGCAACCCCTTACAAGGCGAGGCCTTATTGTTGATTGCCGAGCTCGAACTCGAAGCCGAGCATTACGAAGAAGCCGTATTTTATTTGCAGCGTGCCCAATCCTTGCCCGAGCACAAGGTCGATGCCTTAGTCGCCCTTGGTCGTTTGGAAGTGGCCCGCGACGACTTTGCCGCCGCGCTCAAGCATCTGCGCGCCGCGCAGGAAATTGAAGCCCGCACAGGCGTCGCCCGCTACATCCGCTCAATCGAGCAAGCGTTGTAAGGCGCTGAGGAATGAGTGTCTGCATTATTGAGGTAAATCAGGGCTTTGAGTGGGGGTTAATCTTTAGACTTTTGTATGATTTATTGACAGTTTTTTATCTGCGAAATTTCTCGACCCGTTCCTCTGAGCGAAGCAAATTAGTCGCGAGAATAATATGACTTCAGCGACTGAAAGCGAACTTAGAAAAACCATTCACGATCTGGAGCAGCGACTAGAGATTGCGCTTCTTTCTGCCAACCAAGTTTGGTGGGAGTGGGACTTACCCACGGGTATATTAAAAACGCATGCCATCAAAGACTGTATTCTTGGCTATGATCTAGGTAAGATTCGGCATCATGAAGAATTTTGGATGGATGCGCTGCCTCCTGAAGAGCGTGAACCGGTGCGGAAGAGTTTACGTGAGCATCTGGACGGTGAAAATGATTTTTGGGAAATGGAGCATCGTTATCGCGATCCTGCGGGGGAATACAAATGGGTGCTCGAAGCTGGCAAAGTGCTTGAGCGGGCCTCTGATGGTAGTCCCTTGCGGATGGTCGGTATCACTCAACGCATTCATGAAAAAAAACAGCAAGAGCAAGCCCTTAAAGAAAAGAATGAAGAGTTGATTCAGGCACTTAAACTTAAGGATATGCTCTTGGCAGGAGCTGCACATGATGTGAAGAACGCACTCACAGCAGGCATTTGCGCGGCGGGCTTACTACGAGAGCAAAATCGAATTGCTGGACCTGAATTGGAATTGATTGAGGACTCTTTAAGACAGTCAGCAAAATTGATTGCCAGCGTGCAGGAGCTGGCGGCTGGCCAACTGACTCAACTTGAGGATGATCGGGTCGACCTCACTCATGTTATTCAGAGTAGCTCTGATTTTTATCGCTTATCCGCACAAGCGAAAGGATTGGATTTACGGACACAGGTGCAAGTGACTAATATACGCAGGCTGGATGGATCTGCGCTGCGACGTATTCTTGATAATTTGGTGGGGAATGCGATCAAGTTCACCAGTCATGGGGAGGTATCTATTGTTGATCGCTCTACAGGCAATGAAGTGATCATTGAAGTACTTGATACCGGTCGTGGCATCCCTCACGGGCAACATGAAAAGATTTTTGTTCCTTTTAATCGTCTTGCGTCAGATCTAGAAGGCTCTGGGTTGGGGCTAAGTATTTGTCAGAATTTGGCCAACAAATTGGGAGGGCAGCTTGCTTACCATCCCAATCGCCCGACGGGTTCGATCTTTAGGCTGAATCTTCCAATTAGTGCCGTTTGAGGCTGCGCATGGCTGCCAGTGTAAGTATGCTGTCCTGCCTTTATCGACTTTGGGATCGTTGCAGGTCTTATTTTACCTTGCCTTTGGTTGCTGCGCGCCAGTCATCTGTTCGAAAGGGTGTGACGGGTAAACCATTTCTGTCCTGTAGATTGGCTACTGGATTTCCTGCCCATGCATAGCGCACGGCGACTGGTTCTGTTACTTGATCACTGTATACTTCAACTTGATTTTTGCTTACTATTTTTGCCTGAGCCCATACAAATTGCTGGTCGGATCCGGCAATGCTGAAGCCTTTAACCTCCTCGGTATCAAAGGCTCGTAGCCCACCACTGCTTACATGCTCAAAAGTGAGTGTGACTGTGTGGCCTTTCACTTGCATCGAAGTGTAACGTGGACTGTCACTTGCCATCTCGAAGCCATAGTTCTTGGCCAAAGCGTGTCGTACCAAACGGTCGGCCACAGTCTGTTTGTCGCGTGGATGAACGTCGCGTCCTTCGCCGGAATCTATGATGACTGCTTCGCCTGTGTTGGGCAGCGATAGTGTCATTGTTTGTGACTCGCGTAGTTCTGCCCAAGCTGAATTTTGAGGTGTCGCTACCTCTGGATGGCGATCGGCCAGTTGCACCCAATAGAAGGAAAAATCGCCTTGTTGCCATAGCTCACGCCAAGTGGAAATCAGTAGTGGGAAAAGTTCACGATAGGCGTATGCACGTCTGACATTTGATTCTCCTTGATACCAGATCACGCCACGGATGCCAAAACCAAGTAAGGGGTGCACCATGCCGTTGTAGAGATTGGATGGGCGTTGCTGGTCGACGCGTGGGTCTTTCGGCCAGTGCTGTTTTGGATGCGGCTTTCCCGCGGCGACCCATTCCCGGTATTCCTTTATTTTTTGTGCATGAAGCTCATCACTATAGTTCGCGCAACGTTCGTCCCACATTTCAATGTATTCGTTGTATTTATTGGCGTCTTCGAGCACATCTCGAGGCATCCATGCTTCAGCAGCTGAGCCTCCCCAAGCGTTATCGATCAAGCCGATTGGGACGTCTAAGGCATTTTGTAAGCGCTTGCCAAAGAGGTAGCCGACTGCAGAAAAGTCTGCCGCGCTCTCGGAGCTTGAGAGTTGCCATTCGCCCCTTATGTCATCTTGCGGTATGGTTGTCCCATTTCTTTCAATGGTCAGCAAGCGGATCTGCGGATTGTTCGCAGTCGCGATTTCAACGTCCGCGTGGTTGATATCATTCAATGGCCACTGCATGTTGGATTGCCCGGAACAAAGCCAAACTTCGCCCACTAGCACATCCTGAAAGTTTAATTCATTGCTCCCGGACACGCTTAATGTATAGGGGCCGCCAGCTTCGAGTGGGGCAAGTTCGACTCGCCAATTTCCATTTGTGTCAGCAACGGTGACATGCGATTGCTCTTCGATTTGAACAGTGACAGTTTCGCCTGCATCGGCAGTTCCCCAGACTGGATTGGCTTGCTCGCGTTGCAGCACCATGTGGTTCCCAAAGATGCGAGGTAGTTTCACGTCAGCTTGCGCGGTATAGCAAAGACTGAGGGTTGATAGTAAACATACTGTGGCGCGTAGGTTGAACACTTGCATAAGCTTATTGGGGAGTGTTTGTGGATTTATCAGGGTGATTCAGTTCACCGACGGATAAGAGTGAATCGGAGGATGGCGTGTTATTGGCTGTGAGTGGTTTGTGTGAGAACTTGATAATATTTACGAATTTCAGGTGTACCTTCACCTTCTCCGTGAATGAATACCCAAGCACGCCGTCTTTTCGGAGGGGCCCAGCGAGATTGATAAATCATCGTCCATCCATTGTTTTGCTGGTTTGCTGCCATTTGTACATCAACATTTTGTGTGTTGGAGGTTGCTAACGGCATAATTAGGCTAGTGCCAGGTGCTATTTGAAATTTGTGCTCACCCACACGTATGGCCAAGCGCTTTTTTGTTAAGTTATAGAAATTGAATGCATTACTCGTGAAATCAGCTTCAGCAGCGGGAAGCGCAAGTATTCTATAGGAAAGGGCTGAATCGATCGATGCGCGCGTTGGGAAGAAGATTAGCAGTAACTCTTGATGGTTTGCGACTGTTGTGGATGCGACTGTTGGGTAGATGGGCTTACCTTCTTCGTCGATCTCTTGTGTATGAAAACTCAAGTTCGGTGGGCCCTTGTAAGTGAACTCGGATCCGGGCGCGCCATTGGGAATTAAAATTGGAGTGGGAGCGCCATTATTAAAATAGAGCAGTTCCTTGATACTACCTTGCCATGAAAGTGTGCTAAAGGTCATCGTTACGCCCTCTTCTGCGTCTTGTGCGACTATTTGTATTGAGGAAATGACTACAGCGAAAAGCAGCAGGAGTGGCCGTTTTATTTTATGCATGTGTTGGGAAGTTATTGATCAGAGTATACGGATTGTTGCCATAAATAGGCTTATATTTCATTCTGATTGAGCCAGCGTAAGGATACTATTCGGAACTTGCGTCCGAATGGACTGGTCGGGTTCTGTAGTTCACTGTATGTGGCGTCGGCACCATCCGAGACAGGATCCGGTAGGCGTTGGACGATGGCCTCACACCAAGCAGATGCCGCTGCTTCGCCTGTGACGGGGTGAGTGCTGTTGCCATAAGCGCGAATCTTGAATGTATCCGATCGCACTGTCATTAGTGATCCTAGTGCCTGCAAGAGATCGCTTTGTAGAATCCAACCTGGCATGCCGGTTCCTGGTTTATCAGAGCTATTGTAAACGTCTTCAGCGAAGTCGGGGATGATCAGTTCGTCCGTTTCATTGTAGCCGATTAAGCCCGGGTCCAGAGTGTTATTGATGCTGCTATCGAGTGCCGCTTGAATCGCGCCTCTGCGTTGGTGTGCCGCTTGCGTGGCACTTGGGCGGCGGTTGATGAAATCCGCAAGTGATGAAAAGGGGCCGCGATCTTTAACTTCGCTGACCATGGCTGTTGCTAAATCGGTGAGCTCGGAATCCGTTAGCTGGCGATATGCGTTCCAGAAATTGCTGCCATTTTCAGGGGTTACGAATCCCTGATCGTAGGAGTATGGAGAGCGAAAGGATATGGGCTGAGATTCGCTTACGGTAGAGGTCGACAATCCTGAAGATACATTGTAAATTGGCAGATCCAGGTTAGAGTTGCTGGAGAGGAATGCCTTCCATGCGTCGATAGACGTCGAGTTGACGTTAAAGCTTCCCGCTGTCATTTGGAAGGCGGCGGCAATGGCTGCGGTCGCTTCGTCATTATCGTCTGTGAGCAGATCAGCGAGTTCTTGATTGGATAGCTTGTAATTTTCAGGTTGGTATGGAATGAGGCGAGGGTTGGGCATGCTTTGCGCATTGTTTTCGATTTCATCAAAGAGATCTGCTGCGTCGGCGCTATTCTGTGGGATCGTGGAGAAGTAGTAACTGTCCCAGACCGCTTGATTGATTGCATAGGACCAATCATAGACGTAGTGTGTGCGCGTGTATTCCGGGTAACTACTGTGTGTTGACGCAACGGGTATTTTTGAATTGGCGTAGCTATTGCCGAAAATATAGGTAGGTTGATGAGCGTATCGACCGAGAGCTGCATGCTGGAATGCACCGATTGAAGTGATGGGCTCGCGGGGTACGTGGAAGAGAACGACATGACTGGCGGGAGTGGCAGTACTATCGCTTAGAGCAGAGTTGCGTGTATTGCCCCAAAAGCTGGTATACCGATCCAGATCTGCGATCTGAGGCTCCAGGTTGTCGCCGGCCTTATATTCAAACACTGTCCAGCCGGGAATTGTTCTGAGCCCCTTCGAGTTTCGGAATCCAGCTTGTTTACCAGATTGCATTAGAGCGCGTGGGTTCGCATCGACAATCTGGCGGTGTTTATCCTCAGTATCATTGGTTGTGCGCAGGCCAAAAGCCACGGCAGCGATATCTGTGGGGTAGCCGACCAGTGTTGCTAAGTCAAATGAACTAGTCTGTTCTTGGGGGCGCATGGAATCGGTGTATTCCTGATAGTAGCCATCGACAATTTGAGCCGTGATATTGGTGTTGCTGCCTGAACCTGTTCTTAAGTATAAAATTCTGTTTATTGAATTTGCACTTTCGCCAGAGTTGTTAACCACGTCGTAGTCAATACTGATTTCGATTTGAGGCAGTGGTTCATTTTCCAAGGGCTTAATGGTCAGTCGATCAATTTCATCGGTGGTAAAGCCGAAGCGACTGCTTTTTTCATCATCTCCAACACTTTGGCTCGTGTATTGAGAGTATCTGGCGGCAGTATTACCATCGATACTGGCAAGCGGTATGAAGGGAGCGTTTTCATTATCATTGACTGTGCCTGAGGTGGTATTGGTGGAATCGATTAGATTGATGTAGTAAGCACCATCCTCGCTCCAGTCGGCCTTCATTTGGGCAAAGTCACTGCTACTGGTCCAATTTTGCATTTGATGCGACTGGTCGAGGGCGTAGTAGCGCGTTTCGCCCGCTTGCAGGTCTGTGTCCGTGTTTATACGCCAGCGAAAGAAGGATCCATATTGGTCATTTTCTGGAAGAATTTCCTGAATATTGAACGATACAGATTCCACTGTGCCCGATGCATAGGATGAAGTGATGGTGATCTTCGGTGCGAATTCCCAATTTAAATTATAAACAGCCGAGCTAATCGCAATGTCGTATGGATTGTAGAGTGCGACGAGGGGTTTTAAATGAATGATTGGTTTGTAGATGGTGGTTGATTCATTGGCGTTACCATCAGTGGCATCGATTTCAAGGTCTTGTTCGTAACTCACCGCTATAGATAGGCGCATGAGCGAGACAATTGGATGGATGGCTTGATTGTATTGATACGGCTCTTTGGAGTTTTGGTAGGTTTCCTGACTGCTTGAATAGGTTGTTGGTAGAGGTGTGATGACTGAAATCGCGCCATTATTGACCTCGCGGTATAGTCGATAGTAAGAAGCTAAGATGCCCCAATTGGGGGCCCCATAGGGGAAGTCGTAGCTATCCTCGGCATCATGAAATGTATAAGGCTCTGGCCAGGTGCCAATTGGAGACGTGCTTGGACCGATCCCAAAGTAGCGCTGGAAAGCAATGTCGCTTTCCAGTAGATGGCTGAGGTCTTTTTTCAATCCACCGTTTTGAACGTCGACTTGTAGGCCCAGCCCATACGTGGACAGATCGTGATAATATTGTTTGGCCACGCCTGAATCGATGTCGGCCATGCTAAGGTCATTTAAGTCAAAAATTCGACTCAAGCGTGTGTCATCTGCTTGAATGCTAGCGAAGTCAGAGCTAATCAGTGGAAAACCAGTGTAGCGTGGTGACATGAGCTCTGGAGCCACACTGGAAGTCGTGTTGGACTCAGGCAGGCTGATGCGGGCTTTGGTGCTGAGTTCATCGGCCCAGAAAGCATAATGTCCTGAGTTATTAATTTTAACTTTTCCCGCAGCAACGTAATCAGCTATTTTATTTGCTGTGACACTTTCTTTATTAACGATCGCGACCCAGTCATCTTCTTGCGTCCAATCAATATCGTCGACGGCTGGTAGATTCAGGCTATTGTCGATCTGATCCGGCAAAGATACTAGCCAGCCTAGAAAATCATTGTCGTTTGCGCCGCCCTTGCTACCTGCTCGCCACACCCCGGTCCAATGGTGTTTGCCGTCGACTGTACTGGCTTCAATTTCTGCAGGTGCGGTGATTCTCTGATCCGGCCCGGCTAGCTTTTGGAGATTACCAAGTGCAATTTGTAAGCCTAAGAGTGCATTTTGTTCGGCTTCTGCACGTCTCTGAGTATAGGCACTGCTCCTCGTTTCCACTTGGGTGAGTGCGCTCAGGCTGATGATTAACAGCAGAATGAAGGCCATGAAGCTGAGCGCGATGACTAGGGCAAATCCATTTTTATTGTGGCGTCGTTTCAGGCGCAAGGATGGGGCTTCTCGAGAGGCGTGCGGCATGTCTTAGCAGTAGTAGAGGTTTTTTTAACTATAATGGTTCAAGTATTTATTGAATATCAAATGGATATGTGTTCAAACAATTGCGCATGAAGCGTCGTGTTACATTGAAGGCAATTGCGGAGTCTGCCGGTGTGCATGTCTCCACTGTTTCTTTGGCCTTACGCGATCATCATCGTATTTCCGCTGAAGTGCGTAAGAAAATTCAAGACTTGGCTGTAGAAATGGGGTATCGGCCCGATCCATCCATGCGGGCGTTGTGTGCGTATCGTCATGCTGTTCGGCCTCGGGATGTTCAAAGTGGTCTGGCTTATTTAACAAATTTCGATTCATCTGTGCCTTATCAGAGATTAGTGCGGGATAATGCCCGCCGTCGGGCTGAAGAGTTGGGCTATAATTTGATTGAGTATAATCTGTTGGAACAGGATATCAGCCTAGAACGCTTAAAGTCTATTTGGTGGAGTCAAGGTCTTCGTGGAATTATTGTGGGGCCCTTTCGTAATCAGACTAAGTTGGAGTTGAATCTCGATCAGTGGCCCGTGGTGGCGGTTGGACATTCTGTGCAAGAGCCTAATTTTAACCGTGTCACCACACATCATTTGCAAAATATGCTTACGCATTTGGAGGAGTTGCACTCGCGTGGCTATCGCCGCGTGGGTCTCTGCCTGCCGACTAATTTGGATGAGAGGACTGGCGGGCAAATTCACGCGGCATATTTGCTGGATTCCAAGATGGCAGCCTTGCAGAGCCCCCCGCCAGTTTTTGCTCAGTGGCCAGCTTTGGATGGGATTGAGGAATGGGTTCGGCAGCATCGTATTGAAGCAGTGATCGGGCATGTGGACCATTATAAGGCTTTGCTTGCGTGTGGCTTCGAAATTCCCAGGCAGATTGGTTTTTCAGTTCTAACCATAAGTCGAGATCAGCAGCAGTGGGCGGATCTGGCAGGCTTCGATGAAATGACTGAAGAACTGAGTGCCAACATGGTTGATTTTCTCGTATCATTGATTCACGAACAAGCAAAGGGAGTGTTAAATCCGCAGAGATTTTTCCTTGTTTCAGGCAACTTTAGGGATGGGAATAGTCTACGCCCTAAGTGCTAGGCACTGAGGCGTCTCTTGATGCCTCAGATGAGTGCGCAAATGTTTGACTTCAAAAGAATTTGTGCAGCGCGGGTTATTGATCAGGGTTATTTGTCTCAAGTTTCCTTAGTCAAGTTCACTACGAAATAACCCTATGATGTGCTTTATGAATATGACCTCAAAAATGAAAACAGTATACTCCCGTGCTTTGTTGTTAAGTTTACCGCTATTGTTTAGCTCTGTTCAGGCAGACGTTCTGCTCTCGGAAGACTTTGATAGCGGTGAGCGAAACACTCAAGATCTGCCTGATACATCTGCGTGGTACAGCAGTGCCTCTGGCGGGTTGAATGATACCAGTGGCGATTTGGTTTCTACAGCGAATCGCTTCGCGTTAACTTATTTTACTGATTCCGGGACGGTGGATCTCGCTGTAGGCGACTCCCTGACAGTTGATTTTAGCTTTTCGGTATCGGGGCCGACCGCAAATTACACAAATTTACGTGTAGGGCTTTTGGATTCGGGTGGTTCGCGTATCACTGGCGATTTGAACAGTCTAAGTGATGCCGCCTTTGAGGATTATTCAGGGTACGCCGCCTTCATGAATGTAAATCAGTCATCCGGGTTTAAATTGAGCGAACGTCTTGATGGTTACCAACAATTGATTCACTCCGGGAGTGCTTATTCGTCGTTAACCGAATCGTCTTTGGGAACCGGGGGAACTTATGATGAGGAAACCACATACAATGGTGTCTTTTCAGTGACCCGCACATCAACTGGCGTCGATCTGTACTTTAGTATTGATAATTTTGAGGGGTATTCGGCGACAGTATCCGATAATGTAGGGGCCACGATTTCATTTGATACTTTTGTCTTCTATGGAGCGGACACCGCTGTGAGCGGATATTCTCTGAGCAGTGTCGAAGTGAGTTACTCGGCAGTGCCCGAGTTTTCCTCCTCTAGTGTCGTGCTCGGGCTCGCCGGTGCTGTGGCTGCTGTGGCCAGTCGCCGCCGCAGGTAATTAATGTAGGCAATTTTAATGCTCGTCGGGGATGTTTCAGGCTCGCTGCCTGAGCGTCCGATTGTGCCTTTATGTACTTAAGTGTTATAATCTAATGTTAAAGAGACTTTCATACTTTAGCAGCTGTTTCATAGCTGTAATCTCGATGAATGCAGCGGGTGGTGATGGCACTGCCGTTTCCTTGGCTGCTAGCGAAACAGGAGTGGCTGCATGTTGTGAGGTTGATTCGTCGGCACATGCTCCAGAGTTTACGAAGCTGGCTGCCGATGCGACCTATGGTTGTCGTCGGCCGCATGGCTACGGCTTATACGATGAGGTTTCCAATAAGACCTTTGTCTGCTGGAACGGGCCCGGGATGAGTGTGATGGGGCGCTCTTATGATCATGCGAGTCAGACATGGTCGCCCGCGCGTGAGCTTTGTCATCAGGAATACTATGCGACCTGGGATTATCATAACTATCCCAACATGGCACTGGCACCGGATGGGCATCTCATTATTACTTGGGCGGATCATGGTGCGGATCTTCGGGTGATACGTTCTCCACAGCCCAACTCAATGGAAGGTGATTGGAGCTATCGAGTCGCAGGAGAAGATCGGAATTGTTATCCGATGATTATGACGGTGGGCGAACGGATATATGTATTTTACAGTCAAACCGTCGACCTGAAGTGGCCTTATCGTTCATTTGGCTATGTCTATTCAGATGACAGTGGTTTAACATGGTCGGATCATATTCCAACCATTGACTCGCAGCAGCTGGATCCAAACAGAATTGATGAAGTATATGGGTACCACTTCAGCCTAGAGCCTGCTAAGGGGGATGAGCCGGATAAAATTCACTTTGTATGGATCATGCGAGGTGGCCCGAATGGTCATAATCAAGGCTCACGTAATGTTTATTTTGCTTCGTTTATCCCGGATTCAGGCACTTGGCGCTCTTTGGACCAGACGGATTTAGGCACTTTGATCGACCTAGAGGAAATGTTGGCCCATTGTATCGTGCTGGATACAGGCCCCATCTATGAGGAGAAGCTGGTCACCCGCGCCCTTTGCTCCTGGTATAGCGATGGCAGTCCAATCGTGATTTATAATAAACGCGAAGAATGTTGGATCGCGGTTTGGAATCAGGATTCTGGACTTTGGGAGCACGAATACTATCAAGATACCTTAGCCAAGGATCTAGAGCGTATGGATGACGGGAGCCATCGCTTGTTGACCATATCGCCATCCTCAAGTGTGCCACATCTGCTCAGCATTTATCAGCAGGGCCAAAAAGGGGCGGATTGGACTCAACAATTTCAGCAAGCAATCCCTTACGAAGATGGTGCAGACCGTACTTGGTCGATGGCATTTTTAGATCATTCATTGCCCGAAGTAGATATCCTATTAAGCCAACTTAAAAAAGGCGAGGAGCAGCGTGACTACTCTGGCCGTTGGCCAGTCTGGACAGTTGATACGAGTGGGGCTGAATGAGTTGATTTATGAAATGATACTATCTACTTAAACCATGTGTAATTCCCACTTCCAATCTAAATGGGCTCGAGCGACTGGTCCTCTCAATTGCTTGCTTGCTGCCTATTTGTTTATAGTCGTGCAGTCTTTAAGTGCTATGTCTTATGCAAAAAATGATTCGCAGCCACTTCAATCGGTAGAGCCAGTTGTGGTCGGCTATGGTGTGGATGCATTTACCATCGGGGAATTGCTATACGAAACTGATTTTAAAAATTCTCAGGAATGGGAAGTGCAGATACAAGCGAGTGACTCGCCGATGGAGCCGCGGGTTGTTTTTGATCAGGGGATGCTCGACATCTATATGCCAGCGCGGGGAAGCACCGTCTGGCTAAAGCATAAGTTTGAGGGGCCGATCGCAATAGTCTATCAAGTCAGATGCCCCGAAGACACGCTATCCTTTCCGGAGGTTCAGGCGCGCGATATCAATAACTTCTGGCATGCCAGCGATCCCGAAGTCGCGGATGGTCTTTTCGATGCGTCTCGTTATGATGGAGCCTTTCGCAGTTATCATAAGTTACATGGATATTATGCCAGCACTGGTGGTGGGGGCGCGACAGGAAATCAAACCACACGCTTTCGGCGTTATCCACGGCAAGATGTTAAGGGGAATGATGTTCAGCATATTGCGCTAAACGATCGTGATGGGCAGGCAGATTATTTGATTTCACCCGGCAAATGGCACACGGTGCAACTTGTTGCGGCAGAAGGCATCGTGCAGTATTTGATGGACGGTCGAGTTTTCTACGAAATGAAGCCGGGAGATCTGGTTTCGTTGGAGCGGGGCAAAGATCCAGTCATCGAGAAAGCCTATACGCTGGATCAATTTCCTGCGCATACAGCAGGGTATTTTGGATTTCGCTTAGTCCGCTCTCATCATCAATATACCGATTTTAAGGTCTATCGACTGAATGTTAAGTAGCACCTATGATTTTGCTGTGCGAATGGCTGTCAGCGCTTCGAAGAAATCGGGGAAGGTTTTACCGCAGCAGGCGGGATCGTTGATCGCCAGCCAGGGCTGACCGTCTTCGAGCAGGTCGAAACTGCCGAGGATGCCGAAGCTCATGGCGAAGCGGTGGTCCTCGTAGGTGTCTATGGTCAGCAGTTTGCCTTCGTTGCGGGCCTTGAGTGCGCGGGCGCGTAGTTCGTTGGGTTTGATCGATACGGTGAGGGCCTCGGGCTCTTCTTTGACGAGTTGCCCCAGCTTGGAGAGCTCTGCAGCCATGCCGGCGATGCGGTCGGTCTCTTGCAGGCGGGTGTGCCCGATGCCGCAGATGCGCACGGAACCACCGAGTAGGGGGGAGATCGCCGCGTAGGTCAGAAAGGTGTCGGAGATGGTGTTGAAGTCGATCTCGCGGTGGCCGCGTTGGATGTCGCGTGGGGTGGCGCAGGCGACGGTCCATTCGTTGTTCTCGGCGTCCACCCGTAGGCCGTGGTGGTTGAGCACGTCCACGAAGTGGGCATCGCCTTGCAGCGGATCCGTGCCTACGTTGGGGATTTTCAGTGTGCCGCCTTGGATCAGGGTGAGTGCGAGGAAGTAGCTGGCCGCGGAGAGATCGGGCTCGATGGCGTAGCTGCCCGGGCTTTTATATCGAGTTGGCTCCAGGGTGTAGCTGCTGGTGTCGTCGGCTTCGAGGGCCTGAGCGCCGAAGGCTTCGCGCATCGCGAGTGTGATCGCGACATAGAAAGGGCGTACGCCTGGGCAGCTGAGCGTAGTGGGGGCGCTGCCGGCAGGAGCGGAGAGGAGCAGTGCGGATAGGATTTGACTGCTACTGCTGGCGTCGACTTCGACCGAGCCGCCGCGATAGCCCTTGGCTTTGAGGGTGAAAGGGAAATGGCCCGCTTGGCCGTGAAATTCAAATTCTGCAGCGTCGAGTGCGATCAGTGCGTCTAGCAGGCCCGCCATCGGGCGCTCGCGCATGGCGGGGTCGCCGTCGAGCTTATAGCTGCCGCCTTCGGCGAGCGCGAGAAAGGCAGTGAGAAAGCGTGCCGCCGTGCCAGCATTGCCAATGTGGAGCTCCGCCTCTTTGACAGGGATGGTGCCGCCTTCGCCCTGGACGTTGATGGTGTGCGCCGTTTCGTCGGCGCTGACCTGGAAGCCGAGTGTCTCCAGTGCGGCCAGCATGATGCGGGTATCGCGACTGAAAAGTGCACCTTCGAGTTGGGTGGTGCCGTGTGCCAGAGCGGCTAAAATTAAGGCACGATTGGTTATGCTCTTAGAGCCCGGAAGCTGAATTTTTGAGTGGAGTGCCTTGGTAAATGGCTGGATTGCAAGTGCGCTGGACATTTGGTATTTGAAAGTTGGTATTTTGAAACGAGTGCAGGTGGTCGGTGCTTAAAGGCTATCTCTAAATCGCTTGCCGCGTTCTAGTTGAGCCACAAGTTCGAGCGTGTTCTGGTCGAGCAATGCAGTTTTTAGGGCGTGGAGCTCGTTTTCGAAGCCATCAATCGCACGTAAAACTTCTTCGCGGTTCTGTTCGAGTATTTGTTTCCAGAGTGTGGGGTCTCCGGCGGCGACGCGTGTGCTGTCGCGCAAGCCACCTCCGCTGAGTTGCTTCCACGTGCTGTCTTTACCTGCTAGATAGCTGCAAAGGCTTGAGGCGATTAAATGTGGCAGGTGGCTGATGTGGGCGACGATTTCATCATGTTTTTCCGGGGTGCAGGTGCTCACGTCCATGCCGATTGCATTCCATAGCTGGTGTAAGCGTGCGATGTCTAGCTCGGAGGCCTCATCTAGTGGAGTAATTATGCAGGCGGCTCCGTCAAATAGATCGGCTCGGGCATGTGCCATGCCAGTTTGCTCTGAGCCGGCCATTGGATGCGAGCCTATGAAATTGACATGTGTGCCACGTGCCTCGCGACAAATGAGACTTTTAGTGCTGCCGACATCAGTGATGAGTGTTTGGGGCGTCAGTGATGGAGCGATCTGTTCGAGGAGTGGCACAATCGTTTCGACTGGAGTACAGATGACGACCAATTCGCTGCCTGCACAGGCTTGGCTGGGTGATTCGAAGACTGCATCGCACCAACTGGTCTGTAAGGCCTGTGCCCGTGTTTGTGGGCGCCGTGACCATGCATGAACCTTTTGACTGAGTCCGCGTTCTTTTAGGGCGAGTGCCAAAGACGCGCCTAGTAGGCCCGGGCCAAGTATGGTGATTTGTTGAAACATGCTTAAAAATGAAAAAATGTATTGTTTAGGCGAGAAGTCGGGCCTTGGTTGTGTGCCTTTTACCTTGCGGCATAGATCGTTGCAGGTCATTTAAGGCAGGCTATTTTTACAGCGCCAGCCCCAATTTACTTATGGCAATTTTTCAGAAGTCTCCCCACAAGCGTATGCCCCACGAAATGAGTGGTGGCAAAAAGTTTCTAATTGTCTGCCTTGTCATACTGCTCGCAGCTGGTGTGCTGGGTGCTTTTTGGCTCTTGAGCCAGTTGGGTCCACGCAATGTCGATTTTCGTAACTTCGACTACAGTATTGAAGTCCCGGAATCGGTGAAAGCTTTGCAGCAAGAGAGTATTGAGTTGGAAGCTCGATTTGAAGAAGTGTTGGCGCTGCGCGAGGCGGGACCAGAAGATATAAAGTTGCTGGAGCGGGCTTTGAATAAGCAGGAAGCCTACTTGGCTGCAATTCAAGGGGTGGATTCCGAAGGTTATCAGCGGCAGGTGGCTTTGAAGGAGCGTTACCAAAATTTGGCCGCCGAATCATTGCGTGCGGAGAGTTTAGAGTTGGAGCGGACGGCAGAGCGACTTGCAGAGAGCGAGGATTACGAAGGTGCGCGCGCTCAATATCGGGCCGCGTATCAATTACAAAAGCAGATTAATGAAAATCTACCTTTGAGTTCGGCTTACAATGTCGGGCGAGCGGCACATTTGGAACGACAAGCACGCTATCTGACGGCCGAACCTTTGTATCAGCGTAGTCTGGCTCTAGAGGTGGAGGCGGATCAATTTATGGCTGCTAAAGAGTGGGGCGCGGCCGAAGAGCACTTGCGGCAGGCGATGGATCTGCAGGATCGACTTAATCGCGAATACCGTGGAACGAATCAGGCCAGTGTCGCTCGTTTGGAGCGCTTGCGCATCAAGCTGGTCGGTATTCGTTCCGGCCAGAGTAATGTGGAGGTGCAACGTATTTCGCAGCTGGCGGATGAAGCGCGTCTAGGGAATCAGAATCGCGAGGCTGCGGCTCTGTATCTGGAAGCGGCACGTTTACAGCGTCAGCTTAATGAAGCGTATCGGGATAGCCCATTTGCTTCCTCGGAGCGTGTTTCGGAATATCTACGCAAAAGTCAGACGGCAGAGAGTTATGAGCTGGGCCTGGAAATTGAGCAGAATCATGATTTAATGCAGCGCTTGCTTTCGGAGCGCCGTACCTATGAGGCTGCCGAGGTGATCGCGACACTGCGTCGTGATATTCAGCAGATGCAGGAAGCTTTCCCGCGCAGCTCGTTGAACAATGAAGATCTGCAGCTAAAAGTGCGCTACCTCAATTTGGTGCAGAATGATTTGGGCTTTGTACAGGACCGGATTTATGACGCCCTGTTGCCCATTCCTGATGGGGATGGTTGGCGCATGCTTCGCACAGAAGTGCCGCAAGCGCTGTATGCTCAGATTATGGGGACGAACCCTAGTCGTAACAAGGGGGATTTGCGGCCAGTTGATTCGGTGAGTTGGGTTGAGGCGAAGAGCTTTTGCGAGCGATTGTCATGGATTCTGGGTAAATCCGTGCGCTTGCCCACTGAGAACGAATTTCGTCAGGCGCTCGGTCGTTTGCGTTATGTGGTGCTCGAGGACCACGTTTGGAGTGTGGCGGATTCTGATGGTGCGCCACAGGCAGTGGGGACTAAAGAAGCTTTTGCGAGTGGTTTTTATGATCTTTTGGGCAATGCTAGTGAGTGGTTGGAGTCGATCGATCGCTACGAAACTGAGGATGCGCGGCATATTGGAGGCCATGCTCAAGATCGGCTAGAATCTATATTTACAGTGCCGATTCGTGAAGCGCCGCGTGGTGAGCGAAATCGCCTGACTGGCTTCAGAGTGGTTGTTAACGTGGATTCTTTGTAGGAGTTGGAGCTGTTTATTATGGGAGCTTCGGTCACTTTTCGTTGCTAAGATCGGGGCGATAGAGTAGATTTCACCGAGAATGAATTCAATTAATCAGTCACACCCACCTGGTGAGCTCCCCGCGAAGGCGCAGCGAGTGCGGCGCATCCTGTATATCGCAATGGCGATTATGATGCTACTGCCTGTTATTTTGTTTTGGTTGGTGGGGGCCATTCGTTTTGAGGGAATCTAGTCACGCTATGGATCGAACGATTTTAATAGTTCGTGTGTTTTTCTTGGTCGTCAGCATTCTGGGGTGTCTGTTGCTGGGGTATACCACCGAGGGCTGGGATCTCATGCCCGTTTTATTTATCGGTATGAGTGTAGCCGCACTCGTTATTTTGACCGATATGATGCTGCAGGGCTTTTCTCTACGCGGGCTCTCTGCGATAACCTTCGGCCTTGCGGTGGGTGGATTGATTGCTTTCTTGATTTCAAGTTCACCACTGTTTGAACCATTGGAATCGGATCCGCGTTTAGCGGAGACGCTCTTTTTGTCCAGGCTGGCACTGTATATTATTTCAATGTATCTGGCCACTGTGGTTGCTTTACGTGGCAAGGATGAATTCAACTTGGTGATTCCTTATGTTCGCTTTAGTGCGCAGAATGTCGAATCTCTCGT
Source organism: Thalassobacterium sedimentorum (assembly GCF_031127905.1). Taxonomy (GTDB): domain Bacteria; phylum Verrucomicrobiota; class Verrucomicrobiia; order Opitutales; family Coraliomargaritaceae; genus Thalassobacterium; species Thalassobacterium sedimentorum. The sequence goes on along the minus strand of NZ_JARXIC010000010.1, from coordinate 53,971 downwards.
AGTTGTGGTGGATACCAGCGCTCTGATTGATGGGCGAATTGCTGCGATTTGCGATAGCCGTTGGTTTGGGTATGCACTGGTCATTCCACGTTTCGTCCTGGATGAGCTGCAATCGGTGGCCGATTCGAGTGAGCACGCACGTCGGGAAAAGGGGCGTCGCGGTCTCGAGGTGCTAAATCGTATTCGCAGGATGAAGCATGTGGACTTACGCATTCATGAAAGCGAAGTCACTGTGCGTGACGCTGTCGATTCTAAGCTAGTGTATCTGGCAGATACTATGAAGGCTAAGTTGTTAACTACAGACTATAATTTGGCGAAGTTGGCGGAATTCCACGGTGTCGAGTGGTTAAATATTACGTCCTTGGTGAAGGCGCTGAACCAGGAAGTGTCGGTTGGGACCCGTTTGACCGTAGAGCTCGTTAAGCCCGGGAAAGATTCAGGGCAAGCGATTGGTTATCTGCCGGATGGTTCCATGCTGGTGGTTAACAATGGTCGTAAGTGGATCGGGCAGGAAATACGGGTAGAGGTTGATTCTGTAGTGCCGTCTTCTGGAGGGAAGATGATTTTTGCAACGCATTATCCCGATGGAGTGACGGCTCCATCGGCCTAGTATTAGGGCTCTGTGGGCGAATCCAAGGTATTTAAAAACTTTGTTAAAGCCAGTGCCTGCGCGGTTTGTACTTGGATTTTTTGTACTAAAGTCTTTTATTTGAGATGCTTGGGGAGTCTTCCCTGGTCAAAATACATATATTAAATCATACAAATAAAGGAATATCATCATGGATACTAAAAGCAAAAAGGGGTTCACTCTCGTCGAAATTATGATCGTGGTCGTTATCATCGGTCTTCTTGCTGCAATGGCGATTCCCGCCTTCCAAAAGGTTCGCGCGACATCTCAGGAAAAAGCGATTACAAATAACCTTCGCCAACTTTCTTCGGGTGCTGACCAGTACTTTCTTGAATACGGTGTAACAGAAGTTGCTTCTACAAAATTGGTTGGTCCTGATTCCTACATCAAGGCTTTTGATGATGTAGGCACCGACGATAAATACACAACTACCATCAAGCAAGGTGAAGACATTACAGCAAATCTTCCGGATGGAACAGTTGTTTCTGTCGACTTCTAGTCTGTTCTAGTTAGTAACTTTTACGAATTAAAGGCTGTCCGTTTATCGGGCAGCCTTTTTTATGTGCATTATGCGTCACCGTTGTATTCTGCTATTTTTGGCCTCGTTGTTGGCGATCTATTTTGGGTTTTTTTACTTTGACGTAGAGCGAGCCTTTCTTGTTGTGGGGTGGAGTGGTTATTGGTTCATACTGCTTGCATTTTTGTTGGCCATTGCGTCTTGGTGGCAGGTTGTTAGCGGGGGCGTTCCGATTGGAGAGAGGCTGGCTGCACTACGTCAGAAGAAGCTTCGAGTATATTGTCCGGTTCTGGCTGTTTTGCTGACTTGGATGTATGTCCTAAATGCACAGCCAGCCGAATTTAAAATACATATGGACGAGCCAGTTTTAGCAGCGACTGCGAAGCAGATGCACGTGGACCGAAGTTGTTTCTATTTCACTGCAGGCTATAATGTGCAAAATATGTATTATCCGAACTCTGGGGCAGTGGATAAGCGACCTTTGCTTTTTCCATTCCTAGTTAGTTTGTTGCATGACACCACTGGCTACCGGGTGGAAAACAGTATTTACTTAAACGCGATTGTTCTTTTGTTATTTCTTGCTACGGGTTTTTACTTGGGAGGTAGGTTGCTGCCTTCATTGGGGGGCTATCTTACGCTTGTCTTGCTGGCGACACTGCCGCTGCTATCAGTCGTCGCGAATTCGGGTGGCTTTGACTTGCTCAATACGACGATGATTGGGCTGACTACGGTTGCTATGCTCAAATATATTGAGAGTCCTAGTTTGAAGCATCAGGCGCTATATATTGCATCAACCATTCTTTTGGTTCAGTCGCGTTATGAGTCTGCTGTCTTCGTATTGCCAGTTGCCATTGGCGTCCTTTGGCACTGGTGGCATGTACGCAGAATTGAGATCTCGATCGCTCTCATCCTTGCACCTCTACTGTTGGTGCCATTTGGCTTACAGCGGGTTATGATGCGGGAGTATAGTTCATTTTGGCAGATGCAGGATGGGCGTTCAGAGCCATTTTCCCTTAGTTATTTAGGGGATAACTTGCAGCATGCGGGAATGTATCTCTTTTCCATGAGTGGGGAATTGCCTAACAGCTTTCTGTTGAGTGTATTGTCAGCTCTAGCATTTCTATGTCTAGTGTGGTCGTTTTTTTCAGGACGCTGGGCGAGTTGTTTTAACCATCCTGTTAAGTCTAGAATGGCAATGGTTGTGGTAGCGTTGATACTATTTAATTTTGGTCTCTTAATGGTCTATCACTGGGCGCATTTAGATGATATGGTTGTAACGCGCATTGCGCTGCCGTTTTTATGCCTTCAGGTAGTGGTAGTGTTAGCGGTCTTTAGAATTTGGATACCTAGAGGAGGGGGGCTTAAACCACAAGGAGGCATCCTTGTTCTGTGTGTACTATACTTTTTAGTGGTGAGCCGTCCTGCGATCGCAAGGAATGAATATCTCGATGAAATCGAGAGTGAGAGTTTGTGCGACCGAGTGCTAAAATTGGGCGACGACTTGAAGGGCCAGCCATTGCAGGGGAACCCCCTACTTATTTCTCAAGTGAGTATTGTAGGGGTTTTATCCAATATCTCTTCTATTTCTGTGATTACAGCCCAGCGGCAACTTCCAGAGCTTGAGTTGCATATGCATCTAAAGACATTTGATGATGTGTTCGTTCTCTATTTGGTTGGTGAAGGGGCTTTCGAGGCGAATTTTAAGCGGGAGGGAAAGACGCTCAGTTATGAGCGAATTGAAAACTGCTTTAAGCTGACTGTACTTGAAGAACAGATGACGCCTACAGGGAAGCTGCTGAGGCTCGCACGTGTGGAAGGCATTCGTAGGGAGGCCTTACCCGCTAGCAATCTTTTGCGGCCAGATTGGGGAGACGTTCAAGTTGATTACACGGGTAGAATGTCGGAAGAAGCGATAAAGAACCGACTGTTTGTTGAAACTCTGCCTAAATTATTGTGAGTAAGGATCTAATCATTAAGTTTGTGACTGGCCGTTGTGTGTTATTTGCCTTGTCTGTCATATTATCTGTCGCCGCACTATTTTTGGTGGTTCCCGCCACGCGTGCTGCTGTGGTACAATACGGCGGGTATTTTTTCGCACTGAGCACTACCATGCTTTTTCTGGCGTGGCTCGCTGTAGCTTTTTTACGCGAACATTTCTCAGGGTCTTGGAAAATAGCTAGCATCTCGCTTGCATGCGCTGCTACAGTCATCGGGAGCTATGTCATTTTTGTGCACGCAGATTTCGGATATAAGATTGCGATGGATGATTATGTCCTAGCAAATACGGCTAGAAATATGCACGAAGACCGTCAAGTGCTTACCGATGTGAATCTTCTGTTGGATCACGCTGGCAAGCAAGTCGCTGCCAATACGGTTATTGATAAGCGATTGTGGCTGTATCCATTATACGTCTCTATTCTGCATGATTGCTTGGGGTATTCAGTGTTTAATAGTTTTCTGCTAAATGGGATTTTAGGAGGCCTATTATTTCTTTTAGCTTATGCATTTGGATGCCTTTTGTCGGGCGCTCCAGCAGGTTTTCTGACTGTTCTATTGTTCGCTGGCCTGCCGCTCGTTTCGCAAATTGCTAGCGGCGGAGGTATGGAGCTTTTAGGCTTGGTTCTCTTAATCGTAGTCATGCTGGGAGCGATTGCTTATCTTAAGCAGCCGAGTAGGCTTGGCGAGGGGGTCTTGGTTTTGGCTACTGTGCTTCTTGCATATACTCGCTATGAGTTGGCATTGTTTATAGCTCCAGTCGCACTTATCGTTTTGTTGGGCTGGTTGCGTAGTGGACAAATTCAGTTATCCTGGGCGACTATTCTAGCTCCACTATTGTTAGTTGCTTATGGCTTGCATATTCTTGATTACCTTAGCCAACCAAGTGCTTGGGAGCTGACTCGAGGGGCAGAAACTGCATTTTCGTGGCAGTATTTAATCACAAACTTCTCCCATGCGCTCGCATTCTTTTTCGCATGGGATGGTGATCTTGCGAACTCGCCTATGCTCAGTGTATGCGGTTTAATCGGGTTGGTTGCGTTTCCTCTGGTTTTTAAGTATCGGGTCGCTGGTCAGAGATTTCTAGACTTTAGGCCAGTGGATCTCTGTTTAATTGTATTCGCTCCGTTTCTTATACTTCAGTTTGTACTTATTCTTGGGTTTCATGCCAGTCGCTTGGATAGCCCGTTTGTATCGAGGTATTCCTTGTTATTTTATTGGTTGTTAACGCTCAGCTCAGTTGTGTTAATGACGCATTTCGCTCGTCAGTTTAAATCTGTATGGTGCTATGCCATCATTAGTAGTACTTGTTTTGTTCTTTTTTATACCATGTCAGTGAATGCAAATCCTCCATATAGTCGTGAGAATTTCGTGGTGAACGAAGATCGCTGGCTCGGGGCTTTTGCTGATGAAGTTGCGCCAAGTGCGCTGTGGATTGATCGATACTTGTTAACGCATACCATGCGCGAAGAGTCCTCTCTAGGTTTGAATGCTTGTTTGCGTTCTTCAGATAGTATTTTAGGTTTAGTTGATGACGGTGTATACGAAGAGATCGTCTATGTTGAGCGCTTATTATTGAATGGTCAGGCATATGTGCCTGAGAGTTTACAAGCGCGTGCAATGCGGGATAGATTTCAAATGGAAATTCTCGCAGAGCGCTCGTTTAGACCCTATCATTTGACTCGAATTTGTCGACTGGTGAGCCTTAGAGGGAGTGTGGATGAGTGAAGTTGAGATGACATATGACTTAAGTCTGCTTGATTTGAGTTCGCGTGCCTGGCATAAAAAGTCAGGTTTGAGACGTATCTATCAGGAGTTGTACCAGCAGATGCTAGATGCATGCGTAGATGGTGCTAGCTTGGAATTGGGGTCAGGAATTGGTGTGATCAAGGAGTTTAATGATTCGGTTATTACTAGTGATTTAGTGAAGACACCTTATGTTGATCGTGTGGCTTCTGCTTATGATATTCCGCTTTTTCAGGACCAGCCATGGGCAAATATTATGGCATTGGATGTATTGCATCACCTAAGAAGTCCCTTGGGCTTAATTGAAAGTGCGAGTCAGGTTTTGCGCCCTGGTGGGCGACTCATTCTAATGGAACCCGCAAGCACATTATTTGGACGATACTTTTATCGTGCCTTTCATGTGGAACCGATCGCTCCCAAAGGAATCATTGCGCCATATGAATTTCCTGCAGATGATGATGATGGCAATTTTGCGAATATGGCAATGGCGCTTGAACTCTTTAAAGAGCAAGCTTCGACGACGGAGAGTAAATTTGTGGAGTTAGGGATGACTATTCAGAATATCTCGTATCGAGACTGCTTGGCCTATCCTCTTTCGGGAGGGTATTCAGGGCCACAATTTTTACCTGGCTCCATATTGTCTAGCTTGATGAAAATTGAATCATGGATCCCGCAGTTTTTGTTGCAGTATATTGGGCTACGTATGCTGATTGTTCTGGAGAAAAATGCTTCCGTTTAAACATAGTAACCGTTTTGCCACCTTAATGCGAGGCTCGTTCAGACTTTGGCTACTGCTGGCGTTTGGGGCTTCTTGCCTTACTGTAGGTTTTGCGCTTCCAATAAGTCTTGCGTATCAAGGCGTCCGTGAGGCCGGTGTTGTGTTTGTCATGGCGCTATTGGTCGGATGGTTATGTTCTTTGGTGCTTTTGCTTAAGAGGCGATTCATGCTTGATGGCTTGGGCGCACGCACTGATTGGTTCTTTGGTGCTGTATTAATTGCTTTAACCATACTGACTTGGAATTTCTTGGCAGAGCCTAGGTTTGGTGTCATGGATGATGAAGGGACATTAGCGAACACCGCTTTATCTATCTACGAGACAGGGGAAGTTTTCTCTGCGCATCGTGGATACTGGCTGGGGGATGATTTCGAAATTGTTGACGGTCGTATGGATAAGCGGCCTTGGTTGTTCCCTGCCATTGTGGCGATGTATCATTGGATTTTTGGCTATGACGTGGGTAATGCGTTCAAGGTTAATTATTGGATTAGTCTTTTTGCAGTGCTCACCTTTTGGTTTCTTTTGAAGCAGTTTTTCCGTCCGCTGATTGCTTTGGTGGCCATACTGCCATTCATCTGGAATCCGGTGTGGTTACAATCAGTCTGCGGGGCGGGCTTGGAACCGGTTAATTATCTGCTTATTGCGATGTTGGGATGTACTATGTTTTTCTGCGGGGAAGAGAAATATGGTCAAGCTCCTGAAACTTTAGCGGTTTTCTGTGCTTCGCTACTTGCTTATGCTCGTTATGAGTCTGCTGTGTGGGTGGTGGTGCTCGGCGTGTTCTTAGTTTTGAAAGCAGGAAGACTTACGGAATTTCGCCCAGGCCTTGCGATATTTATGGTTTCTTTTTTGCTGATACCATCGATTTGGCTGTTGCGATTGACCTTGGCACGAACTGATGGTTTTCAGGGGGCAGGCACTGAAGAATTGCCAGTTTTTAGCTTGGACTATCTCAGGGAGCATTTGGTTGATAATTCCTTATTCTTTTTGAATCCATCTTGGAGCAGCCCAAATGACTTATTTCTGTTGCTCGTGGGTGCTTCTGGCCTGGTGTGGGCTGTTTACGCCTACTATCAGAGCCAAGAGAATGTAGATCGATTTCCTGAGTGTCGAATCGCTGTAGTGACTTGGTTGTCAGGTTTTGTCATTATGTATTGCATCTATGCGACCTATTTTTGGGGGAGTTTTCAGGATGCATTGGCTGTGCGCTTTAGTTTGGTTGTCATCCCTCCCTTGTTAGCTGGTTGGGGGTTTTTCTTAAATGAGCTTACCAAGAGGTTGCACTGTGATATTTCTATTCTGTTTTTTGTGTGCTTGTTCTATGCGTTATGCTCTCTACCGAATGTTTTAAGTTTAAAAGAAGTGCCTAAGCGTAATCCACATGCTGCCTCACAAAATTGGAAACTCGATTGGCTGCAAACCGAGCAATTAGAACCAAAGACTACTTTTTTTATCGATAACCATCCGCACGTTTGGAATGCGGCGCGCTATCCTAGTATTACTTGCAATAAGTTGGTGGCCCGCTTAAAGCCACTATCCTATCAAATGAAGAGAGGTGGCTTTAAGAATGTCTTTTTGGTGGAGACCTTGCGTCTGAATGCTAGTGGAGAATGGAGGCCTGTCTTGTCGCAGCATCATGATTATTTTCAACTAGAACCTGTTGAGGATGCTTATTATCAGTTGACTCCTTCACTACGAACTCAAATCAGTCGAGTTCTTCACATTAAAGATCATCAACGGACAATGGATGATTTTGATGATCTACCATACGACCCTCTATACTTACCATAGCGAATCCTCGTCAACAGCCTAGAGGAATTTCGACCAGAGTAGTAGGTCGGTAATCGAATTTTGGCTGTCTGTCCACGGAATGGATTGTCTTAAATTGCTGGGGACTTTAAACATTGAGCTGACATAGGGGTTAGAGTCTGCTTTAGGTCGAAGGAAATCGAGGAATTTATCGACTTCATCTATAGGAGGGATGACTATATAGGATGCGGAGCGATAGTCTGTCTTGGATGCGACTTCGGGGGGGATAATTGTCATTATTCGAACGCCCCGTCGCTTGCTGGCTTCTAAGTTAGCTTGAAGAACTGGGGTGACCTCCATCCATCGACTGGAGATGTGATAAATTATCCATCCGTTTGGAGCTGCATTAGAGAATTCACTGAAAGCTTCTTTGGTTAGTAAGTGCGAGGGGACTGCATCGCCTGTAAATGCATCGACGATGAGCATTTGTAGTGGGGAGTCTAGCTCTCGAATTCCAATTCGTCCATCCGCAAGGCGGAGTTCGGTTGTGGCCGGACTATTACTCAGGTAGTTGAAAAAGTTCTCTGCAATTTGTAATATGCTTGGGTCAATATCCCAAAATACCATGTGATCCTGTTGGCGCCCATAGTAGGCGAGTGTGCCTGCGCCTAGGCCTATAACGCCAATTTTTCGCGATGATTGATCATTCTTTGTGTTCAGATACTCAAAAACCATACCGATCGGAGATTCAAGATGGTAGTAAGTCGTGGGAAGGCCTTTGATATCAGTCTGTGTGATCTCCGAACCATGTAGTGTAGCTTCACTACTAATAGATAGTCTGCCCGGAGCAACTGTCAGGATGTTCTGGCTATAGATTGAGCGCATGAAATGATTTTGTATTTTCGGCGCCTTCGCATTGATCTTATGTAAATCATGGCTTAACAGCCAGCATGCAGGCGATAAGAATACCAGTAGCAGGGCCAGTTTCAGTATTGGTTTATTTATTTGGCATACACTTATAACGATCAATATTGATAGGAAGGCTGCTAGTTGGAATTCGTAATTGCGATTGAAAATATATGGTGCGATTAGAGTTGAAAATAGACCTGCAAGGCATCCACCGAGTGCGATCATTATGTAAAATGAGGTGAATGAACTCTGCGAGCGACTTTGATATAGTGTGCCGTTTAGAAATACGCATCCAGCGGCTACGTTGAGTAGCAATAGCTGTATACTTCGCGCATCCAATCCGTTCATTGCGAGGCCCTGTTTATAGACATAGGCCGTAAAAGTTATGACGAACACAATGCCAGTCGCGATATTGAGTTTGCGTCCCCAAAAACCTGAAAAGGTTAATGAAAAGGCGCCGAGATAGATGGCTAATGGAAGCACCCATGCTAATGGATGTGAGCCGAGTTCAGCAGTTAATTCCCGGGTGGTTGCCATGAATAGCAGGCATGATAGAAATGCCAAAAGCAGCCAGTAGAGGATTCTTTGTCGAGATGCCGCATCTTCGTTTGAGGCCTTTGGGCGAAAGCTTGCAGGCGGGAGGTGCCAGCGGTTGACGCACAGACTTAAGACTAATAGAGCGAGTAGGCCTAAGGAGATACGCCATGCCAAGGATTGGGCTTCGAGTGATATGTTTGGTTCAATCCAAAATGGATAAATGAGGAGTGCCAATATACTACCTAAATTTGAAAGCGCGTACAAATACCAAGGGATATGCCCACGAGCGACGCCTAGCCACTCATGTAAGACTACTCCGATTGTGAAAAGGAACGTGACTGGAATAATTAATGAGAAACTAAGTCCGAGTATGAGCTGCCAAATGCTCATCGCACCTGGGGTAATCTCTGGAGGGGCTTTGAGTAGAATCACAGATAGAATGGCAAATATGGCCATGCAAATAGACTGCAGCTTTCCATTCATTTTAACGATTGCGAAAGCGCTCAAATATCCAATCAGTACGCAAGCCTGAAAAAATATCAGTGTACTGAGCCAGGTGGTCGCGGTGCCTCCAAGTATCGGTAGTAAATACTTACCTGTAATTGGTTGTATTGAAAATGAGAGGGCTGGCGCAAGAATGACAGTGATCGCAGTTAGGTAGGCCGACGCAGTATTGCGAGCGGGCGAGGATGGCTCATTTTGCATAGTGCGAAATCAAAGCTCTGCGCATTGTTATAGCAAGTCGCTTTCTCGTGAACTGATTGTTAAAAAAATGTCCAGAATGTCTTTGTTTGACTGTATGTTAAAAAGAAGCCCTTACTAGCATCACTTTTAAGAATGGATACGAAGGCTTTAGAAAAACATTTCAACGTGATCGCTGAACAAGGTGATGCATTTCGCGCGCGGCAGCGCGGTTTCCACTCGCAAGTGCAGGGGTATTTTCGCTTCCACGTGCAAGCTGGGATGCGTGTGTTGGAAGTTGGTTGTGCGCATGGGGATTTACTTGCATCGCTCAATCCTTCGAGGGGGGTGGGCATTGACCTTAGTCGGAAAATGGTAGAGCGGGCTCAGCAAAAACACAATCAACCAAACCTAGAATTCAAAGTCGGTAATTTGGAAACCTTTGAGTCTGAGGAGCAATTTGATGTTATCATTCTCGATTATCTGGTCGGGTATCTGCCCGATGTGCATACTTGTATTGCTAATTTGCGTCGCATGTGCCATGCGCGTACTCGTGTGCATATCGTATCGCTCAATCATGTTTGGTTGCCTCTCATGAAATTGGCGCGTGGTCTGCGTTTGACGAGTCCGCAGCCTCAAAGTAACTGGCTGAGTTCAAAGGATATTCAAAATATACTTGAATTAAATGGTTTTGAGGTCGTGAGCAGTGCAACTGAGCAAATATTGCCTTTTCGGGTTCCGCTTTTGGCACCCTTTTGTAATAGTTTCTTGGTTCGTTTGCCACTCTTTCGCCACTTCGGTATGTCCACGACTGCGGTGGCACGTCCTATGATGTTACCAAAAATCGAAGGTGAGATTAGTTGCTCGGTTGTGGTGCCTGCACGCAATGAGTCTGGCAATATTCGAGCGGCTTTGGAGCGTATCCCGACTCTCGGGAAACAGACGGAGGTGATCTTTGTCGAAGGTAACAGTGTGGATGACACCTGGGAGGTGATTCAGCGCGAAGTGGCCGCCTATGAGGGGCCTCATCGTGTGCAATATTTACAACAGCCTGGCAAGGGGAAGTGGGATGCTGTTTTCGCAGGTTTTGCGGTGGCAAAGGGGGATGTGTTGGTGATTCAAGACGGTGACTTGACGGCGCCACCTGAGGATTTACCCAAGTTCTATGAGGCGATTGCATCGGGCAATTGCGAGTTTGCGAATGGTTGTCGTTTGGTTTATCCGATGGAATCGCAAGCAATGCGCTTTCTGAATCTGCTGGGCAATAAATTCTTTGCGACTGCACTCAGCTTTGTGCTGGGGCAACCGATTAAGGATAGCCTGTGTGGGACAAAGATGCTGCTGCGTGCTGACTATGTGCGCCTACTTCAACGCATTGAAGTGTTGGGAGATTTTGATCCTTTTGGGGATTTTAATTTGCTCTTCGGTAGTGCGATGCTCGATCTACGGATTCGTGATATTCTCGTTCGCTATCGGGACCGTACTTATGGTGATACTAATATTTCACGTTTCCGACACGGGTGGATCTTATTACGCATGACTTGGTTTGGCCTGCGTAAAATCCGCTTTTTTAGCCTTCGATGAGTTGCATTTTATGTATGTGAGGACTTCCTTGGGGCGAAGTCGTTGCATTATAATTTGGAGAGTGGTAGCCAGAGATGAAAAGTGCTACCAGCGGGAGAAGAGTGCGAGAGTTCGATGTTGCCACGATGGTCGCGTAGTATGCGCTTGCTGATGGATAGACCTAGCCCCGTGCCGTCGGGGCGATCAGTCAAAAATGACTCGAAGATGTCAGCTTGAATTGCTTCGGGGATGCCGCTGCCATTGTCTGCAATGGTGAGATGCGCTGCGCTTGCGTCCGCGTCTGCTCGGATCTCTATACGTCCCCCATCAGGCATAGCTTGAGTGGCATTGAGCACCAGATTGAGCATGACCTGTAAGATTTGACCTTTGTTCACATCGACTAAGATTCTTTTGGCGGGTGCAGAGAATTGGATGTCGATCTTTTGTTGGTGGAGTTTGAGGCGTACTAGTTTGAGCGTGTCGTTAATGAGTCCGCTGAGATCGTGACGGGTGTGCATGCCCTCGCGCGTGCGCCCGAAGCTGAGTACTCTTTCGACGATCTCTTCCAGTTGATTGAGCTTTTCTCCGATGACTTGTATGTCGGTATGACGTGGATCTCCATTGGGGAATTGTAAGTCGAGTGAGTCGAAAAGTAACTTTATGACTGTTAGAGGATTGCGGATTTCATGCGCAATTTCGGCAGCCAGCATACCGAGGGTCGTGAGCTTCTCGTTGCGGCGTAAGGACTCTTCGCTGGCAAAAATGCGGGAATAATGACGTGCATTTTGTATGGCAATTGCACCCACCCCTGCGAGGGTGGTGAATACGTTTTTTTCGTCATTATTGAAGCGGTGGGATTGATCTGTGTAGGCGATGATGACTCCGATGACCTCTTCGCCGAAAATAATCGGAGAGGCGAGCATGGAAACGAGGCCTTCACGCCGGATGATTCGATGGAAATCATTTTCTTCGGTAAAGGCTAGGTCATGTATTTCAATTTGCTTGCGTCGATGTATTGAGGCGGCCAGCGCACTGTCTTCGAGCGACAGAGTCAGTGTTTCGTCGACCATACCGCTTGCATTCACGAAGCTGTGAAGTTGCAGTTCACGACCGTCGCCGCCTAGGAGAAAGAGAGCGCTACTATGGCAGTCCATCAGTTGGCGTGCCTGTCGAGTGAGTGTCTTCATCAACTCGTCCCGGTCTAATTCACCAACGAGTTGCTGGCTCATATCTACCAGTGATTCCAGTTGGTTGGCTTTGGTCCGCAGTTGCTTGATCATCCACAGACGTGAGACTACCCGGGTGGCTTCATTGGTTAGCAGGGTAAGGATTTTGAGAGCGGAGTCGTCGAAGGCGTTGATTTGTTCGCTGTCCACATTGACGACTCCGATCACCATCCCTTGGTCTTCCATGGGGACAGCCATTTCAGAGCGAACGCTGGGACGTACGGAAATATAGCGTGGTTCTTGTCGAACATCGCCCACGATCAGGGCACGACCGTGTAAGGCTGTCCAACCAGTGATGCCTTGGCCTAAGGCTAATTCTAGATTATTCCAATCCTCTGGTAGGCCATAGGAAGCTTCTAGCTCCAGGCCTTTAGTATCGGGATTAATGAGGGAAATCGATGCGCTACTCGGTTTGAGTACGCTGATGATCTCATCGAGAATTAGGCGCAGCGCCTCCTTCGGCTCTTCAGTATCAGAGACTAGGCTACTGATGCGATAGAGCGAGTCGATCGCAGTTTGCTCGTTTGGATGGGAGTCCATATACGGCAATACTCTATTCTTTCACTATTTTGTCCAGCTCTTCACGCAGTTCTAGTAGCGCGGTGGTATTGCTGTCTTCAGCTGGCTTCTCATTTTTGATGTAAAAAGTATCCATTGCCACGCCACGTTCGGTGGCGATGCGTGCAAAACTGATGTCGAAGCCTTTCTTGGTGATCAGGCGGGAGAGTTGATAGAGTAGGCCGATACGGTCGCTTGCCTGCACTTCAATGATCGTTTGTTTGAGCGAGAGTTCGTGATAGACATCCACACTTGGCGGGAAGGGGGCTGGAAGCATGTCTTTGGTTTTAGTCTTTGCCAGGATCTGAGCCTCACGCTCGTTGATGGCTGGCATGAGTTCTTTCTCTTCGATCAAAGCTTCATGCAGGCGCTGTTCAAATATCCCGCGCGCTTTCTTGTTGGAGACGACCCCGCCGTCGGGGTCCATTACATAGAATGTATCGATTGTGATGTGGTCTTTGCGTGTGATGGCTTTAGTGCTGACGATATTGACGCCTGCAAGTGTGAGTGCGCCTGCGAGTTTGTAGAAAAGGCCCGCCCGGTCCCAGGTGACGACGTCGATTACGGACATGCTGAGGTCTATGTCGTCGTGCCAGTCGATGATTGGAGCTAAGGTCGCCATCGATTCTGCTGACTGTATCTGGTTGAGCAGTCGGTTGACCATGCGTAGGTGCAGTTCGATGTCATCTTGGTGTGTGTTGATAAAATAGCGCTCTGGAAGTAAGTTGAAGTGAGCTTCAATCTCTTCCTCTGAAATACCCTCAATGTTCTTTTGGAGTAGTTGGTTGTGTAGCATGGTGATTTGGTCTTTTCGCTTTTGTTCGATTATCGCATCGTCTTCAAACTGCTCAAGGGTCCGAACGTACAGGGTGCGGTGCATCGCGTCTTTGTAGCTGTTCCACAAGGTAGGGGCAGTGCCACGTGCATCGCAGTAGGTATGTACATATAAGAATCTGAGTTTTTGCGGGTCTTCGATGAATTCTGCGAAGGAGGCCGCTGTTTTGGGATCGTCTAGGTCAAAGCGTTGCCAGAATCGTGCCATTTCTAAGTGATTACGTATAATAAATAGAATTTGTTCCTGTTGCTCCTGCCCTATGTCGAATCTTGTGAGGATTGGTTGTGCGATGCGTACCCCGTTTACGTCGTGGTTTTTAACGCCTTCGGCTTTTCCAATATCATGTAGCAACAGTATTAAGTAGAGTAGTAGTGGGTCGTCATTTTTACGTAATTCTTTTTCGTAGCGCGTGTATTCTTCGTCGTGCTTACTAAATACGCGATCGAGATGACGTATGGTGCGCAGTACGTGTGCGTCGGCGGTGTAGCGATGGTAATACTCATGTTGCACCATGCAGGTGAGTTCACCAAATTCCGGTAGGTAGCGGCCGAGTACGCCCATTTCATGCATTTGCATTAGAATGGGATAAACTTCACCAGGGCTGCGTAAGATGGCGCAAAAACTTTTTGCTGCAGAAGGGTTGTTAATAATGGAGTGATCAAGCAGAGGGATCGAGCGTGTGATTAGGTAGCGTAGATCTGAGTCCAAGCGGGCGCCGAACTGTTGTGAGAGGCGAAAGATACGTATTAGGCGAACGGGGTCTTCCTTGAAAACATTCGGATTGTCGGCAGAAAGAACTTTTTCGTGTAATTGGAAGCCTTCCACTTTTTTGATAGGCAGGTGTTGGTGTGCACGTAAGGCCTCGCGAAAGCTGATGCGCCCTTTGTCGCCGGTGGCAGCTTCGAGGGCCATGCGCTCTTTTAGCATTTCGCTGGTTTGATAAATGGTGCGTGCTGCCATGTAATAGTCCTTCATGAATGACTCGACGCGCGCAAAGATGTCTTTTTGCGGATAGTTGAGCTGGGCAGCGATGTTGGGTTGCTGCTCGAGATCTAATTTATCGGTCGGGCGCCGGTTTTGTAGATGGAGCTCGGTACGTGTGCGTAGTAAAAAGTCATAAGAGGCAACCATTGTCTTGCGTTCATCATCGCGTAGCAGTTTCGCTTTGACGAGTTCGCGAAAGGAGCGAAATCCATATTTGATGTGTGCCATCCATAGAATATTTTGATAGTCTCGCAGGCCTCCAACGCCGTTTTTGATATCGGGCTCTTGCAGGTAGATGGTGTTGCCTGATTTGGCATGACGCTCGAGTTCGTCTTCGAGCCGCTGTTGGATGTAGATCTTTGAATTTTCCTTTTTTACAAAATCATCGAACCGGCTGCGCATGCTCTTGTAGAGTGGTTCTGAGCCACATATGACGCGCGACTCTAAAATTGCATTTTTTGACTGTACTTCTTTACGGCACTCTTCGATCACTTCTTTGGCGTTGCGAGAGGCGTGTCCTACTTTGAGGCCGAGGTCCCAGAGCGGATAGAGAATTCCTTCAGTCACGACTTCCTGGAATTTTTCATATTCTTTACCGCCAGCTTTGAGTGGGTAGAGAAACATGATGTCGATGTCGCTATGTGGGTTTAGTTCACGGCGGCCATAGCCCCCAGTCGCTAGAATGGCCATTTTGCATGGCAGCGGCCCGTGTTCAGTTGCATACAAATCGAGTGCGGCCAAAAATAAGTTTTCAATGATCACGTCAATCATGGCTGCTCTGGCTTGGCACACCTTACGCCCGGATTCGCCCTTGTGATGCATGCGTTCCAGCATCACATTTTCTAGTTCCATGTAGCGCTTATAGGCGGGAAGCTGTTGGCTGCGTGAGACGCCAGGGTCGAAAACGAGCCGCTTTTGAGCGTGTTGATGGAGGCGTCGGAAGAGCGGATTATCTTGAATAGGCATGTGCCGGACTGTGGTTAATTTCCCCAAGGAACCTTTTTTTTGCACTAGGCGTCAAGTGAGTTCGCTAGATGCTGCATCCTGTTTCAAATAAATCGCTTTCGTTTTTGACCCCACGGCGCTTTCTGTTACCTGTGCTGGTTCTTTATTAATTAGAAACACCAATACCAAACATTATGCAAATTGCAGAAGGAACAGTCGTCGCTATGGACTACGCGCTTAAGGACGACGAAGGAACATTACTCGATCAATCTCAGCCAGGGCAACCGCTGACGTATTTACATGGGCATAAAAATATCATTCCAGGCCTTGAGTCCGCGCTAGTGGGGAAGGCTGCTGGCGATACTGTTGAGGTGCGTGTCGCTCCAGAGGACGGTTATGGTGCGCCCAATCCTGCACTGGAGCAAGTGGTGCCTCGCGATCGTTTTCAAGGCGTTGAATCGCTGGAAGTCGGCATGCAATTTCAGGCTAGCACTGATCAGGGCCCAGTTTCTGTTCGTGTCGTTAAAGTTGAGGAGGACGATGTCACTGTTGATGGCAATCACCCACTCGCGGGCAAGCACCTCAACTTCAATGTGACTGTGCAAGACGTGCGCGAGGCCACTGAAGAAGAGTTGGCACATGGTCACATTCACCAAGGCGGCGGTTGCTGTGGCGGTAGTGGCGGTGGTGGCGGCGAAGGCGAATGCTGCAACGATGACAAAGAAGAGCCAGGTGGTGGCTGTGGCTGCTCGCACTAGTCTCGTCGCTTAGTTTTTGTATGAAAGCGCCTCTCCGAATGCTCGGTGAGGCGCTTCTTTATAAGGGGGGGCTGAGTCTTCGAATCGGAGCGTGTGGGGGCCAGGCTGACGCTGGCTGTGGTTTATCGGCAGCGACGACTTTACGTAGCCCTTAGAATCGGTCTGTCACGAGCACCGTTGCTGGCTCTTCAGCGCTCAAGCTGACTCCCGTTACGTAGGGCTGCAGGTAGTTGCTGCCCTTTTTAAGTGTGGTACCGCTCTGTTGATCCTTTAATTGGCCGGATACGACATGGATGAGGCGTGCGCCTTCATTGGCAGCTAGTTCGAGGGGAGGGAGGTTTGCAGCAAGCTCAAATTTGCGAATGCGGAATTCCTTGCAATCAGCGAGCACCTGTGTCCCTGGCACGATGGTTAGTGCTTCTGGCTCATAGTCTTCGAAATCAATCGATTTCAGGGATTCTTCGATGTGCAGTTGGCGGGGCCTGCCATCTAGACCGACGCGGCCCCAGTCGTAGACGCGGTAGGTGGTATCGGAGTTTTGCTGAATCTCGAGGATCAGGTTGCCGGCATCGATCGCATGCATGCGGCCGCTTTCGACTAGAATGGAATCTCCTGCTTTGACTGGGAAGCGATGGACGCAGTCCTCAGCTTGATTGTCGGCCAGTGCCTGAGTGAATTGTTCCCGGTTGACGCCGTTCTTTAAGCCGACGATTAGTGACGCACCTTCGTCGCACTCTGCGATATACCAGTTTTCAGTTTTTGGTTCGCCGCCAAGTTCAGGCGCAATTTGAGCGGGCGGATGCACCTGAAGTGAGAGGCGGTCTTGGCAGTCTAGCCATTTTATTAGAATGGGAAAGGGCTTTGAACCATCTCGTCCGGGGCCGAGAATGTCTTCTGCGGAGCGTTCCAACAGCTGGCGAATTGTTTTTCCAGCATGTGAGCCCTTGGCCACAACTGACTGAGCTTCCTCTCTGTCAACCAGTTCCCAGCTTTCGCCGATTATTTTGTTATCTGGGAGGCTGCGACCGAGCTTAGCTGCCAAGCCGCGGCCTCCCCACACGCGTTCCATATAGAGCGGATTAAATGTTAGTAATTCCATTCTTCTGTTTCTTGCTGGATTTTCTAAGAAATGCGATACTCAATCGAACCTTGTTATTCGCGCATCCGCGTTTAATTTCCCCACCTTTACATGGCACGCAAAGCAAAGAAAAAAGTCGCAAAGAAGAAAGTGGTCTCTCAACCACGTAAAGCTAGCTCGCGCCCAGTCGGGGCCCTGCTGTTTTTTACTATCGCTGCACTCGTTGCAGTGTCGGTCTTTGATTACAATACTGAGCAGTACAATGCCACAAATCCCACTGACCCTAATCTAGTGGGGTATTTTGGCAGTTATGTCGGCTTTTTTGGCTTTCATTTCTTAGGTGTCGCAGTGTTTTTGGTGCCTCTGTTTTTGATATGGTTCAGTGTGCGTATGCTATTGCAGCAGGAGCATGGCAAACGCCGCTTGACGGCGATCGTCTCGCCGATCGCTGTTTGTTGTGCCTCAGGTCTAATGGCTATGATGCGGCCGATGGCTGCGGTGGACGGAAGTTTGTTTGAAAGCCAGCTCTCCAATGGATTTGGTGGTGTGGTTGGTGAATTCTTGGGGCCAGTTGCTCTGGAGCCATATCTCGGGCCGTTCGGTGCATTTCTGATCTTATTTATGGGGCTCGTGATTGGTTCTATTCTAGTTTTTACGGATAATTTTGGGCGTTTTCTTGATTATTTGCAAAATGCTTACCGTGAGTTTCTAGAGCAACGTGCGGAGTCTAAAAGTGCACGCCAAGCGCGTAAGGCAGAGATACTCGAGGCTAAGCGATTAGCTAAGCAGGAGGCGGCGCTCGCTAAGGCTCAGGCTAAAGAGGAGCGTGCCAATGCGAAAAAGGATAAAGAATCTAAGGCAGCTAAGAAATCCAAGGCAGTGCCCAAGGAAGTTGAAGTGCCGACTGAGGACGAAGCTGAGGATTTTCCAGATGATGGTCGTAGACCGTCATTGTTGAGTGGTGCGCCGACTCCATTGCCAGTTGCAAATGTCGGGAGCAAGGGGCGTGAGAGCTCGGTTGTGGCAAGTGCTCCCGCTCCCAAGAAGTCAATCCCTCCGAAAGCACCCGAGTCGAAGCTGGAACCCGAGCTGAAAAAACCAGCTTTGGATCCGGCCACGATTAAGATCATTTCTGGTGAGAAAACCGAAAAAGCGGTTGCTAGTATTCCCGAGCGTCGTGGGGACTATGTGTTTCCGCCGCTAAACCTCTTGTCTGAGGCACCTGATGTCAGTAGCATCGCTCCTGAAGATCATGCGGGGACGATGAATGCGCTCGTGCGTACGTTGGAGGAGTTTAGTGTCAAAGTTATCCCCGGGGAAATTCATACTGGCCCTGTGATTACGCGCTACGAGGTGACTCCAGCGCCAGGTGTGCGTGTCGAGAAAATCGTAAATCTAGATAAAAACATCGCTCTTGGTTTGAAAGCGATGTCCGTACGTATTCTTGCACCTGTCCCCGGTAAGGGGACCGTTGGAATCGAGGTGCCTAATAAAATCTCGCTGGCGGTTTGCATGCGCGATATCGTGGAGTCTAAGGCATGGGCAGAGGCCAATGCGGAGATTCCAATTGTGCTGGGCAAGGACGTGACTGGGAAGCCCATGGTCACTGACCTGACCAAAATGCCCCACGTGCTGATTGCCGGTTCTACTGGATCCGGTAAGACCGTGTGTATTAATGCGATTATCGCATCGCTGCTCTATCACTCCGGCCCTGAAGATCTACGCTTTATCATGGTCGATCCCAAGGTGGTGGAAATGCAGATGTATAACGCACTGCCCCACATGTTGATCCCCGTGGTGACTGAGGCGAAGAAAGTGCCCGGTGCGCTTAAATGGCTGATTGCGGAAATGGAGCACCGTTATCAAATTTTCGCCAAGACCAATGTGCGTAATATCGCTGGATTCAATGCTAAGATCGCCAAGGATAAAGAAGAGCAGGCTAAGGCTGAGGCGATGGATGCTGAGATGAGTCCGGAAGAGCGTGCTGCCTTGCAAAGCATGGAAGTGCCACGGGATGATGACGCTTTTGAAATACCTCGCAAGAAGCTGCCTTATATTGTCTGCGTGATTGATGAGCTGGCTGACTTGATGATGGTCGCGCCTGCCGACATTGAAACATGCATTGCTCGTATTGCGCAGCTTGCGCGTGCGGCCGGAATTCATCTGATTTTGGCGACACAGCGTCCGTCAGTGAACGTGATTACCGGTGTGATTAAGGCGAATTTACCGAGCCGTATCTCTTTCAAGGTGGCCTCTAAAATTGATAGTCGTACCATTCTCGATGGCGGAGGCGCTGAGGCGCTCATTGGTAAGGGGGACATGCTCTTCATTCCTCCGGGCACTTCGAATCTGGTGCGGGCGCAGGGGGCCTTTGTTTCGGATGATGAGATCAATGCGATCGTTGACTTCCTTAAGGAGAAAAATGATCCGCCGCAATTTGCAGAAGATGTGCAGAAGCAAATCGATGCCGGTGGCGACGATGCTGGCAGTAGTGATGATGGTGGTCCTACTGACGGCGACGAGCTCTTGCCCGACGCTATCGACGTGCTTCGAAGCACTAAGCGCGCCTCCACCTCTATGTTGCAGCGACGCTTGCGCATCGGTTATAATCGTGCTGCTCGCCTTATGGAAGAGCTGGAAGAACGTGGTATTGTGGGACCTGAAAACGGTTCCAGCCCGCGCGAAATCATGGTGGATTTGGACGCAATGTAGTCGTGAGCGTAGCGACTTCATTTGTGAAGCCAGCATCGACTTTCTTCAACCTCGATTAGAGCGACCTTCAGCAGTTTGCTGAGAGATTCATGGGGCATCTCTTCGGTTCTGAGAATCAAAGCTACCAAAAATATCTCGATTTGGTTCAAACTCTTTTCGAAGTGCTATGAGGCGGGTGCCCTGAGGGCACCCAGTTTACGATCAGATCTTGTGAGTGTATACAAAAAAGCCCGTCGTTGATTCGACGGGCTTTTGTAAATCCTATGATGCAATTAACTACCAAGTGAAGACTGGCGAGCTGATAGATGTGCCGCCCTTGGCTACGGTGCTGTTTTCGCCTTCCGCCCAGATCTCATCGTTGATCAGGAACTTGAAGGTCACATCACCCTTGGCTTGTGTGCTAGCAAAGGTCCATTCGTAAGGGCTTACGTTGTCGAGCTGTATACCTTGATCCCATGATAGTCCAGCGCCTTCGCCGCGTATGTAGAGGCTGTTGCCAAAGCCGACATCCACGCGGGCGATTATAGAGGTCTTTTCGACTGTCTTGCCAGTGGCGCTAGCTGAGGTCTTTTTACTTGTCTTGGTCGCAGTTTTTACAGCTGTAGGTTTCTGCGTTACTGCTTTTTTGGCTGCCTTTTTGGTCGTTGTTTTCTTAGTGGCGACTTTTTTGACTGCTTTTTTAGCAGGAGCTTTCTTTACGGCCACTTTCTTCACTACCTTTTTGGCTGCTACTTTTTTGACCGCTTTCTTAGTTGTGCTTTTTTTAGCCATAATGACTGAATGTTTCGAGTTTATTGATGTGTTGTGTACATCGATTTTGCTAGAAGAGATCTAGCGTTAGTAACCGATGCGAGTGTAACTAGCACGAATAAAGCCAAATTAACAGCTTAAAGTAATTATTCACCAGTCAGTAAGTAGATGACTTCTTCTGCTAGATTCTTGGCGTGGTCTGCGATGCGTTCGATTGATTTGGAAATTAAGATCGTTTCCACATGGGTGGAGGATTCGCTACTCTCAAGTTTCATCTCTTTATAGAGCGTGGTGTAGTTTTCCTTATTGAGTCGATCGACTTCTTTATCGCGCTCGATGATTCCTTTGGCGAGCTCCAGGTCTTCATCTAAAAATGAAGTGATTGCGTCCCGCATCATCGCGAAGGCGAGTCGGCTCATCTTCTCGATTTGCACTGGATTCTTTGCCTTACCTTCGCTGGTTAGAATCTTGCGGGTCTTTTTCGCAATGCTATGGGCTTCGTCGCCGGCACGCTCGAGGTCGTGGCTGGCTTTGATGGCGACAAAGATTAAGCGCACGTCACTGGAGACGGGGGAGCGTAGCGTGATGTAACGGACGGAAGCACGGTCGATTTCGACTTCGAGGTCGTCGATCTCGTCGTCCATTTTGACGGCAGCTTGAGTTTTCTCGAGGTCGCTTTCGATGAAGCCTTCAACAGCCAGACGACCAGCTTCGCTGGCTTTTTCGCCAATGAGTATGAGTTTGCTACGAATCTCTTCGAGCTCTTTGTGGAAATAGCGGTTCATTATATGTAGAGTACCAAGGGGAGGGGGAGGGTGAATGGTGATTAACCAAAGCGGCCAGAGACGTAAGCTTCAGTTTGATCGTTCTTTGGTTTCATGAAGATATTATCAGTTACATCATATTCGATGAGTTTGCCAAGGTAGAAGAATGCAGTGCGGTCGGAGACCCGGGCAGCTTGTTGCATGTTGTGCGTAACGATAACAATAGTGTAGTCCTTTTTCAACTCATGGATGAGTTCTTCGACCTTGCCTGTGGCGATGGGGTCGAGTGCGGAGCAGGGTTCGTCCATTAGGATCACTTCCGGGTTATTGGCGATGGCGCGGGCGATACAGAGACGCTGCATCTGGCCGCCCGACATGCTGAGCGCACTCTCATGTAAACGGTCTTTAACTTCGTCCCAAAGAGCGGCGCCGCGCAGGCTGCGCTCCACGACTTCGTCGAGTTCGGACTTTTTGTTGCGGCCAGCAATGCGGAGACTGAAAACAATGTTCTCGTAGATCGATTTTGGAAAAGGATTATACTTTTGGAAGACCATGCCGATGCGCTTGCGCAGGGAGATGACTTCGAGGCTGGGATCGTAGATGCTTTGATCGCCAATCGTGATATCACCCGTGTGTTGGATGCCCTCGATTAGGTCGTTCATACGATTGATGCTGCGTAGCAAGGTAGACTTACCACAACCTGAGGGGCCGATGAAGGCGGTGACTTGTTTTTCAGGTATGTCGAGGTTTAGGTCGAAAAGCACTTGGGTCGAACCATACCAGAAGTTGTAGTTGTCTTTAATCTGGATGAAAGGCTCGAAGTCTTCTCGGCTGTCGGTTGTTTTAGGTGCTTGGATCATGGCGAAATGTTTTGAAATGTTGTTTATGTTGGCGTCGCGTGCGATGGCTTAAAAGGTGTCGCCCTTATACTTTTTACGAAGATGGTTGCGGATCGTGATGGCGCTTAGATTGAGTACGATGACCAGCACGATCAGCAGGAGTGTCGTGGCAAAGACCATCGGCTTGGCGGCATCGGAATCGGGCGATTGGAAGGCGAGGTCGTAAATGTGGAAGCCGAGGTGCATGAATTTGCGGTCTAGGTGAACGAAAGGAAATTCGCCATCGAGGGGCAAGCTTGGGGCGAGTTTGACCACACCTACTAGCATCAGCGGCGCCACTTCGCCTGCGCCGCGTGCCATGGCGAGGATGAGTCCTGTCAAGATGCCGGGCGCGCTGGCGGGCAGCACGATGCGTTGAATCGCTTGCCACTTGGAAGCGCCGCAAGCGAGCGCGGCCTCACGCATGCCTCGTGGCACCGCCGAGAGTGCTTCTTCTGTGGCGACAATCACGACGGGCACAGTCATGAGTGCCAAGGTGAGGGAGGCCCACAGGACGCCGCCGGTGCCGAAGGTGGCGGTGGGGAGTTTATGACTGAAAAACAGTTCGTCGATACTGCCACCGAGCACATAAACGAAGAAGCCGAGTCCGAAGACGCCATAAACGATGGAGGGCACACCGGCTAGATTGTTAACCGAGATGCGGACAGCTCGCACGATGACGCCCTGGGTGGCATACTCGCGCAGGTAAATGGCGGCGACCACACCGAAGGGCATCACGGCCAGGCTCATCAGCAGTGTCATGACAAAGGTGCCGAAGATCGCAGGGAAAATGCCGCCTTCAGTATTCGCCTCACGGGGGGCTTCGGACATGAAGCGCCAGATTTGTTTCAGAAAGAAGCCAACTTTGCCTGGCAGGCTCATTTCATTGGGGAAGTGTGCCTGAGTGATGTTTTCAAAGCTGATGCGACGCTCTTCGCCGGTGGCTAGACGTAGCAGCAGCGAGTCCTGGTGACGACGTTCGCGCAGCTCGCGGGCTTCCGCAGCGAGTTCGGTGTATTGTGCCTGCAAGGCGGCTTGCTGCTCGTTTAGTTCTTGAATCTGCGGCGAGGTTTCAGCGGCAGCCTCGCCCAGCTCTTCGCGCAGTGCGCGTTGCTCGAGGCGGATGGATTCCATCTTGCTGTTGATGCGTCCGATCTGCTTCTTCTCGATCTTGGTATAGGTTTCTAAGCGTTCGTTACTTTCCTCGATCGTCTTGAATAGTGCGGCCTTCAGTGCTTCTGGCTCAGTGATTGTAGTTCCATCGGCGAGTTGGATTTCGAGCGGGAAGCCGAGTGCATCTCCGAACTCGATACGCTCTAATTGGAGAATGCCAGAGGCCGGTGTAAATAAGGGTTCACCCGTTGCGTCCGTCACGATTTGGTCGGCATCGACGTAGTGATACATTTGCCCGTAGGCATCTTTGTTACCTGCGAAGAACTGGAATTCGCTGGTCAGGCCAGCATTGGTCGCTTCTTGTAGTCGCTTATGACGTTCCAGTGCGATGGCGCCGGCGAAGTTTTGGCCGTTGCGAGGGCCGGCGGTTGAGCCCTCGACCAATTGTACCTCGTAGATGGTGTCGGGCCAAAACATGGAGAGGCCGTTCTTGAGGATGATACCGAGTAGCCCGATAATCAGGAGGATGCCGACACTGAGCCCCATGCCGGTGAACCAAACGAGGGCTTCACCTTTGGGGCGGATCGATGTAAAACTGTGCTGCGATTTTGGCATGAGAAAAAATGCTGGTTTGCCTGTATGTGATGTGGCGGGCGCTGACTCTAGATCGTCTTGTATTTCTCGCGCAGGTGCTGGCGAGTGACTTCGGCGATCGTGTTCAGTATGAATGTCAGGAGGAAGAGCGCCATCGCACCGAGGAAAAGAGTGCGGTAGAGGGTGCTGTATTGCGGTGCTTCGGGCAGTTCCACCGCGATGTTGGCCGCGAGTGTGCGCATGCCGTTGAAGATGTTCCACTCCATGATCGGCGTGTTGCCGGTAGCCATCAGCAAAATCATGGTTTCACCGACTGCACGGCCGAAGCCGATGATGGTGGCGGAGAAGATACCAGGTGAGGCTGTCGGTAGGATGACGCGCCAAGTGGTCTGCCAGCGGCTGGCACCGAGTGCCAGCGAAGCAGAGGTGAGGTAAGGCGGCACATTGGTGAGCGCATCCTCGGAAATGGTGAAAATGATTGGGATCACGGCGAAGCCCATCATGAGGCCGACCACTAAGGAGTTACGTTGCTCAAAGCTAACGCCAGTTGTTTCAGTCCACCAAAGACGGAAGTTGCCAGCTTTGACGCCGAGGTCTGGATCATAGACGCGGAACAAGACCGATTCCAGGGTGGGGCCGAGTTGCCAAGACAGGTAGCCGACGATCAGCACCACCGGCAGGATGACCATCCATTCCGAGCCCGGGCGTATGCGGTTGCGCACGGTTTGAGGCATGCGTCCCCAGAAGTAGCCCAGCATGGCGGCGCTGAGTGGGACGGCAATGAGCATGAGCAGGATGGAGGGCACACGATCTTCGATTAAGGGTGCCAGCCAAAGTGCTGCCAAGAAGCCGAGCACGACGGAAGGGAGCGAGGCCATGATTTCCATGGCAGGCTTGATGTAGCGCTTCGCTTCCGGTTTCAGATATTGCGAAACGTAAATGGCTGCCAAGATCGCGATCGGCATGGCAAAAAGCATGGCGTAGAAGGTGCCTTTGATCGAGCCGAAGAAGAGCGGCACGATCGAGAGCTTAGGCTCGAAGTCGGAGGTGCCGCTGGACGACTGCCAGTCGTATTCAGGCTCGGATTTGCCCTCATACCAGATCTTGCCGAAGAAGGCTTTGGCACCCGCGTTTGGGTGCGGGTCGTCGACTGCATACACGTGTAGGTTTTGTTGTGCGTCGAAGGTGAAAATTGAATCCCAGCGTGGGCCGAGCGCGATCTTCTGTAGTGGGAAGTCGGTATCGGTTTCCCAGCGCACATCGCCTGTGGTGCTGTAGCGCAATGAGAGTTGATGCTCATTGGAGATCAGGAATCCGCGGTTGCGTTGCGCGGGGCTAAAGTCGTTGGCACCTCCAGCATCCAGTGCTGGGAAGTCTTTGATCTTGGTGTAAAGAATTTGGCCAGCCGCTTCGTCTAGATAGCTGGCGAGTGTAATGTTTGCACCGGACTTTGAAGTTAAAATGACGGATTGCTTGCCGAGTAGCCAGTTGATCGAGTGGATCGATGTGTCGTCCAGATCGGCAAATGGCTGCAGCTTTTGCACGCGTTCCAGTTGCCCCTTGTTGAGGCGTAGGTAGTAAAGCCATCCACCCTCGGTGGTAAGCAGGATGCGGTCGCCTTGCCCGCCAATGAGTAAGCGCTCCGGCTTTTCGTCGGTGATGCCATGACCGAGGTCAATCTGCGCGTCCGCCACCATCTTAGGCGCGCCAAACAGGCTGGATTTTACAACATAGGTCTGAAGAGTGACGATGGTTTCGCCGTCTGCAGTTTCTTGTAAGGTGCCGATCGCCCGGTTGGTGGTGGACTCATAGAAGGCCAGCTGGCGCACGGGGGCGTTCGACTGGCTGAGCGCCGGCAGTAACTCTGATTTGACCTGAGGCACGACCGTACGCGGGGCGTCCGCTAAAAACTCAGCCTTGTAATCGAGATGCAACAGGGCGACGCGACCGTCTTCCGAGCCGAGTGCGATTTCACCTTTGTAGGCGTCGTAATAAAATGCGGTCCAGTTCTTCTCTGGCAGTTTTGTGTCGACCTCAAACAGACCGCGTGGGCCGAGCGCGAGGCTAGTTTGGTCGCCGCCGACACGTTCGTAGGTGCGGGTTTCGACATCGCGTGGCAGATCAGTGAAGTGGAGTTGTCCGCTTTGACTGAGAAAGAAAGGGAGTTCGCCCCATTCGTCGACGCCCATCACGGCGACTTCCTCCAGCGGTATGGCAACTTTCCCGACAGACTTAACTTCTGGGTGCCCGAACAGTGGTAGTATCTGGACAAAGATGAAGGCAAATATGGCGAAGACCGCCAGCATCACCAACCAGCCGCCACCCTTGATTACGCCCGTCATCAGGCGGTCTAAAATCAGTGTGGTGCGGGCGACGGTGAAACGCTCTTCGGAGGGATTATTGGAAGTCGAACTCATAACGATGTCAGTCGATCATTGAAGGCTAGAATCCGCTAAAAAGCGGTACTGTCTCTATAACGCAAAAAAAAAAGTGGGTGGAGAGGCCTCCACCCACGTAAAGATTCTGTGACGCTTATTTAAGACTGTTTAGGATCTGTTCAGCGACAGGTGCTGGTAGTGGGTAGTAGCCGTCTTTTTCGACGACTTCCTGGCCTTGCTTAGACAGCACGAAGCGCAGGAACTCGTAAGTCAATTTATCCATGGGCTCGCGTGGGTCGCGATTGACATAGACGAAGAGCTGACGAGCCAGCGGGTAGCTGCCATCGAGGCAGTTTTCTGCAGTGGGTTCAACACCATCGATCTGGATCGCTTTCACGCCAGAAGTGGTGTAGCCGATGCCGGAGTAGCCGATGCCCGCGAGGTCAGAGCCGATGCCTTGCACCACGGAAGACGAGCCAGGCTGCTCCTTAACGCTGGATGAGAAATCTCCGCCAGCCAGTGCGACCTTTTTGAAGAAGCCGTAAGTGCCGGAGGCACTGTTACGACCGTAGAGGCTGAGTGCGCGACCGCCCAGGCTGCCCTCCAGTCCGAGCTGGCTCCATTCGGTGATGGGTGTGCCACCTTTGCGGTAAGTGCTGGAGAAAACGGAGTCGATTTGCTCGGAAGTGATGCTTTCGAGTGGGTTGTCTTTGTTGACGAAAACTGCGAGAGCATCGATCGAAGTGCCGACTGCTGTAGGTTTGTAACCGTAGCGAGCTTCGAAGGCGTCCATTTCAGAGCCCTTCATCTCGCGGCTCATGGGGCCGATTTGTGCGGTACCTTCGATCAGAGCGGGCGGTGCGGTTGAAGAGCCTTTGCCTTCGATTTGAATATTGACGTTCGGGTAAATCGCTTCGAAGCCTTCAGCCCAAAGGGTCATTAAATTGTTGAGTGTGTCGGATCCGATCGAGTTAAGGTTGCCAGATACGCCTGAAACAGATTCATAAACGGGCAAGTTCGGGTCAACGTTTGCAAGGCTGCTGGTCTGCCCAGCAAAGCCCATGCAGAGGGCTGCGGTTAGGCCGCGAAGGATGGATGTAGTGTTCATTCGTATGTGTGATCGGTTATTGTGATTAAAAAGAGTGTGAGCTGATTTGCTCACTAACTTCATTACCTTTATACGCGTGTTATGTTTCGGGAATGTGGCGCTTATGTTACAGGAAGGTTAATATCGTGACTGTTTGTAGACCTGCGGACGCTGTGGTTGAAAGGTGCTAGATGCGCTTTGCCCCGCTTGTGGAGCGGGGTTGCAGTCTCATTTGGGCCTGTGTTGTGGCTGTTTTGCCTGTAGGTGTGGGGGCATATTTCCGCGTGTGTTTTACAGATGTGTCACATGGTCACCTGTTTGTGTCTTGGATGACACTTTAATGTAATAAAATGCAGATATGTGACAAAGTTAACGCTGCTGTAACTTGAATGGCTTAGAACTGTAACAAAGTGGGGGTATTTTTTTTTATGTTACCGTCATAATTTGAACAACACGAAACATGAAACTAAATAAACTAACGCAATACTTTGTCTTATCTGCTGCACTTGTGAGCGCACCTTCTCTTGCGGCTACGAATGATGCCCTGCTGGATAAGCTTGTTGAAAAAGGTATCCTGACTCAGGGCGAGGCGATTGAGATTGCTTCGGAAATTGAACAAGAGAGCCAGGGGATATCTTTTTCTGCTAAAGGGAAGGAGACGCTTAAGCTGCGCTTTAATGGGCGCATGCAATTTCAATATGATCATCTTGCGGGGGAGTTGAACGGTGAGAGTACCGAGTCGACCAATCACTTTTACTTTCGCCGTGTGTTTCTCGGTGTGAAGGCAAGTCTCGCGAATGGTGTGTATGCAGAGACGGTTTTGGATTTTGCTGGAGATGAGCAGCCGGAGATTGCATTCGATAAGGTTGCCTTCGGTTACAAGTTTGATGATGCCTTCGACGCTCAACTAGGCTTTCAAAAGGTTCCTTTTGGTTTTGAGGAGACGTCCTCGTCCTCTAGCTTGCAAACAATTGAGCGTTCGGCTGCGAATCGCTTCTTTGCGGATGATATCGACTTCTCTTCGCGACATGCAGGCATACATGCACAGGGAGATCTGGGAGCTGGCTTTAGTTATGCGCTTGCTTTGGTGAATGGTGCTCAGGGTGAAGGGTCTAAGCTTTTGGGAAGTGCCGAAGGTAGTAATGATCTCGCGGCTTTTGGGCGTATTCAGTGGGCTGGAATTGCTTGGATGTTCGGTGTGGATGCAGGTTCTCAATCGAATAATTCAGTGGTGGGCGAAGATGTCGTGGCATACACCGCGTATGCAAATTACAAATACGAAGGGATTAATTTGCTCGGTGAATTTTTCTCCGCCAATATGGGGGATGAAGAAGATGTGACAGGGTATGCGCTGCGCGCCTCTTATAAATTTAATAAGTTCGAACCGGTCATTCGTTATTCTTACATTGAGACCGATTCCTTCGATATCGATACGGATGAGTTGATTCGACGTGCTCCGACGGATACGGATAATCTTAGCCTGACTGGTGCATCGGGTATTGGCAAAGAGATGCATTCCTTCTACCTGGGTGCGAACTATTACTATAGTCCTGCAGTGACATTTATGGCAGGTTATGAAGTCGCAGATGTGGAGACTGATGCCGATGACGAGGCCGATGTTGATGGCTTCCGTGCGCGTGTTCAGGTGCTCTGGTAGAGGGCAGGCAGGAGCGTTCGTTGATTTTGTAACTCGGAGTGTGCGCTGCACGCTCCGAGTTTTTTTATGCGTTGTGCGCTGCTCACGCCTGTGGGCCGGGTGATTGGGATGCTGGGGAGGCAATTGGCTCAAAAGTTCCACTTTGGTTACATCATTGTGCCTGCTGGGTTACGAAAGTTACGGAAGTGTGATAATTGAAACGTAAGCGTAGTTTGCTGTTGAGGGTTCTGAGGTGGACCACAAAAGAATTCGCCATTCAGGGTCCATCGCTTCCGAAGCGGTGGCTAATGCAATTTTACATGCCAAACTAATGAATAGCAAATTTTACTCAAATTCCATGCGGCTGTTTGTGTCCTTCTTGATGATGACGCAGGCTGCATCTGCGATTAAGATCGTCGTGCCTGATCAGTATAAGGAGCAGGTAGAGGAAATCAAAAAAGCTGAAATCAAAGAGCGTGAGCTTGAATTACAAGGTGATGTAAATTTGGCAGCCGGAGAGGGGGGCTTGATTCAGGATGCATCTGATTCTGTAAAAACAGCTGGAGTTGCTGCGGAAGAGTTTTTAATGCAATCTGTGGTAGAAGCGAATGAGACTGCTACTGAGTATGAAGGTGTGCTGGAAGCTCATCAGGGTTTGGTATCTGGACAGATTGTCGACAAAGATACTGGCGAGCCTATTGCCGGAGTGGCGATTTTGATTGAGGAGGCTGATATCGCTACGGTGACTACCCATGATGGTCGCTATTCTATCGGACCAGTCGCAGCTGGGTCCTACACCCTTAGTTTTGTGAAGTCCGGATATATCGAGGCGAACGTGACTGACTATAGCATCGCCGGTGGCGAGGTGAGTGTCTTCCCGTTTGCTTTACCACCACGACCTGCGGAAATGTCGGACGAAGTTTATGAATTGCAGGACTTTTCTGTGACCGCAGAGGAGGCGAATCAATTGATGATGAAGTTGGATCTAAGGCTTGGCTCTGAATCAATGGTGAACGTATTGAGTTCCGAGGATTTCTCGAAATTTGCTGCTTCAGATGCAGCCGAGGCGCTTTCTAAAATAACCGGTGCCACAGTTAGTGATGGGAAGTATGCTGTGATTCGTGGCCTGAATGATCGCTATAATACTACCTTGATTAATGGTGTGCGCCTGCCTAGTCCCGATCCTGATAGGAAAGCGGTGCCTTTGGATATTTTTCCGGCGGGTTTGTTTGAATCGCTGGTGGCACAAAAAACATTTACGGCGGACCAGCCCGGGGATTCGACAGGGGGTTCGATTGATCTGATTACGAAGTCATTTCCAGATGAGTTAACAATCAAAGGCAGTGCATCCGTTGGTTGGCAGGATGGTTTGTGGGGAGAGGAGATGCTCGTGGACCCTGAAAGAGGTAGTGATGATTATTTTGTGCAGGGCACAGACCTCAGGGGATTCGACTCGGATGGCGCTCAAGGGTATGAGCCTACTGGAGTCGTTGCCTTGACGCGAAATGTCGATGGAGGTGCTAATGGTGAGATCGTCGGGTATATTGATGCCGATGATCCGAATCTTAATTATGGGAGTATTGATTCGGCTATGGTTCCTGAAAGTGCGCCTAGTTTTTTTGCTGAAAAGCGTAAGTCAAGGGGAGACTTCGGGACATCAGTTGAGATCGGTAACAGTATCGAGTTAAAGGATGATGTGACACTAGGCATTCTTTTTGGTGCGACACAGAAGCACCAGGAAAGGAGTCGGAGCACTACCAAGACTGAGGCGTCGTTTGATGGTAATACTTTTATTACTGACGATACCGAGGAGATCGAGGAAGGCTCTATTGAGGATCAAATATCTGCATTGTTGGCTTTGGGGCTTAACTTCGGTGAAAGAAATAAACTTTTTTATAATTTCGTTTATACTACAATCGGAGAGTCTGAGGCCACTGTTGGTGTGGTTGATGATACTGACCTGAATGGTGAATTGAGTTACACTGAGCGAAGTTTGACGGGGCATCAGCTTGGGGGGGAGCATCGCCCGTTTGATTTTGGCGAGCGTTCACCCGTTATTAAATGGGCAACTTTGTTTGCAGATACTACTCAAGACGAGCCCGACATTCGTTCATTTAAAGGATATGCGGTTGAGTCGGATAGCAGTAGTGGCCTTCCTGGAAACACGAATCCGATTGATTCCAACGAAGGGGTCGCACCAGTCCGCTTTAACCGGAATACGGAGCAGGAAAGCAATGCAGGACGAATTGATTTAGAACTTCCAGTTGCTGATTTTCTTAAGTTTGAATTCGGTTTCGCTCGCGAGGAGGTGAGCCGTGAATTGAATCAACTTGAGTGGACGCGAGATCCTTCTGCGCTTTACTTATCGGGGCCTGATGGAATTGCTGTACCTTCTGTCGCATATGCTGGCACGAATGCAACTGAGGTGAATACCAGTAGTTTCTTTTCAATTCAGAATTCAGAGGGGACTTGGGATGTGTATCGGAAGAGCGTTTCGGTGCCCTATCAGGCGGATCAAATTTATGAATTTAAAGCAACAGGGGAGTCATTAACAGAGTCGAAGTATTTCTCCTCGGAGATTAAGCCTTTTGATTGGTTGCGTATTGTCGGAGGGATTCGTGTTGAAGAAAATCAACTTTCTTATTCGGACGACCCTGATTTTCCTGCGGGCATTCAGTCGGTGAATTGGCCGATTACGATTGTTGAGCAATCTATTGATCGTCAGGACAAGCTTCCTTTTGTCACATTCATTGCCGAGGCTAATGAGAACCTGACTTTTAGAGCAGCGTGGTCTCAGACGATTGCAAAGCCATCTTTTCGAGAGATTGCACCTTTCCCGACGCTCAATGTTACCGACAGAACTTTGGAAATCGGAAATCCGGGTGAGATATACACTGGTTCGCTTCCGGACTCATTGTTGGGGAGTTATTCGGGGTTGGATTTTAGTGAGATCGAAAATTTAGATTTCCGAGTCGAGTGGGCAAAGGATTCAGTCTTCATGGCCGCTTCGGTATTTCATAAAACAGTTGGAACTCCAGTCGAGCGTATCGCTGTTGCGCCACCAACTAGCATTGGTACTGACAGTATTATTACGTATATCAATAATGAGAATGATGCTGATTTATTTGGATGGGAAGTTGAATTTCAGGCGAGCCTTTCGGATTTCGATTTCATTCCAGAGGTTCTGCATAATGTGTCTGTGGGCGCGAATTATACTCAGATTCAGGCTGAGGTGGACCGATCTCAGTTGGAGATTGACAGTTTTGGCAACGGTGCTTTGAGCACGATTGTTGAGGACTCTCGTCAATTGTTCGATCAGCCTGAGTATATAGCAAACGCATATACCACGATCGATTTCCCGTCCATTGGTGGTTCGTTGACAGTCTCAGCTAATTTGGTTGGCCAGGCGCTTACTTTGGTGGGGACTCAGAATACTCATACGGATTTGTACTGGGATGAATTTATTGCGCTAAACCTTGTGTGGCAGCAGGTAATTAATGACACCTGGTCCTTTAAGTTGTCAGCGAAAAATATAAATACTCCAACTCGCCAGCTTCTGCATGATGAGGATTTTATGCAAGATTTAGAGGCATTAGATCCGAGCCTTCAGCAAGCTGATACCGTACGTGAGGAATATGAGATTCGTCCAACTTTTAGCATTTCAGTAACAGCAACTTTTTAGGGGCATGCTGAGTTCACGACATCTTATCTCCGTCGTAGCGTATTTGTAACAATGCTCCTGTATTCTGTCTTTCTCGCTGCTACTTAGCGAACAATTATAAACAAACTAGAAATACTCATGAAAAAAATCTTACTAACTCTCGCTGCAAGCGCATCTGCGTTCACAGCAGCTCAGGCCGCAATTGTGGTCATTGACGAGAATCTTCCAGGGGTCACTGTAGATGCTAATGGTTACTACTACATTGGGCAGGATTTGGAGCTTACTTCTGCGAACGAATACATCCTCGCCAGTTATACATTCGTCAATGATGGTGCCACTTTAACGATCGGCCCTGGCACCATTATTCGTGGTGAACCTGGTATTGGAGAAGGTGGCTTTTCTGGTACTATCGGTGCCGCTGGTGGAGAGCCTGGTGCTTTAATCATCACACGTGATGGACAGATCAATGCAAACGGGAATTCCTCGAGCCCTATTATTTTTACCACTGCGGTGATTGACGAGAACAATGATGGCTCACCCGATGCAGTTAATTACACAGGTGCCTATGATTATACTGGCAATTCGATCGAAGTTGCAGATTTTCTAGATGCAGCGCCCGCTAGTAATCCGCTTCCTCCTTATGTCGAAGCAAGCGTTGCTGATTTCGACTTTTCTGACATCGATGGCACTGGCGATATTAATGGTGCCGGCACTGAGCATCAAGGTTATTGGGGCGGTATCGTTATTTTGGGTAATGCGCCTACCAGCATTGGTGATATCGATGTAGCAAACGACCGTATTGTTGCGGATTCTAAAGGTGACTTTCCATCGGTTGTTAATCCTATGGAAGGACAAATTGAAGGCTTAAATACAGCCCTTGTAGGACAGAATTCTGTGTATGGTGGTCGTAACCCTAATGACAGCTCTGGTTCATTTACATACGTCTCGATTCGCCATGGTGGATATGCTATCGGTGGAGATAATGAGTTGAATGGCCTCACTATGGGTGGAGTTGGCTTTGGTACTAAAATCGAGTATGTCGAAGTCTACTCTAATCAGGATGATGGCTTTGAGTGGTTCGGTGGTACTGTAAACACTCGTTACTTAGTTTCACTTTATAACAATGACGATTCGTTCGATATGGACGAAGGATTCACGGGTCTTGGCCAATTCTGGTTCTCAATGCAAAATGATGACAGAGACAGCGGTAATGCTGCGGGCGAGCATGACGGCACGGATGCAATCGGTTATTCGGTTGATCAATTTGCTGCAGCTCCCGGTGGTAGCACAAATCTCCTTGGTTCCGGTGACTCAGGAGGAGGTCTTGTTTTCACATTTCCAACTGTCTATAATGCTACATACGTAGGTTCCGGTCTTTATAGCAAAGATGATGGTGATGATGGCATCAATAATGTTTTCACACTGCGTGATTCTTGGGGAGGTGCATATTTTAATAGCATTTTCTCTGATCATGGTGCTGCAGGCATCCTTCTCGCCAAGGATGGTGATGAGCGCTGGGATCTTGGTGATATTGTTTTCCGTTCTAATATCTGGTATGGAAATGCAGATTTCTATACTGCTAGCACATTTGCTAATACAAATGATTTAGACGGTGGTAGTGGTAATGAAGGTGCAAATAGCAGCCGTGTACTTCAGGTGTTTAATAGCGTTGGCAATAACTTCTCGAATAATGTATTCGATGTTGACCCATTCGATGCTTCTAACCGTGTGAGTGGTGCAAATGCTAGTGCCTACAACGGTCAAATTGCACGTCGCCAATGGGACAGCAACTTTGAGTCTACTCACGGCGGTTTCGATCCTTCTAAATTGAGTGCCGGCGCTCTTAGCTCGCTCGCCTCGACTTCTCCAGAGCCATATACTGCTACATACTTCATCGATCCAGGTTTCATCGGTGCGTTCAATCCTCAAGCGACGACACTTGGCGATGCGCTTTGGACAGCTGGTTGGACAGTATTTGATTCTGTTTACTACGAAGCTAAGTAATCGACAGGTAACTTATAAACTATTATGAAAAAAATAATTATTTCACTAGCAAGTATAGGCCTCGCGGCTTCTTCTTACAGCCAAGGTTTAATTGCAGGCTGGGACTTTCAGACCACCAATGTTTCCATGAACTTGGATGCGGGGTTCGAGGCTGATGTTAATGGGTCTGCTGATGGTGCGATGCTTTATGCAAATGGAACCAACGGTAGCACGGACTTTGGCACAGGTGCATTTTTTGCCCAAGGTCGTGGTGTTGGTAATAGCAATATCTCTGGTACGACTCAGGGACGCTATGGTTTCCAAGGCGGAGTGAGTGCTGACAACGAAACTGGAACTAAGAGTTTTCTTATGCGAGCGACGACGGGGAATCCTTCGTTTTCGATTGGATGGGATAATTCTGGCTATGAGTCAACTCAGTTGTATTTTGACTACGATACCCAGACATCTGGCGATTATGGCACTGACTTTACATCCATAGTACCTGGTTTATTTACTGATGTATTCACCGTGTCGGCTTATGATGGAACCAGTTTTCTTGGTGAGGTGGATGTGACTAGTAATAGCGAATTGTCTGCTGGGACTTGGACGTTCGATAATGATGCAATTGATATTAGCCTTCTTGACCAGGTCACCGATGCTCGTTTGGTGTTTACAATTAACGATGCTGTTACGGATCCTGGTAACTTCTTCTTCGACAATATTGGTTTGTTCGGAACGACTGCAGTGCCTGAGCCCAGTTCATATGCCGCGATTTTCGGCATGATGGCATTGGTGTTTACAGCAATGCGCCGTCGCGTGTAGTGCTGATATGCTGTTTAAGCAATGCCGGGTGCTCACGAGCACCCGGCATTTTTAATTTATACTTATTTGACTTATGTTGCTAAGGTTATTTATTTTTCACATTGTATTGGTTTCCTCAATTTATGCAAAAGCGACATTAA
The DNA here is from genome assembly GCF_031127905.1 of Thalassobacterium sedimentorum. Lineage (GTDB taxonomy): Bacteria > Verrucomicrobiota > Verrucomicrobiia > Opitutales > Coraliomargaritaceae > Thalassobacterium > Thalassobacterium sedimentorum. The sequence continues at coordinate 17,968 of NZ_JARXIC010000010.1, read as the reverse complement.
TTAGGAATTCACCTTTTGTTTCTGCGAGTGGCCTTCCGACACAACAGAAAAAACAGGTCCCTGCAGTCTCAAAGGAGGCACTGAAGCGCTTTTCTCTGAATGGAATCAGTCAGATCAATGGCGTTTACTATTTCAGTATTAAAGATGATAAACATCAGAGGTCACAATGGATGACGCCGATGGAGGATGTGAATGGTTTCATCATTCATAGTTATAATCCGGCTACGCGCTCTATCAGCTATGTTTGGGATGGGAATAGATACTACTTGAGTTTAGGTACGGCTAGTAGTGTGGGGCTCTTTTATGCTGAAAGTGCCGACAATCATTCAAATCAGAATATTTCAGATGCTGCACTTAGTCGTCATGAAATTGTTTTTTCTGATAGCCAGACATACGTGCAGAGTGATGTTGCTGGAAGTGAATCAAATTTGACAGACAAGGATCAGATAAACTGGTTTCCACTTGAGATGCCAAAGCAATCTCCCTTATTTGCATCTAGGGTCGCTGTTGGTCGTGAAGTGATAGCTGATAATCGCGCATCATCGGTTGATGGCAATTTGTCCACGCGTAACGAGCCACCCATTCCGAGCTCTCGGGTGAATCGAATTCACAATCCCTCTGGCAAGCCTCCGACACATTTACTATAACATTTTTGATTAAAATTATGCGATTGTTATTTATTCTGTTGGTCCTGTTTTCAGGCTTAATAAACTTAAAGGCTATTTCGAATTATGATAACTCGGCGTCTTGGCCTGCTCGGCTGACGGTGCTTAGTAAACTAGTTCAAGAAGACGTAAATGGAGAAGAACATGTGATTCGAGCTGGTAGCATTGGCATTCTGCAGCGAGTTGAGGGGCGGCGTGCCTTAGTTGATTTTGGACGTCACGGTGTGCATTGGGTGGACGCCATGGCAACAGATTTTGAGGAAGCATCTGATCGCATCGTAAGCGGGCAGGAAATTAAAGAGTTTCCGAATGCGATGATCCAGCTTGGGAATAAGATCGTGCAATATGTGAACCGTGACGCGACGCACATGATCTTGGATGACATTAAGGACAATGCTTACATCCTTTGTTTTTACGTGAACGAGATCAATGAAGAGAATGCACTGATTACCCAATACTTAGATCGAACTTTCGAGGGAGGAGTGTTCTCAGAGCACGATATTTTACCGATCGCATTCCCTGGTGATGATCATTGGTACGGGTATTTTTACAATGCATTCAACCATTTGCCGGTTTTTATTCCTCATATGCGCCTTAGTTACGCTTCCGTATTGTGGCATGAACCTTCTTCGACACCCTCATTTGTGCTTATTGATGCGAACGGTAAAATCGTATATCGTTCAGAAACGCTTCGCATTTTGGAATCTAAATTTAATCCACGAATTTCAGGACATTTCTCTGCATCTAAGTATGAACAAGTGAAGAGAGAGTTAGAGCGTGCATTTTTAGCAATACGACAGTGATTCCTGTGGTGATCGTTTCGCTACGAATTCGCGAGTTAGCAAGGCCGTTCATATCTCCTCAATTCTTCTGCTCCGCGAGCAGATGTTGTCCGCATGCTTCAAGCCAGAGTGGATTAAAGTTCAGCCCTTTCAGACTGCGCACTTGTCTCGAAGTACTCATCATAAATACCAACGCCGATCTCGATTGAGCTCATGTTCATCTTGGACACGCCTGTTGTTTGGGAAGTTACAGTTGATTGCGTGGGAATTAAAATGCCATCTTGTTGCTGGTAATGGCCTAAAGTGGTGAGTGTTGATTCGGTGGGAGTCTTGCTTTCGTAGGCGAGTGTTCGATAAGTCTCTACGGAAAGGTAGAAGCGCTGTTGTTTATTCTTTGATTTGTGCTGATGCTCGATTACAAAGGCTTGTTCGCCATTAAAGGGGCTTGAGCCTGCGAATGTGAGCTTTTCGCCGCTTCGCCATAGTTTGATTAAAGGGGGCAGGACGCCGGCCTCTGAGAGCAAGCTGTCGGCCTCATCTCCGATGAGCTCAGTTGGTGTCATATCTGGTGCGCCTGCACGACGAGTTGCGGTCCATGCGCTTTGACCGTTGTGTGCGCGGATGACTTGTATCGCTTGATCCTCTGTGCCCGGTAGTGGGACAGTGACTGTTGCGCGAATTTGATTGGGGCGCTTTTTGATGATCACAAGATCAACGATCTGTTCATTCCGCTCAATCTTGCCTGTCAGGCGTATACTCTCGACCTGACTCCAGTTACGTAGGCCGCCCATCGCCTCCATGTGCTTTTGTAATATGCTGTTCAGTATCGCCTCATTGCCGGCATTGGCCAGCAATGGTAGGCTGAGAGATGTGATTAGGAAGAGAGCAGGGAGCAGAGATTTCACTCCACATTATAACCTAGCCAGTATCGAGTGATCAACGAACATGGAAGTGACGTTGGTAAAGCTTTTGTGTCGTGTGACGTGGTGGTGACGCCTGTGTCAATGTGACGTTGCAGTTGCGTAAACGGGTGTCATTTTAGCGGGCAGCCGTCTGGCTCAGGCTACGAGCGAGCGGCTTTCTCGACACGTTGAGCGTAGTCTTCCAGATTGCTGTCAGGCTTGATCTGTAGTGCGCGGCGTAGGAGCGGGAGGGCTTCTTTGTAGTCGCCGTTACGGACACGAGCTTGCGCGTGGGCGATCAAGGCTTCGCGTTCAAAGGCTTCGATTTTCTCGGCTTGTTGGAAGCGGTTGATGGCCTTGGCCATTTCATTTTGGTCTGCGTAGAAATTAGCGAGTTCGATCAGGGCATCACCATTGAGTGCATCGCGTTCGACGATCTGGTTGAGTAGCTCGACTGCGGCTTCGTCGTTACCTTCGGCACGTGCGATCTTTGCTTCGAGTGTGAGCAGTGTGAGATCGTCTGCTTCGGGAAGTTCGAGTTGCTCACGAATGCGCAAAATGATTGTTTTAGACTGCTCGTAATTACCACTGCGTGTGAGTAGATCGGCTGCGCGGAGTAATGCTTTGCTCTCGTGATCGCTGGCGACTTTGGTTGCGGCGAGATAAGCTTCTAGCGCGAGGTCGGGTGAATTGTTATTCATGTAGATGTCGCCAAGCAGTGTCAGTGTGCTCAGGTCAGCGGCTCCCATACGACGCACGACTTCGAGGTTTTTGGCGGCGGCGAGTGATTCACCTTTGCCGAGGTAGGCATTGCCTTGTAGCATCCAGTAATCCGCATTATTGGGCTCGTCGAGTAGGAGAGTATCGAACAAGGCGATCGCGTCGGCGTAGCGTGCTGTTTCGAGCAGGCAACGAGCCAGGCCGACCTTCCAGTCAGTCACCTCCGGTTGCATGAGGATGGCCTGACGGTAGGCAGCCTCAGCTGGGTAGTAGCGCTCCTGTGTGAGGTATCCGTATCCAAGTAGGCCATACGAGCGGCCATCAACTTCGCCTAGTTCCATCGCTTTAGAGATGGTTTTGATGGCTTTGTCGAAGTTGCCTTGCTGCACTTGCACCAGTCCGAGATTCTTGTAAGCGCGACGGAAGTCCGGGTGTTTGACCACTGCGTTACCGTAGTATTGTTCAGCCTTGGAGAGATTGCCATCTTGGAAGTAAAGGTTGCCCAGGATGAAGTCGAAGGCAGCACTACTGCTTTGAGTGATCTGTGGTTCCAAGGCTTGAATGGCTGCTTTGGGGCTCGCTTTGATGAGGTCGATCAGATTCCGCAGAGCTTCTTTTTCTTCGTCGGAGATTTGCGGTTCAGCACCAGCCAGAAAACCATAGCTGCCAAGGAATTCGTTGACGAAGGTCGTGTCACTCCAGAGGTGAGTGTTGATATTGGACTGGGCTGTGAGCGAGCCTGCGGTGATGCCGGCTGCGAAGAGGAGTGCGGTGATCTTTTTCATTTTGAAATTATTATATAATACGACGGTTGGAGCAGATTTCTTCTTTATTAAATCTTATTTCCTATTTGTTAACGATAAGGGATGGCGGCACGCATACGAACTTTGACAGCGCGACCTGATTTCTGAGCGGGTTCGAAGCGGGCGCGTTCCAGCACTTCTTCAGTTGCTTTGGAAAGACTCCTGTCGGGGGAGTCGACGATATTGATTTGTTCGACGCGTCCGTTCTCGTTGACGATGTATTCGACTTTAACTACCCCAGTGATGCCCTTGCGCTTCGCTGCTGAAGGATAGCTGAACTCAATTTTGGTGCGTGGTTGTGGAGGTGAGTCGACATCGCCGAGCTCGAAAATCTCAAGTCCACCGAGGTCACTGCTATTAACGTCAAATGTTGGTAGTGCAAAGTCGCCCGCCATGGAGCCGCCGGTGCCCGGGTTGAGCGCCATATCGAGTTGTTCTAGCGAGATGGGGGGCGGAGGCGTATTGAGTTCCGGTGGAGGCTCCTCTTCTTCGGGGGGAGGGGGCTCGGGTGGATCTTCTGGCGGCGGCGGGGGCGGCGGCGGTGCCATATCGATTGTTTCGATTTGCTCAGGACTCTTCTCAAATTTGTTAAAAATTTGAGTCAGAGGGATGGCTAAAAAGAGTATGGCGCTCACGCCGATGCCGAGCGCGGTACCGAAGGCCCGGGTGCTGCCTCTATATTTGGGCGCGTTGTATAGCTTGGACATCTATTTTTTGTGGCTTAGAGCAGAAAGGCCATGCCTTAACGCTTCGTTGAAAAGTTAATTGATTTAGCACCGGCAAGTTTGGCTTCACCGTAAACGCGGGCGAAGATGCCGTGACTGGCGCCTTCGTCGGCTTGAATGATGACGGGGAGGTCTTCTTTGAGCACCAGGCGTTTGACTTGTGGAGCCACGCCGGCGACGCCGATATCGCGACCGCCGTAGATGACTTTGTTGTCTTTTGTGATGGCGATCAAGATGCTGTTCTTTTCGAGTTGAACAGCAGCGGCGGCTTCGGGCTTGTTGACCTCGACGCCTGTTTCTTCGACGAACACTGTGGTCACGATGAAGAAAATCAAGAGAATGAAGACCATGTCGATCATGGGAGAGAGGTTAATCTCTACATCATCGCGGTCGTCGGCTGTTAGGTTTCTGCGCATTGCGGTTTGAAAGTTAAGTGTGTGGAGCGTTGAATGTGAATTAATCGAGCTGCAGCTTGGTGAGACTGAGTGACTCGATGCGTGCCAGGGCGGCTTCGATGGCGTGCTTACGATTGCGAATCAGGAGCACCAGGAAGATGCCGGGCAGTGCGATCACGAGTCCTGTTTGAGTGGTGATGAGTGCCTCTGAGATGCCCGATGCGACTACATCGACGGTGTCACCGCCGCCTTGACGAGCGATGCCGGAGAAGGTGGCTAACATGCCGATGACGGTGCCGAGCAGCCCCATTAAAGGTGCAGCGGCCACGAGTGTATTCAAAAAGATGAGACGGCGGTCGACATTGTGCAGGATGGATTGACGTACTTCTTCGAAGCGCGTGCGCACGTGTTTAGAGGTGCGTACGTTTTCTTGTGTGTAGCGAATGATTTCGCCCGCGCGCCCTTTGGCTTCGCTTGGGTTGTAGACCCAGGCGAGCCATTGGGAATCGTTGCCTAGCTGAATGTTGCCTTTACTCAGGAAGAGTATGAGCTCGAAGCCGTTCATGTAAATCAATACAGCGAGCAAGCCGAGCGGGTACATGACCCACCCGCCACTATCTAGGATGCTGATGATTTGTTCGAACATAGCAGTAAGTGTTGAGTATGAATTCTAATCGCTGTTACGCGCACCGATGACACCGTTGATGAATCCAACCGCGATCTGTTCCAGGTCGCCGATCTTTTGTTTCGCCATGCGAGCCAGGAGGCCGTGGATGATCAATGCAGGAATTGCAACGACCAAGCCAAGCTCTGTGGTCACGAGTGCTTGTGAGATACCGGAAGCCAAGTTGCTGGCGTCACCTGTGCCGAAGACGGTGATCAGCTTGAAAGTGTTGATCATCCCCGTGACTGTTCCCAGGAGACCTAAGAGCGGTGCTGCGGCTGCGGTCAAAGCCATGAAGGGGAGAAAGCGCTCCAGTTTCGGGCGCGCGGCGAGGATTTTTTCGTAGAGGATTTCTTCCAGTGTGCCACGTTTCTCGTCAGCGTTTTCAACGCCTTTGCGTAGGATGGCACCCCCGACACCGCCGATGCTTTCGGCCGCGCTGTAAGCTGCTTTTAGGTCCTTCGCTTCGATTTGTTTAATGACGGATTGCACCTGCTCGGAGCTCGGAGTTTTGAAGGAAGTGACTTCGATCACTTTAAGGGCTGCGAGCAGCATGCAGAAGGCACCGAGGCCAAGGATGACGTATCCGACCACGCCGCCTTGAGCGATATGCTCCATCATGGAATCTTTACTTTCTTCAATCTTAAGTGCCTTGCCGAGGGTCGGATCGATCGGTATCGCGCCTTGTCCGTTTTCGATGAAGCTGCGGATGCCCGCGGAGTATTGTTCACCCAGCACGGCGATGGCAGCTTCGGCGGCGTTGAGCTTCGTGAAGGTGATGCCAGATAGATCAGATTGCTTGGATGTGAAGTAAACAGTGGGGCCGAATGCGCCGTAGGTGCCTTCTTCAATTGCACCTGTGGGAGCGAGTGCCTTGCCTTCGAAGGTATAACCGCCAGTTAGTTTTTCAAGACGGTCCAGCGCGACGCCGATAACGTCGATCTGTTTGTTGAAGCGATCTGCTTGACTGAGGTTGGGATCGTCGATCGCGAGCTTAGCTTCTTCGGCTGCGGCTGCGTAGAGTTGCACTTCACTGTAGTCGATGCGTGTTTCAAAGGAGCGCACAAATTCGTCAAGCAGGCCAGCTGCGTATTCGTTCTGTGCCTTGATCGCGTCCACTTGTTCGCGCAGACGATTGAGTCCGAGGTCGCTGTTGTCACGTAGACGACGTAGGTGGTTGAGCTCGTCAGATTTCTGGCTTACCTGATCTTCCAGCGAAGAGACTTCGCGGATCAGTGGGATCTTGTCGGCGGCGATCTCACCGCGTGTCTCGGCGAGTTCGGTGAGGGCAGCTTTAAGGTCGCTGTCAGCTTGGTTACTGGCGTCATTAAAGGACTGCGCATGTGCGAGGCCGAATGGAAGTGCCAGCAAGGAAATTGCGGCAAAGAGGGATTTAGCGGATGTTTGCATGGTCTGGCAAATTGAAAGCTTTAGTTGATGCGTGCGGGCACTTCGACGAATGAGATGTCTTCGGAACCTTCATAGACATCGATGAGGCGTTTGATTTCGGCGCCTTTTTCATTGTCTTGTGGCCATTCCCAGCCATCAGTTCCAGGGAAGCCGATACCGGCATATTCACCTGAGGCGTCGACGTAATAGGCCATCGCCAGGCCCCAGTAGAGTGTGCGCACTTCGACGATTCTTCCGTCGCCGATTTCGCGTGATTCACTGGTTTGTGTGATAGTTGTGTTGAACTTATCTGCCTGGCTCAGGATGCCTACGATGTTTTGCACACGTTCGCCCAGCGAGAGCTCTGTATTGGCCGAGTCTTCGGGGAGGCGGCGGATGAGCGGCTTGATCTTATCGGTCAGTGGCTGGGGGAATGTTTTGATGATCCGCTTGAGTTGAGTTTCCAGTCCGCCGATGTTGGCTTCGACGACGCCTGCAGCCTCGGTTAGCTCATCCTTTTGGGAGGCGAGCTGACTGCGATCCTCGTCGGCTGCGGTGGCAGAAGCTTCGAGCTCTTCAAGCGATTTATTTAAACGCTCTAGTTCATTATTTAGAAGGGTGATGGTATCACTGAGGATGGATTGCTCAACTTTCCAGTCGGCCTTCTCTTCGGAGATGATTTGGCGGGTTTCGACCCATTTATCCAAAGTATCGCGCGTTTCTGTAACCTTGTTTTGTGCGGATAGGCTAAATGGTGCGAGGGCGCAGCCCAATGCCAGGATTTGTAAAAGTGGTTTTTTCATAGATGAGCGAGATTCGATAGCAGAAAGCATTTTTAAAAGAAAGGGCTCTATCGTTAAGCTTGGGTGTCGGAATTGTGGCGGTTTTGTTACAGCCGGGTTATCTGCTGGTATTGAAAGAGATTTTCAGTAACATGTGAAGATTGATTATTGCTTTTAGGGAGCTGCGATTGTGTCCGTATTGTCTATGGCTAAAAACGTAAATGCTGCTTTAAAGACAGTGGGTGCATCACCGGGAGTGGTGATCGCTTGCCAGCCTTGCTCGGAAATGGCAAAGGCTTGAAATTGTGGCGTGCCGCCGGCGATGCTGTCGGGCCATGGAGCTTTGCCAATCCGCTCGGGTGCGATGGCGGGCCATGGATAGTTTGCCGCGCGTAGATAGTCGGCTCGGGCGTCGGCGCTGAAATCGACGGAGTAGGTGAGCACCTCTACCCGCGGCTCGGCTGTGATGATGTCGGGGTAGGCTTGGCTGAGCGCTTTGGCGGTTTGTTTACAGGGCGCGCACCAAGAGGCGGAATAAAAGAAAATCACGACCTCCACCTCAGGCCGCAGTTCGGACTGGAGCAAGCGGTAGCCCTGGGCTTGGACGATGCGGCGTCGGTCGCCTGGGTTGTCGAGCCTTGTCCCTACTGGAACGGCACTTAAACTCGTTATGAGGAGTAAGGCACCGCCCCAGAGGGAGCTTATGACACGAATGGCTGTAGCGATGGGCATGCGCTTTATACTAATTCGAAAAAAGTTTGGTCCTAATAGATATATCTTTTGTAACCTCGGTTCTCAGAACCGGGGCGATGTCAATCGCTCCCCGAAACAAAGTTTCGAGGCTACGCAAAGGCCAAGCTTATAGATCATATATTCTTAGAAGTGGTATTAGAGTCATCTTCAGAAAAAAGCTGATAAAAGCTCTGCGGGTGTCGCGGATCGGCGAAGCCGTTTCGATCGACGGATGTAGGGCTGCCGCAACTCGAAATCGCTTCAGTCTTCGCTAAAGCTACGCCCGGACACGTCGCCCTTCGACAAGCTCAGGCTTTTCAACGAGTCCGCTACATTTACACGAAAAATCATCCGTTAATATCTCAGTAAGCTTCTGGATATTGCGCTAGAAGTCGATGCGGGCGCCTAGGATGAAGGTGCGCGGTGTGCGCGGGCCGTAGACGTAGCCGGGATCACGCTCAAAGCCGGACTCTTGGTCGTCTTGATAGGCGTCGAGCACGTTGTTGATGCCGGCGCGTAGGGTGAGGTCGTAGCTCTCGAACTCGAATTTCTTGCTGATGCCGAGATCGACGACGAAGAACTGTGGGCTTTTTTCTACGCCAGGCTCTGTAACAGAGTCGAGGCGGTCGACATACATCTCGCCGGTCCACTTGAGCGCGAGGTAGGCGTCGAAGAGGTCGTCGTTGTCGTAGTTGAGCTGCACCAGTCCGGTCCAGTCGGGCGTTTTATTATAGTGGTCGGTGCCGCGGTCGGCGTCTTCCTCATCGTAGCGCGCTTGGCTAAAGGCGAGCCCGGCATTGGCTGACCAATTGTTGTTAAACTGGTAGGCGGCGTCGAGCTCGATGCCGAAGATGGTGGAGCCGTCGGTGTTGACGCGGTCGATCTTCTCGCGTCCGCCTTCGATGCGCAGTGTGCTCTCGTCGAGGTCGAAGGAGTCTTTCAGGATGGTGTAGTAAGCTTGCACCGAGGTCTTGAGTCGGCCCTGGAAGGCGGCGGGGCTGTAGTCGAGGCCGAGCGCGAAGGTGTAGGAGCGCTCTTCTTTGAGGTCGTCGGCATTTACGATGTCGCGCGGCGTGCCGCCGATGTTTTCGATGTGGATGTCTTCGTCAAAGATGCGAGGGGCGAGGAAGCCGCTGCTGAGATTGGAGCGCAGGGTGACCGTGTCGCTGGCGGTGTAGCGAGCGGCGATGCGTGGGGAGAATACCCAGTTGTCGAGTGTATTGGCCTTGTCGATACGGATGCCGGGCACAATTTCGAGTCGGTCGTTGATCTGCCACTCGTCTTGCAGGAAGAAGCCGAGGTTACTAAAGCTGTCGTCGTGCAGCATGGCGAGGAAGTCGCCTTCAGCGTTTAGCTGGTCGTCTTTGATCGCTTCGGTCTCATATTGAAAGCCGAATACGAAGCGGTGCTCGCCGGTTTCGCCGACTTGCCCGGCATCGTATTGAAACTTGGCGTCGAAGATGTAGGAGCGTGTGTCGGTCTGGCCAAAGCTATTGTAGGCGCCCCCGCCGGTGCCGTCGGTGGGATTGCCGAAGAAGGCTTCCGTTTCGGCATTGCCGCCGCCGTTGACGGTTTGGTTGTTGTAGTCGATGACGTCGCTGGCGGGATCGATGATTTCGCCGCCGGTACCGCCATAGTAGCTGTCGCGCTGGAAGTCGACCATGGCAGCGGAGATCGTCATGCTCCAGTCGTCGGCCAGTTGCTGATCCCAGGCCAGCGTGGCCCAGTGGTAATCGGTGTCGAGTGCTTCGGCGACTTGGGCAAATTCCTCCGGCTTGCCGAGGCTGTCGCCCCCACGGCGCTCTTCGCCGATGTATTGGTAGTTGCCACGCAGGCGGGTGCGATCGGTGGGCGTCCACCATAAGTTGGTGCCGATGACGCGATTTTCGCGTTCCACCATTTCGGTGAAGCCGTCGCCGTCGCGGTCATACTCGTTTTGGTCGGAGTAGAGGCCGTAGAGTGAGGCCTTGAAAGAGCCGTCTTCGTTGACGTAGTAGCTGGCAAACTGGCTCTGGTAGATCGGGCTTTCGCCGTCGGTGCTGCGAAAGGTGCTGTCGATGTGGGTGTGACTTTCGTAGGGCTCCTCCGGAATCAAGTTGACCACCCCCGCCACGGCGCCGGGGCCGTAGAGCGCGGAGCCGCCGCCTTTGACGATTTCCATGCGGTCGATGGCGATCGTCGGTACTTGGTCGATGCCATACACCGCGGCCACGCCGGTGAAGAGCGGCAAGCCGTCGACCAGGATCTGGTTGTAGTTGCCCGGCAGGCCGAGCAGTTGGATCTCGGCGGTGCCGCAGTTTTGGCAGTTCGCCTCGGTGCGGGCGCCATTGAGCAACTCCAGTGCCTGGCCCAGCTCTGTGACAGCGGCGGACTCAAAGATGTCGCTGCCGAGCACTTCCGTTTTGATTGGCACGTCGATGAGTAGCCGCTCCGTGCGGGTGCCGGTCGAGACGACGGTGAAGTCTTGAAGTTCGTAGACTTCGTTGTCGCCGTCTTGGAGGCTTTCTTGCCCGTAGCTTGTGAATGCTGCCGAAGAGGCGAGCATTAGGCTGGAGAGCTGCATCGCTCGGCTCGAAAAAGCTCGAGAATACAGGTTCGTTTGATTGGTATCTTTATTCATTTTGACGACTCAAAATGAATGGTTTGGCTATTGTCAATAACTTAGTTGGTTCAAAAATAGAGTTAGGTCAGGAGAATTTAGAGGATGTCAGTGCCGGCAACGGACCTGACTTAAGCCGTGCGCGTCGGTGTAATTAGAGTCTGGAATCTTAAGCCATTTGATTTTGTACCGTCGTGTTTATTTGGCAGAATTGTTGCCATAATCGGCTGGATTTTACGGCGAAATCCTGTGCAGACTGAGTCTTACTATTTTCTTATGTCTGATATATTCATGATTCTGGGCTTTGCCCTCGCTGCGTACGCGATCGTTGCAAATGACTCGATCCAAACTCTGGGGACATTTTTGTCTTCTAATAGCAAGCGCCCTTGGTGGACGCTATGGATCTGGATCTCCGGAATCATGGTGGTGACTGTGAGTTGGGGCTGGATAGTGAATGGTGGGGATCCTGCATTTGGGCGGCTTGCGGCTGCGGGCAAGAATATCGCCCACCCGGAGGCCTTTGGGGGAGCGATCACCTGGCTCTTTGTGATTCCGCCGCTTTGTTTGGTGATTCTGACGCGGATGGGGATCCCGGTGAGCACTTCGCTCTTGGTTCTGACTGGCTTTAAGGGGCTGGTCGCTGCGCAGCAGGGGAAGACGCCGAAGGATGCGGTCGACCTGTTTAACTCGATGATGCAGAAGTCCTTAGTGGGCTATGCGATTGCCTTTGCGTTGGGGCTGGCTCTGTATTGGTTGGTCATTTACCTGATGGAGCGCAAGGTAGCCGCGGAGCGAGATGGCGAGGGGCCGCACAATGAGCTACACCCGTTTTGGATGATCTTTCAATGGGGCTCGACTGGCTTTCTTTGGTCGATGTGGCTGATCCAGGATTTGGCCAATATCTTTGTTTATTTGCCGCGTGAGCTCTCGCTGGTAGGCTTGATTTTTGCGCTTGGCGGCATGGTGCTCTTGCAGGGCTATCTATTCCGTGAAAAAGGCGGCGCGATTCAGCGCGTGGTCACCACTAAGACCAATACCATCGATGTGCGCTCGGCGACTTTTATCGATCTACTCTACGGGATGGTGTTACTCTTCTTTAAGGTCGACTACATCCCTAAGCTCTTTGCTGCGATGGATATGGATGTGCCTTGGCCGGAGCAGATGCCGATGAGCACCACCTGGGTCTTCCTCGGTCTGTTGGCCGGTCGTGAGGTGGGGATCGCGCTACGCCTGAAGCTGCGTAAGAAGAAAAAGGTCTCGAACATGATCTTCCGTGATGCGGGTAAAGCCTTCCTCGGCTCTGCGGTGGCCGTGATGCTGGCACTCTTCCTGCCGACTTTTATCAAGCCGGTCGTGCAAGCGCGTATCGATGCGGAGGCGGTGACTGCAGAGCAAGTCGAACAGGTCAGTGCCCCCGCCACAGATCGCGCACTGCCTGAAGTGCTTGCGCCCAGCGAGTAGGCCTCGTTTTTAATACATTATAATCGAAAAGCGCTTCTCCTCGCGGAGAGGCGCTTTTTTTTGTTAACTTATATAATCGCACCCATGCTTCAGTCGTGGTGCTACCGATTACTTCACATTGTATCGACGCGCCATTATTTCGAATTTCTCTCAGCCCGGGTAAGGGCAACGGCCTGAAGTTACCTTCCCAAATTATGGTCGATAAGCTGAGCGCGCTCCGACGCGATCGCCTCGGGCAACGAATCGGGCATGTTAGTTCGGCGGTGCTTGCACGGGTCGAGAGTGCCTTAGTGGGCTTTTTAGATTTGCCCGCTAGCTGAAAGAGCATCACCCGCGTTCCAGTTCCAGGTCGGGGATGTGGTTAAACGAGATACGCATCGGGGCGGCTTCGCTGGACTTTTGCGCCTCCATGGCGTCGGCGTAGTAGAGGGTGCGGCCGCCGAAGTGTTTGTTTACTTTGTCCATGGCGTGTTGTAGCTGCATGCGGCGCGGATGGTTGTCTTCGGCGAAGAGCGAGGGCGTGTGCGCGCCCAGCGGCTCCAGTCGCGTAAGTGTCACGCTGACTTTGGTCGGCTCGGGCGCGTCGGCGGGATGTTGCGCCCAGAGTTCGTTCAGCAATTTGCCCAGCACCACACTGTCCTGCGTGGGGAAGCAGTGCGTTTCCGCGCCCCAGCGCAGGTCAAAGCCGAACTTCACGCCGAGCTCTAGCTGCCCGGTAAAGTAGTCCATCGCCCGCAATCGCAGGCAGGCCTTTTGCAGCATGCGGTGCAGCGTGGCATGGGCCCCGTGAAAGCTGCGCAGTTTCGGCGGTAACACGTGCGAATGCCCGATGCTGCTGCGCTGTGTCTCCACCGTGGGCACTTCCACACCGCGCAGCGCATACCACATGCGGTCGCCTTCGATCCCGCCCCAGATGCGGTGCAGCTTACGCCGACTGGCCGCGCACAGGGCCTGCATGTCCATAATGCGGGCGGTGTGCAGCCGCCGCTCGATGCGACGCCCGATGCCGGTGATGTCGCTCAAGTCGAAGCGATACAGTTTCTCGGGGAGCTCGTCGAAGTCCAAGGTGGTCAGCCCATCGGGCTTTTCCAGCTTGCTGGCCAGCTTGGCTAGAAAGCGGTTCGGGGCCAGTCCGATCGAGGCGCGGATGTGTGGGCCGATTTCTGCGGCGAGCGCGGTCTTGATCTCCATGGCTTTGCCCCGCGCCACTGCCAACGGCTGCCAATGTGGCGGTAGACGGCCATACATTTCGTCGATCGAGAGCACCGCGTCGACATAGATGATTTGGTGGATCAGCTCCTTTATCTGTTTGTGCATCTCAACGTAGTTGGAGTGTCCTGCCTCTACAAACACGATGTCCGGACACCGCGCACGCGCCTCGCGCACCCCCGTGCCGGTTTTTACGCCGAAGGCCTTGGCCTCGTAGCTGGCCGCGATGCAGCAGGTCGTCGCCACGTTGAGCGAAGGCACCACACCCACGGGCTTGCCGCGGAGCTCTGGCTGCAACTGTTGCTCCACCGAAGCAAAAAAACTGTCGAAATCGATGAATAAATAGCGGAGTCCCATTGCTGCAGCATATTATCGCCGGTAGTCGGGAGACAATTAAATAGTGAACATTTGTCCATTGTTTGCCTAGCATCATGACTGCTTTAAGAGGCTGTTTCGGCAACTTATAGTGTCGGTCATTTTACATATTGAACTTTAACGAACACTAGATATAGGGCATCTCTTGTGGCATGGCTACGACATCTAGTGCAATTCAGGCAACTTTATTTGAAACTCCGCAATCACTTCCTTATCCCCTTGTGCGTAAACGGGATGGCAGTTTTATCCCATTTTCACTCGAACGCATCGCTCAGGCCATTTACAAGGCGGGCCATGCGGCGGGTATCGACGACTTCGCCTATGCGGGCCAAGTGACTGCCTTGGTGACGGCTAAATTCCTGGGGCAAAAAGAGACTTGTGTGACGGAAATCCAGAGTTTGGTGGAGCACGAGCTGATGGCGGGGCCGCACAAGGAAATTGCGCGCGCTTACATCGAGTATCGCCACGACCGCGACGTGGCTCGCGAGCGTGTCAGCAAGCTGAACCAGGAGATTCACGGCCTGGTCGAGCAGAGCAATGCGGAACTGCTCAACGAAAACGCGAATAAAGATGCGCGGGTGATTCCGACCCAGCGCGATTTGTTGGCCGGCATTGTGGCCAAGCACTACGCCAAGCAATACCTGCTGCCCAAGGATGTCGTTGCTGCCCACGAATCAGGCGATCTCCACTATCACGATCTGGATTACGCGCCCTTCTTCCCGATGTTTAACTGCATGCTGGTCGACATGGAAGAGATGCTCACACGTGGTTTCAAAATGGGCAACGCGGAGATCGAGCCGCCGCGCTCGATCGCGACCGCCACCGCGGTCACGGCGCAGATCATTGCCCAAGTCGCCAGCCACATCTATGGCGGCACCACCATCAACCGCATCGACGAGGTGCTGGCGCCCTATGTCACGATCAGCTATGGCAAACACCTCGAAACCGCCAAGCAATGGCAGGTCGCCGACCCCGAGGCCTACGCTCAAGCGCTCACGGAGAAGGAGTGCTACGATGCCTTTCAATCGCTGGAGTACGAGGTCAACACCTTGCACACTTCCAATGGGCAGACGCCATTCGTCACCCTCGGCTTCGGCCTTGGTGAGAGCTGGGAGGCGCGCCTGATCCAGCAGTCTATCCTGCGTAATCGTATCCGAGGGCTGGGCAAACAGGGCAAGACACCTGTCTTTCCCAAGTTGGTCTTTGGCGTCAAAGCGGGGCTCAACCGCAAGCCCGGCGATCCGAATTACGATATCAAGCAACTGGCCCTCGAGTGCGCGTCCAAGCGCATGTATCCCGACATTCTAAACTACGATCAGACGGTCAAAGTGACAGGCTCCTTCAAATACCCGATGGGCTGCCGCAGTTTTCTGGGGGCCTATGAGTCGGAGGGCAAAGAAGTCCACGAAGGCCGTAATAATCTCGGGGTGGTCAGCCTCAACTTGCCCCGCATCGCGCTGGAAG
Organism: Thalassobacterium sedimentorum; assembly: GCF_031127905.1. GTDB lineage: Bacteria > Verrucomicrobiota > Verrucomicrobiia > Opitutales > Coraliomargaritaceae > Thalassobacterium > Thalassobacterium sedimentorum. The sequence continues at coordinate 2,301 of NZ_JARXIC010000010.1, read as the reverse complement.
CGCAGGGGGATGAGGCACGTTTCTTTGATATCCTAGAGCAACGCCTGCAGCTCGCCCGCAAAGCGCTCGATACGCGTATCGCCCGCCTGCAGAATGTGCCTGCCCGCGTGGCGCCGATCCTCTATATGGAGGGCGCGTGCGGCGTGCGGCTCAAGCCCGAGCAGCCGGTTTCGGAGCTCTTTAAAAATGGCCGCGCCTCCATTAGCCTCGGCTATATCGGCCTGCACGAGTGCATCAACGCGCTCTATGGCAGCGACACCCACGTCTTCGACAGCGAGGCGCTGCGCGGCAAATCGCTGGCCATCGTCAAAGCCCTGCGTGCCGCCGTCGACCGCTGGAAGGCGGAGACTGGCTACGGCTTTAGCCTCTACAGCACTCCGAGTGAAAACCTCTGCGACCGCTTCTGCCGCCTGGACCTCAAGAAGTTTGGCCAAATCGCTGGCGTCAACGACAAGGGCTATTACACCAACAGCTTCCACCTCGATGTAGAGAAACAGGTCAACCCCTACGACAAGCTCGACTTCGAGTATGCCTATCCGCCCGTCGCCAACGGGGGCTTCATCTGCTACGGCGAATACCCCAACATGCAGCACAACCTCGAAGCGCTCGAAGCGATATGGGACTACAGCTACGATCGCGTGCCTTACTACGGCACCAATACGCCTATCGATGAATGCTACGACTGCGGCTTTACCGGCGAGTTCAAATGCACGGCCAAAGGCTTTACCTGCCCCAGTTGCGGCAATAACGATCCAGCACGCGTTTCCGTAACTCGCCGCGTCTGCGGCTACCTCGGCAATCCCGACGCTCGCCCCTTCAACGCCGGTAAGCAGGAGGAGGTGAAGCGCCGCACCAAGCACCTGTAGTGCATGCTCGCATGAACTATCATCGCTACATCGAGCTCGACGTCATCAACGGGCCCGGCAACCGCTGCACTCTGTTTGTTTCAGGCTGCGAGCATCGTTGCCCCGGCTGCTACAACGCGTCCACTTGGTCGCCCGAGTCCGGGCACCCAGTCACCGAGGCGCTGATCCAGCGCATCCTAGCCGACCTCAAAGACAGCCGCATCCCGCGCCATGGCCTCTCCCTGACCGGGGGCGACCCGCTCTTTCATGGCAATTGCGCCGACATACTGCAGCTGGTGCAGCGCGTCAAAGCCGAGTGCCCCGAAAAAAATATCTGGCTATGGACCGGTTATCTACTGGAAGACCTCACGCCCGCGCAAAAAGCCGTGCTCGACTACGTCGACGTCCTCATCGACGGCCCCTTCATCCAGTCACAAGCCGATCCCAGCCTCCGCTTCCGCGGCTCCGCCAATCAACGGATTCTAGAGCTTCAGCCCAGATGACGCGTTCGCATCGTTTGGGTTCAAGCTTCTGTTTTCTGACCTCTGAATTAAGCTTCAAGCATGCTCCAGTTTCTATACGAAATCCAAATCTAACGATGTGCACGCTCACAAAGCATCCGCCGGGCTATTCGGCCGCTTCGAGCCCTCGACATGCAAGTAGATCCGCGTCGTCTCGAGATTGGCATGCCCGAGCAGTTCTTGCACCTGACACACGTCCGTACCGTTGCGCATCAATAAGGTCGCAAAACTGTGCCGCAGCACATGCGAAGTCACCCGTTTCGCGATGCCCGCCTCCCGAGCCGCCACTGTAACGGCATACCCATAGGATTTTGCCACCACGTGGTGCCGACGAACCGTGCCCGCAGCACGCGGGTCTGCCGACAGTCCCGCAGCAGGCCAAAACCAAAACCATTCCCAGCGCTCACCCGCACGACGAAACTTACGCGCCAGTGCCTCCGGCAGCCAGACGCCCGCCACACGCTGCTGACGATCCGCCTCGTAGAGCGCACGCGCTCGATCCCGCTGCGCCTTTAGCAGCGGAATCAACGACTCCGGCAACAGTGTCACACGATCCTTATCCCCTTTTCCACCACGAACGATCAACTGCTGATTTTCGAAGTCCACATCCTTGACCCGCAGACGCACCAGCTCCGAAATACGTAAGCCCGCACCAAACTGTAAGCGAGCCATTAGCGCCTGCTCCGGCGCCATACACGCAAGCGTGCGCCGAATCTCTTCCACCGAAAGCACCACCGGTATCCGCTTCGACCCCGTCGCCTTTTTATAATCACTAAAATCACCCAACTCTTGCTTCAGCACATCTCGATAATAAAAAACCAACGCATTGAAACCCGAATGATGCAATAGGATGAGCAAGGTGCTCGGCAACTGAAGGCCGAAGGAGCGTATAAGCATACGTGACTGCTGGCCTGACAGGCAGCCATGTGCCTTGG
>NZ_JARXIC010000109.1 GCF_031127905.1 Thalassobacterium sedimentorum | reverse complement strand
AAATAGAGCGGACAAAGCAGTTGTTGGACTGGAGAATGCACCTCCTGCATTTGGTCACGTTCGGAATTCTTGCATTCGATTTCATACAGGCACAATGATGAGAGTATTAGCAGCAATTCTGACTCTGTGGGCATGCCCGCTTTGGGCTAATCTGGAAGTCTCCCTGTCCTCTTCAGGCGAAAGCAGCCCAAATAAATCGCTTGTGGTGCTTTCGGCGAAGAATACTTTCTCTCAGCCCATTCGATCCGCGAAAGCCTGGGTTTTTGCGATGGATGCCGAGGGGAGAGTGGTAGGACAGAAGTCGGCTTGGATCATACGGCCCTCCAACACTGGGATCGACTCTACTGATTATGGTTTGGATGCCGATCAGGAGGCTGAATTCAATATTGTGTTGGATACCGAGCGCAGTATGGTTTCGTCCAAGGTGACGTTCACCAAGATTATTTTAGCGGACGGAACCAGTGTTGATCCGCAAATGTACGTAGTTTCATCTCCAAAAAACGAGCCATGAAAGAATCTCTGATTTTTCTAGTCTTGATATGCTGCCTGCTTTGCTTGAGCGGTTGCCAATCTGGAAGCGCGAGCAGTGGCTCATCCAATAAATCGAGCTTCGATGACAAAATCACTATGAAAGGCTTCATTTCAACCAGTGCAACGAGCACGAAAAGGAGTACGAAGTAAAATTGGGTGGCACGATGAAGAATTTAGCCAGAATTTTGGCCCTGAGCCTGTTGGGGGGGATTCAAGCTGCCAACGCGGGACTTCCGCTCGTGTCTTTTGGTGATGTCTCCGCTGCTGATTTTGAATCGGCCACCACGCATATTCAGGTTCCGTA
>NZ_JARXIC010000108.1 GCF_031127905.1 Thalassobacterium sedimentorum | reverse complement strand
AACGGTGAGGTCGCGGTCTATCGCTCAAGCGATGGCGCTAATTGGGAAGACCTGTCCAACGGCACAGGCCTCGATTCCTGGCAGGATTTCAGGGAGATCGAGTATTTGGAAGGCGCATTTTATGCCAGCGGCCATTATAGTCGCGCACGGCGCTCGACCGATGCCGGACAAACATGGAGCTCTGCGCAAACGGGCGATTACCATCAATTGACAGGCTATGCAACAATCAACGGCATCTACTATGGAGTCGGCTACAATTTAAACAACTCCTATGCCGATATCGACCTCATTTCCACCGACGGGATCGACTGGATTCCGATCAATCCCGGAGCGGTAGAAGACCGCCAAGCGATTATCGCATTTAATAACACCTTCATCAGCGTGGGGCTGAACGGGAGTATTCGCCAAAGCCTCCCAATCAATCCCGACAACGCGCCGCCCACTGGCGTCATCATTGGGCACAATCAAACAGAGGCTCGACAATTGAACCTATTCACTGTCGAAGCGAGCGATCCGGATGGCGATGATTTAATCTACATCTGGGATATGGGAGACGGCAGCGAACCAAAGAACAGCCCATCGATCACTCACAGTTGGAGCTCCGGTGGGAACTATGAAATCACGCTCATTCTAAGCGACACTCAAGGCGGCTACACCACCCTCAGTCACAATATGAGTGTGGATGATCCACTCAACACATGGTTGGATCGTTCATCAGGCACCGCTCTCAACCTGCTCGGCATTGCAGCCAATGAAACGCATGTCGTCGCAGTCGGCGCCAATGGCACCATACTACGCTCTGTCGACGGGGCGACATGGACCAAGCAGCCGCTCTCTGGCGTCGCCGCCAA
>NZ_JARXIC010000107.1 GCF_031127905.1 Thalassobacterium sedimentorum | reverse complement strand
GATATTGCAACGAATTCGACTAACATCAGCGACAATCAAGATGATATCGCTTCGAATGCGACAGATGTCGCGGTGAATAGCACTAACATCAGTGATAACACTTCTGATATTGCAACGAATTCGACTAACATCAGCGACAATCAGGATGATATTTCCTCGAATGCGACTGATATTGCGACCAATGCAAATGACATCAGCGACAACGCTGCTGACATTGCAACGAATTCAACCAACATCAGCGATAATCAAGATGACATCGCCTCGAATGCGACTGATATCGCAACCAATGCAAATGACATCAGCGACAACGCTGCTGACATTTCATCCAATGCGACTGATATTGCAACGAATGCGGATGATATTAGCGACAATACAGCTGATATTTCTTCGAATGCGACTGATATTGCAACCAATGCGAATGACATCGCTGACAATGCTGCTGATATTGCGGATCTTGAAGATGATCTGAGTGATAATAACAGTGACATTGCATCCAACGCGACAGACATCGCAGTGAATGCAAATGACATTGCTGACAATGCTGCTGATATCAGCGATCTCGAGGATGATGTTAGTGACAACAACAGTGACATCGCTTCCAATGCAACTGGTATCGCTTTGAATGCAAATGACATTGCTGATAATGCAGATGATATCAGTGACCTTCAGGATGATGTTAGTGATAATAACAGCGATATCGCTTCAAATAACACGAACATTGCGTTGAACACTGCTGAAATTAGCGACAATGCTGATGATATCAGTGATAATGCTGATGACATCGCTTCCAACGATACCAACATCGTATCGAATGCAAGTGACATCGCTTCCAACGATACCAACATCGTATCGAATGCAAGTGACATCGCTT
>NZ_JARXIC010000106.1 GCF_031127905.1 Thalassobacterium sedimentorum | reverse complement strand
TTACCTGTGATGTCGCATTCCAGCATCACCATTAGATTGTGAGCCAAACAGAGGAACTGAGCCTGCATTTTCTTGGCGGTTGGGGAACTGGCCCACGCCTTTGTTTCGGAGAGCTTGTTTTTGAAGGTATCGTAGGTCTTCTCGATATCCCAACGTCGTAGATACAGCCATGCAATCACTCCGGGTCGTATCTTCATGTGGTTAGTGATAAACTCATATTCGGTGCCCGTGCGTGGACACTGGTAACGAATGTAGCGCATCATCACACCGGTTGTCTCGGTGGCAGCATGCTGATCGTCCTGGACCCCGGCATTGATCGGATCTTCACGGTCAAACTCGATTTCGCCAAAGCAAGTGATCTTCATCAGATCCTTGGCACGGCTGAGGAAGTAAACGCCTGCAGCCTGCTTCCACTTATACCATTGCCGCATGTCGGTGCCGGCGCAGTCCCAAACATAAAGGACCTGACGCCCCTTGGCCGCTCCCTGACGCAACTGCCCGGAACTCATCCGTTTGAGCGCATGCATGTCGTGCTCACTTTTCTTGCGCCCACCTTGAAGGTCTGCCGCGGTCAGATGCGTCAAGGCATGCGTGCGATAGTTCAGCGTGTAAAAATGCCCGACCGCACGGCGCTTACCTTTGATCGGCGCATCGTGGACTCCGGCGGCATGGTAATGGCCGTCACCCGCGTAAATGTCGATTCCCCCCAGCTCTTCAAGCGTATCGATCAAACTGTCCGGATGGGACGGCATCGAACCTGCCAGAGTCGTATTGACTTCTTCAATCAGCTGCAGGCGACGCGAGCTTTTGAGCGTTTCGAAAAAGTGGCCGACTCCAATGCTCGACTCATCTAACATGGCCCAGTCTTGTAAGAAACTGCG
>NZ_JARXIC010000105.1 GCF_031127905.1 Thalassobacterium sedimentorum | reverse complement strand
GCACTAGAGTCGTCGAACGCCCCCTTTAATCCTACGCGGGTTTGTCCAACCTATAGTTACCTATTAGGCTTCGCTAATTGGTAACTTCAGAGTTGGGTCTTCGGTTTTACTGTTTGGCTTCGAATTCATAGTGATGTCCATCAAGCCATACATGTGCATAGCCTGGATCCATTCTGGCTGTGATTCCTTTTTCTATCATAGGAGTGTTCACTTTCCAATCTGGTCCGGGTGCTCCAATGAAGTCGACCGTGCAGATTCTTCCGTCTTCGACTAGTATGTGAGTGTTCTTTTTGCACTGTGGGCATAGGAAGTAGATCCAGTTCAGTTCAGGCCAAGCAATCGTGGAATTCTCAAGTATTTCTTTTGGTTCAAATTCCTTTCCACAATCGGGACATGGTAGATGCGTTCTCATTTATTTACTTACCCAACGTAGAGGATAGGCGACGGAGGGGCGCAGCCCCGGAGTTGCCTACTCCGACTTGTTAGTCTTTGGTTTTCTCCGTTAGGTCCCGAATCTCCATCGTAACCTTCCTTCCGTTAAGTGTCCCATTGTGGGGATTCACATTGTATGGTCCTACGCATCCGTTCGCCCTTCTTCCGGCGTCACGTAGAGCTTCTCTTAATTCTTCAATTGGGACCAAAATGGCGCGATTGTCATCAAGGACATAAGCTGCCTTCTTTACTCTTGGATCATTCAACACGTTTTCTCGGATGTCAGTTCTGTATCCAGAAATGTTCTCCCATGAATCATGAATACGGCGAATCCAGACTCCGTTTTTATTTATCTGAGCGCGTGGCATTCTTTTCCTTTCTGACTAACGTGGAGCTGTATCATAGAGTGAAGCGCGGCTTGCCGGGCGTAGCTCGAAGAGCGAAGCCTGGAGCGCGTAACGGAATTGATACCAGCGTCTGGA
>NZ_JARXIC010000104.1 GCF_031127905.1 Thalassobacterium sedimentorum | reverse complement strand
TCCGGGTCAATTCGACTGTGAATGGCTGCTGTTTTCATACTTTTGAATGTGTTGCATATGCAACACATGTCAAGCTGCCAATTCTCTCACCATCGGTGAGCATGAGCGATGGCGCGTTAGCGACATTGCTCAGTGCGATTGGTTAATTCTTTAGTGTTTCAAATAGTTCGTCGAGGAATGGATCGAATACGTCTCTAAAGTAGTGAACGAAAGCCACCCCCGGGAGCTTCCCTCGGAATCTAAAACCTCCATCAGTCTTGAGTGGCACAGGGTATCGTCCTCTCCAAATTACAATCTCTGTGCAATACGCTAGGATTTCTTTTATACCATCTTCTGTTTCTGGTTTAAGAACTCCCGCTTCCTTCGCTAGTTTCTCAAGGTTGTGAGTGTCGATACTGGAGTTTCCTTTTTTTGAGATCTCTGCTGATGTTACATTTCTGGTTCCGTCCACAATTGTTGTGAATTGAATGGATTTAGGGTCTTTCTTAATCAAGATTCCCTTCAGGGCACATTCGGCCGACAAGCCATAAAGTAATTGTGAGTTACTTAGTAGGTTTTCAGCTAATTCGTTTTGGAATACGTCAATATCCAGAGGTCGGGTCGAAACCCCTTTGAGCCATTCTTTTTCGAATAGATCCCAAACTGCTTCCGCTGCTTTCCTCAATGAGAGAGCTTTCTTTTCCCAGTGCGTGGGGTCAGACGCGCATTCGATGAATCTATTAACTTCCATTTTTTCTTAATTAACGGTGAGATGTATCGATGGAGTGGAGGCGGAGCCGTAACGGAATTGATACGATCGACTGGTTAGAATATCATTTTGGATCGTCGTGTGGTTAAATCTTAATATTTTGCGTTTGACCCCTTTTGCCTCCCTCTGCACTGCTGTCCAAAACAGAGGATTCCTCGGTAAGATGCCTTGATTTTTAGCGTGTTGAGAAGTGATTGAGGTGATTTTTCAGAAGTATGCCTAGG
>NZ_JARXIC010000103.1 GCF_031127905.1 Thalassobacterium sedimentorum | reverse complement strand
AGCCCAAAAGGGGTCAAACGCAAAATATAAATATTTGACCAATCCCCGACTCCGTGGCTAGCCTCGTTTTCATGCCACGCAAACAACGGATCGAATACCCAGGAGCGGTTTACCACATCATTAGCCGAGGGAATTACCGCAAGGACCTCTTTGTTCACGATAAGACGGGAGAAGCCTTTGAGCGCACGATCTTTGAAGCGGCTGAGCGATGCGAATGGAAGCTCTATGCCTATGTGATCATGAGCAACCACTACCATCTGGTGATCAAGACCCCAGAGCCAAATCTGGTGGAGGGGATGAAATGGCTGCAGAGCACGTTTGCGACGCGCTTCAACCGCTTCCGCAATGAGCGTGGGCACGTGTTCCAAGGGCGCTACAAATCCATCCTCATTAACGAGGATCGCCCGCTACTGGGGTTGATCGACTATGTGCATCTTAATCCAGTGCGCGCGAAGCTCTGTAGTATCGATGCACTCAAGGAGCATACACTCTCAAGCTTCCCTAAATACTTTAAGCGCAAGGTCTCTGCTCCGCTAGATCGCAGCACCCTACTCTCTCTATGCGATCTCCCAGACACGACGGGCGGGATGAAGAAATATCAAGAACGACTCAAACTAGTCGACGAGCGCAACCCGAGGAAACGTGACGCACTCGCGAAGCTGTATTGCCACGGTTGGTTTCTGGGCAGTGCCGAGGCCAAGAAGGCATTAGCTAAGGACATCGCAAAGGAAACTCCGATGATCGACTGGGAAGGTGTAGACCTAAAGGAACTGAACGAAAACAACTGGGAGCAGATCGTCAAAGCGGAGATGAAGCGCCTGAAGAAGAAGGAAGCCGACATCGAAAGTTCAAAGAAAGGAGTCGAATGGAAGGTGACGATTGCAAAACGACTGCGCAAAGAGACAACTGCCAAGAATCCATGGATCGCCAAACGACTGCAAATGGGGCATCCGAACTACGTCAGTAATTTGGTGAACCAGATCTAAATCTTTATATTTTGCGTTTGACCCCTTC
>NZ_JARXIC010000102.1 GCF_031127905.1 Thalassobacterium sedimentorum | reverse complement strand
TCCACCGTTTCCCAAACGCCCACATTCGGGCGCACAGGCGGGATGTGCATATCACCGAGCGATACGTAGTCACCATATCCACCGCCGATTCGGCTATTGACCAGGCAATCGGGTTGCAATTCAGTCACCAGCTCTACCAGCTTTGCGCTGTATTTTTTAGGCATCGAACCTGGAGTATCAAACCAGATAACTGCAATGTCTCCATAGTTTGTGAGTAACTCCGTGACCTGCGGCACGACCTTTTCGTTGAAATAAATATCAAAGTCTTCCGGAGTATATCCGGCCGGACGTTCCCCCTTGTAATTACCTCCGTAGGGCTCTGTCCAATCCTGATTCTGTGAATAATAGAAACCGAATCGTATCCCTTCCTCCGCGCAGGCATCCGCCAATTGCTTCATCAAGTCCCGTTTATAGGGAGTGGCCTTGGTCACGGTAAAATCACTCGCAGCGGAATCAAAGAGTGCAAAACCATCATGATGCTTCGATGTAATCACAATGGTCTTCATGCCCGCCGCCTTTGCGAGCTGGACCATCTCTTTGGCATCAAACTTCTGGGGATTAAACTGACTCGCATACGCCTTATAGTCGTCAACGGGAATCTTTGCCATGTGCATGATCCATTCCCCAATGCCGTAGTAAGTCTTGCCATCCCAAATACCGCCCATGTCGGAATAGAGGCCCCAATGAATGAACATCGCGTATTTGTCTTCAACAAACCACTTCAGACTGGGGTGACCGGCATTGATTGCGACCGTATCCTCACCCCACATTTCCTCCATTCCTTTTTCTTTGTCTGCGGCGTGAAGCAGTGGATAACTGCTCAAGAGGAGTGTGAGTGCAGTCGCGCAGGACTTCCAAGAGAGCGTCGATGTTTTCATTAATTTAAATCGTGTTCAGGTTATTTTGTGAGTGGAAGCGTTTCCAAGACGTCCCCGTTCTCATTAATGAGCCGAAATACAGTTTTCAGCCCCTGCCCGTCCGGGCTAAAAGTTAATTCGCCAAAGGCCCAGGAGCGGCTCTCCAAGCCAAACAGTTGATCC
>NZ_JARXIC010000101.1 GCF_031127905.1 Thalassobacterium sedimentorum | reverse complement strand
ATTCTCATAATTAATGCGCATGTAGTGGTCTCAAGTAGCGTTTACTGAAGCGCGAATCCACCCATTACCAAATAGGCGTATGACACGGCCCGGGTCTTCCCACCAGTCCTTCAGGTGAAGTGCGACGACCTGATCGAGTCTTTCGATGTTCGGCCATAGTTTATTTGAGGTATGATCCTGGATCAGGTCCCAAAGTTTTTCGATTGGATTGAGTTCCGGGCTGTAGGGTGGCAGCAACACGACGTGGATACCTGCGGGAACCTGCTCGTGGAAGCTATCCTTGGGATGGAAGCCGGCTCCGTCCCAAACTACGATATGCTCATGGTCGGGATACTGTTTTTTGATTTGAAGCAAGAACGCCTCGGTCCAGTCCAGACTCACCGTTGGTGTTTGCAGGAACACTGTCTTGCCCTCAACCGCATCAATGGCCCCATAACAGTAGCTCCATTTGTATTCGCTCTTCCAGCGCTTGTGGGGGCGCTGGCCCTTATTCGTCCACAGTCTCCTTAGATTGGGGAGTAAGCCGTATCGGCTCTCATCAGCAAACCAAACCTTTACTGGCTTTTTCCCACTCACAGGCAGGTTTTTAAGGATGCCCAAAAAGTGGCGCTTAAACGCCTCTGCTCTGGCCGGGTCCCTCTTCTCATGCACGGGGCGGGGAACCCGAAGTACCCCCGTGCATTTTTTTACCCAGCGCCAGACGTTTTGATAGTGAAAACGGCGTTCGAAGTGGCGCTCCAGTTCTTCCCTGGCTTCAACCAGGGTGTTCCAGCGCTCGGCTGTCAGGCCATCCTTAAGGTAAGTCCAGACTTCTTCATCACAGGTGCTCGGACGGCCTTCGCTGTAGTCGCGCTCCAGCACTCCATCAAAGCCTTCTTCTTTAAAGCGCTTGAACCAACGCTGCACCGTGGAGCGATCACGTCCCACTGTCTCTGCGATATCGTCCAAACGACGTGCCGGGTCAAAGCCCAGCTTTAAGGCGATCAGGCGCTCTTTGCGCCAACCATCCTTCTCCTTCTTTATCAACGAACGCACGCGCTGGCGATCGGCTTGAGTTCCTAGTTTGCGGTTTGCCATGCAATGAACATGACCACTCCATC
>NZ_JARXIC010000100.1 GCF_031127905.1 Thalassobacterium sedimentorum | reverse complement strand
TGCGCAATATTTATGTTAAAAGGTATAATAGGAGCAGGCTTGAGGAAAGCGATGGTAGCCATGCTTTGTCATTAGGGCGCTGTGTGGACGATAATGGCGATCGAATAGCTGCCGGTTTGATCGCTTCCGGGGTGGCCGACTTCCAGGGTGTAGTTTCCTGTTTCTGGTAGTTCAATATTGCCAAGGTCTGCTTGATAAAATTGACGACTGCCGAGTTCATTTCCGGAGGGGCTGATCAGTTTGTAAACAACATTAGTGATGTCTGAGTAGCCAAGATTTTCGATGTAGATACTGCTGCCGGCCGCGCCGGCGAAGGTGTAGATGTCATAGGATGCTGGGAACTCAATGTTACCGGCACCTGCGCTGGGAGCTCCATCTTGAATGGTATCACCGATGTTAATTGCGAATGTCTGAGGTGCTGGAACTGCAGTAATGGCGATCGAATAGGTGCCGGTTTGATCGCTGCTGGAATCGCCCACTTGCAGTGTATAGGTCCCTGTTTCGGGGAGCTCAATGCTGCCAAGGTCACTTTGATACAGCTCACGACTGCCGAGCTCATTACCAGAGGGAGCGATGACTGTATAATCGATAGTCGTGGTTCCAGAGAAAGCGATCTTGTCGATGAAAATGCTGTCGCCGGCCGTGCCGGCGAAGGTGTAAATATCATAGGAAGCTGGGAGCTCAATGTTACCGGCGCCTGCGCTGGGTGCGCCATCTTGAATGGTGTCGCCAATGTTAATTGCGAATGTCTGAGGTGCTGGAATTGCGGTAATGGCGATCGAATAGGTTCCGGTTTGATCGCTGCTGGAATTGCCCACTTGCAGTGTATAGGTCCCTGTTTCGGGGAGCTCAATGCTGCCAAGGTCACTTTGATATAGCTCATGACTGTCGAGCTCGTTACCTGAGGGATCGATCAATGTATAATCAATATTCGTGGTTCCTGAAAAAGCGATCCTGTCGATGAAAATGCTGTCGCCGGCTGTGCCGGCAAAGGTGTAAATGTCATAGGAAGCTGGGAACTCAATGTTTCCGGCACCTGGGCTGGGTGTGCCATCTTGAATGGTATCGCCAATGTTAATTGCGAATGTTTGGGGGGCTGCAACTGCGGTAATGGCGATCGAATAGGTTCC